>WRHK01000001.1 GCA_009783295.1 Promicromonosporaceae bacterium
CCGCGGCCCCCGGGGGGGAGGAGTTGCGGGGGGGGGGGGCGGCGCCGCGGCCCCGCGCTCGCCGTCCCCGCCGGCGCCCGCATCGTCTCGCTGGGCGGCAGCGCCCCGCCGGCCGTGCCGGCGGGCCGCCACGTCGTGTCCCTCGCGGCGACCGGCCCCGGCGTGGGCGCCGCCACCCTCGACGACGGGACGCTGCTGCGCTGGGGTCTGCCCGCGAGCAACGTCCCACCCGTCGTCCCCGCGGACCGCGCGGTCTTCTCCGCCGTCGACCTCGTCGGTGACGTGGGCTGGACGATCATGGCGGGCGACCCGATCCCGGTCGTCGCCTCCGTGGATGTCGACCGGCCGGTGGGGCGGCCGCTCCGCGTGACGGACGGGCTGGTCGTCCACGTCAACGCAGTCATGGACGACGGCGAGCAGGCCCCAGGATCGGCGTTGGTCACGCTTGCTGACCCCGCGGGGCAGACGCGCGTCCAACAGTGGACGTCCGTGTCGCCCGACGCGGCCCCGCTGGGCTTCCCCCAGGTCGGGCCGTTGCAGGGCCAGAGCACGCCGCCCGGCCCCTTTCGTCTCACGGCCGAGTTCCACGGCTCACCCTTCACGACCACGGCTGCCGCGACCGACCTGGACATCGGCGGGCCCAGCCCCGTCCACGTAGTGACTTCGGGCTCCTCGACGTGGCGGGCGACGTCGCCCGACACGCTCTGCCTGCAGGTCGTGAGCGACGACGGGTCGCCGCTCTGGTGGGGAGGCGGGTTCGAGGTGTCGGTGGACGAGCAACCCACCAAGACCATCGGCGGAGGCACCACCGGCTACGAGTGCCTCAGCATCCTTGGTCTCAGCCCTGGGACGTACACGGCACACTTCTCCTACGGTACGTACGGCTATGTCTGGGAAACCCCGGTCGAGGCCGACTGGTCGGGCACGATCACCGTCCTTGAGCCCGCGGTCAGCACGCTGGCTGCCGACGTCCCCGAGACCTGGGCCTACGACGCGCGGCCCAGCTCCTTCCCCTTCAAGGTCACGGCGGAAGAGCTGGTTCCGCGCGGGTACGTACGCGTCGCGACCGACGGGCAGGACATCGGCGTCGCGGACGTCACGTCGGGCCAGCTCCCGCTCCGCTCAGACCTGCTGCTGCCGGGTACGCACCAGCTCACGTTCACGTTCGACGGCGGGTTCGGCGCTCTGCCTGCCACTCTCGAGCGGACGGTCGTGGTGACGCCTGCCACTTTCACGGGTTCCCGGCCGCGCATCTCCGGCGTACCTGTTGTCGGGCAGACGCTCACCGTCGACATCGGTTCGTGGACACCGTGGCCTGCGACGACGACGTTCGTGTGGCGAGTGGGCGGGCAGGTGTGGTCGTCGACCACCTCCAGCACGTTCGTGGTGCCGCCGAGCGCCGCAGGGAAGCTCGTCAGCGTCACCGTCACGGGTACGAGCCCCGGGTACGCACCCCTGTCGGAGACCACCAAGCCGTTCCTGGCGCTGCCCGCCGTGCCGGCGAGCGGTCCCGTGCCACGGCTCGGGTGACCGGCCGGCTCGGGCGACCCGCGCCGCGCGCTGCACGAGCCTCGACGCGTCGATTCCCGTGGCGCCCGCCACAGCGGTGAGTAGGGTCGCACCGTGACCCAGGCCCCCACCCCGCGCCCCCAGTCCGCCATCGACGCCGCCGCCGACGCCTACGTCGCGAAGGTCGCCGAGCTCGACCCGCTCGAGGCCACCTCGATCGGCGTGCCGGGCTACGACCACCTCATGACGGACCTGTCCCCCGCGGGCCACGAGGCCCGGGCGGACCTGGACCGCGCCACGCTCGCGCAGCTCGACGGGCTCACGCCGGCCGACGACGTCGACCGCGTGACCCTCGCGGCGATGCGCGAGCGCCTCGGCCTGGCCCTCGAGCTGCACGAGGCCGGCGAGCCGCTGGCCGACCTCAACGTCATCGCCTCCCCTCTGCAGAACCTGCGGGACGTCTTCGACGTCATGCCCACGGGCACGGTCGAGGCGTGGGAGAACATCGCCTCCCGCCTCAACCTGCTGCCGGGCGCCGTCGACGGGTACATCGCGTCGCTCGCGGAGGCGGCGCGCCGCGGCAACGTCCCGGCGATCCGCCAGGTGCGCGAGGGCGTCACGCAGGCGCGCGAGCTGGCTGGCGGAACGAGCTTCTTCAGCGAGTTCGTGCACGGCAAGGACGCGACGTCGGTGCTGGACGACTCGGCGGCCTGCTCGCTGGTGCGCAAGGAGCTCGAGCACGGCGCCACGGCGGCCCGCGAGGCCTACGCGAAGCTCGCCGACTTCCTGGAGGGCGACCTCGCCGGGCGGGCCCCCGAGGCGGACGCCGTCGGGCGCGAGCGGTACTCGCTGTTCTCCCGCCAGTTCCTGGGCGCCACGGTCGACCTCGACGAGACGTACGCGTGGGGCGTCGAAGAGCTGGCGCGGATCGTGGCCGAGCAGACCGCCGTCGCGCGCGAGATCGCGGGCCCGGGCGCCACGGTGGCGGACGCCGTCGCCACGCTCGAGGGCGACCCGCGCTACCAGCTCCACGGCACGGACGAGCTCCGCGCCTGGATGCAGCAGACCGCCGACCAGGCGATCGCCGACCTGGACGGCGTGCACTTCGACATCACGGGCCCGGTGCGCACCATCGAGTGCATGATCGCCCCCACGCAGAACGGCGGGATCTACTACACGCCGCCGTCGGACGACTTCTCCCGCCCCGGCCGCATGTGGTGGTCGGTGCCGCCGGGCGTGACCGAGTTCGGCACGTGGCGCGAGAAGACGACGGTGTTCCACGAGGGCGTGCCGGGCCACCACCTGCAGTGTGCGGAGGCCGTCGTCGCGCGCGACACCCTCAACTCGTGGCGCCGGCTCATGTGCTGGGTCTCGGGCCACGGCGAGGGCTGGGCCCTGTACGCCGAGAAGCTCATGGACGAGCTCGGGTACCTCAGCGACCCGGGCGACCGCCTGGGCATGCTCGACGCGCAGCGCATGCGCGCCGCCCGCGTCGTCTTCGACATCGGCGTGCACCTGGGCCTCGAGGCCCCGCAGGAGTGGGGCGGCGGCACCTGGGACGCCGAGAAGGCGTGGCCGTTCCTGCGCAGCAACGTCAACATGGCCGAGGAGTTCGTGCGGTTCGAGTACAACCGCTACCTGGGCTGGCCCGGCCAGGCGCCCGCGTACAAGGTGGGCCAGCGGCTGTGGGAGCAGGCGCGCGACGAGGCACGCACGGCCGCCGGCGACGCCTGGGACGCCAAGGCGTTCCACGCCCGGGCCCTCTCGCTCGGGTCGGTGGGCCTGGACGTGCTGCGTCAGGCGCTGGCCTGACCGGGATCCTCACCGGCTTCGCGATCATCGCCGTCGTCGTGGCGGCGGGGTACGTGTGCGCCCGGTTCGGCATCGGCGGGCCTGGTGCGCAGGAGGCGCTGAACCGGATCGGCTTCTTCGTCGCGATCCCGGCGCTGCTGTTCACGGTCATCGCCAAGGCCGACCTGGGCGCGCTGCTCTCGGCGCCGCTGCTGGTGCAGGCCGCGGCGGCGGTGATCTGCGCCGGGGTGTTCCTGCTGGTCGACCGGCTGCGGCTGCGGGTGACGCCGTCCGAGGCGACCGTGGGCGCCGTCGCGGCCGGGTACGTGAACTCCAACAACATCGGCCTGCCGGTGGCGGCCTACGTGCTGGGCAACGCGTCGGCGGCCGTGCCCGTGGTGCTGCTGCAGCTGCTGGTGTTCGCGCCGATCACGCTGCTGGTGCTCGACGCGCAGACCAGCGGGCGGCTGTCGTGGAGGTTCGTGCTGCTGCAGCCGGTGCGCAACCCGATCATCCTCGCCTCGCTCGCCGGCGCCCTGGTGAGCGGGTTCGGGTGGACGGTGCCGGCCGTCGTCAACGAGCCCCTCGTGATCCTGGGCGGGGCCGCCATCCCGATGATGCTCATGTCGTTCGGGATGTCGATGCACGGGTCGCGGCCGCTGCGCCGCGGGTCGGCGCGCCGCGCGGCCGCGACGTCGGCGCTCATCAAGGCCGCGCTGATGCCGGTGGTGGCGTTCGCGCTGGCCAGGTGGGCCTTCCGGCTCGACGACACTGCCGTGCTGACGACGGTGCTGCTGGCCGGCCTGCCGACGGCGCAAAACGTGTACAACTACGCGTCCCGCTTCCGTACGGGCGAGATCCTGGCCCGCGACACGATCCTCATCACCACGCTGGCGAGCCCGCTGGTGCTGCTGACGGCGGCGCTGCTGCTGGGCTGAGCGGGAGGGTGCTCACGCCAGCGTCGCCAGCTCCTGCGGCGTCAGGCGCAGCGACGCCGCCGCGACATTCTGCTCCAGGTGGGCCGGGTCGCCCGTGCCCGGGATGGCCAGCACGTGGGTGCCCTGGTGCAGGGTCCAGGCGAGACGCACCTGCGACGGCGTCGCCTCGTGGGCCGCAGCGACCGCCGCGACCGCGTCGTCGAGGGCCTGCGCCTCGGCCGACGGCGCCTCTCCCGGCGCGCGCCCCGCCATCGCGAAGAACGGCACGAACGCGACGCCGTGCTCGCCGGTGAGCGCCACGATGTCGTCGTCCTGCCGGTTGTCCAGGCCGTACCGGTTCTCGACGGCGACGACCGGCGCGACCGTCAGGGCCTCGCGGAGCTGGTCGGCGGTGACGTTCGAGACGCCCAGGTGGCGGATCAGGCCGGCGTCGCGCAGGTCGGCGAGGGCGCCGAGGTGCTCCGCGATCGAGCCCTCGGCCTTGCCGTGGCCGTGGCCCCAGCGCAGGTAGACGAGGTCGAGGCCGTCACGGCCGAGCTGGCGCACGTTCTCCTCGACCTGCTCGCGCAGCTGGTCGGGGCGGGCGTAGTCCTCGAACTCGCCGGTCCGCGAGCGCCCGGGGCCCACCTTGGTGGCGATCACGAGGTCGTCGTCGTACGGCTGGAGGGCCGTGGAGATGAGCTCGTTGGAGGAGCGCAGGGGCGTGAAGTAGAACGCCGAGGTGTCGATGAGGTTGACGCCCAGCTCGACGGCGCGGCGCAGCACGCCGAGGGCGCCCTCGCGGGACCGCGGCTGCGGGTCCCAGGGCATGCCGCCCAGGCGCATCGCGCCGAAGCCCATGCGGTTGACGGTGAGGTCGCCGAGCTGCCAGGTGCCGGCGGCCGCGGCGGGTGCGGTGAGCGTGTTCGTGGTCATGCGGCCACTGTGGTCCGCGGCGGGCGCCGGGCTCGCGCGTTGGCAGCAACCTGCCACGCGCGGGCGCTCGCGGGTGCAGACTCGAGGCATGCCGTCCCGCACACGCACCGACGAGTCCGTCGTCGTGGTCCAGGGCCCGAACGAGCTGTTCCGCCGCATCTCCCCGCTATTCACGCAGGCCACGGACATCGCCTGCGCGGCCGGGGCGCTGGCCACGTGGCGCCTGGGGTGCCTCACGGACGAGATCGGCGACGACGGCGTCGAGCACGCCCCGGGCGCCCGGGTGCGCAAGATCTACCGGGCGGGGGTTCTGCTCGACCCCGTGGCGGCCCAGGCGCTGCGCCGGCGCCGGGACCGGCTCGGCGCGCAGATCCGGGTCACGGCCGACGAGATCAACGAGACGATGATCTTCGACGACCGGGTGGCGGTGCTCATGGGCGACGTCGTGGCCGGTCAGCGCACATACACGATCCTGACGACGCCCCAGGCCGTGCAGGGCGTCGCGTCGCTCTTCGAGGCGGCGTGGCGGTCGGCGTCGGACCTCGACGTGTTCGACGCGGGCATCGCGGAGATCCGCGAGCTGGCCCCGCGCGTGCTGGACCTGCTCAGCGAGGGCGCCAAGGACGAGGCCGCGGCCCGCACGCTGGGCCTGGGCGTGCGCACGTACCGGCGCCGGGTCGCGGAGCTCATGGACGCGCTCGGCGCGACGTCGCGGTTCCAGGCGGGCGTGCGTGCCCGGGAGCTGGGGCTCGTCTGACCTAGGGTGGGCGCCGTGGCCTCCGTTCATGTCGTCCTTGCCTCCCAGTCCCCCGCCCGGCTCGCCACGCTGCGTGCCGCGGGCGTGACGCCCACCGTCGTCGTCTCCGGGGTCGACGAGGACGCCGTCCTCGCTGCCGCGCGCGAGCGTTTCGGCGACCTCGAGCCCGCCGACGCCGTGCTGGTGCTCGCGCAGGCCAAGGCGGAGGACGTGGCGCGCCGCGTCGAGGACGAGGAGGCCACGGCCGACATGCTGGGCGCCCAGGTGGGCGACGCCGTCGTCGTCGGCTGCGACTCCATGCTGGAGCTCGACGGCGAGATCCTGGGCAAGCCGCGGGACGCCGCCGACGCCGTCGCCCGCTGGCAGGCCATGCGCGGCCGCGCGGGCGTGCTGCACACGGGCCACTGGGTGGTGGACCTGCGCGACGCCGCGGCCGGGGGCACCGGCGCCACGCTGGGCGCGACGTCGTCCACGACGGTGCACTTCGCGGACATCGACGACGACGAGATCGCCGCCTACGTGGCCACGGGCGAGCCGCTCAACGTGGCGGGCGCGTTCACGGTCGACGGGATCGGCGGCCCGTACGTGGAGCGCATCGAGGGCGACCACCACGGCGTGGTCGGCATCTCGCTGCCGCTGCTGCGCGAGCTGCTCGAGGAGATCGACGTGCCGTTCCGGGACCTGCGCGCCTGACGGGACCGTTTGCGGATTCCTCCAAACGCTCCCCGGGGGCGTTGGCGCGGACGGGGCCGGTGGCGCGCATCACCCACGCGTTACGGTGAGCCGTGCCCATCACCAAGGTCCTCATCGCCAACCGCGGCGAGATCGCCGTCCGTGTCGCGCGCGCGTGCGCCGACGCCGGCATCGCGTCCGTCGCGGTGTACGCCGATCCCGACCGCCAGGCCCTGCACGTCCGCCTCGCCGACGAGGCGTTCGCCCTCGGGGGCAGCCGGGCCCAGGAGACCTACCTCGACGTCGCGAAGCTGCTCGACGTCGCCAAGCGTTCCGGCGCCGACGCCGTGCACCCCGGGTACGGGTTCCTCTCCGAGAACGCGGCGTTCGCGCAGGCCGTCATCGACGCCGGCCTCGTCTGGATCGGCCCGCCCCCCGCCGCCATCGAGTCGCTCGGCGACAAGGTGAGCGCCCGCCACATCGCGCTGCGCGCCGGCGCCCCGCTGGTCCCGGGCACGCCGGACCCGGTGACCGGCGCCGACGAGGTCGTGGAGTTCGCCCGCGAGCACGGCCTGCCGGTCGCCATCAAGGCGGCGTTCGGCGGCGGCGGCCGCGGCCTCAAGGTGGCCCGCACGTTCGAGGAGATCGAGGAGCTCTACGAGTCCGCGGTCCGCGAGGCCGTCGCGGCGTTCGGCCGCGGCGAGTGCTTCGTCGAGCGGTACCTCGACCGGCCGCGCCACGTGGAGACGCAGTGCCTCGCCGACGCGCACGGCACCGTCGTCGTCGTCTCGACGCGCGACTGCTCGCTGCAGCGCCGCCACCAGAAGCTGGTCGAGGAGGCGCCCGCGCCGTTCCTCACCGAGGCCCAGAACGCCGAGCTCGAGCGCGCGTCCAAGGCGATCCTGCGCGAGGCCGGGTACGTCGGCGCCGGCACGTGCGAGTTCCTGGTCGGGCTCGACGGGACCATCTCGTTCCTCGAGGTCAACACCCGCCTCCAGGTGGAGCACCCCGTCACCGAGGAGGTCACGGGCGTCGACCTGGTGCGCGAGCAGCTGCGCATCGCCGACGGCGAGGCGCTCGGCTACGAGTCGACCACCGTGCGCGGGCACTCCCTCGAGTTCCGCATCAACGGCGAGGACCCGGCCGCGGGCTTCCTGCCGGCCCCCGGCCGCATCTCCACGCTGCGCTGGCCGACCGGCCCCGGCGTGCGCGTCGACACCGGCGTGGTCGAGGGCGACACGATCTCCGGCAACTTCGACTCGATGATCGCCAAGCTCATCGTCACGGGCGCCACGCGCACGCAGGCCGTGGAGCGCGCCCGTCGCGCGCTGCGCGAGCTCGAGGTCGAGGGCATCCCCACCGTGGTGCCGTTCCACCGCGCCGTGCTCCAGGCCGCGGACTACGTGCCCGCCGACCCCACGCAGCCGTTCAAGGTCCACACCCGCTGGATCGAGACCGAGTTCGCCGACGTGCTGGCCACGCTCGCACCCGCCGCCCCCAGCACGCCCGACGACGAGGACGAGGAGCTGCAGCCGCAGGCCGAGCGCGTCGTCGTCGAGGTGGGCGGGCGTCGCCTCGAGGTGGTGCTCCCGGCCGGGCTCGGCGTCGCGGCCGGGCGCGCCCGCACCGCGAACGCGCGCGGCGCGGCCGGCCGACGTCCGGCGGGCCGCCGTCCCGGTGCCCGCGCGGGCGCCCCGACCGGCAACAGCCTGACCTCGCCCATGCAGGGCACCATCGTCAAGGTGGCCGTCGAGGAGGGCGCGCAGGTGGCCGAGGGCGACCTGATCGTGGTGCTCGAGGCCATGAAGATGGAGCAGCCGCTGCTCGCCCACCGCGCGGGCACGGTCCAGTCGCTGGCGGCGGCCCCGGGCGACTCGGTCACGGCGGGCGCGCCGATCTGCGAGATCGTCTGACCCACCCGCGAGATAGAGCCGTTCCGGGCGAGATAGAGCGCGACGGCGCGAGATAGAACCCAGCCCTGCGAGATAGAGCGGATGCACGCGAGATAGAGCCCGACGGCGCACTATCTCGCGGTCACTCGCTCTATCTCGCGCCGTCGGGCTCTATCTCGCGGGCACGGGCTCTATCTCGCGGGCACGGGCGCTAGCTCGCCGTCACCGGCTGGATCAGCTCCGTGTCCCATTCCGACTCCGGGACGCCCGGCTCCGAGAGGTAGACCTCCCGGCACGCTCCCGTGAGCACGTACCCGTCGGCCGTGAGGCGGTCCATGAAGGCCGTCCAGGCCTCGCCGATGCCCGTCATCGCGCCGTGGTAGACGGTCACCGCGGCCTGGTCGATGCCGGGCAGCGTGTCGACCTCCAGGCCGGGCACCGCCGTCGTCGACACCGGGACCGGGAACGCGACGGTGACGAGCGCGCCCGACCCGTCGCCGGACTCGTCGGCGGCGTACTCCGCGAGCGGCGGGCCGTCGACGGCCACGCCGGCCTGCGCGACCCGCCCCGCGACCTCCGGGAACATCGGCCCGACGACGGGTCCGACGTGCTCGGGACCGAACCCGGGCGCCTTCCGCGTGAGCAGGGCGACGTGGACGGCGGGGACGGTGCGCACCGTGATGTCCAGGGCCATGACGACTCTCCTTCGGGACGTCGGGATCGAGCGCTGCCACCATCGTCGCCGGTAACCTGGCCGCGTGCCCACCCCAGTGCCCGCCCCGCGCGTCTCGCACCACCACGACGGCGACGGCTGGGTCGAGTGCACGTTCGCGCCCGACGGCGTGCCCGCGGAGCCGCACCGCCACTGGGGCCTGTACGGCGCGGCCGGCCTGATGCTGACCCGGCGCCTGCCCGGCGGTGGCGTCGACGTCGTGCTGCAGCACCGTGCCGACTGGTCGCACCACGGCGGCACGTGGGGTGTGCCGGGCGGCGCGCTGGAGTCGCACGAGGACGCCGTGACGGGTGCGCTGCGCGAGTCGGCCGAGGAGGCCGGCATCGACCCGGCGGCGGTCCGCGTGGTGGCCACGCACGTGCTCGACCACGGCGTGTGGAGCTACACCACCGTGGTCGCCGTCGTCGCGGACGGCGCCCGCGTGGAGCCCGTCGTGACGGACCGCGAGAGCGTGGACGTGCGCTGGGTGCCGCGTGACGACCTCGGCTCGTACACGCTGCTGCCTCCCTTCGAGGCGGCCCTGCCCGCATTGTGGGCACTGCTCGACGCCACGAGCTGACCCCTGACCTGCGACGACGCAGGCCCTAGAACGGCCAGTCCCATTTACCACACACGGGTGTTGCCGAATTCCCGGTGGCCGGTATAGCGTGCCGTCCTGGCGTCGTCTTAGGTGAGCCTCACCTGACCTGGGCGCCGGACGCACCGGACCACGACGGTCCCGAACCCCAGGAGAGACATGCTCGCCAACTTCCTCATCGGGCTCCGCGAGGGCCTCGAGGCCGCGCTGGTCGTCGGGATCCTGGTCGCCTACCTGGTGAAGTCGGACCGCCGCGACCGCCTCCCCCAGCTGTGGCTCGGCATCGGCGTCGCCGTCGTGGTCTCGCTCGGGTTCGGCGCGCTGCTGACGTTTGGGCCGCGTGGCCTGGACGACGACGTGCAGGAGGGCATCGGCGGCACCCTGTCGATCCTCGCCGTCGCGCTGATCACCTGGATGATCTTCTGGATGGGCAAGACGGCCCGGTTCCTCAAGGGCAACCTGCAGCACAAGCTCGACGACGCCGTCGACGCCGGCAAGTGGGCCGTGGCGATCATGGCGATGCTGGCCGTCGGGCGCGAGGGCCTCGAGACCGCGCTGTTCCTCTGGGCGGGCGCGCAGGCCACCGGGCACACCACCGACCCGCTGCTCGGCGCCGTGCTGGGCCTGGTCGTGGCGATCGGCCTCGGCTACCTGGTGTACCGCGGGGCGGTGAGGCTCAACCTCAAGACGTTCTTCTCCTGGACCGGCCTGGTGCTCATCGTCATCGCCGCCGGCGTGCTCGCGTACGGCGTCCACGACCTGCAGGAGGCCGGCTGGCTGCCCGGGCTGCACTCCCTCGCGTTCGACGTGTCCGCGCAGGTCCCGCCGTCGTCCTGGTACGGCACCCTGCTCAAGGGCATCTTCAACTTCTCGCCCGCCACGACGTGGCTGCAGGCCATCGCCTGGGTCGCGTACGCCGTGCCCACGCTGATCCTGTTCGTCCGGACCGCGTTCGCCCGGCCGCGCCCGGCCGCCCCCGCGCCTACGCAGGCGCACGCCGTCGCCGCCTGACCTCGCCGCCGACCCTCCCCCTCGAAGGATCCCCGTGCCTCGCAAGTACTCCCCGACGTTCGTGCTGCCCGCGCTCGGCCTGGCCGCCCTGCTCGCGACCGCCGGCTGCACCCCCAACGACCCCGCCGCAGCCAGCACCGGCAAGGACGGCGGCCCCAGCACGGTCACGGTGACCAGCACCGCCGACAAGTGCACGCTGTCGGCGACGTCGGCCCCGTCGGGCAACGTGGTGTTCCAGGTCAGCAACACCGGCGACGACGTGACGGAGTTCTACCTGCTGGCCGCGGACGGCAAGCGCATCGTGGGCGAGATCGAGAACATCGGCCCCGGGCTCGAGCGCAGGCTCGTCGTCACGGCCAAGCCGGGCACGTACCGCGCCGCGTGCAAGCCCGGCATGGTGGGCGACGGCATCCAGACGGCGTTCACCGTGACGGACTCCGGCGCCGACACCTCCCCGACGGGCTCCGAGGCCGACCAGCTCGCCACCGCCACGGCCTCGTACGTCGGCTACGTGCGCGACCAGACCGACCAGCTGGTCACCGCCACGCAGCAGTTCGTCGCGGCCTACGAGGCCGGCGACGACGCGCAGGCCCGCGCCCTGTACCCGTCGGCGCGCGTGCACTACGAGCGCATCGAGCCCGTCGCCGAGTCGTTCGGCGACCTGGACCCGCGCCTCGACGCCCGGCAGGCCGACGTCGAGCAGGGGCAGACCTGGTCGGGCTGGCACCTGCTGGAGAAGGACCTGTGGGCGCCCCAGCCCGCGGCCAACGGCGGCACCGCCTACACGGCCCTGACGCCCGCCCAGCGCACGCAGTTCGGCGACCAGCTCGTGGCCGACACGCAGGACCTGCACACGCGCGTGCACGCGGAGGACTTCGCCACCTCGCTCGACGCCGCGACCATCGCCAACGGCTCCAAGGGGCTGCTCGACGAGGTCGCGACCCGCAAGGTCTCGGGCGAGGAGGAGATCTGGTCGCACACCGACCTGTCCGACTTCCAGGCCAACGTCGAGGGCGCGCAGGTCGCGTTCGAGGACCTGCAGGACGTCGTCCACGCCAAGGACCCGCAGCTGGAGCAGCAGCTGGTCACGCGCTTCAAGGACCTCACCGCGCTCCTCGCGGCGCACCAGCACGGCAGCGGCTGGGTGTCGTACACGACGCTGACGCAGGACCAGGTCAAGGCGCTGTCGGCCGCGGTCGACGCGCTGAGCGAGCCGCTGAGCAGGCTGGCGTCGGCGGTCGTGCTGTGACCACCGACCCGGCGGTCGAGGGCGGGGTCTCGCGCCGCTCGCTGCTGGGCGCGGGCGGGGTGGGCCTCGCCGCGCTCGCCGCCGGGTTCGCGGGCGGGTTCGGGACAGCGAAGGCGGTCTCAGGCCCTCCGGAGCCGACGGCCACCGACGTCGTGCCGTTCCACGGCACGCACCAGGCCGGCATCGTCACCCCGGCCCAGGACCGCCTGCACTTCGCGACGTTCGACCTCACGACGACGTCGCGCGACGACGTCGTCGCCCTGCTCCAGGCATGGACGGCTGCCGCCGAGCGCATGACGCGGGGCCTGCCCGCCGGCGAGCTCGGCCCCGACGACGGCCCCTATGAGGCCCCGCCGGACGACACGGGCGAGGCGCAGGACCTCACGGCAGCCAACCTGACCATCACGTTCGGCTTCGGCCGGTCGCTGTTCACGGACGCGCACGGCACGGACCGCTTCGGGCTCGCGGCCCGGCGCCCGGCGGCGCTCCAGGACCTGCCGCACTTCCCCGGCGACATGCTCGAGGACGCCCGCGTGGGCGGCGACCTGGCCGTCCAGGCCTGCGCGGACGACCCGCAGGTGGCCGTGCACGCCATCCGCAACCTGGCTCGTCTCGCGTTCGGCACCGCGCAGGTGCGCTGGAGCCAGCTCGGCTACGGCCGCACGTCGCGCACGTCGTCGGCGCAGGCCACACCGCGCAACCTGTTCGGGTTCAAGGACGGCACGGCCAACATCGTCGCGGAGGACGCGAAGGCGCTGGCGGAGCACGTGTGGGTCGCCCCCGGCGACGACCCCGCCGCCGCCTGGCTCGCGGGCGGGTCGTACCTGGTGGCGCGGCGCATCCGCATGATCATCGAGACCTGGGACCGCGGCTCGCTGCACGAGCAGGAGACCAACGTCGGCCGCACCAAGGGCAGCGGGGCGCCGCTGTCGGGCGGCAAGGAGACCACCGAGCCGGACTTCGCGCGCTCCGGGTCGGACGGCAAGCCGCTCATCGACCCGAGGTCGCACGTGGCGCTCGCGCACCCGTCGCGCAACGGCGGCGCGCGTCTGCTGCGCCGTGGCTACAACTACACCGACGGGTCCGACGGCCTCGGGCACCTCGACGCCGGGCTGTTCTTCCTGGCGTTCGTGCGCGACCCGGGCACGCAGTACGTGCCGATGCAGACGGCACTGGCGAGCAACGACCTGATGAGCGAGTACCTGCGGCACACCGGGTCGGGCCTGTTCGCGGTGCCGCCCGGCCCGCGGCCCGGCGAGTACGTGGGCCAGGCCCTTTTCGAGGCTTAGCCGACGGAGGCGTGGACCACGACCTCGCCGCCCTCGACCGCCACGCCCGTGACGTCCAGGCCGGGCAGCTTCTCGGCCAGCAGCGCCTCGACGTCGACGGCGACGGTCCCGTCCGACCGGATGTCGACGGCGCCGCGCGGCAGCCCGTTCGCCGCCAGGCGCCGCTCGAGCGGTTCGGCGAGCAGCCCCAGGAGCTTGCCGACGGGCAGCCCGCCCGCGTTGATCCCGACGCTCAGCGTCGCCACGCCGCCGGCGAACCCGAGCACGCGGACCTCCGCCCGCACCACTGGGGTCAGGCGGGCGGCGAGTCGCAGCGGCCCGGGCAGCTCGTCGAGCCTGCGCAGGTCGGCGGTCACGCGCACGGTTCCGCCGTCGGCGGCCACGGACGTGATGACGGGCGGCAGGCCCTGGCCGCCGATGGCGGCGAGCGCGACGGCCTCGGTGGGCGTGAGTCGGATCAGCACCCGACGAGCCTACGCACCGTCCGGCATCAGGCGGTCGTGCAGCACGCGCGCACCCTCGGCCACCGACCCCGAGAGCGACGGGTAGACGGTGAACGACCCCGCGACGTCGTCGACCGTGAGCCGGTGCGCGACCGCGAGCGTGATGGGGAAGATCAGCTCCGAGGCCCGCGGGGCCACCACGACGCCGCCCAGCACCACGCCGGCCTCGGGGTGCGCGAACAGCTTCACGAACCCGTCGCGCATGCCCAGCATCTTGGCGCGCGGGTTGCGGGCCAGCGGCAGCGTGGTGGTGATGTACCGCAGGCCGTGGTCGGCGAGGTGCTTCTCGCTGTAGCCGACGGTCGCGATCTCCGGCGCGGTGAAGATGTTCGCCGCCACCGTGCCCAGGCGCAGCGGCTCGACGGCGTCGCCCAGCGCGTGGGCCATCGCGATGCGGCCCTGCTGCGCGGCCACGGAGGCGAGCGGCAGCACGCCCGTGCAGTCGCCCGCGGCGTACACGCCGCGCACCGAGGTGCGCGACACCTTGTCGACGACGACGTGCCCGGACTCGCTCAGCGCGACGCCGGCCCCCTCGAGGCCCAGGCCGCCGGTCGACGGCACGCCGCCCACCGCGAGCAGCACGTGCGACCCCTCGACCACGCGGCCGTCGGACAGGGTCACCGCCACGCCCGTCGCGGTGCGCTCGGCCGACGCCGCGCGCGAGCGCGACATGACCGTCATGCCGCGGCCACGGAACACGTCCTCGAGCAGGGCGGCGGCGTCCTCGTCCTCGCCGGGCAGCACGCGGTCGCGCGAGGAGACCAGCACGACGTCGCAGCCCAGCGCGTGGTACGCCCCGGCGAACTCGGCGCCCGTGACGCCGGAGCCCACGACGATCAGCCGCTCGGGCAGCGCGTGCAGCTGGTAGAGCTGCGTCCAGGTGAGGATGCGCTCGCCGTCGGGCACCGCCGTCGGGAGGATGCGCGGGGTGGCGCCGACCGCGAGCAGGATGCTGTCGGCGTCGAGCACGGTCTCGGTGCCCTGACCCGTCGCGACCACGACCCGCGCGGGCCCGTCGAGCCGCCCCGTCCCGGTGACCACCTCGACGCCCTCGCGCACCAGCCGCGCGCGGATGTCCGCCGACTGCGCGGCGGCAAGCGCCAGCACGCGCGTGTTCACGGCGCCGAGGTCGACGTCGTAGCGCGCTCCGCCGTCGCGGATGCCCAGCTCGGGGGCGGCCTCGGCGATGGTGAGCCACTCGGCGGTGGCGATGAGCGTCTTGGAGGGCACGACGTCGGTGAGCACGGCCGCGCCGCCCAGCCCGTGGCGCTCCACCACGGTGACGCGGGCGCCGCGGCGCCGGGCGACCAGGGCGGCCTCGTAGCCGCCGGGCCCGCCGCCCAGGATGACCACGTGGTGGGGGTCGCCTGCAGGAGAGGTCAGGGTGTCATCTCGCACGGCCGACATTGTTCCAGCCCCTGGAATACCCTCGGACCATGACCAGCAACGCCGCTCCCGTGCCCGATCTCGACGACCCGGCGACCGACCCGTTCGACGTCGCGCGTGCGGCCGCGGAGCACATCGCCGGCAAGTCCGGGGTGGAGGGGCACGACATCGCCCTCGTCCTGGGTTCTGGCTGGGGCGGAGCGGCCGAGCTGATCGGCGACGTGGTCGCGGAGATCCCGTCGCACGAGATCCCAGGGTTCGCCAAGCCGTCGGTGGTGGGGCACGTGGGGACCACGCGGTCGATCCGGGTGGAGCGGCCCGACGGCTCGACGCGCAACGTGCTGGTGCTGGGCTCGCGCACCCACCTGTACGAGGGCCGCGGCGTGCGGCGCGTGGCGCACGGCGTGCGGACGGCGGCGGCGACGGGCGCGACCACGGTGGTGCTGACCAACGGCTGCGGCGGCCTGCACGTCTCGTGGCGCCCGGGCCAGGTGGTGCTGCTCAAGGACCACATCAACCTCACGGCGACGTCGCCGCTCGAGGGCGCCACGTTCGTGGACCTCACCGGCCTGTACAGCCCCGCACTGCGTCAGCTGGCCCACCAGGTGGACCCGACGCTTCCGGAGGGCGTGTACGCCCAGTTCCGCGGCCCGCACTACGAGACCCCGGCCGAGGTGCGGATGGCCGGGATCATGGGCGCCGACCTGGTGGGCATGTCGACGGGCCTGGAGGCGATCGCGGCCCGGCACTGCGGCCTCGAGGTGCTGGGCATGTCGCTGGTCACCAACCTGGCCGCGGGCGTGAGCCCGCACCCCCTGTCGCACGAGGAGGTGCTGGAGGCGGGCGCCAAGGCCGGGCCCGTCATCAGCGACCTGCTCGCGCAGATCGTCAAGCTCGTGTGAGCCCTTCGGAGGACCGAGATGACCGACGTGGTCGACGCCCCGCTGCAGTCCCTCCTGGACGCGGCGCAGGCATGGGAGCGTGACGACGTCGACGACGTCGACAAGGCGGAGCTGCGCGCCCTGCGTGCGCGTGCCCAGGGCGGCGCCCCCGGCGCGGTGCAGGCCCAGGCCGAGCTGCGCGACCGCTTCGCCGCCACCCTGCAGTTCGGCACCGCCGGGCTGCGCGGGGCGATGGCGGCGGGTCCCAACCGCATGAACCGGGCCGTGGTGATCGGCGCGGCGAGCGGCCTGGGCGCGTACCTGCTCTCGGTGCTGCCGCGTGGCACCAGGCCACGCGTGGTGGTGGGGTTCGACGCCCGCCACCGGTCCGTGGACTTCGCCCGCGACACCGCCGCGGTGATGACGGCCCAGGGCATCGAGGTGCTGCTGATGCCGTCGCCGCTGCCGACGCCGGTGCTCTCGTTCGCCGTGCGCAGCCTCGAGGCCGACGCCGGCGTCATG
This sequence comes from Promicromonosporaceae bacterium, assembly GCA_009783295.1. Taxonomy (GTDB): domain Bacteria; phylum Actinomycetota; class Actinomycetes; order Actinomycetales; family Cellulomonadaceae; genus Xylanimonas. The sequence goes on from WRHK01000001.1 coordinate 16,626, forward strand.
GTCACGGCGTCGCACAACCCGGCCGCCGACAACGGGTACAAGGTCTACCTGGGCGGCCGCGTCGTCACCGACGCGGGCCAGGGCGCCCAGATCGTGCCGCCGCACGACGCGCACATCGCCGAGAAGATCGCCGCCGTCGGGCCGGCGGTGGCCGTGCCGCGCGCCGAGGCCGGGTGGACCGTGCTGGGCGACCAGGTGGTCGAGGACTACGTCGCCTCCGTGCTCGCCCTGCGCGACGACGCCCCGCGCGACCTGCGCATCGTCACCACGTCGCTGCACGGCGTGGGCGGGCAGGTGCTGGCGCGCGTGCTGGAGGAGGCCGGCTTCGAGGACGTCGTACCGGTCGAGGAGCAGCGCCACCCCGACCCCGACTTCCCCTCGGTGGTGTTCCCGAACCCGGAGGAGAAGGGCGCGATCGACATGGCGATCGCGGTGGCGCAGGACGGCCACGCCGACATCGTCATCGCCAACGACCCCGACGCCGACCGCTGCGCCGTCGCGGTGCGCGACGTGCGGATGGGCACCTACCAGGGTGCGGAGACGGCGACGTCGCAGGGCTGGCGCATGCTCCACGGCGACGAGGTCGGCGCGCTGCTGGGCGACGACGTCGCCTCGCGGGCCGGTGTCGAGGGCGACACCAGCGCGGACGACCGCCCGGTCCTGGCGAACAGCGTGGTCTCCTCCCGCCTCCTGGCCGCCATCGCGACCCGGCACGGCCTGGCCCACGCGACCACGCTGACGGGCTTCAAGTGGATCGCCCGCACCCCCGGCCTGGTGTTCGGCTACGAGGAGGCGCTGGGCTACTGCGTGGACCCGGCCCGCGTGCGCGACAAGGACGGCATCTCGGCCGCGCTGCTCGTGGCGCAGCTGGCCAACCGGCTCAAGGCGTCGGGCCGCGGGCTGATCGACCGGCTCGACGACCTCGCCCGCGAGCACGGCCTCTACCTCACCGACCAGCTCTCGGTGCGGTTCGAGGACCTCGCGGGCATCCCCGCCGCGATGGCCCGGCTGCGGGCCGAGCCGCCCACCACGCTGGCGGGCTCCCCCGTGGTCGACGTGCTCGACCTCGCGCAGGGCGAGGACGGGCTGCCGCCCACGGACGGGATGCGGCTGCTCACGGAGGACGGCACGCGCGTGATCGTGCGCCCGTCCGGCACGGAGCCCAAGGTCAAGTGCTACCTGGAGGTGGTGCGCGACCTCGCCGCGGACGCGACGTTCGAGGCCGTGGGAGTGGCCCGCCTCGAGGCCCGCGCGACCCTGGCGACGCTCAAGCACGACGTCGCGAAGGCCCTGGGGCTCTGAGGACGCGCGGTTTGGACGGGCTCGACCCCCGGGGGTCGAGCCCGTCGAAACCCTCACGCCGGGGACCTCAGCGGCGCCCCGCCAGCCACGCCTCGGTGGCCTGCCAGTACCCCTTCTCGTGGATGTACCGCGCCTTGTCCCACGGCTTGACGGGGCCGGCCCAGTGGATCAGCGCCGGGTCGGACACCAGCTCCTGGGTGGGCCAGGCGTTCCAGCGCGCGTCCATCGGCACGTACCGCGACCCGGCGTACTGGTTGAGCACGTCCTGGTCGTTGAGGCCGAAGCGCTCGGCGTAGGGCACGAACTCCTCCGTGAACCCGTCCGCGCGCATCACCGCGAGGTCGAGCAGCAGGATGCCCGCGTTGAACGAGTGGTAGCCCCAGTGGTGGCGCTGCGTCGTCGTGCGGATGAGGTCGCGGGCGGCGGCCGGGTCGTGGCTCAGCAGGCGCGTCGAGCGGATGACGTTGCCGATGCCGGCGCGGTAGTTGTACGAGACCGACGGGCGGGCCGCGAGCGGCGCCCCGTCCAGGGGCAGGTCGAACAGCTCGCCCAGGTCGGTCACGGTGAGCGCGTCGAGGTCGTGGTAGATCACGCGCACCACGTGGTCGAGCAGCTCGGGCAGCAGCAGGCGGTCCATCGTGGCCACGGTGATGTGCTTGAGCATGCCGAGCACGGGCCCGTAGTCGACGTCGTCGCAGGCGTACCACTCGAACGTGACCTCGGGGAACAGCGCCGCGAGGCGGGCGTGGTCGGCCGGGGTGTGCTCGCGCGTCAGGGCGTGCACGCGCACCGGGCGGTCGGTGTGCCGCACGACGCCGGCGACCACGACCTCCATCTGCTCGCGCAGGTTCCCGTCGAGCGCGACAGCCACCTCGACCTGGGCGCCGGCGTCGGCCGGGCGCGGGGTGGTCGACTCGACGACGGTGCGCGTGGCGCGCACGCGCGCGACCTGGCCGGCCACGTCCATGCGGCCCACGGTGGCGGGCACGGCCTCGGCGTGCGCGTGGCGCGCGAGCTCCACCTCGGGGGCGACGGCCTCGCGCCAGGCGGCGTAGACCTCGTCGCGGGACGCGCCGGCGAGGATCTTCGACATGGCCGCCGCCACGACGCGGCGGATGCGCTCCTGCATCGCGACCCGGTCGGCCTCGGTGGCGTCGAGGATGCCCGCGAAGCGGATGTCGGCGTCGTTCTTGGGGCGGAAGTCGACGTTCGCGCCGATCGACCACGACGGCAGGAAGCAGTGCAGGCGGCTGGTGACCACCTGGCCGTAGTGGGTGCGGTACGAGTCGAGCAGGCGCACGGCCTCGCGCAGGTTCGCGGCGGCCGACGTCGTGCGGACGGCCGGGTACTGCTGCGTGATGTAGTCGCCGTCGGCCTGGGCGGGCACGTCGACGTACGCCTTGGGGGCGGCGTCACCGGCGGGCACGAAGTCGGCCGGGAACACCGTGTTGATCGTGGTGGTGAGGCAGCCGCTGAAGAACGCCGGCACGCCGGCGCTGAGCAGCAGGTGCACCGTGGTCCAGTCCCGGCAGCCGATGGGGCCGTGCGCCTTGAGGTACTCGACGGCGGCGTGCGTCAGGATCGCGTGCTTGTTGACGTGGAAGCTGACGAAGAGCGGCTGCAGGTTCGGGTGGAACGGGAAGTCGAACCGCAGGTCGAACTGGTTGTGCATGTACCAGCCGAAGGCCAGCATCCACGTGTTCTCGGGCACGACGTCGAGGTGCGTGGCGTCGCGCTGGACGACGGTGAGGTCGACGTTCGCGCCCGGCCCCGCGATGGTGTGCTCGGCGCGCACGCGCGGCTGGAGCTCGCGGATCGCGTCGGTGAGCTCGACGGTCTCGCGGTCCTGGCCGGCGGCGTGCAGGCGCACGCCCTCGTGCCGCAGCAGGTGCGTGAGCGAGGCGATGGTCTGCACGTTGTCGCCGATGTTCGACGACGACACCTTCTCGTCGGGCGCCTTGTAGTCGATGACGGCGAACGACACGTGACCGGCCGGGATCTCGGGCACCGCGGCGGTTCCGGTGCGGACGGCCAGGGCCTTCTCGACCCACGGGTCGAGGTAGTCGAGGCTCGCCTCGAGAGCCTCGTCGGGCGCGCCCACCAGGGCGACCCGCGCGGCGCGGACGGCCTCGCGGGCGGCGGCGGGCTCGTCGGCGGCGAGGAAGCTCTTGGCCAGGTCCAGCAGCGTCGGGGCGTCGGCGACGACGCCGTCGCACACCCAGAGCGCGGCGTGGTGCAGCGCCTCGACGGCGCGGGCGGCGATGCCGGCGCGCAGGTACTCGGCGGGGGCGAGGCGGCCGGCGTCGGCCGGGTCGACGCTGCTGAGCAGGTCCCACGCGAGGTCGCGGATGCCGGCGCGCAGCGCGATGACGGCCGAGCCGACCACGCCCGCGGTGCGGGTCGCGGGCTGGTCCGCGAGCGAGTGGCACAGCGCGCGCAGGTCCGCGTTCGAGCTCTTGTCGGCCGACCGCACGACGGCGACCACGGCCGCGTCGAGGGGCAGGCCGCGGCGCAGCGCGGCGACCAGGGCGAGGTCGGCCTCGGACGTGGTGCCGGTGGCGGGGACGGTGGCCGCGACGGGCAGGGGGGCCGGGCCCTCCGCGCCCTCGGCGTCGCCGCCGGGGGCCTTGAACGGGCGGTCGGAGGCCCACGTCGGGGCGTTCCACCGCTCGCGGGCCAGCAGGGCGTCGCCGAGCACTGCGGAGGCCGTCTCGGCGTCGGCGCCGGGCTCGGCGAGCGCGGCCTCGAGGGCCTGCTCGAACGCGGCGGTGTCGGCGATGTCGATCGCGTCGAGAGGCAGCCCGGACTCGGGCTCGGACCCCGGGGCACGACGGGAGGACAGGGGCATGGGAGTGCTCCTTGAGGGAAGTGAAGGGTGGTGCCGTCGTCCGCTGCGCCGCTGTACGTCCAGTGCGCCGGTGTGTCCGGTGGCGGCACTATAGGGCACGCTGATGACGCGTGGATGACACGTCGTGTCATCACGCGACGCCGCAGGTCAGTGGCCCTCTTGTCCCGGCCCTCCCGCGGCCGGGACTGCCCTCAGTAGCCCGACGCCGCCGCAGCGGGTCCGCCCGCGAGCTCCGCGAGCACCGTGGCGGCGCCCGACATGCCCAGCCGCGTGGCCCCGGCCTCGATCGCCCCGAGGGCGTCGGCGAGCGTGCGGATGCCGCCCGACGCCTTCACGCCCAGCCGGCCGCCCACGGTCTGCGCCATGAGCGACACCGCGTGGGTCGACGCCCCACCGGCCGGGTGGAACCCCGTCGACGTCTTGACGTAGTCGGCGCCCGCCGCCTCCGCCGCGCGACACACGGCGACGATCTCGTCGTCGTCCAGCAGCGCCGACTCGATGATCACCTTGAGGAGGCGGTCCGCGGGCACGGCCGCGCGGACGGCGCGGACATCGGCCTCGACGGCCTCAAAGTCGGCCGCCTTCGCTGCGCCGACGTCGATCACCATGTCCACCTCGTCGGCGCCGTCGGCGACGGACTGCGCGGCCTCCGCGGCCTTGACGGCCGAGACGTGCTTGCCCGACGGGAAGCCGCACACCGTGGCGACCTTGATGCGCCCCGCCGCCGTCGCGACGGCCAGCGGCACGAACGTCGGCGAGATGCACACCGAGAAGCAGCCCAGGCGGGCACCCTCCTCGACCAGCGCGACGACGTCCGCGTCGGTGGCCTCGGGCTTGAGGAGCGTGTGGTCGATGAACGACGCGAGCTCCTGCGGCGTCGTCGGGACGGGGTTCGTCACAGCTTCGCTCCCTCGATCTTCTGGTACCCGGGCACGATCACCTGCTCCACGAGCGCCCGGCGCTCGTCGTGGTGCAGGAACGCGCCCCAGGCGGCCGCGATCGTGACGTCGGCCAGGTCGTCGAGCGTCCAGCCGGCGTCCGTGACCAGCAGGCGCATCTCGTTCGACATCGACGTGCGCGACATCAGGCGGTTGTCCGTGTTGAGCGTGACCGCGAAGTCGAGCTCCTTGAGCCGGGTGATCGGGTGCTCCTTGATGCTCTTCGCCGACGTCGCGGACGTCTGAAGGTTGGAGACCGGGCACACCTCGAGCGGGATCTGGTGGTCGCGCACCCAGTGGGCCACCGGCCCGAGCGTCGCCAGGGGCGAGCCGTCGTCGTCCGTGCCGAAGTCGATGTCCTCGACGATGCGCACGCCGTGGCCGATGCGGTCGGCCTGGCCCAGGTGCACGGCCTGCGCGATCGACGGGACGCCCGCCGCCTCGCCCGCGTGGATCGTCACGGGGAAGTTGTTGTCGGCGAGGAAGCGCCAGATCTGCGCGTGGCGGTCCGGCGGGAAGCCGTCCTCGGCGCCGGCGATGTCGAAGCCGACCACGCCGCGGTCGCGGTACGCGACGGCGAGCTCCGCGATCTCCTGCCAGCGGTCCGCGTGCCGCATGGCCGTGACCAGCTGCCCCACCTGGATGATGTAGCCCGACGCCGCCGCCTCGGCGATGCCCTCGTCGATGCCCGCCTGCACGGCCTCGACCGTCTCGCCCAGCGACATCCCCTTCGTGAGGTGCTGCTCGGGGGCCCAGCGCTGCTCGGCGTACACGACGCCGTCGATCGCCAGGTCGAGCACGGCCTCCTTGGCCACGCGGGCCAGCGCCTCGGGCGTCTGCATGACGGCGAGCGTGTGGTCGAACGTCTCCAGGTACTGCACCAGGTTGCCGGAGTCGGCCGCCTGCTGGAACCAGGTGCCCAGGCTGTCGGCGTCCTCGGCGGGCAGCCGGTGCCCGACGGCGTCGGCGAGCTCGAGCACGGTCTGGGGGCGCAGGCCGCCGTCGAGGTGGTCGTGCAGCACGACCTTGGGGAGCGCAGGGATGAGGTCCACGAGGCGGTCGTCCGTCATGCGCTCAACCTAACCGGGGAGCGGGTGCCGCCGCCTACCGAGACCGTCAGTCCTCGACGTCCTCGTCGGGCTCCTCGGGGCCCTCGTCCGGCTCGTCGGAGTAGGCGTCCTCCTCGTCCAGCCCCCGCACCTCGTCGGCCTGCTCGGCGACGTCGGCCTCGTCGGCCGTGCCCTCCAGGTCGGGGCGCGCCGTGGTGGGGCGGTAGTCCTCGCCGCCGCCCCCGGGGGCTCTCCCGCCGGCGAGCGCCTGCTCGAGAAGGTTGGCGCGCTCGTCGGGCTCGTCCGTGCCGACGTCGTCCGGGTCGATCTCCCGGACCTCGCGCTCGCGGCGGTCGGGCTCCTCGACGCCGGCGTCGCGCCAGGTGTCGTGGCCGGGCAGTGTGCTCATTGCCGCTCTCCTTCCCTCGGGCGGTGCTCCCCCATCGTGCCGCCGCCCCTGGGGGGCCGCACGTCGGGTCCGGGGGTTGCCGGGTGGGGCGTCAGGTCGGTGGTCCGGGATCGGGTCGGTAGTTCCGGGGCGCCGACCTGATTCCGAGTCACCGACCTGAGGGAGTGCGCGGCAGCACAGCCCACACCACGTGCGGCCACCAGCCCAGCGCCGGCATCAGGTCCCGCTCCGGGGCGCCTTGCAGCAGCGTCTGCACCGGCACGGCGTGCAGCGCGGCCGACGACGGCTCGTAGACCCGCGCGACGCCGTCGGGCCCCGGCGCCGCGTCGACCAGCAGCACGACGTGCCGCGGCACCGCCGTCTGCCAGCCGCGGGCGAGGTCGCCCCCGGTGAACAGCGGCACGGGCACGCCCGACGACGCCGCCGCGACCGCCGCGTGCAGCACGGCCTCCCCCTCGGCCCCCGACCCCACGACCCGGTGCGTGTAGCGCACGGGCCCGCACCGGGCGACGCGCGCCGCCGCCCACGGCGCCGTGCCCAGGCGGCGCGGCCACCAGCCCTCGCGGGCGCACTCGCGGTGCAGGCGGCGCTGGAGCACGGCGAAGCGCGGGCCGGGGTCCGCGGCGACGCGTCGGGCCAGGTCGGGGTCGCCGGCCAGGGCGAGCATCGCCAGGACGGCGGCGCCGCAGGTGGTTTCGTCGATCTGACGCGCGGGCGGCCCGGCGCCGTGCAGGGACGGGACGGTGACGGGTGCCGGGAACCCGGGGCCGGCGGGCCAGAGCGCCGAGGCGGTCTCGACTGGCTCGACCCCCGGTGCCCGATCGACGGACGCCGGCGGCGCCCCCGCGAACACCCCCGCCCGGGCCAGCAGGTCCGTGACCCGCAGGTCGGAGCGCACCCCGCCCCCCTTCAGATGATGCGGTCGATCACTACGGGCCCGCGCGTCACCACGGTGCCGGGGGCGGCGAGCTCCCACGCGCCGTCGAGCGCCTCGTACGCCCGGGGGAACCGCTCGGGGGTGTCGGTGTGCAGCGTCATGAGCGGCTGCCCGGCCGTGACGGGGTCGCCGGGCTTGGCGTGCAGCTCGATCCCGGCGGCGAGCTGCACGGGGTCCTCCTTGCGGGCGCGCCCGGCGCCGAGCCGCCACGCGGCCACGCCGACGCCGTACGCGTCGAGCCTGCCCAGCACGCCGTCGGCGGGCGCGAGGATCTGCTCGGTCGCCCGGGCGACGGGCAGGGGCGCGTCGGGGTCGCCGCCCTGCGCGGAGATCATGGCCCGCCACTTGTCCATGGCCCGCCCGTCGGCCAGGGCGGCGCGCACGTCGTCGGCCCCAGCCGGGCGCCCGGCGGCGGCGAGCATCTCGGTGGCGAGCGCCACGGTGAGGTCGACGACGTCGGCGGGGCCGCCGCCGGCGAGCACCTCGACGGACTCGCGCACCTCGAGCCCGTTGCCGGCGGTGAGGCCGAGCGGGGTGGCCATGTCGGTGACCAGCGCGACCGTGGTGACTCCGGCGTCGGTGCCCAGGTCCACCATGGTGCGCGCGAGCTCGCGCGCCTGGTCGAGCTTCTTCATGAACGCCCCGGAGCCCACCTTGACGTCGAGCACGAGAGCGCCGGTGCCCTCGGCGATCTTCTTGGACATGATCGACGACGCAATGAGCGGGATGCAGTCCACCGTCGAGGTGACGTCGCGCAGTGCGTAGAGCTTCTTGTCGGCGGGCGCCAGCCCGGGCCCGGCGGCACACACGACGGCGCCCACCGACGCGAGCTGCGCGCGCACCTCCTCGTTGCTGAGCGCCGCGCGCCACCCGGGGATGGCCTCCATCTTGTCGAGCGTGCCGCCCGTGTGGCCCAGCCCGCGGCCCGAGAGCTGCGGCACCGCCACCCCGAACGCGGCGACCAGGGGTGCCAGCGGGAGCGTGATCTTGTCGCCGACGCCGCCCGTGGAGTGCTTGTCGGCCGTCGGGATGCCCAGCGACGTGTAGTCGAGCCGCTCGCCCGACTGGATCATGGCCTGGGTCCAGCGCTGGATCTCGCTGCGGTGCATCCCGTTGAGGAAGATCGCCATGGCCAGGGCCGACATCTGCTCCTCGGCCACGACGCCGCGCGTGTAGGCGTCGATGACCCAGTCGATCTGCCCGGCCGACAGCTCGAGGCGGTCGCGCTTGGTGCGGATGACGTCGACGGCGTCGAACGGCTCGGTGATCATGGCTGCGCCTCCTCCTCGTAGAACTCCTCGACGACCTCGAGGTCGTGCGGCCCGAACGCCTGCGGCAGCACCTCGGTCATCGGTGCGGTGCCGCGGGGCGTGTCGACCAGCAGCTCGGGCCCGCCGTGCTCCCAGAGCAGCTGGCGGCAGCGCCCGCACGGCATGATGGTCGCCCCGCGCGCGTCCACGCAGGTGAACGCTACGAGGCGCCCTCCCCCGCCCGCGACCAGCGACGACACGAGCCCGCACTCGGCGCAGAGCGTCACCCCGTAGGCGGCGTTCTCGACGTTGCACCCCTCGACGACGCGGCCGTCGTCGACCAGCGCGGCGGCGCCCACCGAGTACCCGGAGTAGGGCGCGTACGCCCGCGTCATCGCGTCGCGGGCGCGTTCCCGCAGCGCGTCCCAGTCGATCTTCGCCATGGGCGGCCTCACTTCGTGTACGGGATGCCCTCGGAGGCGGGGGCGCGGACCCGGCCCACCAGCCCGGCGACGGCGAAGATGGTCACGACGTACGGCGTCATGAGCATGATCTGGCTGGGGATCGGGGTGCCGACGATGCCGAGCGTCGTCTGCAGGTTGTCCGAGAACCCGAACAGGAGCGCGGCGAACAGCGCGCCGATCGGGTTCCACCGGCCCAGGATCATGGCGGCGAGGGCGATGTAGCCCTTGCCGCCGGTCATCTCGCGGCCGAACGCGAGGCCCGCCCCGACGGTGAAGAACGCCCCGCCCAGGCCGGCGACGGCCCCGCCGAGGATCGTGTTCCTGATGCGGGTCCGGTTGACGTTGATGCCCACGGTGTCGGCGGCCTTGGGGTGCTCGCCCACGGCGCGCAGGCGCAGGCCCCACCGGCTGCGGAACAGGTAGATCTGCAGGATGACCACGGCCACGTAGAGCAGGTAGACGAGCAGCGTCTGGCGGAACAGCACGGGCCCGATCACAGGGATCTCGGAGAGCCCGGGGACGGCCAGCACGGGCAGCGGCGTGCGGCGGTTCCAGGTGCCGACGTTGTTGGTCAGCACCGTCGAGAACAGGTAGTTGGTCACGCCGATGACCAGCACGTTGAGCACGACGCCGACGATGATCTGGTCCACCCAGTACCGGACGGCGAACACCACGAGCAGCACGCCCACCAGGGCGCCCGCGATGGGCGCGGCCACGAGGCCCAGGTACGGGCTGCCGCTGAGGGAGGCCACGACGGCGGCGAGGAACGCGCCGCCCAGCAGCTGGCCCTCGATGGCGATGTTGATGATGCCGACGCGCTCGCACAGGATGCCGGACATCGAGCCGAACACGAGCGGCACCGACAGGAACAGGGCGCCGGAGAGCAGGCCCGTCAGCGGGATGGTCTTGCCCGCGCCGGCCCAGCACAGGAAGGCGAGCACCCACAGCACGCCGAACACGGCGGGCAGCCAGACGCCCAGCCTGCGGCGCCCGGCGGCGGCCCACCAGCTCAGCCCGGCGAGGGCCAGCGCGACGATGCTGAGCACCAGCGCCGTCGCCGTCGACGGGACGGCCACGGGGCTGATCTGGAACGCGTCGGACGCCGTGGAGATGCGGAACGTCGTGTGGTGGCCGCCCGCGGGCACGATGCCGAAGAACACGAGCGCGACCAGCCCCAGCACGGTCAGCGCGATGGGCAGCTTCCACGAGATCGGCGTGAGGGCCGCGACGCGCGGCTCGGCCGGGGCGGTGCGGGTGGTCGTGGGGGCGCTCATGCCTGGACCTCCTCGGTGACGGGCTGGGCTGCCGCGCGGGCCGCGCGCTTCTGGGCGCGCCTCTGCGCCCGCGTGGGGCCGCCGGGGGTGGGCAGGCGGAAGATCGCCCGCACCAGCGGCGGGGCCGCGATGAACAGCACGATGAACGACTGCACCACCAGCACGATGTCGATGGGCGTGCCGGTGCGTGCCTGCATGGCGAAGCCGCCGGCGCGCAGGCCGCCGAACAGCAGGCCGGCCAGCACGGTGCCGAGCGGCTTGGAGCGGCCCAGCAGGGCCACGGTGATGGCGTCGAACCCGAAGCTGGCGGCGACGCCCGCCGTCAGGCCGGAGGTCTCGGTGCCGAGCACCTGCGCGGACCCGGCCAGCCCGGAGAGCGCGCCCGCGATCGCCATGACCCACACCGTCACCCACGCCACGGACATGCCGGCCGTGCGGGCGGCGTGCGGGTTGGCGCCCACGGCCCGGAACCGCAGGCCGAGCGTCGACCGCTCCATGAGCCACCACACGACGACGGCGGCCAGCAGCGCCAGCACGAACCCGAGGTGCAGGCGGAACTGCGACCCGAGCAGCAGCGGGTACTGGGCGCTGGGGGGCGTGGGCGGGCTGATCGGGTTGTTCACGCCCGGCGCCTGCAGCATCGGCGTCGTGAGCAGGTAGCCGATCAGGTACACGGCCACGTTGTTGAGCATGATCGTGACGATGACCTCGTTGGCCCCCGTGGTGGCCTTGAGCACGCCGGCGATGGAGGCCCAGACCGCGCCGCCGACGGCCGCGCCCACGACCGCGAGCAGCAGGTGCAGCCCCACGGGCAGGTGGAACGTGAACCCGACCCAGCCGCCCAGGATGGCGCCGAGGATGATCTGCCCCTGCGCGCCGATGTTGAACAGGCCGGCGCGGAAGCCGATGCCGATGCCCAGGCCCGCGAAGATCAGCGGCGTGGAGACCGTCATGGTCTCCGTGATGGGCCGGATCACGCGGGCGAACGTGGTGCCGTGGAAGTTCACGACGGCGCCCTGGAACAGGGCCGAGTAGGCGTTCCCGACGGCGGACCCGAGGGCGTTGAAGAAGTCCGAGGGCCGCGCGAAGAAGTACCCGGCGGTGGTCTGCACGTGCTGGTCGGCGGCCGCGATGAGGATGGCCCCGAGCACCAGGGCGGCGACGACGGCGAACAGCGTCACCACCCAGCTCGACTCGAGGATCTCCCGCAGCACGCCACGCCCGACCTCGTCGACCTTGCTCTCGAGCACGGGCTGCCCGGGCCGGCGGGCCTCGGTGGTCGGTTCGTCGCTCATTCGGGCTCCTCCTCGGCCTCGATGTCCGCCTCGCCCAGCACGGTGTGGTGCTCGGCGGCCTGGGCGACGGCCTCCTCGAGCGGGACGCCGGCCATCATGAGGCCCAGCACGTCACGGTCCGTGTCCCCGGGCACGACGCCGACCACGCGGCCGCGGTACATGACGGCGATGCGGTCGCCGAGGGCGAGCACCTCGTCGAGCTCGGTGGACACGATGATCACGGGGGTGCCGTTGTCGCGCTCCTCGACGATGCGCTTGTGCACGAACTCGATGGAGCCGACGTCGAGGCCGCGCGTGGGCTGCGACGCGATGAACAGGCGCAGCGGCCGTGACATCTCGCGGGCCAGCACCACCTTCTGCTGGTTGCCGCCCGACAGCGTGCCCGCCATCGCGGTGACGGCCTGGGTGCGCACGTCGAACTCGACGATGCGGCGGTCGGCATTCGCGCGGATGGCGGCCTTGTCGAGGGCGCCGCCCCGGGAGAACGGCGGCGAGTGGAACAGGTCGAGCACCAGGTTCTCCTCGACGGAGAACGTGCCGATGATGCCGTCGGTGGAGCGGTCCTCGGGCACGTACCCGATGCCCGCCTCGAGGGCCTTGGCGACGCCGCCGCCGACCAGGTTCCTGCCGTCGAGCACGATGGTCCCGGCGACCGGCTGGACCAGGCCCAGGATCGCCTCGGTGAGCTCGGTCTGCCCGTTGCCCTGGACGCCCGCGACCACGAGGATCTCGCCGCGCCGCACGTCGAGGTCGACGTCGTCGACCACGGCGTTGCCCACGGAGTCCATGACGGTGAGGCCGCGCACCTGGAAGGTCGCGTCGCCCGCCTCGGCCGGCGCCTTCTCGACGCCCAGCGACACGGAGCGGCCCACCATGAGCGACGCGAGCTCCGTCTCCGGGGCCGACGGGTCGGCCGTGCCCACCACCTTGCCGCGGCGGATGACGGTGATCCGGTCGGCGACGGCGCGCACCTCGCGCAGCTTGTGGGTGATGAAGACGATGGAGGTCCCGGCCTCCTTGAGCTGGCGCATGATCGCGATGAGCTCGTCGGTCTCCTGCGGGGTGAGCACCGCGGTCGGCTCGTCGAGGATCAGCACGCGGGCGTCGCGGGACAGGGCCTTGATGATCTCGACGCGCTGCTGCACGCCCACGGGGAGGTCCTCGACCAGGGCGCCGGGGTCGACCTCGAACCCGAACCGGTCGGAGATCTCCCGCACCAGCGTGCGCGCCTTGCGCGCGTCGATCAGGCCGCCGCCCCGCACGGGCTCGTGCCCCAGGGCGACGTTCTCGGCCACCGTGAACACGGGGACGAGCATGAAGTGCTGGTGCACCATGCCGATGCCGGCGGCCATGGCGTCGCCGGGGCCGGCGAAGGTGACCGGCTCGTCGTCCACGAGGATCTCGCCGCCGTCGGGGTCGTACAGGCCGTACAGCACGTTCATGAGCGTGCTCTTGCCCGCACCGTTCTCGCCCAGCAGCGCGTGGATCTCGCCCGGCTCGATCACCAGGTCGATGTGGTCGTTGGCGACCAGGGACCCGAAGACCTTCGTGATCCCCCGCAGCTCCAGCTTCACCGGCAGGCCCTCTTCCCGTCGCGTCGGTCAAGGCCCATAGAACCGCACGACGGGGCGTCTTGCCTGCTCTGGGGCCGACGACACGACGGGTGGTCCCGACGGGCCCGGCCGGCGGCGGCCGCGCCCGTCGAGACCACCCGTCAGGTGGTGCTCACCAGGTCACTTGGGCGAGTTCTGCGACTCGACCTTGAAGGTGCCCGCGATGATCTGCTGCTTGTAGCTGTCGATCTTCTGCGACAGCTCGGACGGCACCTTCGACGCGAAGTCGTGGAAGGGCGCCAGGCCCACGCCGTTGTTCTCGAGCGTGCCGACGTACGGCTCGGCGGAGAAGTTGCCGGCGGCGGCGTTCTTGATGACGTCGAAGACGGACTGGCCGATCTCCTTCATCACCGAGGTGATGATGATGTCGCCGTGCTCGGTCGACTTGAAGCCGTCCGAGTCGACCCAGATGAGGCGCTTGCCGGCGTCGGACGCGGCAGCGGCGGCACCGAGGCCGACGGGGCCGGCGACGGGCATGATGATGTCGGCGCCCTGGTCGATGAAGCCCTGGGTCAGGTTCTGGCCCTGCGCCTGGTTGCTGAAGTCGCCGGAGAACGAGCCGGTCTGCGTGGCCTTGTTCCAGCCGAGCAGCTTGACGCTCTTGCTGTTGTCCTTGTTGTACTGCTGGACGCCGTCGTAGAAGCCGTCCATGAACACCGTGACGGCGGGGATCTGCATGCCGCCGAACGTGGCGACGGTGCCCGACTGCGTCATGCCCGCGGCGAGGTAGCCGGCGAGGAACGCGGCCTCGGCCGTGTTGAACAGGATCGGCTTGGCGTTCTTGATGGTCACGGGGTTGCCGGACGCGTCGGAGAACGAGGAGTCGATGAGCGCGAACTCGATGTCCGGGTTCGCGAGGGCCGCCTGGTGGATGGCGGCCTCGAGGTTGAAGCCGACGCCGATGATGAGGTTGCAGTTGTCCTGCACCAGGTTGTTGACGTTCGGCACGAAGTCGGTCGGGGCCGAGGACTCCACGGCGTTGATCTGGACGCCGAGCTCCTTCTGGGCCTGGAGCAGGCCGTCGTGACCCGACTCGTTGAACGACTGGTCGTCCCAGCCGCCCTGGTCCGAGACCATGCAGGCCCGGAAGTTCGAGGCGGCGGTCCCGCCGGCGGTCGGGCTGCTGCCGCCCCCCGTCGGGGCCTGGCCACACGCACTGAGCACCAGCGCGGCGATGCCCGCGAGCGCCGCGATCCGGGTCGTCCTCTTCACCGTGATCTCCTGTCGATCATTGGTCGAGACCGTCCCGGGGTCTCTGGGCACGGTCGAGAATGCCGAGAGCCTAGTTCGATCTGACACACCGTGGCGTTTCGTCGTGCACAGCCCACAGCGTTCGTGACCGAACCGCAACGCGTGGGGTCGCGGTGGGCCAGGAGTGCCGGGGTCAGTCGGCCTGCTGGAGCACTCCCGCCCCGATCCCGGCGAGCACGCGCACCCCGATGCCGATGGCCCGCTCGTCGACGGTGAGGTCGCCCTGGTGCAGGTCGTAGCGCTTCTGGCCGGGCGTGCCGGTGCCCAGGCGGGCCATGGAGCCGGGCACCTTGGTGAGGTACCAGGCGAAGTCCTCGCCGCCCAGCGACTGCTCGGTGAGCACCACGCCGGCGGGTCCGACGACGGCGCGCGCCGCCGCCTCGAGCTCGCCGGTGACGGCGCCGTCGTTGTCCACGGGCGGCACGCCGCGCACGTGGTGCACGGTGACGTCGACGGCGTAGGGCGCCACGACCTGCTCGACGGCGGCGTGCAGCACCTGGCCGGCGCGCTCCCAGGCGCGCACGTCGAGGCAGCGCAGCGTGCCGGTCACGGTCCCGGTGGCGGGCATGACGTTGGGGACGTCGCCCGCGTGCACGGCGCCCCAGGTGAGGTTGACGCCCGAGCGTGGGTCGAGCCGCCGCTCCAGCACGGCCGGCACCTGCGTGATCACCTGGCCGAGCGCGTAGACGACGTCGCCGGTGAGGTGCGGGCGCGACGTGTGCCCGCCCGACGAGCTCACGGTGACGGTCACGGTGTCGGACGCGGAGGTGATCGGGCCGATGCGCGTGCCCACCTGCCCGACGTCGAGCTTGGGTTCGGCGTGCACGGCCACCACCCTGTCGAGGCCGTCGAGCGCGCCCTGCGACAGCACGTCGTGCGCGCCGCCGGGCATGACCTCCTCGGCGGGCTGGAACACGAGGCGCACGGGCCGGGCGAGCAGCCCCTGCTCGTGGAGCCGCGCGAGCACCAGGCCCGCGCCGAGCACCACGGTGGTGTGCAGGTCGTGCCCGCACGCGTGCGCGACGTGCGGCACGGTGGACCGCCACTCGCACTCGCAGCGGTCCTCGACGGGCAGGGCGTCCAGGTCGGCGCGCAGGCCCAGCCGCGGCAGCTCGGCGCCGTCGGGCCCGCGGTCCGGGCCGATGTCGCACACGAGGCCCGTGACGAGCAGGGGCCGCGGGCTCAGCCCCGCCTCGCGCAGCCGCTCCAGCAGCAGGGCCGTGGTGCGCACCTCGGCCCGCGACACCTCGGGGTGCGCGTGCAGGTCGCGGCGGAACGCGACCAGCTCGTCGTCCAGCCCGGCCGCCAGGTCCTTGACCAGGTCGCGCAGCGCGGCCACGTGCACCGTCACAGCAGGTCGTCCAGCCCGCGCTCGCGCACGGCGTCGACCAGCGACTTCACCTGCTGCGCCCGCGCCCGCGTGGTCACCAGCAGGGCGTCCGGGGTGTCGACGACGACCAGGTCGTCCACGCCCAGCAGCGCCACGACGCGTCCGGACCCGGGCACCACCACGGTGCCGCCGGTCTCGATGCGCACGACGTCGCCGGGCACGCCGCCCACCACCTTGTCGCCCGCGTCGTCGAGGCTCGGCAGCAGCGCCGCGAGCGAGTTGAAGTCGCCGACGTCGTCCCACCCGAACGTGCCGGGCACGACGGCGACGCCGCCGGTCGCGGCGACGGGCTCCGCCACGGCGTGGTCGATCGCGATCTTCTCCAGCCCGGGCCACACGGCGGCCATGACCTCGTCGCGCGCGGGGGTGTCCCAGGCAGCGGCGATCTCGCGCAGCCCGGCGTGCAGGGCGGGGCGCTGCTCGGCCAGGTGCCCCAGCAGCACCGACGTGCGGGCCACGAAGATGCCGGCGTTCCACCGGAACTCGCCGCTGGCCAGGTACTCGCGGGCCGTGGCGGCGTCGGGCTTCTCGGTGAAGCCGCGCACGTGCAGCGCCGTCGGCGCGCCGTCGAGCCCCAGGGGGTCGCCGCTGCGCACGTACCCGAACGCGACCGAGGGACGCGAGGCCGCGATGCCGATGGTCACGACGAACCCGGCGCGCGCAGCCACGACGGCCTCGCGCACGGCCTGCTCGAAAGCCGCCTGCCCGCTCACCACCTGGTCCGCGGCGAACGACCCGACGACGACGTCGCCGTGCCGCTCCTCGAGCACGGCCGCGGCCAGCCCGATTGCGGCCATCGAGTCCCGGGGCAGCGGCTCGGCCAGCACGGCGTCGTCGGCCAGCGCGGGCAGCTGCTCGCGGCACGCGGCGACGTGGCGCTGGCCCGTGACGAGCACGATGCCGTCGGCACCGGCGACGGGCGTCAGGCGGTCGGCGGTGGCCTGGAGCAGGCTGCGGCCGGAGCCCGTGAGGTCGTGGAGGAACTTGGGCCGGCCCTGCCGCGAGAGCGGCCACAGCCGGGTGCCCGCACCGCCGGCCGGGACGATCGCGAAGAAGTCGTCGATGACGGTGGTGGAGGTCATGCTCGCAGCATAGTGACGCGCCAGGGAGGGGACCGGGCCCGTGTCACTCGCAAGGAGGTGACACACCGTCAGGTTCGCGCCAGCAAACCCTGTGGGATGGCTCACAAACCCCCGCCGCGGCGTCGAACAGCAGGCGCAGGCCACCCCGGGTCAGTAACTGGGGTCACTACAGTGACCACAGGCGGTCGCCAGCGGTGCCATGTCGTCAGCTCAACCTCGTCGCACCGGAGCGCTCGCAGCAGCATCACCCGGAACCCGAACGAACCTGACCGGAGGCTCCCACCGTGCCTGACGCACCCGGCGGCACGCTCTACCGCGGCCGCGAGGGGATGTGGTCGTGGGTCGCGCACCGCGTGACCGGCGTCCTCATCTTCTTCTTCCTGCTCGTGCACGTGCTCGACACGTCGCTCGTGCGGGTCTCACCCGAGGCCTACAACGCGATCATCGGCACGTACCGCAACTGGGTCATGGGCCTGGGCGAGGCCGGCCTCGTCGCCGCCGTCGTGTTCCACGCCTTCAACGGCGTGCGCATCATCCTCGTGGACTTCTGGGCCAAGGGCGCCAAGTACCAGAAGGTCATGCTCTACGTGGTGCTCGGTCTGTTCGTCGTGACGATGGCGGGCTTCCTGCCGCGTCACCTCATGAACGTGTTCGGAGGCGGTCACTGATGTCCACCCAGATCGAGACCCCGCGCAGCCCCTACACGCGCCGCAAGACCACCCGCTCGAACTACGAGCTGTACGGCTGGATCTTCATGCGCGCGTCCGGCGTGCTGCTGCTCGTGCTGATCTTCGGGCACCTGTTCGTCAACCTCATGACGGGCCACGGCGTCCACTCCATCGACTTCGCCTTCGTGGGCGGCAAGTGGTCCACCCCGTTCTGGCAGGTCTGGGACCTGCTCATGCTGTGGCTGGCGATGTTCCACGGCACCAACGGCGTGCGCACGATCATCAACGACTACGCGTCCAAGGACGGCACGCGCATCGTGCTCAAGGGCCTGCTCTACCTGGCGTTCGCCGTCATCGTGGTGCTCGGCACGCTCGTGATCTTCACGTTCAACCCGTGCCCCCCGGGCTCCCCTGCCGACCTGCTGCCGTCGTTCTGCGCCGCGTGACGCCCGAGACCGAGGACTGATTCCCTGATGCAGACACACCAGTACGACGTCGTCATCGTCGGTGCCGGCGGCGCCGGCATGCGCGCGGCGCTCGAGGCCTCCACGGACGCCCGCACCGCCGTCATCTCCAAGCTCTACCCCACCCGGTCCCACACCGGCGCGGCGCAGGGCGGCATGGCCGCCGCCCTCGCGAACGTCGAGGAGGACAACTGGGAGTGGCACACCTTCGACACGGTCAAGGGCGGCGACTACCTCGTCGACCAGGACGCCGCCGAGATCCTCGCCAAGGAGGCCATCGACGCCGTCCTCGACCTGGAGAAGATGGGCCTGCCGTTCAACCGCACGCCCGAGGGCCGCATCGACCAGCGCCGCTTCGGCGGGCACACGCGCAGCCACGGCGAGGCCGCCGTCCGCCGCGCCTGCTACGCCGCCGACCGCACCGGCCACATGATCCTGCAGACGCTGTACCAGAACTGCGTCAAGCAGAACGTCGAGTTCTACAACGAGTTCTACGTCCTCGACCTGCTCACGGACCACGACCTCACCACCGAGGAACTGCCCGACGGCGCCGAGGTCAACGCGACCGGCGTCGTGGCCTACGACCTGGCCTCGGGCGAGATCCACGTGTTCCAGGCCAAGGCGATCATCTTCGCCACGGGCGGAGCCGGGAAGATCTTCAAGACGACGTCGAACGCCCACACCCTCACGGGTGACGGCATGGCGCTCGCCTACCGCCGCGGCCTGCCGCTCGAGGACATGGAGTTCTTCCAGTTCCACCCGACAGGCCTCGCGGGCCTGGGCATCCTCCTGTCGGAGGCCGCCCGCGGCGAGGGCGGCATCCTGCGCAACGCCGACGGCGAGCGCTTCATGGAGCGCTACGCCCCCACCATCAAGGACCTCGCGCCGCGCGACATCGTCGCCCGGTCGATGGCCAACGAGGTGCGCGAGGGCCGCGGCGCCGGCCCCAACAAGGACTACGTGCTGCTCGACCTGACGCACCTGGAGCCGGCGCACATCGACGCCAAGCTCCCGGACATCACCGAGTTCGCCCGCACCTACCTGGGCGTCGAGCCGTACACCGAGCCCGTGCCCGTGTACCCGACGGCGCACTACGCGATGGGCGGCGTGCCCACCAACGTGCAGGGCGAGGTGCTGCGCGACAGCCACAACGTGGTGCGCGGCCTCTACGCCGCCGGCGAGGTGGCCTGCGTGTCGGTGCACGGCTCCAACCGCCTGGGCACCAACTCGCTGCTCGACATCAACGTGTTCGGCAAGCGGTCCGGCCGGGCCGCCGCCGCCTACGCGAAGACCGTCGACGCGCACCTGCCGCTGCCCGCCGACCCGGCGGCCGCCGTCGTCGCTCAGCTCGAGGACATGCGCTCGCGGCCCGACGGCGAGCGCGTGGCCGACCTGCGCCGCACGCTGCAGGAGACCATGGACGCCAACGCCCAGGTGTTCCGCACGGGCGACTCGCTGGCCGAGGCCATGGCCACCATCAAGGACCTGCAGAAGCGCTACCGCAACGTCTCGGTGCAGGACAAGGGCAAGCTGTTCAACACCGACCTGCTCGAGGCGATCGAGCTGGGCTTCCTGATCGACATCGCCGAGGTCACGGTGCTCGCGGCGCTCAACCGCAAGGAGTCGCGCGGCGGCCACTACCGCGAGGACTTCCCGAAGCGCGACGACGTGAACTACATGAAGCACACGATGGCGTACCGCCGTCCGCCGGCGGCCTCCGACGTCGCCGACGGGCACATCGAGGGCTACTTCGACCACGTCGAGAACCTCGACGGGTACAAGGTCGTGCTGGGCTCCAAGACCGTGACCCAGACCCGCTACGAGCCGATGGAGCGGAAGTACTGATGACTGCTGTTATCGAAGACAAGGGCGCCGCGGCACCTTCCGCCCTCGGCGTCGTGCCGTCGTTCACGGTGACCCTCAAGATCCGCCGGTTCAACCCCGAGGTCAGCGACGAGCCCACCTGGGAGGAGTACCAGGTCGAGGCCCACGGCACCGACCGCATCCTCGACGCGCTGCACAAGATCAAGTGGGAGCAGGACGGCTCGCTGACGTTCCGCCGCTCGTGCGCGCACGGCGTGTGCGGGTCGGACGCCATGCGCATCAACGGCCGCAACCGCCTCGCGTGCAAGACGCTGCTCAAGGACGTCAACCCCGACAAGCCCATCACGGTCGAGCCCATCAAGGGCCTGCCCGTGGTCAAGGACCTCGTCGTGGACATGGAGCCGTTCTTCGCGTCGTACCGCGAGATCATGCCGTTCCTCATCACCTCGGGGAACGAGCCGACGCGGGAGCGCCTGCAGTCGGCGGCCGACCACGCCAAGTTCGACGACACCACCAAGTGCATCCTGTGCGCGGCGTGCACGTCGTCGTGCCCGGTGTTCTGGACGGACGGGCAGTACTTCGGCCCGGCCGCCATCGTGAACGCCCACCGGTTCATCTTCGACAGCCGTGACGAGGGCGGCCAGCAGCGCCTGGACATCCTCAACGACAAGGAAGGCGTGTGGCGCTGCCGCACCACCTTCAACTGCACGGAGGCGTGCCCCCGCGGCATCCAGGTGACGAAGGCGATCCAGGAGGTCAAGCAGGCGATGATCCGCCGCGCCTTCTAGGCCCCCCCCCCGCGAGCTAGAACCCCCCGCGAGTTAGAGCCCGGCCCCGCGAGTTAGAGCGCACGCTCTAACTCGCCGGGCCGGGCTCTATCTCGCCGTCCGGGTTCTCAGCGTGCGCGGCGCTTCGACAGGGCCAGGAGCGAGCGGACACCGATCGCTCCGATCAGCAGCGTCGCCGCGGCGACGGCGGTCCAGGCGCCCGCGCGGGCCGCTCCCCCGCCCGTGACGGCGAGCAGGTGCACGGCGTACGTGGCGCTCGACGCCGCGGTGAACGTGAACGCCCAGAAGCCCGTCGCGAACGGCAGACGCCGGTACCGCCCCAGCAGGGCGACGTGCGGCGCCAGCAGCAGCACCATCGCCCCGGCCAGGGCCAGGTGCACCGGTGCGCTCGCGAGGGTCAGGTGCTCCGGGCGCCGGCCACCACCCACCACGCGTTGCCCGCGACCGCGGGCGGCGCGGAGACGATCGCGAGCGTCGGCAGCAGGGCGCCCGGCAGCCGCGGCCCGGTGAGGAACCGCACCAGCAGCACGGCCCCGATCAGCAGCCAGAACATGATGCCCGCCGCCACCAGGCCGGCCCCGAGCGTGTGGTGCCCGACGGCGGCGAGCGCCTGGCCGGACAGGAACGACCCGGCCACGGTGGGCAGCAGGTGGCCGCCGTGCAGCGTGGCGAGCTCGCGCGGCTCGACGAACGTCTGCGCCGTGAACCAGGCCCCGAACGCGAGCGTCACCGCCGCGGAGACCCACACGACGACCGCCCCCGCCGTCGGCAGCAGCGTGGCGAGGTGCGCCCCGAGCAGCGACGCGGTGACGGGCACCAGCGCAGC
Source organism: Promicromonosporaceae bacterium (assembly GCA_009783295.1). Taxonomy (GTDB): domain Bacteria; phylum Actinomycetota; class Actinomycetes; order Actinomycetales; family Cellulomonadaceae; genus Xylanimonas. The sequence continues at coordinate 38,298 of WRHK01000001.1, forward strand.
GAAGGGCGCGAGCACCGGGTCGCGCAGGTCGGCCACGACGCGCCGCGGGCCGCCGGACCGCACCGCGTAGGCGACGAGCGTCGAGAGCCACACGACGGCGGCCACCGCCCACAGCGCCTCGGCCGCCCAGCGCGGCCCGCCGAGCTGCGTGCTTACGGCCGTCCAGGTGCCGGAGAGCCCGGCCAGGCCGAATCCTCCCCCGAAGGCGTTCAGCCGGACGCGCGGCCTCAGGTCGGGCAGGGAGACGGGCGGGGCGGCGTCCATGGGAACCGATCGTGCGCAGGGAGGGGACGCCCTATTGTCCCGGACCGGTCCGCGTGGTCTGACCAGTCAGGGCAGCGTGGCTCTGCGGTATCCCCGCACGACGGGGCTGAGCACGCCCTTCTCGCCGCGGCCCGCGCGGATCACGCGCTCCCGCTCGCGGTCGTGCCGCATCGCCGCGGCGTGCGCCTCCGCCAGCGCGATCTCGTCCATGCGGGGCGGGTCGTGCATCCACGCGCAGACCATGAGCAGCACGCGGGCCAGGAAGTTCACCAGCACCAGGATGGTGACGATCGCCGCGAACGGCGCCAGCAGCGCGTTGTGCCCGGCCGACCCGACCACGACCGACGTGCCCAGCCATCGCAGCACCCCGCCCACGACGCCGGCGGCGAGCGCCCCGACCACGAGTGCCCGCCGCCGGGGCCGCGCCCCGCCCACGAGCACCACGATCGCGGCCACGACGAGCGAGTCGATCACCACGCCCACGAGCGCGGCGCCGACGTGGACGGCCCACACGACCAGCTGGGACCCCCCGAGCAGCGACTCGGCCACCCGCCCTACGGCGTTGGACGCCACGGTGGCGCCCGCCGAGACGACCATCCCGACGGCGAGCACGAGGAACCCGGCGAGCTGCCCGAGCCGCGCGGTCACGGCGTTGCCGTGCGTGGGCGGGATGTCGAACATCGCCCGCACGGACGCCCGCAGGGCACCCATCGCGCCGAGGGACGACACGAGGAACACGACGACGGCCACGAGGGTGGTCCACAGCCGCCCCGAGTGGATGATCAGCGTATCCGGGCTGACGAGGCCCTGGTGGCCGTCGTGCGTGATCAGCCCGGGGATCCACATGTCCACCTGAGAGAGCACGGCGGAGCGCAGCCGGGTGTTGGAGCCGAGCACGGCCGAGAACACCGTCCACCCGATGGTGAGGGCGCTGAACAGCGAGAAGAGCCCCGAGTAGGCGATCCCGCCGCAGAGCAGCGCCCCGTTGCGCGCCCCGTACCAGGACAGCGTCCGCGCCGCGCGCGTGTCCTTCCACCAGGCGAGGGCGCGCGACACCGGCGTCGGGAGGTTCACCCCTCGACAGTACGGAAGGTGTCAGTCCTGGCGCAGGGCGAAGCGGCGCTCGGGGCGCCAGACGCCGTCGTCGCCGTGGCCGTACAGCCAGAGGGCGTCGACGTCGAACGAGGCGTCGAACGGGGTCATCTGGGCGAACGCGCGGTCCAGCGCCTCGTCGGGCACCTCGTGGGCCACCGTGACGTGCGGGTGGTAGTTGAAGCGCGAGTCCTGGGCCAGCACGCCGCTGCGCGCGGACCGCTCGAGCTTCTCGCACTCGGCGATGCCCTCGACCACGTTGACGAACACGACCGGCGACACGGGCCGGAACGTGCCCGACCCGCGCAGGTGCAGGCGGAACACCGGCGTCTGCTCGGCCACCCGGGTCAGGTGGTCGCAGACGGCGGGCAGCACGGCCTCGTCCACGACCGTCGGCCCCACCACCGTGATGTGCGGCGGGATCGTCCCGGCGTGCGGGTCGCCGAGGCCGCGTCGGGCCGCCGCGAGCTCGCTCGACCAGGGCTCGGGGACGGCGATCGAGATGCCGATCCGGGCCTGGCCGGGTCCGCGTTCGGGCAGGTGCACGGCGGCCTCAGCCCCGGGCCACGGGCAGCAGCCCGAACCTGTCGTAGACGCGGTCCAGCACGGGCCGCGCGATCTCGCGGGCCCGGGCGGCGCCGTCGGCCAGCACCTTGTCGAGCTGCGCGGGGTCGGCGAGGTAGGTGGCGGCGCGCTCCTGGAACGGGGCGAGGAACGCGACGACGGCGTCCGCGAGGTCCACCTTGAGGTACCCGTAGCCGCGGCCGTCGTACTCGGCGGCGATCGCGTCGACGTCGCGGCCCGTGACGGCGGAGAAGATCGTCAGCAGGTTCGAGACGCCCGGCTTGGTGGCCGGGTCGTACCGCACGCCGTACGTCTCGTCGGCGTCCGTGACGGCGCCCTTGACGGCCTTGGCGGCCTTCTTCGGGTCCTCCAGCAGCCACACGACGCCCTTGCCGCCCGACGACGACTTGCTCATCTTGGCCGACGGGTTCTGCAGGTCCTGGATCTTGGCCCCGCCCTTGACGATGTGGGCGTCGGGCACCACGGCGGTGCCCTCGCCGAAGCGGGCGTTGAGCCGCTCCGCGAGGTCGCGCGTGAGCTCGAGGTGCTGGCGCTGGTCCTCGCCGACGGGCACGAGCGCCGAGTCGTACAGCAGGATGTCGGCCGCCATGAGCATGGGGTACGCGAACAGGCCCACGGTGGTGCCCTCGGAGCCCTGCTTGGCCGACTTGTCCTTGAACTGCGTCATGCGGCTGGCCTCGCCGAAGCCCGTCTGGCACTGCAGCAGCCAGCCCAGCTCGGCGTGCTCCTGCACGTGCGACTGCACGAACAGCACGGAGCGCTCCGGGTCCACGCCGGCGGCCAGGTACTGCGCCGCGGTGCGGCGGGTGCGCTCGCGCAGCAGGGCCGGGTCGGGGTTGACCGTCAGGGAGTGCAGGTCGGCCACGAAGTAGAGGGCGTCGAAGTCGTCCTGGAGGGCCACCCACTGGCGCAGCGCCCCGATGTAGTTGCCCAGGTGCAGCGAGCCGTCGGTGGGCTGCATGCCGGACAGGATGCGGGGGCGGGAGCCGCCGGGCACGGCGGTGCCGGGGGCGGTGGGGGCGTCGGACATGGGCCTCATTCTGGCAGGTGTGGCGAGTGCCACCGAAACGTGGACGGCTGGCTGAGCGGGGGCCGCCCGGCTCTAGGTGGCGTCGGCGTCGAACGGTGCGGGGCCGGACGGCACGGCTGCGGCGGCAGCGGCCGCCACCGGCGCGGCGGCGGCCGCGCGGGCGGACGGGGTGTCGTCCAGCAGGGCGTCGCGCACGATGCGCCGCGGGTCGTACTGCCGCGGGTCCAGCTTGGACCAGTCGACGTCGGCGTCGACGCCGAGCTCCTCGGTGACGCGTTCCTTCGCGTCCGCCGCGAACTCCTTGAGGCGCTTGACGAGCCGGGCCAGCTGCGCCGCGTACTGGGGCAGGCGCTCCGGCCCGATCAGCACGAGCGCGAGCACGATGATGATCAACGCCTCGCCGCCGTTGATGTCGAACACGCAACCAGCCTAACCGCGCCCGGGCCGGGGGCGGTCCACGGGCGCTGTGGCGCTCACGGCACCTACCGCCCCGCGGCGGCGGGCACGACGGCGCTGCGCACCGCGCTCCAGCCGCGCGCGATCCGCGGCAGCACGCCGCCGTCGAACCGGCCCGAGGGGAAGGCGGCGACCACCTGCTCGAGCACGGGCAGCGGCACGTCGGCCGCGACGTCCACGACCATGTCGCCGTCCTGCCAGGCGACGTGCCACGGCGCGGTGGACAGCACGGTGACGGTGCGCCCGCCCAGCGCCCGCGTGGGCCCCGAGGCCAGGCGCCCCTCCTGCTCGCGCACCACGGCGCGCCCGACGCCGCCCGCGAGGTCGATCTCCAGCACGCGCGCCCCCGACCCGACCAGCCGCACGGCCGCGACGTCGAGCCCCGTCGGGATCGACTCGGGCCCGGCCCAGCCGTGGGTGTCCACCCAGGTCAGCGCCGCCGCGCCAGCCGGCGTCGTCGTGCCGTCGAGCGAGATCGGGTCGCCCGTGCGGGCCAGCCGCGTGAGCGCCTGCGCGGGCGCGGGGTCGGGCACCACGACGGGCACGTCGCCCACGGAGAACAGCCCCATGGCGGCGACGGCGAGCCCGCCCGCGCCGATGCCGATCGCGCGCCGGCGACGGCGGCGCCGGGCGGCGGCCATCAGGTCACCGGACAGCGGTGCGACGAACGGCGCCGCCGTCGCGCCCACGGGCGACGGGGCGGCAGGCCGCTCGCGCAGCGGGTCACCGGTGGTGGGCGGGACGGTCGCGGACAAGGCCATGAGGCGGGCGGCGAGGTCCGGGGCGGCCGGCACGTCGGCCGCGGCGGCCAGCGCCCGACGGGCGGCACGCTCGGCGTCCAGGCCCGCGGCGCACATGCGGCAGGCGGCCACGTGGGCCAGCGCGCGCTCGGCCTGCGCGGGCGGCAGCTGCCCGTCCGCGAGGGGGCTCAGCCACTCCCCGAGGTGCCCGGGCGCGCGGGCGCTCACCTGTCGGTCTCCCGGTGCGCGAGCTCGCCGCGCAGCTGCGCGCGGGCCCGGTGGATGCGCGACCGCACCGTGCCGAGCTTCACGCCCAGGGTCACGGCGATCTCCTCGTAGGAGAGCCCCTCGATGTCGCAGAGCACCACCGCCGCGCGGTACTCGGGCCGCAGCGAGTCCAGGGCCGCCTGCACGTCGTTGTCGAGGTGCCCGTGCTCGAACCCGCGCTCGGGGCGGCCCAGGTCGTCGTCGGACGGGACGTGCGCGACGTCGTCGCCCATCGCCTCCATGCGCACGCGCTTGGTGCGGCGCACGGAGTCCAGGAACAGGTTGGTGGTGATGCGGTGCAGCCAGCCCTCGAAGGTGCCCGGGGTGTACCCGGACAGCGAGCGGAAGACGCGCAGGAACGTCTCTTGCGTGAGGTCCTCCGCGTCCTGCCGGTTGCCCGTGAGGCGGTAGGCGAGCCGGTAGACGCGCGCGGAGTGCTCACGCACGATCTCGTCCCACGTGGGCGGGGTCCACGTCGTCTGCTCGACGGCGGTGTGCACGCTGGTCATCGAGTCCATCGTGTCACGTGCCGCCCGCGCCTCCCCCGGCACGGCAGACTGGGGCCCACACCTTCACACGACGTCCGCCTTCCCCGCCGGAGGATCCCATCACCGACGCCACCGACCGCCGCGCACGCGCCATCGCGCGCGTCCGCGCGACGCCGCCGCGACCCGACAGGGCGGCCGCGTGGGCGCTCGCGGAGACGTTCGTCCCGGAGGACGAGGCGCTGCTGCGGGCCCGCGAGCGCGCCGCCGAGCTCGGCTGCGCCGTCGTGTCCCCGGGCACCGGGTCGCTGCTGTCGGTGCTCGCGGCGTCCCTGGGGGCGCGGGCGGTGGTCGACGTCGGCACGGGCACCGGGGTGGCCGCGCTGTGGCTGCTGCGCGGCATGCCGGCCGACGGCGTGCTCACCACGATCGACGCCGAGCTCGCGCACCTGCGCGCCGCGCGGCTGGCCTTCGCGGAGGCCGGACTGGCGCCCACCCGGACGCGCGCCATCGCGGGGCGCCCGGAGGACGTGCTGCCGCGGCTGGCCGACGCCGCGTACGACCTGGTGCTGGTGGGCGGCGAGCCGCACACCTGGGCCGCGCACGCCGCGGAGGCCCTGCGGCTGCTGCGCCCGGGCGGGCTGCTGGTGGTGGACGGCCTGCTCTGCGAGGGCCGCCTGCTGGACCCGGCGCACAGCGACGACGCGACAGCCGCCGCGCGCGAGCTCGCCTGGTCCGTGCAGGGCGCAGACGACCTGCTCTCCGCGCTGGTGCCCGTGGGCGACGGGCTGCTGCTGGCCGTCAAGGACGCCGGCGCCCCGGAGACCGCGGTCCCGGACGTGCGACGAGCGCGGAGCAGGTGACCCTGCTCCGCGCTCGCAACCAGCTCGTGGGGTGTCGTCTCAGGCGACGACGGCCTTCAGCGCCTCGCCCAGCTCGCTCGCCTCGGTGGCGTTGAGCTCGACCACCAGACGGCCACCGCCCTCCAGCGGGACCCGCATGACGATGCCACGTCCCTCCTTGGTGACCTCCAGCGGGCCGTCACCCGTGCGCGGCTTCATCGCAGCCATCTGTGGCACTCCATTTCCGTTGTGCGGTCGTTACGCCTCGAACAGTCTAGTTCACGCAAAGGACCGGCCCGGCCCTCGGACGCGTTTCACCTCTGACGATGCTCTCGTCCACCCGTCAGGCGATCCCCCGGAGCACCGACGCCGGGGCCGCCTCGTCGCGCACCACGGCCACCATCTCGAGCACCCGGCGGGTCGCCGCGACGTCGTGCGCACGGAACACCCGCGCCCCCAGCCACGCCGCGAGCGTCGTGGCCGCGAGGGTGCCCTCGAGCCGCTCGTCGGGCGGCAGACCCAGCGTCTCGCCGACGAAGTCCTTGCGGCTCAGGGCCATGAGGAGCGGGAACCCGAGCCCCGCGAGCGCGTCGGTGCGTCGCAGCAGGTGGAGGGAGTGCCAGGTGTTCTTGCCGAAGTCGTGCGTGGGGTCGACCAGCACGCTCGCAGGCGGCACGCCGCAGGCGACGGCCCGCTCGGCGGCCCGCCGGAGCGTGGCGAGGACGTCGAGCAGCACGCCGTCACGCGGGTCCGTGCCGGGCGGGGCGCCGTCCGGCAGGGGGTAGGCGACCCGGTAGGGGTCGGTGCGGGGCGTCGCGCCGCCCGTGTGCGAGCAGACGACGCCGACGCCGGCCTCCCCCGCGACCTCGACGAGGCGCGGGTCGGCCCCGGCCCAGGTGTCGTTGACCAGGTCGGCGCCTGCGGCGACGGCCTCTGCGGCGACGGAGGCCCGCCAGGTGTCGACCGAGATCATCAGCTCGGGCAGCTCGGCCCGCACGCGCGCCACAAAGGGCACGACGCGGCGGATCTCCTCGGCGTCGTCGACCACCGGGCCGACGCCGGCGCGCACACCGCCGACATCGAGGATCTCGGCGCCCTCCTCCCACGCGCGGTGGGCCGCCTCGAGAGCAGCGCCGTCGTCGGGCTTGCGGGCCGGGGCGTAGAACGAGTCGGTGGTGCGGTTGAGGATCGCCATGACCACCGCACGGCGCGAGCCCGTCGCCGGGTCGAGGCCCAGCTCGCGGCCGCGCAGCACCAGCGGCACGCCCGGCGGGGGGACGGGGCTCACTCGGGGTGGGTGCCCGGGTGGGCGGCGCGCTCCTCGGCGGCGAGCACGGCGCCGCGCTCGCGCACGTACTTCACGGCCTCGGTCGGGTCGTCGGTGAGGAAGAGCAGGTCCGGGTCCGCCGCGGCGATCATGCCGCGGTCGAGCACGGGGCCGCGCAGCCAGTCGAGCAGGCCCTTCCAGTAGTCGGTGCCCACGAGCGCGACCGGGAAGCCGGTGACCTTGTGCGTCTGCACCAGGGTCAGGGCCTCGAACAGCTCGTCGAACGTGCCGAACCCGCCCGGCATGACGATGAAGCCCTGCGCGTACTTGACGAACATCGTCTTGCGGGCGAAGAAGTAGCGGAAGTTCACGCCCAGGTTGACGTACTCGTTCATGCCCTGCTCGAAGGGCAGCTCGATGCCCAGGCCCACCGAGAGGCCGCCGGCCTCGAAGGCGCCCTTGTTGCCGGCCTCCATGATGCCGGGGCCACCGCCCGTGATGACGGCGTAGCCGGACTCCACGAGGTCGTGGCCCACCTGCACGGCGGCGAGGTAGTCGGGGTGGTCGCGCGGCGTGCGCGCGGAGCCGAACACCGACACGGCGGGGCCGACCTCGGCCAGCGCGCCGAAGCCCTCCACGAACTCCGACTGGATGCGCATGACGCGCCACGGGTCGTTGTGCAGCCAGGCCGTGTCGTCACCGCCGGCGAGCAGGCGCTGGTCCGTGGTCTGGGCAGGGATCTGCGTGCCCCGCAGCAGCACCGGGCCCTTGCGGTAGCCGGCGCCCGTCTGGGCCACGCCGTCGTCGGTGGTCATGCCGCCACAGTAGTCACGCCAGCAGCCAGGCGCGCAGCGCGTCGCGGCACAGCGCCAGCTGCGCGACGGGCACGCGCTCGTCGTCCTTGTGCGCCAGCAGCGGGTCGCCCGGGGCGAAGTTCACGGCGGGGATGCCCAGGGCCGAGAAGCGCGCGACGTCGGTCCAGCCGTACTTCGGGCGCGGGGTCCCGCCGGTGACGGCCAGGACGGCGTCGGCGAACGCCTGGGCGAGCGGGGCGTCGAGCCCGGGGCGGGCGCCGGCGGCCGCATCCGTGACCACCACCTCGAAGCCCTCGAACAGCTCGCGCAGGTGCGCCTCGGCCTGCTCGGGCGTGCGCGACGGCGCGAACCGGTAGTTCACGGTGACGACGCACGCGTCGGGGACGACGTTGCCTGCGACGCCCCCGCGGATGCCGACCGCGCCGAGCGACTCGCGGTACACGAGCCCGTCGACCTCGACCTCCCGCGGCGTGTACGCGGCCAGCCGGTCGAGCACCGGCGCGGCCAGGTGGATGGCGTTGACGCCCGCCCAGGCGCGCGCCGAGTGCGCGGTGACGCCGTGCGTGCGCACCTCGACGCGGATCGTGCCGTTGCAGCCGCCCTCGATGCCCGCGTCGGACGGCTCGCCGACGATGGCGAAGTCGCCCTGGAGCAGGTCGGGGCGCGACGCGGCCAGGCGGCCCAGGCCGTTGCGCACGGCCTCGACCTCCTCCTGGTCGTAGAACACCCAGGTCACGTCGCTCGTGGGCTCGACGCCCGGGCGGCCCAGGTCGGCCGCGAGCGCCAGCATGTAGGCGATGCCGGCCTTCATGTCGACGGTGCCGCGGCCCCACAGCGCGTCGCCCACCAGGCGCGTGGGCAGGTTCGGCGGGTCGGTGAGGGGCACGGTGTCGAGGTGCCCGGCGACGACGACGCGGCGCTCGCGCCCGAACGTCGTGCGGCCCACCACGCAGTTGCCGTCGCGCAGCACCTCCAGGTGGGGCTGCGCGCGGAGCAGGTCCTCGACGGCGTCGGCCAGCCGCGCCTCGTCGCCCGAGACGGACTCGATGTCGCAGATGGCGGCCAGGAGCGCCACCAGGTCCTCGTCCGGCCCGCCCGGGCGGGCCGCCTCGGCCAGGGTGCGCAGGTCTGCTGTCGGTTCTGTGGACGCCACGGGGCGACCCTACCGGCCCCCGATAGGCTGGGACCCATGAGCGACACTGCCGACCGCACCTCTGCCGCCCGCACTGCCTGGGGCTTCGGCCTCGCCACGGTCACCCTCCCGGAGGTGCTCGGAACCGAGGCCCCGGTCACCCTCGACGCCTGGTACCCGGCCCCCGCCCTCGGCGAGCCCACCGACGCCGCGGCCCCCGCCGAGCTGGAGGCGCTGGCGCGCCGCGACGAGGCTCGCGGGGTCGAGACGGTCGTCGTGCGCACCGTCGTCGACCTGGACGCGCCCATCGCCGCCGGCGACGCTGCGGACGCCTACCTGCGCCTGCACCTGCTCTCCCACCGCCTGGTGGTGCCCAACTCGATCGACCTCGACGGCATCTTCGGGGCGCTCGCCAACGTCGTGTGGACGGATGCGGGGCCGTGCGCCGTCGACGGGTTCGAGGCCACGCGGTTGCGCCTGCGCGCCGCCACCGGGCACCCCGTCGCCGTGTACGGCGTGGACAAGTTCCCGCGTATGGTCGACTACGTGCTCCCGTCGGGCGTCCGCATCGCCGACGCCGACCGCGTGCGCCTCGGCGCGCACCTCGCCCCGGGCACCACGGTGATGCACGAGGGCTTCGTGAACTACAACGCCGGCACGCTCGGCGTCTCGATGGTCGAGGGCCGCATCTCGCAGGGCGTCGTGGTGCACGACGGCGCGGACATCGGCGGCGGCGCGTCGATCATGGGCACCCTCTCGGGCGGTGGCAAGGAGCGCGTCGTCATCGGCGAGCGCGCCCTGCTGGGCGCGAACGCCGGGGCGGGCATCGCGCTCGGCGCGGACTCGGTGATCGAGGCCGGCCTGTACGTCACCGCGGGCACCAAGGTCACGCTGCTGGGCGACGCCGCCCCGGGCGTGGGCGAGGGCTCGCCCCGCGTCGCCAAGGCCCGCGACCTGTCCGGAGTGCCGGGCCTGCTGTTCCGCCGCAACTCCTCCACGGGCGGGATCGAGGTGCTCGCCCGTCGCGGGGTCGGCATCGAGCTGAACGCCGCGCTGCACGCCCAGTGACCACCCGCAAGGCCGCGCGGCGGCGTCGGCGCGCGGTCGTCGCGGCCGCCGTCACCGTCGTGCTGGCCGGCGGGGTCGGCGCGGGCGTGTGGGCCCTGCGCCACCGCCCGCCCACCCCGGTGACCGAGCGGTGCTCGGCCAGCCTGAGCGGCACCGACTGGTACCTCTCCCCGGAGCAGGCGGACAACGCGGCGCTCGTCGCAGGCATCTCCGTGCAGCGGGCGCTGCCGCCGCGCGCGGCCACGATCGCGCTCGCGACCGCGCTGCAGGAGTCCAAGCTCATCAACATCACCTACGGCGACCGCGACTCGCTGGGCCTGTTCCAGCAGCGGCCCTCGCAGGGGTGGGGCACCGCCGCGCAGGTGCAGGACCCGGTCTGGTCCACCAACAAGTTCTACGACGCGCTGCTGCGCGTGCCCGGCTACCAGAACCTCGACATCACCGTCGCCGCCCAGAAGGTGCAGCACTCGGGGTACCCGAGCGCCTACGCGCAGCACGAGGTACGGGCACGCGCCTGGGCGTCGGGGCTGACGGGCGAGTCGCCCGGCACCGTGAGCTGCGAGCTCGACCCGGTGCGCACCCCGCACGCCCGGAGCGCCGCGGAGCACACCTTCCAGGCGCTCGCGCAGCGGGACCTCGGGCTGCCCGCCGGCGACGTCCACGCCGGGACCGCGGCCGACGGGAGCGTGTGGCTCACGGTCGACGCCCACACCCTCGTCGCGGGCGACCCGGGCCGCGCCGCGTGGGCCGCCGCCCAGTGGGCCGTGACCACGGCGTCGGCCACCGACGTCGTCGAGGTGCGCGTCGCGGATCGGGCCTGGACACGCGACGGCGCCGTCCTCGCGGCCCGGAAGGGCACAGCCCCCTGGACCAGCGCCGACGGGCAGGCCCCGGCGGCCGGCGAGGTGCGCGTGCGGCTCGCGACGTCGGGCTGACCGGGCGGAGCACGTCACCTGTCGTGGTGCGCACGCGCCCTGGGGCATAGGTTGCGCTCATGCTGCTGCACGACCTCCAGGCGCGCGTCCGCATCGCCCTGACCACCACGCTCATCAACGAGTGGGGGCTCTTCACGCCCGCCACCGGCACGTCGCACCCGAGCGCCCGCTCGATCGCGTTCCACGTGGGCTGGCACCTGCGGCCCATGATCGACGAGTCGTGGGACGTCGACTGCGACTACGAGCGCAGCGGCGCCGCGCTCGAGCCCACGATGGCGTTCGGGCCGGGGGCGCAGCGCGCGCCCGACCTGATCGTGCACCGCCGCGGCCGGCTCGGGCCGGAGGACAACCTGCTGCTCGTCGCGCTGACCGCCGACTTCGCCTCGCACAGCACCGAGGCCCCCGACTTCGCCGCAGTGCGGGCCGTCCAGCTCCGCTTCGGCTACCGGTACGCCGTGTGGGTGGACCTGCAGCTGCGGGACGACGGCCCCGAGGGGCGCGTCCGGCCTCACTGGCAGTGGTCGACGCTCGAGGGCGGGCCCGTGCGGCCCGAGCCCGAGTCCGTGTACACGACCGAGGAGCTGCAGTCGATCACGCAGTCGATCCGGCTGCTCTACCTCGGCTGAGGGAGTCTCGACAGGCTCGACCACCGAGGCACAAGTCCACCGGCGGTCGAGCCTCGTCGAGACCGGTCAGCGCTCGCTGAGCGGCACGTACTGGCGCTCGCCGGCGCCGGTGTAGATCTGACGCGGGCGGCCGATCTTGGTGGCCGGGTCCTTCATCATCTCGCGCCACTGGGCGATCCAGCCAGGCATGCGGCCCAGCGCGAACAGCGGCGTGAACATGGCCGGCGAGAAGCCGATCGCCTTGTAGATGAGGCCCGTGTAGAAGTCGACGTTCGGGTAGAGCTTGCGCTCGACGAAGTAGTCGTCGCTCAGCGCGATCTCCTCGAGGCCGCGGGCGATGTCGAGCAGCTCGTCCTTCGCGCCCAGCGAGTCGAGCACGGCGTCGGCGTGCTTCTTCACGATGGCCGCGCGCGGGTCGTACGACTTGTAGACGCGGTGGCCGAAGCCCATGAGGCGGACGCCGTCCTCCTTGTTCTTGACCTTCTTCATGAAGGTCTCGACGGAGTCGCCGCCCGAGCGGATGCGCTCGAGCATGAGCAGCACGGCCTCGTTGGCGCCGCCGTGCGACGGCCCCGACAGGGCGTTGATGCCGGCCGCCACGGAGGCGTACACGTTGGCGTTCGAGGAGCCGACGATGCGCACGGTCGACGTCGAGCAGTTCTGCTCGTGGTCCGCGTGCAGGATCAGGAGCTTGTCCATCGCGGCCGCGACCACCGGGTCGGCGTCCCACTGCTGGAACGGCACGGCGAACGACATGCGCAGGAAGTCCTCGACGTACCCGCGGGCGTAGTCCGGGTACAGCAGCGGCTCGTCGCGCATCGAGCGGTGTACGTAGGACGTGATGGTGCGGATCTTCGCGAGGATCAGCACGGTGGCCAGGTCGACGGCCTCGTCGTCGTGCGGGTCCAGGGACTCCGGGTAGAACGTGGCCAGGGCGTTCATGGCCGACGCCATGATCGACATGGGGTGGCCGCCGCGCGGGAACGCCGCCAGGAAGCTGCGGAACTGCTCCGGGATGAGCGTGTGGCGGTTGACGCGCTCGGTGAAGTTCTTGAGCGTCGCGGCGTCCGGCAGCTCGCCGTAGATGAGCAGGTAGGCGACCTCGAGGAACGTCGACCCCTCCGCCAGCTGGTCGATCGGGTAACCGCGGTAGCGCAGGATGCCCTGGTCGCCGTCGATGTACGTGATCGCGGACGCCGTCGAGGCCGTGTTCATGAAGCCCGGGTCGTACGTGACCAGGTCGGTCTCCTTGAGCAGCGAGGAGACGACGAGACCGCTGTTGCCCTCCGTCGCCTCGACGACCGGGAGCGCGACGCTGCGCTCCCCGACCGTGAGCTCGGCCTGCGCGCCCGTCGTGGGCTGGGAGATGGTGGTCATGATGTCCTTCCTGCGAGCAGCGGTCTGTCGTGGCGACCTCTGCGCGTGTCCGTGGTGCACACCGTTGCGGGCGTGCGCGGCCCCGGTGCCGCTGGTGTGGCCAGGGCGACCTCGACCTGCGACGGGAACCTACCCCCGTCGTGGCTCACAATCACAATCCGCTCCGTAGACCGGATACGGACATCCTCGCGCCGAGGCAGCCTCGACGGCAAGCATGCCCAGCCAGTTCACCATGGTTCGCCCAGGGTTTGGTAAATGAGTGACGTACGTCACGGGTATGGGTCACGCGGCGCGGAGCCGCGCCGCCGCGGTGGCGATCCGCGCGTCCGACGCCGTGAGCGCGACCCGCACGTGCCGGCCGCCCGCGGCGCCGTAGAACTCCCCCGGACCGGCCAGGATGCCCAGCGCGGCCAGGCGCGCGACCAGCTCGCGGCTGCTCGCCGTGTCCTCCGGGTCCGCCGGGCGCACCCACAGGTACAGGCCGGCCTCCGAGTGGTCGACGGCCCAGCCCGCGGCCTCGAGCGCGCCCTTGAGCACCTCGCGGCGGCGGCCGTAGACGGCGCGCTGCGCCTCGACGTGCGCGTCGTCGCCGAGCGCGACCCGCATCGCCTCCTGCACCGGCGCCGGCACGATCATGCCCAGGTGCTTCCGCGTGGCCAGCAGGTCGGCAACCAGCGCGGTGTCGCCTGCGACGAACGCCGCCCGGTACCCCGCGAGGTTCGACTGCTTGGACAGCGAGTACGCCACCAGCAAGCCGGTCAGGTCGCCCCCGGTCACCTCGGGGTCGAGCAGGCTGGGGATCCGCAGCCCGTCCTCCCACGGCAGGAGCGCGTAGCACTCGTCCGAGACGACGACGGCCCCGATCGCGCGCGCCGCCTCGACCACGCGGCGCAGCTGCTCGACGTCGGCCACGGCGCCCGTCGGGTTGGACGGCGTGTTGACCCACACGAGCCTCACGTCGTCGCGGTGGGCCCACTCCTCGACGTCGTCCGTGGCCAGAGCCGTGGCACCCGCCAGGCGCGCGCCGACGTCGTACGTGGGGTACGCGACGGCCGGGTGCACGACGACGTCTCCGGCGCCCAGGCGCAGCAGCGACGGCAGCAGGCCCACCAGCTCCTTGGAGCCGACGGTGGGCAGCACGCCCGCCGGGTCCAGGCCCGGCACGCCGCGGCGCCGCGCGAACCACGCGACCACGGCCTCCCGCAGCGCGGGCGTGCCGTACGTCAGCGGGTAGCCGTGCGCGTCGGACGCGAGCTCGAGAGCCATGCGCACGACGTCGGGCGTCGGGTCCACGGGGGTGCCGATCGACAGGTCGATCAGGCCGTCCGGGTGGCTGCGCGCGAGGGCGGTCACGTCGGCCAGCGTGTCCCAGGGGTACGGCAGGTCGCGGAGGTCGCTCAGTCCCATGCGAAGGGCCTCAGGCCTGCGGCGGCAGGGCCTCGACCAGCGGGTGGTCCTTCTCGATCATGCCCAGCTTGGCGGCGCCGCCGGGCGAGCCGAGGTCGTCGAAGAACTCGACGTTGGCGCCGTAGTAGTCCTTCCACTGCTCGGGGACGTCGTCCTCGTAGTAGATCGCCTCGACCGGGCAGACCGGCTCGCAGGCGCCGCAGTCGACGCACTCGTCAGGGTGGATGTACAGCGAGCGCTTGCCCTCGTAGATGCAGTCGACGGGGCACTCCTCGATGCAGGCCTTGTCCTTGACATCGACGCAGGGCTGGGCGATCACGTAGGTCACGAGGCCACCTTAGTATCGGCGCGAGGGCTCACCTGCCTCGGGCACTCATCGATCTCACCAGTCGATCTACCAGGGAGGGTCTATGGGCTGGCGCGACCTGCCCGTCGGCGCGCGCGTCGTCGTGCGCCGCCGCCTCGACGCCGCGGAGGCGGAGGCCGCCCGCGCCGAGGGCCGGGGATCCGTGTGGACCGACGTGATCGCGGTGGTCCTGGCGGTGGACGACGACGGCCTGCTGCTGCGCACGGACGCGCCGCGGGAGGAGGCGCCGCGGGAGCTGCGGGTCCCGGCGGAGGCGATCGAGACGGCGAAGCAGATCCCCCCGCGCCCGGCGCGCAGGGCCGCGAGGTAGAGCGCTGGCCCGCGAGTTAGAGCGCGGGGCCGCGAGATAGAGCGCGGGCCCGCGAGATAGCGCAGTCCCGCGCGAGATAGAGCGCGCTGGGCTCTATCTCGCCGTCCGACGCGCTAACTCGCGGCCTTGCGCACTAACTCGCGCGCTAGCGCGCTAACTCGCGGGCCCGCGCTCTATCTCGCGGGCCCGCGCTCTATCTCGCGAGGAGGGCCTCGGCCGGCGTCAGCGCCACCACCACCGCGCCGCTCGCGCACTCCGACGCCAGGCGGGACGGCCAGTCGCCCTCCAGGGCGACCGGCAGGGCCGCCACCAGGTCGGCGCGGGTGCCCGGGCGGCCCAACTCGCGCACGGCGTCCGCCGCCTGGAAGAACCCGTGCACCGGCGCGTTGGTCTCGAGGGCCGCGACCACGCTCTCCAGGTCCCGGATCGCCTTGCGCAGCGCGGGCGCCACCCAGGCGGCGTTCTCGGTGACCATGGCCTCGGTGCGGCCCGGGTCGGTGTACGCGACCCGGGTGCCGTCGCGGAACGACCCTGCGGCCAGCCCCAGCGCGGCGTCGCGCACGGGGGCGCCCGCGACCGCGTTGAGCAGCTGCGTCGCCAGCACGTGCGGCACGTGGGAGATCAGGGCGGCGGCCTCGTCGTGCACGTCGTCGGCGAGCACGGCGGCCGTGCCGCCCAGCGTGCCGGTGATGAGGTGCAGCAGGCGGGCGAGCCGGTCGGGCGCGGCCGGCACGGTCACCGCCCACGGGGCGCCAGCCAGCAGGTCCGCCGTCGACGCCGCGAAGCCGCTCTGCTCGGTGCCGGCCATCGGGTGCGCCCCGACGTACCGCTCCCCCAGCCCCACGGCCTCCACCGCGTGCCGCACGGGGCCCTTGACGCTGCCGACGTCGGTCAGCGTCGCGTCGGGCCCGAGGCTCCGCGCCAGCTCGGCAGCCGTGGCCCGCATGGCCCGCAGCGGCACGGCGAGCACCACCAGGTCGGCCCCGTCGACGGCCTCGGCCACCGACGTCGTCGCGCGCAGCCCCACGGCGCCCGCGGCAGCCACGGTCGCGCCGTCCACGTCCTGCCCGACGACGTCGACCCCGCGCTCGCGCAGCAGCCTCGCCAGCGAGCCGCCCACCAGGCCGAGCCCCAGCACGGCCACGCGGGCGAACGGCGCGGTCACCACAGCAGACCTCGCTCCAGGTCGGGGCCGTCGGCGCCCGCGACCACGGAGCCGAGCGGCACGTGGTCGGCGAGGACGCCGTCGAGGGCGCCGTCGTCCGGGTCGCCAGGGAACGCGCCCAGCACCTTGAGCGAGTCGCCCGCGGCCAGCAGGTCACCGAGCAGCGCGTGGACCGACGCGTCCCAGGGGGCGGCGTCGAACGTCATCACGAACACGTACTGGTTGGCGCGCGCCTTGAGCGGGCGCGTGACCAGCGACGACATGTTGACGCGGCGCTCCCCGAAGGCGGCCGTGATGCGGGCGAGCACGCCCGGCCCGGTCACCACGGGGGTCACGGCCAGCATGGTGCGCCAGGCGGTCTCGGCGGTGTCGACGGCCTGGCGCGTGGCGGCGAGCAGCGTGCGCGCCTCGTCGCGGCGCGCGAGCACCAGGAACCGGGTGCGGGCCCCGCCGAAGTCCTCGACGGCCCGGCCGATCGTCTCCAGCCCGTAGAGCGTGCCGCACACGCGCGGCCCGAACGCCACCTGGTGCTCGGTCACGTCGCGGCAGGCGGCGGCGTTCGACGACGCCGGCACCGGCCGCAGCCCGCGCTCGGCCACGAACCGCGACACCTGGGCGAGCCCGTGGGGGTGCGCCGTCGCCTCGGTGAGCTCCCCGTGGCCCGGCCGCACGAACGCGTCGAACGAGATCGGCAGCACCACCTCGTCGATCGCGACGACGTCGGACGACCCGACCAGCGCGTCGACGGACGGCACCACGTACCCCTCGACGGAGCTCTCGATCGCGACGACGCCGCGGGCGGCCGCGCCGGACGCGACGGCGTCGTGCACCTCGCCCACCGACTCCAGGGCCTCCGCGGGACCGTGCGGCGCGCGCGCCCCGGCGCGGGCGGCCCAGTCGAGCACGGCCTGGTGCGTGAACGTCCCCTCGGGCCCGAGGTACGCGACGCCGGCGCTCACACGCCCGCCCAGCGCGGGGCCAGCGGCGCGGGCCCGGGCACGAACCCCTCGCCCGGCAGCACGGCGAGCGTCCGATGGGCGATGCCGCGCGCGTCGAGGTCGGCGACCAGCCGGTCGAGCACGTCGACATGCGGGCACAGGAACGACGTGAAGAACACGTGCGGCCCGCGCTCCGAGGGGTGCGAGCGCAGGTGCTGCAGGTCGATCCCGGCGTCGGCGATGACGGCGAGCGTCGGCTGCAGGGAGCCGCGGTGGTCGTCGTAGGGGCCGAACGCGAACCAGACCTGCGCGGGCCCGTGGAACGCGGGCCGCAGGTCGCGCGACTCGAGCAGGCCGTACCAGACGGGCGGCAGGTCGGCGAGGCGCTCCGACCCCACCAGCTCCACGAGCCCGCCGGGCACGCGCGAGCGCTCGATCACGAGCGACCCGTCGGGCCCGGCGATGGCCACACGCTCCGCGACCGGCGTGCGCGAGGGCACCAGGCGCGGGCTCACGCCGAGGGTGCGCAGCACGTCGCGGCAGTCGCGCAGCCCGGCCTCGTCGATGACGACGGCGCCGCCCGTGGCCTCGGGATGCCCCACCCAGGCCCACTCGGTGCGCACCGCGACGGCGGCCGTGATCCCGAGCGACGGGTCGCCGGCCAGCAGCGCCTCCTCGAGCGACGGTGCCGGCTGGGCCGGGTGGCCCAGGTGCACCACGGCGGCGAGGTCGGCGATGCTCGCGACCGTGGCCAGGGTGTCGGCGGCCGTGCCCAGGTCCAGCAGCTCCACGAGCTCGGCGGGCTCGGCGTGCGCGGGCGCGTCGCCGTCGGGCACCACGAGGCCCGACCACCCGCCCTGCTGCGCGGCGAGCGCGGCGTGCGCGGGCGACTCCCGCTCGGAACGACCCAGCATCAGTTGTCTCCCGCTCCGGAGTCCGGCCCGGCGGGCGGGGCTCCGCCCGCGTCGCACACGACGGGGTTGTCAGGCTTGTACGTCCAGGTGAAGTGCTCGTCGATCACCTTGTCGGTGCCGTGGAACACCTGACGGTAGTTGGTGATCGTGAACCCGTCCTGCCCGCCCACGTAGGCGGCGCAGTTCGCGCCCGACCGGTGCACCGTCGTCGTGGGGACGACGTTGGTCTTGGGGCTCGCCGACGTCTGGACGGTGAAGTACTTGGTGCTCCAGATCTGCACGTGCAGCCGACCACCCTGGATGTACGCCTGCATGACGGCGCCGTAGGGCGAGTTGTTCTTGAACCGCATGTCGAGCGACCCGACCGCCATGGTGGCCTCGCGGCCCGCGGGGTAGCGCGTGAACCAGACCGAGTGCGGGCGGTGCTCCACGTTCTCGAACCCGGCGAAGAACCCGGCGTTGTACGTGGTGGTGGCCATCTGCGACAGGCCGCCGCCGATGCCCTCGGTGTGCACGCCGTTGCTGATGACGCCGGCGGACTGGTACCCGTTCGCCGTGGTGATCGGCCCGATGGCCTGGGTCAGCGAGAACGTCTCGCCCGGCTTGACCAGGTGGCCCGTGAGCAGCTGGGCGGCGCGGGCCAGGTTCGCGGTGCGGACCGGCTCGGGCGTCAGCGGGGTGTCGAACGCGCTGACGACCTCCTTGACGCCCATCCCCTGCAGCGCCGCCTTGCTGTCCTGCGGGTCGCGCTGCGTCAGCTTGACGGCGGCGGTCCGGTTGTCGCCCGTGGCGGCCTTCTGCACGGCCGCGGCCAGCGCGTCCGGGTCCAGCGAGGTGCCGGACTCGCCGCCGACGACGACGGGCGTGCCGCCCTGGAACTCGAAGTGCGCGTCCTGCGGGTTGGTCAGCAGGTTGTTGGTGCGGGCCACGACGGCGTCGACGAGCTGGGCGCCGTCGACCGTGAGCTTGAGGTTCCCGTCGACCGGCTGGAACGACGCGGCGGACGCGAGCGCGTCGGCGGGCAGCTCCGGCTTCTGGTCGCCCACGGTCACCGTCACGGGGGCCGAGACGATCTTCTTGGCCTGCGTGAGCGCGGCGTCCGTCTCGGACTGCGTGATCTGCGGGGCCACGGCCTCGGTGGGCAGGTCGATCGACCCGGTGGTGACGAGCCAGCGTGTGGTGAGCGCGTGCGTCGCGTCGCTCGCGGTGACCTTGGCGCCGTCCTTGGCCGCGGTGGCGACGGGCTGGCCGTCGGTGAAGGTGACGGTGCCGTCCACCGGCGGGGTCGCGAGCGACTCGACGAGGCCGTCGACGGCGGTCTTCAGGTGCGCGTCGTCCACGCTGACGACGGGGGCGACGTCCGACCCGCCGAACAGGTGGTTCCACAGGTGTGCCGGGCTCATCGAGAAGCCCGTGAGCTGCGCGACCGTCGCGGCGGCGTCGAGCTTGAGGCCCGCCGTGGTGGGGTCGAGCGTGGTGTGCGCGTCGCCCGCGGTGACCTGGACGGGCTCCTTGGCGCGTGCCGAGAGGCCGGCGTCGAGCTGGTCCTTGGCCTCCTGGGACGACAGGCCGCCGATGTCGACGCCCGCGACGTGCGTGCCGGACGCGACCTTGTCGGAGACGAGCCACTGCGCGCCCGTGTAGAGGCCAGCGAGCACCACCAGGACGATGCCCGCACCGAGCAGCGCACGCGGCGCGCGGCTGGGCTGCCCGTCGCCCACGAGCCCGCCGAGGATGCCCGACGGGCGGTTGCTCCCGGGGCCCGACGGCCCCGGCCCCGACGACTCCGGGCCCGACGCGGCCGGCCCGGACGCGGGGACCGCGCCGAGCACGGTCGTGGTCTCGGCGGGCTGGGGGGCGCTCACGGTCCACGTGGTCGCGGCCGTGAGCGGCGGGACCTCCACGGGCTTGGCGCCCGCGGCGGCGGCCGGCTGCGCCGGGAGCGCGACGGAGCCGATCACCACGGGCAGCGCCTGGGTGGGCTCGGACGTCGAGACCGTCTCGGTCGGGGGCCGGTAGGTGACGGCGGGGCGCTCGTACGCCTTGACCGGGGGCACGTACGGGGCCTCGTGCTCGGGCGCGTCGGGCTCGGGCGCCGTGGCCTCGGGAGCCCCGTCCGCCGGGGAGGTGTTCGGCTCGGGCGCGTCGTTGTCGCGCTCGGTCGGCTGACCCATCGAGTTCGCTCCGTGCATGTCTCTGGAGGTGGCTGCCGCGGCAGCCGAGGGCGGTCCTGCACCGGTGCCGCGCCGTCGTCCGACGACGCCGCGCACCGTCGGAATCCTACGCGCGGGGCCTGCGCCGGACCGCCGCTGGCGCTCTGACCAGGCGTGGAGGTTCGGCGGAGGTTCGCGTCAGCCGGGCGCCGTCAGCGCCGCTCGAACCAGCGCCGCGGAAGGAACGCCACGACGCCCAGCAGCACCACGCCGCCGTAGGTCCACGCGATGCCCGCCCAGGCGAGCGGGATGCCGGCGGTGGGGTCGGTGACCAGCACGTCACCGCCGCTGCCGGGCAGCGACATCAGCTCGACCATGACCACCCAGCCGACGGCGGCGCCGGCCAGCGCCGGGAGCCCGGACCAGGCGCGCGCGAGCACCCCCGCGGAGAGGGTGAGCGCCAGGGCGATCACGAGCCCGACGGGCAGGTCGTGCCACAGCGTGCGCTGCGTCGCGGTGCCGAGCGCCGCGACCGCAGCCCCGAGCAGGATCGCGACCACGGCGATGCCCAGCACCCGGCCGGCGCCGCGGCGTGGGGCGCCGGGGGTCGCTGGCGTGATGGCGGGGGTCTGGTCCGGGTCGCTCACGCGCCCGAGCCTACCGAGGTGGGGCGCCGCCCGGTGGGGGTCGTCACGAGGTAGACCTCCTGGGCACCGACGGGTGCGAGCACGCCGTTCGAGAGGGCGTACCAGCCGAGCACCCCGGCGGCCGCGAGGGCGGAGCCGGCGGGCGCCGCCGTGGCGTGCTGGACCTGCGTGGCGTGGGCGCGCATCGCGTCGAGCACCGGGCCCAGCACGGGCGCGACGTCGACCGTCCGCAGGTGGCCGGCGTCGTCCGCGGCAGCGAGCAGGGCGTCGTCGCGGGCGAGCGCGGGCAGGGCGTCGTCGGGGTCGGGGAAGGTGAGTCCCGCCTCGGCGGCGAGGGCCCGGACCGCGGGATCCGCCGCGAGCGCCGCGCGCTCCGCGCGCAGGGTGCTCGCCGGGGCGACGCGCTGCCAGAGCTCGGCAGCCCACGGCTCGCCACCCCCTTCGAGGGCGGGGTCGGCCGCGAGGTGCAGCGCCTGCACCGTCACCTGGTGGGCGCGCACGTGGTCCGGGTGCCCGTAGCCGCCGCCGGCCTCGTAGGTGGCGACGACGTCGGGCCGTAGCCGCCGGACCAGGCCCGCCAGGCGGGCGGCGCCGTCGTCGAGCGGGCGCAGGGAGAAGCCGCCCGGCACGGCCGGGTCGGGCCCGGCGAGCCCCGGGCGGACCCAGACCATGCCGGAGTCCTCGAACCTGTCAGTGCCAGCCGGGGCCGCACCCCGCCGTGGGTCAGACAGTTCGTCGAGGAACGTGGGCACCCCCGCGCCCAGCGCCGTCAGCGCGGCAGTCAGCTCGACCTCCCGGTGGGCCGCCAGGGCGGGGCCGTCGCCCTCGAGCGCGGCCAGGCCGTGCGACGTCGTGCCGGGGAGCGCCAGCACCTCGCCGCGCTCGCCGCGCGTGCACGTGACGACGACGGCGCCCCGCCCGGCCGCAGAAGCGGTCGCGAGCAGGGCGCCGGTCGAGAGCGTCTCGTCGTCGGGGTGCGCGTGGACCGCGAGCACACCGGTCATCGCGGGAGGGTCAGGACTTCGCCGCGGCCCGGAGACGCGCGGCGGCGCGGGCGCGCTCCACCTGGTCGAGCGCGACCTTGCGGATGCGCACCACCTCGGGCGTGACCTCGACGCACTCGTCCTCCTGCGCGAACTCGAGGGACTCCTCGAGCGTCAGGTGGCGCGGCGGCACCAGGTTCTCGAAGTTGTCCGCCGTGGAGGAGCGCATGTTCGTCAGCTTCTTCTCCTTGGTGATGTTGACGTCCATGTCCTCGTTGCGGCTGTTCTCACCGACGATCATGCCCTCGTACACCTCCTGCGTGGGGTCCACGAAGAAGGAGCCGCGCTCCTGCAGGTTGATCATCGCGTAGGGCGTGACGACGCCGGCACGGTCGGCCACGAGCGAGCCGGTGTTGCGCGACTCGATGGGGCCGGCCCACGGCTCGTAGCCCTCGGAGATCGAGGACGCGATGCCGGTGCCGCGGGTCTCGGTGAGGAACCGGGTGCGGAAGCCGATGAGGCCGCGCGCCGGGACCATGAACTCCATGCGGACCCAGCCGGTGCCGTGGTTCGACATGGTCTCCATGCGGCCCTTGCGCTGCGCGAGCAGCTGCGTGACGGCGCCCAGGTACTCCTCGGGCACGTCGATGGTCATGCGCTCCATGGGCTCGAGCACCTTGCCGTCGACCGTCCTGGTGACGACCTGCGGCTTGCCGACCGTGAGCTCGAAGCCCTCGCGGCGCATCTGCTCGACGAGGATCGCCAGGGCCAGCTCGCCGCGGCCCTGCACCTCCCACGCGTCGGGGCGCTCGGTGGGCAGCACGCGCAGCGACACGTTGCCGATGAGCTCGGAGTCGAGGCGGTCCTTGACCTGGCGGGCCGTGACCTTGTGGCCCTTGCCGCCCTTGCCGGCGAGCGGCGAGGTGTTGATGCCGATGGTCATCGAGATGGCCGGGTCGTCGACCGTGATGAGCGGCAGCGGGTGCGGGTCGTTCATGTCGGTGAGGGTCTCGCCGATCATGATGTCGGCGATGCCGGCGACGGCGACGATGTCGCCGGGGCCCGCGGACTCGGCCGGGACGCGGTCCAGGCCCTTGGTCTCGAGCAGCTCGGTGATCTTCACCGTGGTCAGCGAGCCGTCGTGGCGCGCCCACGCGACCTGCTGGCCCTTGCGGATCTCGCCGTTGAACACGCGCAGCAGCGCGAGGCGCCCGAGGAACGGCGACGCGTCGAGGTTGGTCACGTGCGCCTGCAGCGGCGTGCCCTCGTCGTACGTGGGGGCCGGGATCTTCTCGAGGATGGTCGCGAAGAGCGGCTCGAGGTTGTCGTTCGCGGGCGCCGAGCCGTCGGCCGGCTGCTCCAGCGACGACGCGCCCACCTTGGCGGCCGCGTAGACGACGGGCACGTCGAGGATCGCGTCGAGGTCGAGGTCCGGGACCTCGTCCGCGAGGTCGGACGCCAGGCCCAGCAGCAGGTCGGTGGTCTCGCCCACGACCTCGTCGATGCGCGCGTCGGGGCGGTCCGTCTTGTTCACGACGACGATGACCGGCAGCTTCGCCGCGAGCGCCTTGCGCAGCACGAAGCGGGTCTGGGGCAGCGGGCCCTCGGACGCGTCGACCAGCAGCACGACGCCGTCGACCATCGACAGGCCGCGCTCGACCTCACCGCCGAAGTCGGCGTGGCCGGGGGTGTCGATGACGTTGATGGTGATGCCGCCGGGCTCCCCGTGCTCGCCCGCCGACGGACCGGTGTACCGGACCGCCGTGTTCTTGGCGAGGATGGTGATGCCCTTCTCACGCTCGAGGTCGCCGGAGTCCATGACCCGGTCCTCGACGTGCTGGTGGGCACCGAAGGCGCCAGCCTGCTTGAGCATCGCGTCCACGAGGGTCGTCTTGCCGTGGTCGACGTGGGCGACGATCGCGACGTTGCGCAGGTCGGAGCGCACAGCCATGTAGGGTCTCGATTCCTCGGAGGCGGGGTGGGGATCCCGCGCACGCGGCGGGCGACGCCATCTTACCCGCGGCAACGCGCCACCCCCGCCCGCCCGGCCTGTGACGCCGGTGACGCACCGGCGTCACGGGCGGTTGTGGGTCGGCGCCCGTCAGACCGTCGCCAGCAGGCGGTCGCGCTCCTCGCGGCGCAGCTTCTGCTCCGCCGGGTCCGGGACCGGGACCGCCGCGAGCAGGCGGCGCGTGTAGTCCTCGCGCGGGTGGTGCAGGATCTGCTCGCGCGGGCCCACCTCGACCAGGTCGCCCTTGCTCATCACGGCGATGCGGCGCGACAGGATCTCGACGACGGCGAGGTCGTGGGAGATGAACAGGCAGGCGAACCCGTACTCGCGCTGCAGCTCCTGGAAGAGCTCCAGCACGCGCGCCTGCACCGAGACGTCGAGGGCCGACGTCGGCTCGTCCGCGATGAGCAGCCGCGGCTCGAGCGCCAGGGCGCGGGCGATGCCGACGCGCTGGCGCTGCCCGCCGGACAGCTCGTGCGGGTAGCGGTTGCGCATGGCGCGGGGCAGCTGCACGTGGTCGAGCAGGGCTTCGACGCGCTTGTTGAGGTCGGCGCCCTCGGCCACCCTGTGCAGCTTGAGCGGCTCGCCGATGGACTCGCCGATGGGCAGGCGGGGGTTCAGCGAGGAGCCCGGGTCCTGGAACACGATCGACACGTCCTGGCGCACGGCCCGCAGCGCCTTGGGCTTGATGCCGGCCATCTCGACGCCGTTGACCTTGAGCGACCCGTCCGCGACGGGCAGCAGGCCGACGGCGGCGCGGCCGACCGTCGTCTTGCCCGAGCCGGACTCGCCGACCAGGCCCACGACCTCTCCCTTGCCGATGTGCAGGTCGAGGCCCTTGATGGCGCGGAACGCGGGCACGCGGCCGCGGGCAGGGTACTCGATGACCAGGCCGTTCGCCTCGAGGGCGAGCTCACCGGCCGGCGTGGTCTCGACGGGCTCGACCACCGAGCCGGCCTCGGCCACCGTGGCCGGCGTCGACATCGACCCGAGGTGCGGCACCGCCGCGAGCAGCTGGCGCGTGTACGCGTGCTGCGGGCGGTTGAACACCTCGTCGGCCGTGCCGGCCTCCACCACGCGGCCGCTCTTCATGACCATGACGCGGTCGGACAGGTCCGCGACCACGCCCATGTCGTGCGTGATGAGGATGATGCCGGCGTCGACGCGGTGGCGCAGGTCGCGCATGAGCTTGAGGATCTCGGCCTGG
This sequence comes from Promicromonosporaceae bacterium, assembly GCA_009783295.1. Classification (GTDB taxonomy): domain Bacteria; phylum Actinomycetota; class Actinomycetes; order Actinomycetales; family Cellulomonadaceae; genus Xylanimonas. Next base: position 63,381 of record WRHK01000001.1, read on the forward strand.
ACGGTGACGTCGAGCGCCGTCGTCGGCTCGTCGGCGATGAGCAGCTTGGGCTCGCACGCGAGCGCCTGGGCGATCATCGCGCGCTGTCGCTGGCCGCCGGAGAGCTGGTGGGGGTACTTGTCGACCGACTTCTCGGGGTCGGGCAGGTCCACCATGCGCAGCAGCTCGATGGCCTTCGCGCGCGCGGCCTTGGGGCTGATGTCGAAGTGGACGCGCAGCGTCTCGACGATCTGGAAGCCGATCGTGTAGACGGGGTTCAGCGCCGTCATGGGCTCCTGGAAGATGACGGCGACGTCCTTGCCGCGCACCTTGGAGAGCTGCTTGTGGCTCAGGCCCAGCAGCTCGCGGCCCGCGAGCCTCGCGGAGCCCGACGCGCGCCCGTTGGTGGGCAGCAGGCCGAGGAGCGACATCGACGTCTGCGTCTTGCCGGAGCCGGACTCGCCGACGATGGCGAGCACCTCGCCGGGGCGGACGTCGTAGGACACGTCCTGGGCGGCGGGGAACCACTCGCCGTCGACGAAGAACTCGACGCCGAGGTCGCGGACCTCGAGGATCGGGGACTTGGCGTCAGTGGACATGGTGTTCCTTCCGTGGGGCGCGGGCGGTCCGGTCTGGGACGATCGAGCCATGGTGTCTGCGGACGTGGTCGAGTACAGGCCGGGGTTCGGCCGGGGTCTTGCGGTGGTCGTCGCGGTGCTGGCGGTCGGTGGCCTGGTGGCCGGGTTCGCGGCCGACTGGCGGTCGACCCTCCCCTACCTGGCTCCGGTCGCCCTGGTGGTGCTGTGGGTGTGGGCCGCCTACTGGCGCCCCGCCGTGGTGGTGACGCCGGCAGGCGTCGAGCTGCGCAACGTGACCCGGTCGATCGAGCTGCCGTGGCCCACGATCGAGCGCGTGGAGACCAGGTACGCCCTCACGCTGCACACCGCCTACGGCGAGTACGCGGCGTGGGCCGCCCCGGCGCCCGGCCGGGCCCGGTCGGTGACCGCGCCCAAGGACGCCGGCCAGAACCTGCCGGAGTCCACCTACCGGGGAGGCACCGTGGGGTCCGGCGACCTCATGGTCGGTGCCTCCGGCCAGGCCGCGGCGATCGTGCGCGCCCGCTGGGAGCAGCTGCGCGACGCCGGCCTGCTGGACGACCCGCGCGTGGAGCGCGGCCGTCCCCGGGTGCGCTGGCACGTCGCCACCCTGGCCGCGATGGTGGTGCTCCTCGCGGCCAGCGTGCTGACGTTCCTGCTGCGCTGACACGTCAGGCGTTCGCCTTCAGCGCCTTCGCGGCCTTCTTGGCGTCGGCCTTGGCCAGCGCGCGCGCGGTCGGGATGCGGCGCTGGCGCGGGTCGAACGCGTCGCGCAGGCCGTCGCCGATGAAGTTCACGCACAGGGCGATGGTCACGATGAACACACCGGGCCACCAGAACAGCCAGGGGCGGGTGGAGAACGCGGCCTGGTACTCGTTGATGAGCGTGCCCAGCGACACCTCGGGCTGGCGGATGCCGAAGCCCAGGAACGACAGGGCGGTCTCCAGCAGGATCGCCGAGGCCATGAGCAGCGTCGCGTTGACGATGATCACGCCGATGGCGTTCGGCAGGATGTGCTTGAACATGATCCGGAAGCTCGACGCGCCGGCCACGCGGGCCGCGTCGACGAACTCCAGCTCGCGCAGGGCGAGGAACTGGGCGCGCACCAGGCGGGCCATCGTCGTCCACGTCACCAGGGACAGGGCGATCGCGAGGCTCCACGCGCTCGCACCGCCCACCAGGATGCCGAGGATCGCGCCGATCATGATCACCGGGATGGTGATGACCATGTCGGTGAACCGCATGATGATGTTGTCGGACCGGCCGCGGAAGTAGCCGGACAGCGCGCCGAGCACGACGCCGATGAGCGTGGCGAAGAACCCGATGACCACCATGACGGTGAGCGACTGCTGGGTGCCGCGCATGACCATCGCGAACACGTCGCGGCCGATGTTGTCCTGGCCGAACGGGTGCGCGCCGAAGGAGAACCCGCCGTCGCCGAACCCCATGGTGGGGGCACCACCCGCGTTGGCGACGGGGCTCAGGTCGCGGAACCCGTGCTGCCACCAGCCTGGGACGGGGCCCCAGCCGATCGACGTCGTGACCAGCAGCACGATGGCGGCCAGCACGATGATCGAGGCCATCGCGCCGCGGTGGCGCAGGAACCGGCGCAGGACGATGCGGCCCTGCGAGAGGCCCTCGACCTCCTTGAGCTCGATCGCGTTCTCGACGGAGTCTGTCTGCACGGTGCTCATGCGTTCACCCGGATTCGAGGGTCGAGGGCGGCGTAGATGAAGTCCACGAGGATGCTGGCGACCACCAGGAGGGACCCGACCACCAGGAAGTGGCCCATGATCACGTCGGCGTCCATGTTCTGCAGGGCCGTGATGAACACGGATCCCATGCCGCTCCAGGCGAAGATGCGCTCGGTGATGATCGCGCCGCCGAACATCGCCGCGACGTCGAGCGGCACGATGGTGGCCAGCGGGATCAGCGCGTTGCGGAACGCGTGCCGCACGGTGACCACGCGCTCCGACAGGCCCTTCGAGCGGGCCGTGCGGATGTAGTCCTGGTTCATCACCTCGAGCATCGAGGCGCGCGTGTACCGGGTGTAGCCGGCGAACGAGATCAGCACCAGCGTGATGGTGGGCAGCAGGATGTGCGTGAACTGGTCCAGCGTGGTGATCCAGAAGTCGCCGCGCAGGCCGGGGGTCTGCGAGCCGATCGTCGAGATCGGGCGGAAGTTGATCTGCGACGCGCGGTTGTACGCGTACCAGACCTGCATCACGCGGTCGACGAACAGGAACAGGCCCGTGCCGAGCGCGGTGACCGCGGCGGCCCGCATGGACACGCGGCGGTCGTCGCCGCCGAACAGCCAGCCGATCAGGCAGCCGCACGCGACCGCGGCGACGGCGAGCCCGAGCATCATGACCCAGCTCGCGTTCACGAACAGGAACTGCAGCGGGAGCTTCAGCGCGACGCCGACTGCCGCGGCGGTGAGGGACGCGTACAGCGCGCGGCGGTTGGACAGCCCCGCCGTCAGCGCGACGACGGCGAACGCGACGCCGGCACCCAGCACGGCGATGCCGACGTACCCGAGGCTGGGCTGGACGATCCAGTCGGTCTCCGAGACGAAGGCCAGGATCGCGCCGGTGGCCACGGTCGCCGCGGCGAACGACACCCAGCGGGTGCGCCGGACGCCGCCGATGATCGCGGACCACAGGCCGCCGGACAGCACGGACAGGCCCACGATCCAGTACCAGGCGATGGTGGGGTCGCGCAGGAAGTCGTTGAAGCCGATCGCGCCCCACAGCTTGAGCAGCACCGCGACCCAGAACGAGGGCAGCGAGAAGAGCACGAAGGACAGGAAGGTCACCGCGTAGTCGAAGCGCGTGTACTGGCGCAGCGCGGCGACGATGCCCACGAGCACGCCCAGGCCGATGGCCAGCACTAGCGCGCCGGACACCAGCGTCACCGTGTTGGGGATGGCCGCGCCCAGGATCGAGGACACGCTCTGGCCCGTCCGCCAGCTCGTGCCGAGGTCACCCGTGACCACGTTGCCGAGCCACTGGAAGTACCGGACCACCGGCGGCACGTCCAGGTTGAGCGCCGCGACGCGCTCGGCGATGAGCTGCTGCACGTTGGGCGCCGTCGAGAACCGCAGGTCCTCCAGCGGGTCCACCGAGTACGAGAACAGCATGAAGACGATGAAGGTGGCGCCGAGCAGCACGAACAGCGACGACAGGATGCGTCGAGCCAGGAACGTGAGCATCGGGGCCGAGCGGGCGGCCCGGGAGCGCCGCGTGGGGACCGTCTCGTCGGGCGCCGCGGGGGCGTCCTCGATCTCGGTCAGCACAGTGGTGGCCATGGAGTCCTTGCCTCAGGGGAAGGGTTGGTCAAGGGGTGTTTAAGCAATCTTTGCGTCCGCGCGCGGGACCGCTCAGGGCCCGGTCGGTGGCGCCTGAGGGTCTGGCGCGCTGCGATCGGGTGCTGTTGCGACCGTGCGGGGGTACCGCGGCGAGCTTGCCGTGGTACCCCCGCACCGGGGTGGGTCGTGCTGCGGGTCAGCCCGCGATCGTCCACTCCCAGAAGTTCCAGAGGATGGTCGGCGACAGCGCGATCGACGACACGTTCTGGAGGCGGTCGCTGTGGGCGACGACGCCGGGGAACTGGAAGATCGGCAGACCGAAGCCCTCGTGCAGCAGCGTCGACTCGATCTCGTGGGCGAAGCCGCGGACCTCGGCCGTGGTGTCGTCCGCCGACTCCGCGATCTTGGCCCAGAGGGCGTCGACCTCGGCGTTGGAGAATCCACCGAAGTTGTTCTGGCCGTCGGTGACGTAGTTCGACTCGGCGTTCAGCAGGAACGTGTTGGTCGACTGCCAGCCGAACATCGTGGCGTCGTAGGTGCCGTCGCCGAGGCGCTGGCCCCACATGTCGTCACCGTTGTCGATGACGTTGAAGCCCACCGGCGCCGCAGCGGCCTGGATCAGCTGGAACATGTTGGCGCGGCGCACGTTCGAGGCGCCGTAGAGGAAGCGCACGTCGATCGTCTGGGGCATCGCCGGGTAGAGCGCGCGGGCCTGCCCGAGCAGCTCCTTGGCCTTGTCGGCGTCGCCGCCTCCGAAGATGTCGGAGCCGTTCGCGGCCACGGCCTCGTCGTAGCCGGGGGCGCCGGGCACGAACAGGAACGAGTTGCGGATCGCGGCGTCGGACTGCAGCGGGTGGATCAGCGTGTCGATGATCTGCTGGCGCGGGATCGACATGAGGAACGCCTGGCGCACCAGACGCGCGGCCTCGGCGTTGCCGCCGTAGGTGGCGGGGTCGAACGGGCCACCGTTGTTGAAGGTCAGGTCCACGTGCTCCCACGTGCCCTCGATGTCGGTCACGTAGGTGACGCCGTTGATGTTCGCGAGGTTCTGCAGCACGTCCACCGACGACTGCGGTGCGATGAGGTCGACCTCACCGTTCTGCAGGGCGGTGATCGAGGCCATCGGGTCCTCGGTGAAGCGGAAGGTGACCTCGTCGATCGCCGGGATCGGGCCCCAGCTGAACTTCTCGTTGCGCACCAGCGTGAGGTGCTGGTTCTCGACGAACTCGTTCAGGATGTACGGGCCGGTCGACAGGAACAGGCGCGGGTCGTCGGGCATCGACGTGAAGTTGAAGCCCGTGTTCCACACGCCGGCGATCTTGGCGAGCGTCGCCTTGTCGTTGTCGTGGAAGGCAGCGATCAGGGCGTCCTTGGCCTCGGCCGCGTCGGGCTTGCCGAGCGCGATGTCGGCGACGGCGTGGGCGGCGACCGGCGGCATGCCGAGGCCCATCATCCAGTCGGGACGCGTCTCGTCGAACACCATGGTGACGGTGCGGCCGTCCTCGGAGATCTCCGGGAACTGCGAGACGAGCTCCATGATCGGGCTGGTGCCCGAGAACCACACGGCGTCGGTCGGGACGACCTCGTTGCCGTCCGCGTCACGCTCGAGGTCCCCACCCGCGACGGTGTTGAACTTCGGGTTCTGGGCGCCCCACCACAGGATGATGTCCGCGGCGTCGACCGGCGTGCCGTCCGACCACACGACGCCCTCGTTCACCGTGACCTCGACGGTCAGCGGGTCCTGCGAGACGGCCTTGATGCTGCCGAGACCGTCGTTGAACTGCAGGTTCAGGTCGCCGTCGTAGTAGTAGAAGTTCGGGTTCGTCAGGTACAGGATGTTCGCGTTGGCGGTCGCGTTGCCCGAGGCCGTCAGGTTGTTCTGCGAGAACATCGGCTGGTTCCAGCCGACCGTGACGCTCTGGGTCTCAGAGCCTGCGACGCCGGCGACATCGGGGGTCGAGCACGCCGAGAGGACGATCGCGCCGGCTGTGGCGGCGGCGACCGCGGCGGCAATACGCCTGATCTTCATGGGAGTCCTGTCATCGAGCGGGTACGGGGCGGGGTGACCGGGAAGGTCCTCCGTCCGCCGCGGGACGACACGAATGTATGGGGACAGACCACACGTTATGCCCGGTTTGTCGTGATTCTCCGGGTTCTCGTTACCTAAGCGTGGTGTTAACTGAACGGGTGCGTCAGGATGACTGCACGATTCGCGCCACATTCTTTACCGAGACGCGCACCTCGCAGACGACGACGGCGGCCCTCCCGAGGGGAGGACCGCCGTCGTGCGGGGTGGGCCGGCGTCAGACCGCCGGGACCTCCGGGCCGATCTCGAGGCTCGCGCCGGGGATGGCGGCGAGCAGCTCTCGCGTGTAGTCCTGCGACGGCGTGTCGAAGATCTGGTCCGTCGGGCCCTGCTCCACGATCTTGCCGTTCTGCATGACGCACACCTTGTCCGCGATCTGGCGGACGACGGCGAGGTCGTGCGTGATGAACAGGTACGACAGCCCCAGCTCGGCCTGCAGGTCGTTGAGCAGGGTCAGCACCTGCGCCTGGACCAGCACGTCGAGGGCCGAGACGGCCTCGTCGAGCACGATCACCTCGGGGTTGAGCGCGAGCGCACGCGCGATGGCGATGCGCTGGCGCTGGCCGCCCGAGAGCTCGTTCGGGAACCGCCGCATCATCGACGCGGGCAGGGCCACCATGTCGAGCAGCTCGCGGACGCGCTTCTCGCGCGCCTTCGCGTCGCCGACGCGGTGGATGCGCAGCGGCTCCTCGACGGTGCGGTAGATCGAGAACATCGGGTCCAGCGAGCCGTACGGGTTCTGGAACACCGGCTGGATCCGCCGGCGGAACTGGAACGCCTTGCGCCCGCGCAGCTTCGTGATGTCCTGGCCGTCGAACTCGACGACGCCCGCCGTCGGCTGGAGCAGGCCCAGCACCATGTTCGCGGCCGTGGACTTGCCCGAGCCGGACTCCCCCACCAGGGCGAGGGTGGTGCCGCGCGGCAGCCCGAAGCTGATGTCGTCGACCGCAGTGAAGTCGGTGCCGGTACCCGGCCGCGACCCGCGGATGCGGAACACCTTGGTGAGGTTCTTGACCTCGACCACGTTGTCGCCGCGCTTCTGCGCACCCGAGTCGGCGTGCGACGCGAGGAGCTCGTCGGTCTCGATGCCGGCCGCGTGCGCACTCTGGATGCGGCGGCTGGTCAGCGACGGCGCCGCGGCCACGAGGCGCTGCGTGTACGGGTGCTGAGGCGCCTTGAGGATCTGGCGGCTCGGGCCCGACTCGACGACCTTGCCCTTGTACATGACGACCAGGTGCTCGGCGCGCTCGGCGGCCAGGCCCAGGTCGTGCGTGATGAACAGGACGGCCGTGCCGAGCTCGCTGGTCAGGCCCTCGAGGTGGTCGAGGATCTTCTTCTGCACCGTGACGTCGAGCGCCGACGTCGGCTCGTCCGCGATGAGCAGCTTCGGCCGTGCGGCCAGGCCCATCGCGATGAGGGCACGCTGGCGCATGCCGCCGGAGAACTCGTGCGGGTACTGGCGCGCACGCCGCTCGGCGTCGCCCAGGCCCGCCTCGGCGAGCAGGCCCGCCACGCGGTCGGTGGCGCTGGCGCCCGTGACGTGCTCGGCCGCGACGGCCTCGGCGTCCTTGAGGCCCGCCGACTCGAGGATGCCCGCGGCCTGCGCGCGCGTCGTCGAACCGACCTGGAGCGCCTTGTCGGCGGCCGCGACGGCCGCCTCGTCGACGCCCGCGTTCCCCAGCGCCGTGATGAGGGCCTTCTTGCCCTCGTGGCCCAGGTAGAGGTCGTCGCCCGACGGCGTGGTCTCGATCTCGACGAGCGCGTCCGTGAGCTTCTGGCGCCGCTGCTTGGTGTCGACGCCGTTGGCGGTGAGGGCCTCCTTGATCTGGAAGCCGATGCGCCACACGGGGTTGAGGTTCGACATCGGGTCCTGCGGGACCAGGCCGATCTCCTTGCCGCGCAGGTCGATGATGTCCTTCGCGCCCGCGCCCACGAGCTCGCGCCCGTCGAACTTGATCGAGCCGCCCGTGATCTTGCCCGTGCCGGGCAGCAGGTTGATGACGGCGTGCGCCGTCGTCGACTTGCCCGAGCCCGACTCGCCCACGATCGCGACGGACTGGCCCGGGTAGACCGTGAGGTCCACGCCGCGCACGGCCTTGACCTCGCCCTGCTGCGTCTTGAAGGCGACCTCGAGGTCCTTGACCTCGAGCAGCGGCGCGGCGGTCGAGACGGTGTTCTCGGTGGTGTTCGTCGTCATCGGGTACGCGCCTTCGGGTCGAGGGCGTCGCGCACGACGTCGCCCATCATGATGAAGCTCAGCACGGTGAGGCCGAGCGCTCCGCCGGGGTAGAGGAGCAGCTGCGGCGCCGTCCGGATCACGGACTGCGCACGGGAGATGTCACCGCCCCAGCTCACCACGGACGCCGGCAGACCCACGCCGAGGAACGACAGGGTGGCCTCCGCCACGATGAACACACCGAGCGACACCGTCGCCGTCGCGATGACCGGGGCCATCGCGTTCGGGATGATGTGGCGCATCAGGATGCCGGGCTTGCTGATGCCGAGGGACTGGGCCGCCGTGACGAACTCGTTGTTCTTCACGCTCAGCACCGCCCCTCGGGTGATCCTGGCGATCTGCGGCCAGCCGAAGACGGCCAGGACGATGGCGACCAGCACCACGGTGCGGTGGGTCGAGAACACCGACATGACCAGGATCGCGGCGAGCAGCAGCGGCACGGCGAAGAAGATGTCCGTCACGCGCGACAGCACGATGTCGAACCACTTGCCGTAGTAGCCCGCGGCGCTGCCGATGAGCACGCCGAGGATCGTCACGCCGATCGTGGTCAGCACGCCGACGCTCACCGACGCGCGGGCGCCGTAGATGACGCGGGCGTAGACGTCGCAGCCCTGGAAGTCGAAGCCGAACCAGTGCCCGGCGCGCGGGTCGCCCACGGAGCGGGACAGGTCGCAGAACGACGGGTCGGTGCGCGAGAACAGCTGCGGGAAGACGGCGACCATGATGACCAGCACGATCAGCACGGCCGACACCCAGAACAGGGGCCGGCTGCGCATCTGCAGCCACGCGTCCTTCCAGAGGCTGGTGGGCGCCGAGGTCTCGTCCGGCGCGTCGACCGCGCCGAGAAGCGGCGTCTGGTCGAGGTCGGCGAAGAAGTGCGCCTGGCCCGGGCGGTAGGTGGTCTGGGGTGCGTCAGGCATAGCGGATCCTCGGGTCGAGCACGGCGTACAGCAGGTCCACAATCAGGTTCGAGATCAGATACACCATGACCAGGAACACGGTCACGGACACGATGGTGGGAGCCTCGTGCCGTTTGATCGCCGTGAACAGCAGGTTGCCGACGCCGGGGATGTTGAAGATGCCCTCGGTGACGACGGCGCCACCCAGCAGGGCGCCCACGTCCGTACCCAGGTACGTGACCACGGGGATCAGCGAGTTGCGGAGCACGTGCACGCTGATGACGCGGCCGGGCTTGAGGCCCTTGGCCGTGGCCGTGCGCACGTGGTCGGCGTTGCGGTTCTCGACCACCGTGGTGCGGGTGAGCCGCAGGATGTAGGCGAACGACGCCGTGGCCAGCACGAAGGCCGGCAGCAGGAGCGTCTTGAAGTTGACGTTGGCGCCGACGGTCGGCGGCACCCAGCCCAGCTTCACGCCGAACAGCACCTGGCCCGCGAAGCCGATCACGAAGATCGGGACGGCGATGAGGATCAGCGAGATCACCAGGAAGGTGGCGTCGAAGATGCCGCCCTTGCGGATGCCGGCCCAGAGGCCGACGCCGATGCCCGCGACGGCCTCGATGACGAGGGTCATCGACGCGAGCTTCAGGGTCGTCGGGAACGCCTGGGCGAGCATGTCTGCCACCGGGCGCTGCGTGAACGACGTCCCCAGGTTCCCGGTCAGCAGGCCCTTGAGGTAGAACCCGTACTGCACGATGAACGGCTGGTTGAGGTGGTACTGCGCGCGGAGCTGGTCCGCGACGGCCGGGGGTAGGCCTCTGTCACCGCCGAGCGCGGCGATGGGGTCTGCGGGAAGCAGGAACACCATCGCGTAGATCAGCAGCGTCGCCCCGATGAACACCGGGATCATCTGCAACAGCCTTCGGGCTGCGTACCACGCCATCAAGGTCGCCTTTCATTCTGTGGTGCTGCGCGTGCACGGGTGCGACGCCGCCCCAGGGCCAGTGTGGGGCCCTGGGGCGGCGTCGCAGCGGACTACGTGGTCAGGACTTCGTGATCTCGTAGTACAGCGGCACGCTGTTCCATCCGAACTGGACGTGCTGGACGAGGGTGGAGAAACCACCGGTCACGTTGGAGTACCAGAGCGGGATGGCGGGGAGGTCCTTGAACAGCTGCTCCTGGACCTTCTGGAACTGGACGTTCGCGTCGGCGACGGACTTGGCCGCGAGACCCGCCTGGAGGAGCTGGTCCACCTGGGGGCTCGAGTACTTGCCGTCGTTCGACCCTGCCCCGGTGCCGTAGAGCGGGCCGAGGAAGTTGTAGAGCGACGGGTAGTCGGCCTGCCAGCCGGTACGGAAGCCGCTCTTCATCTTGCCGCCGGTGATGTCCGTGCGGAAGCTGGCGAAGTCGGGGTAGCTCAGACCCTCGGCGTCGATGCCCAGCACGTTCTTGATGGAGTTGGTGGTGGCCTCGACCCAACCCTGGTGACCGCCGTCGGCGTTGTACGCGATGGTGAACTTGCCGCTCCACGGCGAGATCGCGTTGGCCTGCGCCCACAGCTCCTTCGCCTTGGCGGCGTCGAACTTCAGCACCTCGTTGCCGGGGACGCTGTCGGACCAGCCGGCGATGACCGGCGACGTGAAGTCCGTGGCGGGGGTACGGGTGCCCTGGAAGATCACCTTGGTGATCTGGGCGCGGTCGATGGCCATCGACAGCGCCTGACGGCGCAGGCGCCCCTCCTCGTTCATGCCGAAGTGAGGAGCAGCCACCGGGATGGTGAACGACTGGAAGATGGCCGCCGGCTGGTTCACCGCGCGGTCGCCCAGGTCGCTCTTGAAGGTGCCGTAGGCCGAGTCCGGGATCGCGTCGAGCACGTCCAGGTTGTCAGCCTGCAGGTCGGAGTACGCGGCACCGAGGTCCGTGTAGAACTTCAGGTCCACGCCGCCGTTCTGGGCCTTGCGCGGGCCGTCGTACTTCGGGTTCGGCGTGAGCTTCGCCTCGACGTTGTGCGTCCAGGTGTTCAGCACGTACGGGCCGTTGCCGATCGGGGCCTTGCCGAACGCGGTCATGTCGGTGAACGCCGAGTCGGGCAGCGGGTAGTAGGCCGTGTAGCCCATGCGCAGCGGGAAGTCGGACTCCGGGCCGTTGAGCACCACCTTGAACGTGGTGTCGTCGACGACGGTCAGGCCACCGGTCTGCGTGAGGTCGGTGTCCTTGTCGTACGAGAAGCCCTTGATGTTCTCGAAGAAGTACGAGTTGAGCTGCTTGTTCGAGAGCTTGGCGCCGAAGTTCCAGGCCTTGACGAAGTTCTCGGCCTTGACGGGCGAGCCGTCGGAGAACACCTGGCCGGACTTGATCTTGATCGTCCAGGTCGTGTTGTCCGACGACGTGATCGAGTCGGCGACGTCGTTGTGGGGGGCGCCCTTGGCGTCGTAGTACACGAGACCGGCGAATAGCAGGTCGACGATCTTGCCGCCACCCGTCTCGTTCGTGTTGGTCGGGATGAGCGGGTTCTGCGGCTCGGAGCCGTTGGCCGTCACGATGCCCGTCGACGGTCCCGACGCGGCGGGCGAACCGTTGTTCGTGCCCGAGCCGCCCGAACCGCAGGCTGCGAGGGCGAGGACACCGGCGGTAACCATGGCGGTCAGCCCGGTGATACGCCTGATCTTCATTCTTCTCCTCCGTGAAGGCGACGGCAGGTGTGCTGCTAGCACAGACGACGCCGTGCGACGATGCGCGGCGCGCCTCGGTCCAGATTACGGACTGCGCTGATGCTAAGTCGGTTCGAGGGCATGCTGTCCAGACTGTCCCTCTCCGAACCGAACTGTTATCGAGTCGGTATCAGCCGTGAACACCCCTTTCACTCAGTCTGCACCCACACGACATGTGCGCATGCTCACAGTTCGATCACATCCAGCCGGCCGTCCCGCAGCTCGACCACGCGGTCGGCCCTGCTGACCAGCACGGGGTCGTGCGTGGCCACCACGGCGGCCACCTCGCGGGTGTGCACGAGATCACGCAAAAGGTCCATCACCACCGCCGCGTTCGCCGAGTCGAGCTGGCCCGTGGGCTCGTCGGCGAGCAGCAGGCGCGGGCGCGCCACCAGCGCACGGGCGATGCCGACGCGCTGCTGCTGGCCTCCCGAGAGCTCGTAGGGGCGCTGCCGGGCGTGATTCCGGAGCCCGACGGCGTCGAGCGCCTCGGCCACGCGCTCCGCGCGCTCGGCCGACGGCGTGCGGCGCAGCCGCAGCGGCACCTCCACGTTCTCGGCCGCCGAGAGCACGGGCACCAGGCCGAACGACTGGAGCACGTACGCCACCTCGTCGCGCCGCACCGCGAGCGCCTTCTCCTCCCCCAGGGTGGCCAGGTCGCGCCCGCCACCCATCAGCACGCGGCCCGACGTCGGCCGGTCGAGCCCGCCCAGCAGGTTGAGCAGCGTCGTCTTGCCGGACCCTGACGGACCGCGCAGCACCAGCAGCTCGCCGGCGGCCACCTGGAGGGTCACGCCGTCGACGGCGCGGACGGGGGCGTCGCGACGGCCGAACTCGCGCACCAGGTTCTCGCCCCGGACGGCATAGTCGCTGGTCATCGCGGGTCCTCCTGCCGCCACGGCCACACGCCCACGTGGTCCTGCTCGAGAGACAGCCGCACGCGCTCGCGCAGCTGGAGCCGCTCGACGACGTCGGCCGGGAGCTGCAGGCGACCGACCCGGTCGAGCACGGCGACCTCCTCGGCGACGTGGCGGGCGACGCCGTCGGCGTCGACCTCGGTGCGGCGCAGCACCTCGGTGGAGGTGCGGCCGTCGCGGATGCGGACGGTGCGGGCGACGTGGTCGGCGACGGCGGGGTCGTGCGTCACGATCAGCACGGTGACGCCCGTGGCGGCGTTGACGCCGCGCAGGTGCTCGAGCACCTCGGCGCTGGTGGCCTCGTCGAGCTCGCCCGTGGGCTCGTCGGCGAGCAGCACGCGGGGTGCGGGGGCGGCGGCGACGGCGATGGCGACGCGCTGCTGCTCGCCGCCGGACATCTCGCCGGGCCGGCGGTCGGCCACGTGCCCGACGCCCAGCAGGTCGAGCAGCTCGTCGGCCCGGGCGCCGCGGGCGGCCGCGGCGGCACCCCGGGCGGGCGCGGCGAGCTCGAGCGGCAGCAGCACGTTCTCCCTCGCCGTCAGGTAGGGCAGCAGGTTGCGCGACGTCTGCTGGCGCACGAACCCGACGATGTGGCGCTGGTAGCGCACGCGCTCTCGCGCGCCCATGGTGGTCAGGTCCGTGCCGGCGACGGCGGCGGTGCCGCCCGTCGGCCGGTCGAGTCCCGACAGGATCCCCAGCAGGGTCGACTTGCCGGAGCCCGACGCCCCGACGACGGCCACCACCTCCCCCTGCTCGACGTCGAGGTCGAGGCCCTGGAGCGCCTGCACCTCGACCCCGTCGGTCGCGAAGATGCGCACCAGGCCCCGGCAGCGGATGTCGCCGCCGCCCGGCTCGCGGGTCGCTGTCATGCCGTCTCCTCTCATGCGTCCTCCCCCGCCCGTAGCACCGCCAGGCGCCCGCGGCGCCCCAGCAGCGACACGACGCCCGCCGCCGCGAGCGCCAGCACCACCAGGCCCGCGGCGATGGCCGCGAGCGCCCAGGGCTCGGCCTGCAGCGCGGGCTGGGCGGCGCCGCCGGTGAGCGGCGTCAGGTCCACCGTGGCGAGCACCACGACGGGCACCAGCCATGCGAGCACCGCCCCGGCCACGAGCGCGACCGCCACCCAGGGCACGGTCTCCCAGGCCGCGAGCGCCCGCGCCTGGCGGGGCCGCCCGCCGAGCGAGTGCAGCACGGCGAGCAGGCGAGTGCGGGCCGGGCCCGCGAGCAGCAGCGTGAGCACCAGCGTGAGGCCCGTGAGCAGGCCGCCCAGGGCCAGGGCCAGCACGGACGCGGTGGTGAGCGCGGCCGTGGACGGGGAGCTCCGCAGCTGTGCCGCGGCCGTCGCCGGGGTCTCGAGGGCGGCGCGCTCGGACGCCACCGCGGCGCGGACCGCGGTGGGCACGCCGTGCGCGGGCACCCCGGCGTCGAGGCGCACCAGGGCGACGTTCGGCAGGTCGGGGGTCTCGAGCGCGGCGGCGAGGCGGGCGCCGTCGGCGACCATGAAGCGGTCGGCCGCGGGCATGCCGGGGATGGGTGCGATGACACCGACCACCGTGACCTCGAGTGGTGGGGCGGCGCTCGCCTCGCGCGCCAGCGTCCCCGTCTGGCCGGCGTGCAGCCCGCTGCTGGCGGACACGAGCACGGGGAGGGCGTCGCCGGGGACGATGAGCCGGGCGAGGGCGGAGGCGTCCGGGGCGCCGGGGACGCCGCGCTGCACGTGGGCGAGGGCGGCGGCGTCGGCCGACACGACCGTGAGCGCGTCGGCCGGCCTCGACCCGTCGGGGGTGAGGGCGGCGGTGCCGAACGAGCCGATCGTCGCCACGTCGGCCACGCCGCGGGTGGAGCGCAGCGCGGCCACCTGGTCGGGGCTCACCCACACGTCGGCGATGCGCACGTCGGCTCCGATCCGCGCCCACGAGGCGTCGTCGATCCCCCGGTCGACGGTGGTGCGCAGCACCGCCGCGGACGCCGCGACGGCTACGCACGCGACCAGCGCGATCGCGGGGAGCACGCCCCCGGCGGTGTCGCGGCGCGACCGCGCGGCGCCCAGGAACGGCACCAGCCCGCGGCCGCGCGCGAGCGCCCGCTCCAGCGGCGCGAGCACCCAGGGCACGGCACGCACCGCGAGGAGCGCGACGGCGAGGCACAGCAGCGGCGGCGCGAGCGCGACCACGGGGTCCACGGCCCCGGTCGCCCCCGCCGCCGACGCGACGACACCCCGCGTGAGCAGAAGGCCGGTGCTGACGGCGGCCAGCGCGAGCACCAGCGCCTCCGCCCAGCGCCGCCAGCGCGGGCTGTGGCCCAGGTCGGAGCGGTCGGCGCCGATCCGCGCGCTGGCGGCCGTGACGGCGAGCGCCGCGGCCGGGGCGAGCCCGGCGACGACGGCGACCGCCACCTGGCCCAGGCCGACCCGGCCCGGGACGGCGACCAGCCCGATCACGAACCCGAGGGCCGCGCCCGGCACGCCCGCGACCGCGCCCTCCGCCGCGGCGACGGCCCGCAGCTGGCCCGGCGAGGCGCCGCGCACGCGCAGCACGGCGAGGGCGGTGCGCCGCCGCTCCACCACGAGCCGTGCGCCCAGCGCGAGGACGACGACGAGCGCGCCGAGCGGTCCCGCCGCGGTCACCGCGAGCACGGCGTCGACGCCGGAGCGCTGCGCCAGCACGCGGTCCAGCAGCACCGACGTGCCGGTGCTCGGCCGCAGCGGCACGCCCATCGCGGTGGCGGTGACGGTGCGGGAGGTCGCGGCCCGCAGCTCGGCGGCGAGCGCGCCGACGTCGCTGCCGGGCACGCTCGCGAGGTCGAGCGGGGACCACGCGGTGACGCTGATGTCGTGGCTGGACATCGGCGCCAGGAGCGCGTCGGCGACGGTCCCGGCGAACGTCACGACGACGCCGCCCAGCGGGGTCCGCTCGATCTTCGGCGCGGCGCCGTACGCGGCGTGGGCCCAGTACGGGTCGGCGGGGTCGTCGGGCACGTACGCGCCGACCAGCACCAGCGGCGGCAGCGGCGCGGACCGCTCCCGCACCTGCCCCACCTTCCACCCGATGAGGTCGACGGCCTGCTTGGCCGCGACCACCTGCACCGGCGCGATCTCGGCCGTGGTGAGGCCGGGCGGCAGCTCGGGCGGGATCACCGAGCTCGGGCCGTAGTCGAGCCCGAAAGGCGTGACCTGCGGCCACCGCCCCTCGACCAGTCGGACGTGATCCTGCAGGTCAGGGGCCGCGCGCGGCACCATGTGCGCCTGGTTGATGCCCGTCCCGCGGGCCGGCTGGACGCCCACCGGGCGCCCGGACGCCAGCACGTGCGGGGCGCGCAGCACGCCGCGCAGCAGCGCCGGCTGCGCCGCCCGCACGGCGTCGAGGTCGCGGAGGTAGCCGTCCCACGGCGGAGCGCTCAGGGCGGCGACGTCCCAGTCGTCGAGGCCGTGCACCGGCCCGAGCGGGGTGAGGGTCAGGTCGCGCTGGACGGGCGAGAGCTGCGCGGTGGCGGACGCCAGCTGGTCGGTGTGCAGCCGGTCGAGGGCACGCAGCGCGGCGCTGCCCGCGCCGGAGGCCGTGAGGGCGACGACGGCGAGCACCGCCGTCGTGCCCCACGCGGCCCGCAGGCCGCGGCGGACCAGCAGCCACGCCGTGCGCGCCGTCACCGGACCTCCTCGCGGTAGTCCCGGTCGCGGGCCTGGCCGGCCACGCGCAGCCCGACGCCCAGGCAGACGGCCGCCGCCCCGAGCGCCAGCACGACCACGAGCACCGCCGCGGGCGCCGCGACCGCCAGACGCACGGGCGGCACCAGCGCGACCCCGGTCAGCGTGGTGCGCACCAGGCCGGGCACGACGAGCGCGCCCAGCGCCGCCCCGCCCGCCAGGCCTACCAGCACCGCCACGGCGGCGGGCGCCCCGACCTCGGCGGCCCGGGAACGGCCCTGCTGGCGTGGCCCCACGCCCACGGCCCGCAGGGTGACCACCTCGCCCCGGCGCTCGCGCACCGAGACCACGCCCGCGAGCGCCGTCCCCGCGAGCGCCAGAAGCGCAGTGCCGGCGGCGGCGACCCAGGTGGCGGTCCGCACGGGTCCGGAGGCGTCGAGCCGGCTGCCCGCGACGGTGCCCGGCGTGACGGCCTTCGCCCCCGGGCCGGCGGCGCGCACCGCGGCGTCCCGGAGCGCCGGAGCAGCGGGCGCGGCGGTGGCCGCCCAGACCTCGCCAGGCGTCGGCAGGGTGGTGAACGCGTGCAGCTGCGCCGCGGCGAGGCGGCCCAGGTCCACGGCGACCGCGTCGGGCCGCAGCGCGCCGGGCACGACGTCGACCACCGCGGCGACCCGCGCGGGGACGCTGACACCCTGGAGGGAGAGCTCGAGCGGGTCGCCAGGGGCCACGCCGAGCCGCTGCGCGAGCGGGCGAGCCACCACCGCGGGCACCGCGCCGGTGCCGAGCCCGCGCGGGGCGAGGCGGATGACGCGGCTCGTCGCGTCCGGCGGCCAGAGGTCCAGGTCGAGGCCGCGCGCGCTCTCGCCGGGCGCGAACCCGGAGCCCGCGGCCGTGACGGCCCAGCTGGCGCCGAGGTCCACGGGGGCGCCGCCGCCCGAGGCGGTCACGGAGTCGACGCCCAGCGTGAGGTGGACCGGCGCCGGCCCGCCCGCGACGGCGACGTCGAGCGCCGCGAGCCGCCAGCCCACCGTGGTCGTGGTGCCGAGCGGCACGTGGACCGTGGTGGTCGACGGGGTGGCGAGCAGTGGGCGCGCGGGGCCGCCGTCGGACGGGACGCCCGGCGTGGCGAACCGGCCGAGCGCCACCGCGTGGAGCGCCCCGTCGGGGTCGGCCAGCCAGCCCGTGACGTCGAGCGACCCCAGCGCGCCGTTCTGCTGGGGCAGCGCCGCGGCGGTCAGCACGACGTCGAGCCCGGTCGCGCCGGCGGGCAGCGCGGGGGCAGCGGCGAACGGCGCGGGTCCGTCGGCCACCCCGGCGGCGAGGGTCCGCAGGTCGGCGGGCTCGGGCGTCCGCACGACGCCGGCCACCGCCCCGGCGGGTACCGCCACGACCTCGGGGTTCGCGTCGCCCGCCTGCGCGTCGAGCCGCAGCACGGGCACCGCCGCGCGGACGCCGTCGAGCGCCGCGACCGAGGCGACGTCGGGCTGCGGGGAGCCCGGGATGAGCGGCCCGGTGGCGACGGTGACGCGCAGGTCGGCGCCCGCGGTGAGCAGGGCGGCGTCGTCGGCGAGGCGCTGCGCGGTGCCCGCGTGCATCCCCGCGAGGGCGACCGCCCCACCGGCCAGCACCAGCAGCACCAGGGGCGTCGCGGCCGCGACCAGCCGGCGCCCGACGGCCCGCACCGTCAGGACGGCGAGCCCGGGCGAGCGCGCGACCACCCGCTCGGCCGCGCGCGCGGACCCGCCCAGCACCGCCGCGGCAACGGCCGCGAGCACCGCCAGCACCAGCGCCGGCGCGGCCGCGGCGAGCGGGTCGGTGTGCGACCCGCCGGACGTCGTGACCAGCGGCGACCCGTACCGCAGCAGCTGGGCGAGGCACACGCCGGCGGCCACGAGGGTGAGCACCACGAGGCCGCCCGAGGCCACCCGCCGCACCCGCCCGGACCGGTCCGTGACGCCGCGGCGCGCCGTCGCGACGGCCTGCGCCGCGGCCGCCCCGCCGAGCACCACGACCGCCGCGACCGCGACGCACCCCGCGGCCGCCCCGAGCACCGCCGCCTGCGTGTGCAACCCCGCGAGCGCGAGCGCCGCGACGGCCGCTCCCCCGCCCACCAGCGCGCCGAGCACGGCGGCGACGGCGGCCTCGGCCGTCCCGGCGAGCGCCACCTGGGCGGGCGCGGCGCCGCGCGAGACGAGCAGCTCGGTCTCCGCCGAGCGGGCCTGCACCAGCAGCCGCGCCACCTGCGCGAACGTGACCAGGGCCGCCAGGGTCAGCAGCGCGACCGGCACCCCGGCGCCCGCCACGACGGCCGGCCGGGCCGCGGCCGGGACGGTCGCCCCGCCCGCGCGCACCACGCCGAACGTCGCGCACACGGCGGCCGTCGAGGCGGCGACGAGCACGACGACGAGCCCGAGCAGGGCGCGCTGCGCCCGGGCCCGGCGACGCAGCATCGCGGCACGGCTCACGGGGCTCCCAGGAGAGGTTGGGTGCACCGTACCCGCCCGAGGCCTCCCGCCGGGACGGGTGCCCTGCTCACGCCCCCGGCCGGAACCGCAGCGCCGACCAGACGTCGTCGACCGACACCTGGCGCACAGGCCGCGTGCCCCGCGCGATCATGAGCGCCGCGAGGCTGTCGCGGTTGAGGTCCGTGCCGAGCTTGCCCGCCTTGGGGTAGCAGACCCAGGCGAGGCGGTCGTCCGTCGCCGCGGCCACCGCGGGCCCGGCGACCGCGTCGACGCCCGCCGCGTCACGGACGAACACGACCACCGCGTCCGCGGCGGCCGGGTCGTCGACGCGCGCGATCGTGTCGGGCAGGTCGAGCGCGACGTCGTCGGGCAGCGCGACGACGGCGAGGCGCGCCCCGGCCTTGATCTGCAGCTTTACCGCGAGGTCCATGGTCCCGATCGTGCCGCACGGGCCCGGGTCGCACACGTCGGGCGCCCGCTACGCTCCCGGCATGAGCGACGACGCCACGATCGGCTGGACCGACGCCCGCGAGGCCAACCTGCGCAACTGGGAGGACCGCGTCCCGCTGCACGAGGCGGCGTACGGCCTCGACGCGTACGACGACCCTGCCCACCTCGGCTCCGTCGTCGAGCACGACCTGGCGGCGATGAGACCCTTCCTGCCCGGCGGCACGCTGCGCGGGCTCGACCTGTGCCACCTGCAGTGCCACATCGGCACCGACACGATCGGGCTCGCCCGCGCCGGGGCGCGCGTCACGGGGGTCGACTTCTCGCCGTCGGCGCTCGCGTCGGCCGCGCGGCTCGCCGAGAAGCACGGGGTCGACGCCACGTGGGTGGAGTGCGACGTGCTCGACGCCGCCGCGCACGTCGCCGGCGACTTCGACGTCGTCTACACGAGCATCGGCGCGATCACGTGGCTCGACGACCTCGACCAGTGGGCTGCCCAGGTCGCGGCGCTGCTGCGCCCGGGCGGCCTGTTCTACATCCGCGACGGCCACCCGGCCCTGTACGCGCTCGACGAGGAGGCCGACGGCCTGGTCACGCGCTACCGCTACTTCGGTGACGGCACCGCCCAGGCCTGGGACATGACGACGACGTACGCCGGCGACGGGACGGTCGACCACGCGCGGACCTACGAGTGGCCGCACCCGCTCTCCGAGACGGTGAACGCGCTGCTCGGCGCGGGCCTGCGCCTGGAGCGCCTGGACGAGGGCCAGACGCTGCCGTGGCGCTTCAGCGCCCGCATGGAGGAGGTACCGGGCGGCTGGGCCTGGCCGGAACGGGAGAGGGCCCTGATCCCGTGCACGTTCACGATCGTGGCCCGGCGAGCGTAGGGATCGGTCACGCTCTGAGGCCGTTGCCATGACGGATCCCTACGGTCGCTGCCCGGGGACCGGCCCGGCCGGCCCGTCAGGCCTGCGGGCCCGACGCCGCGACCGGCCCGCGGCGCAGCGGCACGATCGCCGACAGCGCCGCGGCCAGCGCGCCCCGCTCGAGCTCCAGGTCGAAGTAGCCCTGGAGGTGCATCCAGAACTCGGCCGTCGTGCCGAGGTACCGGCCCAGGCGCAGCGCGGTCTCCGCGTCGACCCGGCGCCGCCCCCGCACCAGCTCGTCGACGAGCCACTCCGGCACGTCGATCGACGCCGCGACCGTGCGCTGGGTCAGCCCCAGCGGCTCGATGAACTCCTCCAGGAGGATCGCTCCGGGGTGCACCGCGTCCAGGTGCCCAGGTGGTCTCACCCGGTCAGGCTTGGACGGGTCGGCGTCGGGAGTCTTGCGGGCGGGTGACCGGCGCGGGTCGCGCAGGCGAACGTTGAGGGTGCGCGTCAGACGTTGAAACGGAACTCGACGACGTCGCCGTCGGCCATGACGTAGTCCTTGCCCTCGATGCGGGCCTTGCCCGCCGAGCGCGCCGCCGCGACCGAACCGGCCTCGACCAGGTCCTCGAAGCCGATGACCTCGGCCTTGATGAACCCGCGCTCGAAGTCCGTGTGGATGACACCGGCGGCCTGCGGGGCCTTCCAGCCCTTGCGGATCGTCCAGGCGCGCGACTCCTTGGGACCCGCGGTGAGGTACGTCTGCAGGCCGAGGGTGTGGAAGCCGACCTTGGCGAGCTGGTCGAGGCCCGACTCCTCCTGGCCGTTGTCCTCGAGCATCTCCTTGGCTTCGTCGGGCTCGAGCTCCACGAGCTCGGACTCGAACTTGGCGTCGAGGAAGATCGCGTCCGCGGGCGCCACCAGGGCGCGCAGCTCCGCCTGCATGGCGGTGTCGGCGAGGCCGGCGTCGTCGGTGTTGAAGACGTAGATGAACGGCTTGGCCGTCATGAGCTGGAACGACGCGATCTCCGCGAGGTCCAGTCCCGCGGCCTTGGCGCCCTGGAACAGGGTGGTGCCGGCCTCGAGGATGGCCTGGGCCTTCTTGCCGGCGTCGAGCAGCGCGGGGTCGCCCCGCTTGATCTTGACCTCCTTCTCGATGCGCGGCAGCGCCTTCTCGAGGGTCTGGAGGTCGGCGAGGATGAGCTCCGTCGCGATGGTCTCGATGTCGCCGTCGGCGTCCGTGGAGCCCTCGACGCGCACGACGTCGGGGTCGTTGAACACGCGCGTGACCTGGCAGATCGCGTCCGCCTCGCGGATGTTCGCGAGGAACTTGTTGCCCAGGCCCTCACCCTCGGAGGCGCCCTTGACGATGC
This sequence comes from Promicromonosporaceae bacterium, assembly GCA_009783295.1. Taxonomy (GTDB): domain Bacteria; phylum Actinomycetota; class Actinomycetes; order Actinomycetales; family Cellulomonadaceae; genus Xylanimonas. Next base: position 84,906 of record WRHK01000001.1, read on the forward strand.
CGGCGATGTCGACGAACGACACGGTGGCGTGCAGGATCCGCTCGCTGCCGAAGATCCCGGCGAGCACGTCGAGGCGCGGGTCCGGGAGCGGCACGACGCCGACGTTCGGCTCGATCGTGGCGAACGGGTAGTTCGCCGCGAGAACCTGGTTGCGGGTCAGGGCGTTGAAGAGGGTGGACTTGCCGACGTTGGGCAGGCCGACGATGCCGATGGTGAGTGCCACGTCGGCAGATTCTACGGGGCGCCGTTCGCCCCGAGGGTGTCGAGGTCGCGCAGCGCGTACCGCAGGTGCTCCCACTCCTCGTTGCCGATCACGCCCAGGCAGTGGCCCACGGTCATCTTGCGCCGCTCCTCCTCGGGCTCGTCGTCGTACCAGGGCGGCAGGGCCTGCGGCACGGCGTCGAAGTCGGCGGGGCCGGCATGGGCGAGGAAGTCGCGCACCTGGCCGACGCGGTCGGCGCGCACGGCGAGCACCTGCTCCCAGGACGGCGTCGCGGTGATGTCGACGCCGATGGACGCCGCGTGGCTGTCGTACTCCGTGAACGGCACGCCGATCAGGCTGAACGGCGCGGCCATGCCGTGCACGCTGTGGCGCAGCCAGCCGTCGGTGGCGAGCACCAGGTGCCGCAGCGTCTGGGAGATCGACCACTCGGCGTCGACGTGCGCGTCGCGCAGCTCGGGCCGTTCGTTGGCGAGCTCGATCGCCTCCGCCCATCGCGCCTGGGCTGCGTCGTAGGACTCGAGGAGCTCGGCCGGATCGCCCGACCGGCGCAGCTCGCGGCCCGGGAAGCGGAGGTTGAGCTCGGCCTCCACGATGGGGGCCACCTCGACGCCGTTGATGACGAGGCCGCCGATCCACCCGTCGATGTCGGCGTCGGTGAGGTCGACGCCGCGCATCACGGCGCCGCTGAGATAGCTCTGCTCGAACCGCGACCCCGAGAGGTCGGAGAGCCAGAACCGGGCGCCCGGTGCGGCGGCCTCGTCGAGCACCAGCCCCCGCAGATCGTCGTCGGACGTGAAGCGGACCATCTGCCGACGGTACGCCGGGCCGCCGCGCGCGGCCCGGCGTCCGTGGGCGTCAGGCGAACGAGAGCACGCGCTGCAGCAGCTCGGGCCCGCGGCGGTCCAGCGCCCGCGCACCCCAGCGCACGCCGACCAGCAGCACCACCACGCCGACCGCCACCGAGACCACCAGCGCCACCCACCCGAGCAGCGCGCTCGACACGACCAGGGCGACCACGGTGAGCACCACGCCGGGCAGCGAGACGAGCATCGTGAGGCCCATGCCGACCGTCTGGGCGACCATCGTGGCGCCCGTCGCACCCTGCGGCTGCTTGAACGGGCTGTCGCCCGGCTTCGCCACCGGGTACACCCACCGCGAGGAGACGAAGCTCGACACCCCGGTGGACGCGGCGAGCGTCCCGAGGCTGAGCCCCAGGACCGGCGGCAGCCAGGCCCAGTGCCCGGTCACGGCGGCGGCGATCAGGGAGTAGAGGACGACGACGAAGACGCCCGGCACCAGCACGGGCAGGGCGCGGCCCCAGCGGTCCGCCCGGCCGTCCACGCCCGTGGCGACGTGCAGCGCGAAGGCCGTGTAGTCGTAGCCGACGTCGTTCGAGATCGCGAAGCCCAGCAGCCAGCCGGTCAGCGGGGCCGCGATGAGCAGCGGGATCCCGGCGGCGTCCTGGCCCGCGAACCAGAGGACCACGGGCAGCAGCGGGATGACCAGGAACGACGTCGAGTAGCGCGGGTCGCGCGTCCAGTAGGTCGCGGTGCGCGCGGCGATGGCCCCGACCGGGGTGGCGGGCATGCGGTCGAACCAGCCGAGCCCCTTGCCCTTCGCGCCCTGGGTGCCGCCCTCGCGGGGCGACTCCAGCGACTTCGCGAGCGCGCGGTCCCACACCCAGGCGGCGAGCGCGAGGGTGGCGAGCGCGATCACGAGCCGCGCGAGCGCGGCGCCCCACCCGCCGTCGTGCACCGACGCTGCCAGGCCCCAGGGCGCGCCGAGCGGCGTCCAGCCGAGCACGCGGGCGGCGTCGGCGAGGAGGCCGGAGAGGGCTTCCCCGGAGCCGTCGGTCGAGTCGGCCATGCGCTGCGAGAACCAGCTGATCGCCGGGCCGAACAACATGAGCGGCACGATGGTGACGATGGTGAGCACCTCGCGCGAGCGCCGGGACTCGAGCAGCGGCGACAGCGAGGTGGTGATGGCGCGCGAGCCGACGATGCACAGCGCGACGGCGACCACCGCGCCCACCACGGCGGCGAGCAGCGCGAGCGGCGCCCGCCACCAGGCCAGAGACGCCCCGACGACGGCGAGCGCCGTGGCGATGCCGGGCACCGAGATGACGCCGGCGCACGCGAGGCCCGCGACCAGGCTGCGGCGCGGGATCCCGTAGGTGACGAACCGGTGCGGGTCGAGCGTGGCGTCGACGCCGTAGAGGAACACGGGCACCAGCCACCAGGCGAGCACCACGACCGCGCCCACGATGACCATGACCTGGCCGGTCACCTCGGCGTCGGCGGTGCCGCCCGCGATCGCGCCGCCCACGGCCAGGAACACGACGGTGGCGGCGTACAGCGAGCCGACGACGATGCCGATGGTCTGCCACACGCTCTTGCGGAACGTGTTGGCCATGAGGGTCAGCTTGAGGCGGACGAACTGCGCAACCACGCCAGACCCTCCCCCTCCTTGCGACCGCCGACCATGTCGACGAACCTGTCCTCGAGGCTCTGGCCTGCGCGGACGTCGTCGACGGTGCCCGCGGCGAGCACGTGCCCGCCGGCCACGACGGCGACGTGCGAGCACATGCGCTGCACCAGGTCCATGACGTGGCTGGACACGACGACGGTGCCGCCGTCGGCCACGTACGAGTGCAGGATGTCGCGGATGTTGGCGGCGGAGACCGGGTCGACGGCCTCGAACGGCTCGTCGAGGACGAGGACGCGCGGGGCGTGGATCATCGCGCAGGCCAGTGCGACCTTCTTGGTCATGCCGGCCGAGTAGTCGACGACGAACGTGTCGCGGTCGGCGACCAGGTCCATGGCGCGCAGCAGGTCCTCGGTGCGCTCGGCCACGGTGGCGCGGTCCATGCCGCGCAGCAGGCCGGCGTAGGTGATGAGCTGCGCGCCCGTGAGGCGGTCGAACAGGCGGACGCCGTCGGGCAGGATGCCCAGCTGCCGCTTGGCCGCGGCGGGGTCGGCCCACACGTCCGTGCCGTGCACGGCCGCCGCGCCGAAGTCGGGGCGCAGCAGGCCCGTGGCCATCGAGAGCGTGGTCGTCTTGCCCGCGCCGTTGGGCCCGACGACGCCGTAGAACGAGCCCGAGGGCACGTCGAGGCTGATGTCGGCGACGGCGATCTTCTCCCCGAACCGCTTCCACAGCCCGCGCACGCTGAGCGCGGCGCGCGGGTCGGTGGGCAGGACGGGGGGTGCTTGCTGCGGGGTCGGGGCTGACAGCGGGCTCACCTGCTTCGTCGAGGTCTCGTCGAGTCTTCCGCCCGTCAGGCTAGGGGCTGGCACCGACGCTGACCAGGCCAATGGCCAGGTCCACGGCGTGCGACGTCGGGGGTTGTCGGTGGCACATGCGACGCTGCGGGCATGACGTTGACCTGGATCCTCCTGGTGCTGGGGGCCCTCGCCGTAGGTGTGCTGGTGGGCTGGCTGCTGGCCGCTAACCGCGCAGGCTCGGCCCGGCGCTCCGCCGACCTGGAGCTGGCCCGCGGCCACGCCGAGGTCGAGGGGCTGCGCCGCGAGGCCGCCGGGCTGCGGGAGCAGGTCGCCACCGTGCGCGACGACGCCGACCGCCGCCTGGCGCAGGCCCGCGCGGACGCCGACGCGCGCATCCGCGAGCTCAAGGCCGACCAGGATGCCGAGAAGCAGCGCTTCCAGTCCGTGGCCGGCGAGGCCCTCCAGGCCAACTCCAAGCAGTTCCTCGAGCTCGCGAACCAGACGCTGCGGGCCTCGACCGTGAAGAACGAGGAGGTGCTGGTCCAGCGCGAGCAGGCGTTCAAGGCGCTGGTCGAGCCCCTCTCGAAGTCGCTCGAGCAGGTGCGCACCGAGGTGGCGCAGGCCGAGAAGGCGCGCATCGAGGGGCAGTCGACGCTCAGCGAGCACCTGCGCCAGCTGTCGGCCGCGAACGCCGACCTGACCAAGGGCACCGGCGACCTGGTCACGGCGCTGCGGTCCTCGCAGACGCGCGGCGCCTGGGGCGAGCTGCAGCTGCGGCGCGTGGTCGAGGCGTCGGGCATGCTCAGCCGCGTCGACTTCACCGAGCAGGCGCAGGTCGCCACCGACGACGGCCTGCTGCGCCCCGACATGGTGGTGCACCTGGCCGGCGGCAAGACCGTCGTGGTCGACTCCAAGGTCGCGTTCCTCGGCTACCTCGAGGCCCAGCAGACGGACGACGACGCCTACCGCGAGCAGCGCCTCGACGCACACGTGCGCCACATGAAGAAGCACGTCGACGACCTGGCGGGCAAGCGGTACTGGGACCAGTTCTCCCCCGCGCCCGAGTTCGTGGTCATGTTCGTGCCGGCGGAGGCGTTCCTGTCCGCGGCCGTCGAGCGCGAGCCCGACCTGCTCGAGTACGCGGTACGCCGCAACGTCATCGTGGCCACGCCCATGACGATGGTGGCGCTGCTGCGCACGGTCGCCTACGCCTGGCGCCAGGACGCCCTGGCCGAGAACGCGCAGAAGGTGCTCACCGTGGGCAAGGAGCTCTACTCCCGCCTGGTCACCATGACCGGCCACATCACCAAGACGGGCCGGTCGCTGGAGGCCGCGTCCAAGAGCTACAACGCGATGATCGGCTCGCTCGAGCGCAACGTGCTCACGTCGGCGCGCCGCATGGTCGAGCTCGACGTCGTGGACGAGAAGGACGGGATCGACGAGCTCAAGGGCATCGAGGAGGTGCCCCGTCCCATCACGAAGCCGGAGCTGCTCGCCGCGGAGGAGGAGCGCGTGGTGGCCCTCGAGTCGCTCGCCCTGAGCGACCTCAAGGCGCTGTCGGCGCTCCGCGACGCCGACGGCGACGCGGCGGCCGCGGGCTGATCGTGGTCTCGACGGGCTCGACCACCGGGGGTCGAGCTGGTCGAAACCCTCAGGCCTCGGTGACGGGCAGCGCCGTGCGCTCCCCGCGGCGCGGGTGCTGCACGTCGCGGCCGGCGGCCTTGAGGCTGGTGCGCAGCTCGCGCGGCAGGGAGAACATGAGCTCCTCGGTGGCGGTGCGCACCTCCTCGACCTGACCGAACCCGTGAGCGGCCAGGTGGGCGATGACGTCCTGCACCAGGATCTCGGGCACCGACGCACCGGAGGTGACGCCCACGGTCGCGGCACCGTCGAGCCAGGCGTCCTCGATCTCCGCGGCGCGGTCCACGCGGTAGGCGGCACCCGCGCCGGCCTGGAGGGCCACCTCGACCAGCCGCACCGAGTTCGACGAGTTCGCCGACCCGACCACGATCACCACGTCGGCGTCGGGCGCGAGCTTCTTCACCGCGACCTGGCGGTTCTGCGTGGCGTAGCAGATGTCGTCGCTGGGCGGGTCCTGCAGGGACGGGAATCGCTCGCGCAGGCGGCGCACCGTCTCCATCGTCTCGTCCACCGAGAGCGTCGTCTGCGAGATCCACACGACCTTGGCGGGGTCGCGCACCACCACGTCGTCGACGTCGTCGGGCGAGTTGACCACCTGCACGTGCTCGGGCGCCTCGCCCGCCGTGCCCTCGACCTCCTCGTGGCCGGTGTGGCCGATGAGCAGGATGTCGTAGTCGTCGTTCGCGAACCGGACGGCCTCCTTGTGGACCTTGGTCACCAGGGGGCAGGTCGCGTCGATGGTCGCGAGCGAGCGGGCGGCGGCGGCGTCGCGCACCGCGGGCGACACACCGTGGGCCGAGAACACGAGCCGGGCGCCCTCGGGCACCTCGTCGGTCTCGTTGACGAACACCGCGCCGCGGTCGCGCAGCGTCTCGACCACGTGCTTGTTGTGCACGATCTCCTTGCGCACGTACACCGGCGCCCCGTACGTCTCCAGGGCCTTCTCGACGGCGACGACCGCGCGGTCGACGCCGGCGCAGTACCCGCGCGGTGCGGCGAGCAGGACGCGCTTGGTGAGGGTCTCGGTGGGTGCGGGGTTCACGGCCACCAGTCTAGGAGCGCGAATGTGAAGCCCCCGTGCCCAAACCTGTCAGGCTCACGCGCCGCGAACCGCGCCCTGGCGCAGTCGACGCCCGCGTGGTCCGGACGAGGGATGTCGGCGGGGTAGGGCACCCTGGTCACGTGAGCACAGCCCCCGCCGCCCCTCCCCTGACCTCGCCCGAGGCGCCGTGGTCCGTCGCCGTCGTGTCCGAGAAGGTGCGCGGGTGGATCGCCCGCCTCGGCGACGTGTGGGTCGAGGGCCAGGTGGTCCAGTTCCGGGAGCGCCCCGGCGCGTGGATGCAGTACCTGACGCTGCGCGACGTCGACGAGAAGGTGTCGGTCACGGTGTCGGTGCAGTCGGCGGTGCTGCAGGCCAGCACGGCGCGCGTCGAGGAGGGCGCGCGCGTGGTGGTGCACGCCAAGCCTGACTTCTACAAGGGCAACGGCTCGTTCTCGCTGCGGGCGGCGGAGATCCGCCCCGTGGGCGTGGGCGAGCTGCTCGCGCGGATCGAGCACCTGCGCGGGGTGCTGGCCGCGGAGGGCCTGTTCGACGACGCCCGCAAGGTGCGGCTGCCGTTCCTGCCGCGCGTGGTGGGGCTGGTCACGGGACGCAACTCGGACGCGAAGCACGACGTCATGAAGAACGCGCAGGCCCGGTGGCCGCAGGTGCGGTTCGCGGTGCGGGAGGTGGCGGTGCAGGGCGTGAGCGCGGTCCGCGAGGTGCGCAACGCCATCGCGGAGCTGGACGCGATGCCCGACGTCGAGGTCATCGTGGTGGCGCGCGGCGGCGGGGCTCTCGAGGACCTGCTGCCGTTCAGCGACGAGGCGCTGGTGCGGGCGGCCGCCGCGTGTGTCACCCCGTTGGTGTCCGCCATCGGGCACGAGCAGGACTCGCCGCTGCTGGACCTGGTCGCCGACCTGCGCGCGTCCACGCCCACGGACGCCGCCAAGCGGATCGTGCCCGACGTCGCCGAGGAGCGCCGCCGCCTGGACGACGCGCGCCGGGCGATGCGCCGGGCCTTGCGCGGCCGCGTCGACCGGGAGCAGCACGGGCTGGACGGCATCCGGTCGCGCCCGGTGCTGGCGCGCCCGGAGTCGATGGTGGACAGCCGTGAGCGGGACGTGCGGTACGCGATCTCGCACGCGCGCCACCTGCTGAACGCCGCGCTGCTGCAGGCGTCGGGCGAGGTGGGGCGGCTGGAGGCGCAGGTGCGCGCCCTGTCGCCGGCGTCGACGCTGGAGCGCGGCTACGCCGTCGTGCAGCGGGCGGACGGGCACGTGGTGCGGGAGCCCGCCGACGCCGCCGCGGGCACGCGGGTGCGGCTGCGCCTGGCCCGCGGGGAGCTCGCGGCCACGGTGGACGAGGAACCCCTTTTCTCCAACGCCGACTTGGACTAACTTGCGTCCATGACCTACGTCATCGGAAAGCCCTGCGTCGACGTCAAGGACAAGGCGTGCGTGGACGAGTGCCCCGTGGACTGCATCTACGAGGGCACCCGGTCGCTCTACATCCACCCGGACGAGTGCGTCGACTGCGGCGCCTGCGAGCCGGTCTGCCCGGTCGAGGCGATCTACTACGAGGACGACCTGCCGGACGACCTCCACGTCTACCTGAAGGACAACGCGGCGTTCTTCGCCGAGACGCTGCCGGGCCGGGACAAGCCGCTCGCGTCCCCCGGCGGCGCGCTCCGGCTCGGGCCCGTCGACGCGGACACGCCGCTGGTCGCGGGCCTGCCGCCGCAAGGGCTCGAGTGACCGACCAGGGCGCCGTGGGACGCCGGGCCGAGATCGTCGCGGCGCTTCGCGCCGCGGACGGTCCCCTCACGGTGGCGGACCTCGCCACGCGGGTGCACGTGCACCCGAACACGGTGCGGTTCCACCTCGACGCCCTGGTCGGCTCCGGCCGGGTGGTCCGGACCCCCGGGCACCGCTCTGCCCGTGCGGGCCGCCCCTCCGACCGGTACGAGGCCGCACCCGGCATGGACCCCGCCGGCCCGCGCCGCTACGACGTGCTCGCCACGGTGCTCGCGGACGCGCTGGCCGGCCAGGACGACGACGCACCCGCTCGGGCACAGGCCGCCGGTCACGCCTGGGGCGCGGCCGCGGCCCGCCAGGCTGCCCCGGCACCGGACGACACCGTCGCCGCGCTCGCGACGCTGCTCGACGGCCTCGGCTTCGCCCCCGAACCCGGCACGGACGCGTCCGGACGCACCACGATCGGCCTGCACAGCTGCCCGTTCCTGGAGCTCGCGCGCTCCAGCACCGTGGTGTGCCCCGTCCACCTGGGGATCATGCGGGGCGCGCTCGCGGAGTGGGGCGCGGGCCGCACCGTCGAGCGCCTGCAGCCCTTCGCCCGGCCCGACCTGTGCGTCGCCCACCTGGGCTGAGCTAGCGCACCCGCTCCACGCGCCGCTCGTCCCACACGGGCTCCGGGGTCTCGCGGACCACGCCGTCGGACCCGAACACCAGGAACCTGTCGAACGAGCGGGCGAACCAGCGGTCGTGCGTGACGGCCAGGACGGTGCCCTCGAAGGCCTCGAGGCCGTCCTGGAGCGCCTCGGCGGACTCGAGGTCGAGGTTGTCGGTGGGCTCGTCGAGCAGCAGCGCGGTGCAGCCGCTCAGCTCGAGCTGCAGGATCTGGAACCGCGCCTGCTGCCCGCCCGAGAGCCGGTCGAAGGGCCGCTCCGCGGCGACGGTGAGCTCGTACCGGCGCAGCGACGACATCGCGGGCCCGAGCGGCAGCGAGTGGTCGGTCCAGAGGATCTCCACGAGCGTGCGCCCGGCGAGCTCGGGGTGGGCGTGCGTCTGGGCGAAGTGCCCCGGGACCACGCGTGCGCCCAGCTTGAACGTCCCCGTGTGCGCCACGTGCTGCCCGGCGAGAAGCCGCAGGAAGTGCGACTTGCCCGACCCGTTGGACCCGAGCACGGCGACGCGCTCGCCGTAGAACACCTCGAGGTCGAAGGGCTTCATCAGGCCCGTCAGCTCCAGCTCCGAGCACGTCACGGCCCGGAGGCCGGTGCGCCCGCCCCGCAGCCGCATGGTGATGTCCTGGTCGCGCGGCGGCTCGGGCGGCGGGCCCGCCTCCTCGAACTTGGCGAGGCGCGTCTGCGCGGCGGCGTACCGGGAGGCCATCGCGTGGCTCACCGCGGCGGCCTGCCGCAGCGTCACCACGAGCTTCTTGAGCTGCGCGTGCTTCTCGTCCCAGCGCCGGCGCAGCTCCTCGAACCGCTCGAACCGCTGGCGGCGGGCCTCGTGGAACGTCGCGAACGACGCGCCGTGCACCCACGCCTCGGCGCCCGACGGCGCGGGCTCCAGCGCGACGATCCGCTCGGCCGCGCGGGCCAGCAGCTCGCGGTCGTGGCTGACGAACAGCACGGTCTTGCGCGTGGCGCTCAGCTGCTCCTCGAGCCACCGCTTGCCGGGCACGTCGAGGTAGTTGTCCGGCTCATCGAGCAGCAGCACCTCGTCCGGGCCGCGCAGCAGAGCCTCGAGCACCAGCCGCTTCTGCTCGCCACCGCTGAGCGTGCGCACCTGACGCCACTGCGCCTTGTCGTAGGGCACGCCGAGCGCGGCCATCGTGCACTCGTCCCACGTGGTCTCGGCCTCGTAGCCGCGCACGTCGGCCCAGTCGGCGAGGGCCTGGGCGTAGGCCATCTGGGAGTCGTGGTCGTCGACCTCCATCACGCGCACCTCGGCGGCGTCGACCTCGCGGGCGACGTCGCGGATGCGGGCGGGCGCGACGGCGACCAGCAGGTCGCGCACGGTGGACTCGTCGCGCACCGACCCGACGAACTGCGGCATGACGCCGAGGCCGCCGCCGATGGTCACCGAGCCCGACGCCGGCGCCAGCTCCCCGGTGATGATCCGCAGCAGCGTCGTCTTGCCGGCCCCGTTCGGGCCGACGAGCGCCGTGACGGAGCCCTCGCCCACGCGGAACGAGACGTCGTCGAGCAGCGTGCGCCCGTCGGGAAGCACGTGCTCGACGTGCGCGACCTCCAGATGACCCATGGCCCCATGGTCCGTGGCCGCGGGGGCGCGTGGCAAAACGATTGCGCGGGCGGTCGGTCAGCGCGCCGCGAGGAGCCCCAGGGCCTCGTCGCTCAGCGGTCGGTCGGAGTAGACCAGGCGGACCGCGTCGGGGTCGACGTTGCCGGCGTCGGGCCCGCGCCAGCGGAGCACGAGCCCGAGCCGCTCGGTGAGGCGCTTGGACCCCGCGTTGTGCTCCAGCAGGTACGCGATGACCGGGACGTCGGGGCGCAGCGCCCGGGCCGCGTCGAGGCCTGCCTGCGCCGTCTCGCGCGCGAGGCCCTGGCCCTGGTACCGCGGGGCGAACCGGAACGCGAGGTTCCACACCCCGGCGTCGTCCAGCAGCCGCACCCCGCCGAAGCCGGCCAGGTCGGGCGAGCCGTGCGGCCGCGCCGCCCAGTAGCCGAGCCCGTCGCGGTCCCAGAGGGCGACGGCGGCGTCGACGTCGGCGCGCGTGCGCTCGCGCGTGGCATGGCGGCCCTGCGGGAAGTGCTGCCAGACCGCCGGGTCGGCGTTGAGGGCGTGCATCGCGTCGACGTCGTCGGCGGTCAGGGCGCGCAGGTCGAGCCGGTCGGTGCACACGCTCCGCAGGTCGGTGGTCACGCGTGGCACCGTAGCCCGCGACGCGCTTTCTGGGACGCCCCGGCAGCATGTCGGCGCCGTGGTGGACACTGTGCCCCGTGAGCGATGCCCAGAACGCCCTCCCCGACCCCGCCACGCTCGGCTACGAGCAGGCCCGCGACGAGCTGATCGCCGTCGTGCAGCGGCTCGAGGCCGGCGGGGAGCCCCTCGAGGCGTCGCTCGCGCTGTGGGAGCGCGGCGAGGCCCTCGCCGCGCGCTGCCAGCAGTGGCTCGACGGCGCACGCGAGCGCCTGGCCAAGGCCCACGGCGCCTCGCAGGACGACGACCAGGAGGCCGACGCGTGAACGCACCGCACATCAGCGCCCACCCCCCGACGGGCACCATCCCGACGATCCCGATGCCGGCGGACCCGTCGCCGAAGGTCGAGAACCGCACCCCCGCCGACGCCTGGCGGGCGCTGCGCGAGGGCAACGACCGGTTCGTGCAGGGCACCCCGGAGCACCCGTCGCAGAGCGTCGACCGCCGCCGCGAGCTGGCCCGCTCCCAGCACCCGCACACAGTGATCTTCGGCTGCTCGGACTCGCGCGTGGCCGCGGAGATCATCTTCGACCAGGGCCTGGGCGACGTGTTCGTGGTCCGCACCGCAGGCCACGTGGTCGACACGACGGTGATCGGGTCGATCGAGTACGGCACGGAGCTGCTGGGCGCGTCGCTGGTGGTGGTGCTGGGCCACGACCTGTGCGGCGCCATCGCCGCGACGGCGCACACGCTCGCCACGGGCGAGCAGCCGCCGGGCTTCGTGCGCGCCGTGGTGGACAAGGTGATCCCGTCGATCGCCGGCCTGACCGCCGCGGCCCGTGCCACGTCCGGCGACGACGTCACCGGCCTCTACGACCCGGCCACGCTGCGCACCGCGCACGTGCGCCACACGGTCGAGATGCTGCGCGGCTACTCGGCGGCGCTGCGCGACCGCATCGAGAAGGGCGACCTGGCCATCGTGGGCGTCGAGTACGACCTCGCGGAGGGCAACGCCCGCCTGGTCGAGGTCGCGGGCGACGTGGGCGAGGAGCCCCTGGCCTGAGGCTGTGGACGGCGTGCCTGGGCACGCGCGCGGGTGGTGCACCATAGGCGCATGACCCACGACACCGCCGTCGGCACTCCCGCCGAGGAGCCCGGCTTCCGCATGGAACACGACACGATGGGTGAGGTGCGCGTCCCCGCGCAGGCCCTCTACCGCGCCCAGACGCAGCGGGCGGTCGAGAACTTCCCCATCTCCGGCACGCCGCTCGAGCGCGGGCACATCGAGGCCCTGGCCCGCATCAAGAAGGCTGCCGCGCGTGCCAACGCCGAGCTCGGCGTGCTGCCGCAGGACGTCGCGGATGCGATCGCCGCGGCGGCCGACGAGGTCGCCTCGGGCGCCCACGACGCGCACTTCCCGGTCGACGTCTACCAGACGGGCTCGGGCACGTCGTCGAACATGAACACGAACGAGGTGCTCGCCACCCTGGCCACGCGCCGCCTGGGCAAGGACGTGCACCCGAACGACCACGTCAACGCGTCGCAGTCGTCCAACGACGTCTTCCCGACGTCGGTGCACGTGGCCGCCACGGCCGGCGTGGTGAACGACCTGGTCCCGGCGCTCGGGCACCTCGCCGAGGCGCTCGGCGCCAAGGCGGCCGAGTACGCGACCGTCGTCAAGAGCGGCCGCACGCACCTCATGGACGCCACCCCGGTGACGCTGGGCCAGGAGTTCGGCGGGTACGCGGCGGCGGTCCGCTACGGCGTCGAGCGCCTGCAGTCCGCGCTGCCCCGTACGGCCGAGGTGCCGCTGGGCGGCACCGCCGTCGGAACCGGCATCAACACCCCGGCGGGCTTCCCGCAGCGCGTCATCGCCCTGCTGCGCGAGGACACGGGCCTGCCGCTGACCGAGGCGCGCGACCACTTCGAGGCGCAGTCGGCGCGCGACGGCCTGGTCGAGCTCAGCGGTGCGCTGCGCACCATCGCGGTGAGCCTCACCAAGATCTGCAACGACCTGCGCTGGATGGGCTCCGGCCCCAACACGGGCCTGGGCGAGATCTTCATCCCCGACCTGCAGCCGGGCAGCTCGATCATGCCGGGCAAGGTCAACCCGGTGGTGCCCGAGGCCGTGCTCATGGTGTGCGCGCGCGTCATCGGCAACGACGCCACCGTCGCATGGGCCGGGGCGAGCGGCGCGTTCGAGCTCAACGTGCAGATCCCGGTGATCGCGCAGGGCGTGCTCGAGTCGATCCGCCTGCTGGCGAACGCGAGCCGCGTGCTGGCCGACAAGACGGTCGCGGGGATCACCGCGAACGTCGAGAAGGCGCGCGCCTACGCCGAGTCGTCGCCGTCGATCGTCACGCCGCTCAACCGCGTGATCGGGTACGAGGCCGCCGCGAAGGTGGCGAAGTACTCGGTCAAGGAGGGCGTCACGGTTCGCGAGGCCGTCGTGGCGCTGGGCTTCGTCGAGCGCGGCGAGGTCACCGAGGAGCAGCTCGACGCCGCCCTCGACGTGCTGAAGATGACGGTGCCGCCGCAGGCGTGACGCACGTCCCCTGCCGGGGGACGGGGTGAATCGGTAGACTGAGGCAAGCATGTCGTCCTCAGTCGCCCCCGCCCCGTCCCCTGTCTCGTCGGCCGTGCGGGAGGTGCTGCACCCCGGTGTCGTCCGCGACGCCCTGCGCGTGCGTCGCGCCGACGCCACCGTCGCCGCCGCCCTGCGTGTCGGCCTCGCCGCGGGGGTCGCGATCGTGGTACCGGCGCTCGCCGGGCACCGCGAGCTCTCCGCCTTCGCGGCGCTCGGGGCGCTGACCTCCCTGTTCGGCCGGTACGACACCTACCGCCGCCGCGCCTCCGTCCTCGCCCTGGTGGCCACCGTCATGGTCGGGGCCATCGCCGTGTTCACGCTGGTCGCTGCCCTCGGCGTGCCCGCCGTCGCGACGTTCGCGCTCATGGCAGGCCTGGCCGCAGGCGCGACGGCGCTCGTGCTGCTGCTCCGGACGGGACCCCCGGGGGCGACGATCGTCGTCTTCTGCGCGGGTGCCGGCGTGGCCGGCGCGCCCGCTCTCGCCGACCTGCTCCCGCGCACCCTCGCCGGCGCGGGCGGGGCGGCCCTCGCGTGGGTCGTGTGCATGGCCGGCGTCCTGGTGCGGCCGACGGCACCCGCGCGGCTGGCCGTGCGTCGTGCCGGCGTGGCTGTCGGGGCGGCCCTGCGGACGGGCGACCCGGCGAGCCGGGCAGCCGCCGACACCGCGCTCGCCACCGCCCGTGCCGCGCTCGCGGACGACGCTTCGTGGCGCCGCACCCGGCCGGAGTCCCTGATCCTGGCCGAGCAGCTCCGCCTCCTGACCGCGTCGCTCCACCCGGGGACCGGCACGCGCGACGTCGACCTGCCAGAGCGGACCACCCTGCGAGCCCAGGCGCGCGCCGCGCTCCGTGGCCCCGGGTGGCGGCTCGCCACCGCACGCGTCCTCGCCGGCGGGCTGGCGGCGTCGCTCGCCGCGACCGCGCTCGGGTTCGGCCACGCCTCGTGGGCGGTCATGGGCTCGACCGCAGTGCTGCAGGGCGCCACCGCCCGGCACATGGCGGTGCGGGCGCTGCAGCGCGCCGCCGGCACCGTGGTCGGCGCGCTCGCCGTGGCGTACCCGCTGCTGTCGGTGCACCCCGGGTTCTGGACGACGGCGGCCGTCGTCGTCGTGCTGCAGGTCGCCACCGAGGTGGTGGTCGGGCGCCACTACGGGCTCGCGCAGATGCTCATCGCCCCGATGGCGCTGCTCATGACGACGCTCGGCGCTCCTGCCGACCCGGGCACGCTGGCGCTGGACCGCGCGTCCGACACCGCCGTCGGCGCGGCCGCCGGTCTCGTGGCGGTGCTGCTGGTGCACCAGTACCGGCGACGCCGACGGCCACAGCCCCAGGACTGACGGCCGCGAGGGCAGGCCGAACGATCGCCCCCCGGAGGGGATCGCCTCCTGACGGGTCTGGCTCCCGGTCCGAGCACGCCCGCCACCGCCGTGTCGGCGGCGTAGCGAGGCGTCAGCGCGCCGAGCCCTGCGGAGCCGCCTCGATCGGCAGCCTGGCTCGCCGGGCCCAGTCGGCCTCGAGACCCTCCGCCGCCCGGCGCAGCAGGGGCAGGTGGTGGTTCAGCAGGGTGTCCATGCTGGTCTCGGCCGCATGGACCGTGACGTTCATGGTCGCGAGCACGCGGCCCGACGCGTCGTGGACCGGCACCGCGACCGACCGCACGCCGGCCGCCAGCTCCTCGTCGGCCGAGGCCCAGCCCTGCTCGCGCACGTGGGCGAGAAGTTCCGCGAGCTCGTCGTCGGGCGGGACGGGCAGGGCGGGCACCGTCGAGCGCGACGGGACCTCGAGGGCCGCGCGCACCGCCGCCGGCGGCAGGCCCGCCAGCAGCACCTTGCCCTGCGACGTGCGCAGCGCGGGGAAGCGTGTGCCGATCTCGACCCGCAGCGCGATGAGCTTGTGCACGGCCACGCGGGCGACGTAGAGGATGTCGGACCCGTCGAGCTGGGCCATCGACGACGACTCGTGCGTCTGGGCGACCAGGTCCTCCATGTGCGGGCGGGCCAGGTCCCAGAGGCCGAGCGACCCGACGTAGGCGGTGCCGAGGTCGAGCACGCGCGGCGTCAGCGAGTAGACGCCGTCGGAGGCCCGCACGTAGCCGAGCTCGGACAGGGTCAGCAGGATGCGCCGCGCCGTCGGGCGGGCCAGGCCGGTGGCCTGCGCCACCTCGCTGAGCGACGCCGACGGCCGCGCGGCCGAGAAGCTGCTCAGCACGTCCAGCCCGCGCGACAGCGCCTCGATGAAGTCCGGCCCGCGCTCCTGCGCCATGTCCCCTCCCCCTGCAGCAGCCCTTGACACGCCACCGCGCCTGAGCAAACCCTAGGGGCATGAGCCCGATCCGGACATCCGTCCGCCAGGCGGACATCCTCGACGAGCGCCTGCTCGACGGCGTCCTCGTCGCCGACTTCTCGCGCGTGCTCGCCGGCCCGTACGCGACGATGCTGCTCGGAGACCTGGGCGCCACCGTCGTCAAGGTCGAGTCCCCCACCGGGGACGACACGCGCACGTGGGTGCCGCCGGTGCGGCCCGACGGCGTCGGCACGTACTACGCCGCCGTGAACCGCAACAAGCGCTCCGTGGTGCTCGACCTGCGCGACGACGCCGACCGCGACGCCGCCTGCGAGCTCGCCGCCCGCGCCGACGTGCTGGTAGAGAACTTCCGCCCCGGCGGCCTGGCGAAGTTCGGGCTGGACTACGACTCCGTCGCCGCGACCAACCCGGGCATCGTCTACTCCTCGATCAGCGGGTTCGGCACGGCCCAGGGCGCGGCGCTGCCGGGCTACGACCTGATCGTCCAGGCGATGAGCGGCCTCATGAGCCTCACGGGCGACCCCGGCGGCCCGCCGTACCGCGCGGGCATCTCGGTGTTCGACGTCATGGCCGGCCTGCACTCGACCATCGGGATCCTCGCCGCGCTGCGGCACCGCGACCGCACGGGCCGTGGCCAGCACGTCGAGGCGTCGCTCATGGCCTCGGCGATGAGCGGCCTGGTCAACCAGACGATGGCCTACGTCGGCGCTGGTGTCACCCCCACGCGCATGGGCAACGCGCACCCCAGCCTGTTCCCGTACGAGGCGCTCGCCACCGCCGACGACGACCTCATCGTCGCGGCCGGCAACGACGCCCAGTTCCGCCGCCTGGCCGAGGTGCTGGGCGTCCCCGAGGTGGCCGACGACCCGCGCTTCGCCGAGAACGCGGGCCGCACCGCGCGGCGCGAGGAGCTGCGGCCCCTGCTCGAGGAGCGCTTACGCACCAAGCCCGCCACCGCCTGGTTCGACCTGCTCACCGAGGCCGGCGTCCCCTGCGGCCCCATCGCGTCGATCGCCCAGGGCGTCGAGCACGCGGCCAAGCTCGGGCTGGAGCCCGTGGTCGACGTCGGGCGCGGCGAGCGCGCGGTGCCCGGCGTGCGCCACCCCCTCGACTACTCCGCGAGCGCGCCCCGCTACGAGATTCCGCCGCCCGGGCTGGGCGAGCACACCGACGAGGTGCGCGCCTGGCTGGCCGGGCCGCGGTCGGCGTCCCTGCCGTCCGTCCCCGACGAGGAGTCCGCGCCATGACGTACCCGACCTCGCTCGGCGTCTCGACCACCACGCAGATCACGCTGCTCGGCCAGGACCTCGCCGACGACCTCATCGGCTCGGTCGGCTTCGGCGAGCTCGCGTTCTGGCTGGTCACGCTGCAGCGGCCGACGCCGCAGCAGACCCGGGTGTTCGAGGCGTGCCTGGTCGCGCTCGCCGACCACGGGTTCACGCCGACGGCCATCGCCGCCCGCCTCACCTACCTCTCCGCGCCCGACGCCCTCCAGGGCGCGCTCGCGGCGGGCCTGCTGGGCGGCGGCTCGCGGTTCCTGGGCGTCACCGAGGACACGGGGGCGTTCCTGGCCGACGCCGTCACGAAGGCGCGTGCGGCCGGCACGCTCCCCGAGGGCGACGGCGACGCCGCCTGGGACGCCCTGGCCGCCGACGCCGTCCGGGCCCGCGCCGCCGCGGGCGGCAAGGTGCCGGGCCTGGGCCACCACCTGCACAAGCAGGGCGACCCGCGTGTCCCACGGCTGTACGCCGTCGCCCAGGAGGAGGGCCAGGTGGGCCCGCACCTGCGCCTGTTCGCCGCCGTCGGGCGCGTCGCCCGCGAGACCCTCGGCAAGGACCTGCCGCTCAACGGCGCCGGCGCCGTGGGCGCCGCGCTCGCAGACCTGGGCCTGCCCGTGGAGCTGCTGCGCGGGTTCGCGCTGCTGGCCCGCACCGCGGGCCTGCTCGGCCAGCTCGCCGAGGAGGTCCGCCGCCCGATCGCCGGGCGCATCTTCGCGGCCGTCGAAGGCGCGGCCGAGTACCTCCCCCCCGAAGGAGCATGATGGCCGAGCTCACCGCCGTGCTCGCAAGCACGCACCACCCCTTCTACTACAAGGCCACGACGTCGCCGCCGGCCGAGCGGCCGCCGTTCGCCGCGGCCTGGCAGGCCAAGGTGGAGGCCTACCGGGAGACGCTGACGGCCGCGAACCCGGACGTGCTGGTCATGGTGGGCGCCGACCACTTCCACCAGTTCTTCCTGGACGGCTACCCGCAGTTCCTCGTGGGCAAGGCGCCGCGCTACGACGCGACGTTCTACAACGAGGTCCGCGAGTTCGGGCTGCCCACCTACGTGCTCCAGGGCCACACCGAGCTGTCCGGATACCTGCTCCAGGGCCTCCTGGACCGGGACTTCGACATGGCGTTCAGCCACGAGCTCAAGATCGACCACTCGATCGTCTGCCCGATCATCACGACGCGGCCCCAGGCGGACCTGCCGGTCGTGCCCGTCTACACGAACATCTTCGCGCCGCCCATGCCGTCGCCGCGGCGCTTCTACCAGCTCGGGCGGGCCATCCGGGAGGTCATCGACGCCTACCCGTCGCACCTCAAGGTCGCCGCGATCGGCACCGGCCACCTGTCGCTCGAGCTGGGCGGCCCGCGGCAGTTCGGCGAGCACGGCCCCGACCCGGAGTTCGACCGCAAGGCCATCGAGTGGCTCGCCACGGGCAACATCGACGCGATCCTGGAGAACGTCACGCACGAGTCCCTCAGCGCGGCCGGCAACGCGACAGCCGGGTTCATGGACCTCATCCTCATGCTCGGCGTGGCCGGGCCCGACGCCGTCGCCGACTACATCGACGAGCTCGACCTGTTCCACACCCGGGAGATGTACCTGACCTGGTACGCGAACGGCGTGCCCGACGGCGCTCCCGTCCGGTCGCTGGCGGAGAATCTTCACGAGCTCGAGGCGGTGGCTCCATGAGCACGTACTACGTCGACAAGTTCCTCTACACGGTCGACCGCGACCCGGAGTGGCTGCGGCAGTACAAGGAGGACCCGGAGGGCTGCCTCGAGAAGTGGGAGAAGGAGGTGGGCTGCTGGCTCAGCGACGCCGAGCGGTCC
This sequence comes from Promicromonosporaceae bacterium, assembly GCA_009783295.1. Classification (GTDB taxonomy): domain Bacteria; phylum Actinomycetota; class Actinomycetes; order Actinomycetales; family Cellulomonadaceae; genus Xylanimonas. The sequence goes on from WRHK01000001.1 coordinate 103,652, forward strand.
ACGTGCCTGGACCTCACCGACGAGGAGCGCGCGGCGCTGGTCCACCACGACTACGTGTGGCTGTTCGAGCACGGCGCGCACTTCTTCCTCAACCTGACGATCTTCATCGCCCTCTACGACGAGGAGTACGCCACACGCAGCGGCCCGCTGTCGTTCCAGCGCGAGTTCGCGGCGAAGCTGCAGCACTGGGTGGGCAAGGAGTACCCGAGCGTCGCGATCTGAGGCGGCTCAGCCGGCGTCCTGCCGCACCCGCTCGAGGTTCCCGTGGTGCGGGCCGGCGAGCCAGTCCTGGTCGAGGCGCGCGTCCACCGGGTCGGTGCCCGTCCGCAGCGCCTCGATGTAGGCGCGGTCGGCCGCCAGGCGGGCCGCGCCGTCCGGGCCCCGGGCGACGGAGCCGTGGCCGGGGATCACGACGTCGACCTGCTGCACGGCCTCGCCCAGCCGGTCGAGCGCCGCCTCGAACGCGGGCACCTGGCCGGGCCGCCACGGGTCGAGCAGCGGGATCAGCACGTCGGAGAGCATGTCGCCCGCGACCAGCACGCCGCGGTCGGCGAGCAGCAGGGCGGCGTGGCCGACGGCGTGGGCGTCGTGCGCGACGACCTCGCCCGGGATCGGGGTGCCGTCGGCGGGCAGCGGGGTCAGCAGCGCGACCAGGTCGAGGGGCACGTCGTCGGCGCTCTCGGCCGCCATCGCCTGCGCGCGCTCCCGGGCGTCGGCGGCGGCCTGGGCGGCGCCGGCGGTGGCGTAGCGCGGCACGTCGCCGAACCGTGCGTGCCACAGCAGGTGGTCCCAGTGCGGGTGGGTGCAGAACCCGGCCACCACAGGCCGGCCCAGGCGGTCGACGTCGTCGGCGAGCTGCTCGAGGTCGGAGCCGGCGATACCCGGGTCGACCAGCACCAGGCCGTCCTCCCCCGCCACCACGACCGCGTTGCTCCAGACCCACTCGCTCTGGCGCACCCAGACGCCGTCGGCCACCTCGGTCAGCATGGGCTCACTCCGTGCTCGTGCGGTGCGTGTCTGCGCTCGCGTAGTCGGTGTAGGTGTACGGGTTGTCCAGCACCTTCGACTCGGGGATCTCGGGGTTCATGCCCTTGACCCACTCCTCCTCGCCGAGCTGGCCGCGCAGGTACTCGACCGTCTCGTCGACCGCGCGCCGGGCGGCGCCCAGGTCCACGCCCACGAGCCGGTGGTCCCACTTGGCCACCTTGCCATTCACCAGCACGGCCTGCACGTCCCCGCGCTGCGCCTGCATGACGACGTGCCCGTAGGGGTTGATGAGCGGGAACATCACGGGCGAGTCCTCGTTGCGCACCAGCACCACGTCGGCGCGCCGCCCCGGCTGCAGGCTGCCGACGACGGAGCCCAGCCCCAGCGCGTCGGCCCCGCCCCGGGTGGCCCACCCGACGACGTCCTCGCAGCGCAGCGCGATGTTCGTGACCGTGTCGCCGGAGGCGTGCGCCTCGTGGTGCTCGCGCGCCCGGTCGGCGTTGAGCGTGGCACGCATGGCCGAGAACCCGTCGCCGCTCCACCACACGGACGTGTCGTTGGAGAGCGAGATCGGGATGCCGTACTTGCGGATGGACCAGCTCGACGGGTAGCCCTGCCCGCAGCTCGACTCCGACTCCGCGGACACCGACGCGTACCCGCCGGTCCCGGCGATGCGCTGGTACGAGTCGGCCGAGAGGGTCGCCGCGTGCACGTAGACGTTGCCCTCGGTCATGAACCCGTTCTCGTAGGCGAGCCGGATGCCGTCGTCGTTGGTGGCGCCCCAGACGCCGGCGTGCGTGGTGACCTTGGCGCCGAGCTCGCGAGCGGCCTCGTACGCCGCCTTCTCCGGGAACGCCGGGTCGCCGGTGACGTCGAACGCGAGCTGGAAGCCGAACATCTCGTCGCGCGGCACGCGCCGGTCGACGAAGTCGGCGAGCTCCGGCCGCGTCGACCACTCCCACGGGCCGGCCTGGATGTTGCCGTAGGCGAGCACGAACCGGCCCGGCGTCGAGCGCAGGGCGTCGACGGCGGCCTCGGCGTGGTCGGTGGTCTGCAGGTTGTGCGACCAGTCGACCGTGGTGGTCACGCCGGCGTCGATCGCCTCGAGCGCGCCGAGCAGGTCGCCGGCGTAGATGTCCTGCGGGCGGAACAGCTTGCCGTAGCTGAGGTAGTTCCACACGAAGTACTGCGTGAGCGTCCAGTCGGCGCCGTAGGCGCGCATGGCGGTCTGCCACAGGTGCCGGTGCGTGTCGATCATGCCGGGCATGACGATGCCGCCTGAGGCGTCGACCTCGACGGTGCCCTCCGGCACCTCGAGGTGCGGCCCCACGGCGGCGACGTCGGTGCCCACCACCAGGACGTCGGCGTCGTGGAGCACCGTCCGCGAGTCGTCCATGGTCAGCACGGTGCCGCCCCGGAAGACGATCGGGCGGCCCGGCTCGGGCACAGGGTTGCTGGTCATCGGATCCTCCGTCGTCGCAGGCCTACCCCATCAACCATCCGTCTGGCGGACACTTGTCCGCCAAGTCACACTACGTCTCATGAGAGCCGCCGTCATCACCCTTCCCGGGGTCGCACCGGCCGTCACGGAGCACCCCGACCCGCCCGTCGCGCCAGGGCGCACGCTGGTGCGCGTCGAGGCCGCGCCCATCGCCCCGCTGGACCTGCTCGCGGCCAGCGGCACGTCGTACTTCGGCGTCCCCGCCACGCCCTACGTGCCCGGCGTCCAGGGTGTCGGCCGCACGCCCGACGGCGCCGCCGTCTGGTTCTCGACCGACGCCGGGATGCGCCCCGGCGACGGCAGTCTCGCCGAGCTCTGCTCCGTCGCCGACGGCGACCTGGTCCCCCTGCCCGAGGGCGTCGCGCCCGTCCAGGCCGCCGCGCTCGGGCTCTCCGCAGTGGCCGCCTGGATGATGCTCACGGACTCCGCGCGCCTGGCCGCGGGCGAGCGCGTCGTCGTGCTCGGCGCGGGCGGGATCGTCGGGCAGGTCGCCGTCCAGGCCGCCCGGGCGCTCGGGGCGTCCCGGGTGGTCGGCGCCGCCCGGAGCGACGCCGCGCGCGCCCGTGCCGCCGACGCAGGCGCCGACGTCGTCGTGCCGCTGCACGACGACGACGAGCCCGCCTCCCTCGCCGCGCGGCTCCGCGAGGCGTTGGGCGGGGAGGCCGACGTCGTCGTCGACCCGCTGGCCGGCGTGCCCGGCACGGCGGGCGTGCTCGCCCTGGCGCCCGGCGGGCGGCTGGTGAACCTGGGCTCGGAGGCCGGGGCCTCGCTGACGGTCGACTCCGCGGCACTGCGCTCGCGGCACGCGAGCGTGCTCGGCTACACGAACAACGCGATCACGCCCGCGCAGCGCCGCGCGGCCCTGGACGCCGTGCTGGGCCACGCGGCCGCGGGCACGATCGCGGTGGAGTACCAGGAGTGCCCGCTCGACCAGGTGACGGCCGCGTGGGAGCGGCAGGCGGCGCGCAGCGGCACCCGTCAGGTGGTCAGGCTCGGCTGAGCCCGGTCAGAGCGGGGTCGGCCGCGGGGTGAGCACCTGTGCCACGACCGCCTCGATCGCGAACTCGCTCGCCTGCGCCAGGTCCACGGCCGTGGGGTCGAGCAGCCACTGCACCTGGAGCCCGTCCATGACGGCCAGGATCGATGCGGCGGCCTTGTCGACCGTGTCCGGGGCCTCGACGCCGGCCTCCTGGCACATCGCCCGGAACGCGTGGGCCACCTCGGCCCGCAGGGTGGCGTAGCGCTGCTCGAAGAACGCGCGCGCGGGATGGTCGTCGGTGACCGACTCCGCCGAGAGCACCGCGTACGCCTGGACGATGCCGGCGCGCAGCGCGTTGAGCCGCACGGTGCGCACCAGGTGCCGGAACAGGTCGGCGCCGTCGGGGATGTGGTGGTCGGGCAGCTCGGCGACGTCGGTGTCGTCGCGGTACTGGAGCACCTCGAGCAGCAGCTCGTTCTTGGACCCGAAGTGGTGGAGGATCCCCGCGTGGGTCATGCCCACCTTCTCGGCGATCTCCGTGAGCGGGCCCCTGTTGTAGCCCTTGGCGCCGAAGGTCTCGGTCGCCGCGCGCAGGATCTCGCGACGCCGCTCGAGGGTCTCGGGACGGGGGCCGGACTTCGGCCGGGTGGCGCTCATCGACGTTGCAGTCCTGCCAGTAAGGGGAACGTGATGAGAGGCGAGCGTACGCCCTGCCGGGAACCGTGATTCAACTGTGACACATTCCGTCTCCTTCCACTTGCTTACCGGTGAGTAACATCCCACTCGTCAGCGCTCACGTCGAGCGCACAGGCCGGGTCGCCGTCGACGACGGCCAGGCGACAGCACATGGAGCGCAAGGAGGCGCATCGATGAAGAAGACTCGCGGGATGGCCGCGCTGGCCCTCGTGGTCACCGGGGCCCTCGCCCTCGCCGGGTGCAGCGGCGGGGCATCGGGGAACGGTTCGTCCGGCGGCGGGAACGCCTCCGGCAAGGTGCTCGCCTTCGGCAAGCCCGACGGCCCGCAGAGCAACAACTCGAACCCCTTCCTGGGGTCCTCGGCGGCCCGCACCATGGGCTACGCGTTCGCGATCTACGAGCCGCTGGTCCAGCCGAACACGATCGACCCCACGCAGAAGCCGGAGCCGTGGCTCGCCTCGGCCTACAAGTGGAACGACGACTACACGCAGGTCACCTTCACCACCCGTGACAACGTGAAGTGGTCGGACGGCCAGCCCCTGACGGCCGACGACATCGCCTACTCGATCCAGATGCGCATCGACAACAAGGCGCTCAACACCGAGAACCTGCCGTACAAGAGCGTCGCGGTGAACGGCAAGGACGTCGTCGTCACCTTCGACTCCTCGCAGTTCGTCAACACGAACAAGGTCTACGGCCTGTTCATCGTGCCGAAGCACATCTGGTCGAAGATCGCCGACCCCACCACCGACCTCAACCAGAAGCCGGTCGGCACGGGCCCCTACACGCTCACCAGCTGGACCTCCCAGGCCGTCGTGCTCGGCGCCAACAAGGACTACTGGGGCGGCACGCCCAAGGTCGCCAAGATCCAGTACCAGGAGTTCAGCGACAACACGGCGCTGACCAACGCTCTCGTCGCCGGCGACGTGCAGTGGGGCTGGGGCTACATCGCCAACTACGCCAAGGTGTTCGACGCCAAGGACCCGAAGTACGTCTCCTGGTTCCCCTCGGGCCTGGGCATCGACGCCCTCTGGTACAACAGCACGAAGGGCCCGTTCTCGGACGTGAACCTGCGCAAGGCCGCCACCATGGTGATCGACCGCAAGCAGCTCTCCGACAACGGCTCCACCGGTGCCGCCGCCCCGCTGACCTCCGTCACGGGCATGCCCGCGTCGGGCGCCTCCTTCGTCGCCCCGAAGTACCAGGGCCAGGAGTACAAGGTCGACCTCGCCGGCGCCAAGGCGCTGCTCACGCAGGCCGGGTACACGGGCGTCGGCACGGCGCTCAAGGACAAGAGCGGCAAGCCCGTCTCCGTCACGCTGACCGACCCCGCCGGCTGGAACGACTACGACGCGGAGCTGCAGATCATCGCGGCCTCGTGGAAGCAGCTGGGCATCGACGCCAAGATCGACAACCCGACGGCCGACCAGTGGGGCGCCTCGCTCGCCTCGGGCGACTTCGACGCCGCCCTGCACTGGACCGACGGCGGCTCGACGCCGTACGACACGTACAGCGACATGCTCAACGGCACCTACCTCAACCCGCCGGACGGCAAGGCCGTCTACAACTTCGGGCAGTTCGACTCGAAGGAGGCGACGGACGCGCTCGCCGCGTACGCCTCCGCGACCACCGACGCCGCCCGCACGGCCGCGCTGGAGACCGTCCAGGGCGTGCTCATCGACCAGGCCCCCGTCGCGCCCGTCCTCGAGCGCCCGAGCTGGGGCCAGTACTCGGAGAAGTACTTCACCGGATGGCCCACCAAGGCCGACCCGTACGCCGACATCAACATGACGTTGCCGGCCGCCTCGCTCATCCTGACCAAGCTCAAGCCGGTCAGCTGACGAACGTCTCCGACAGACGCGGGTGCGTCGCGGTGACCCCGCGGCGCACCCGCGCCCACCTCGCTCTGCCTCGAAGGAGGTCCGTCCGATGAGCACCGGCTCGCCCGGACCCGCCGCATCCCCCGTCCTGCGGGCCGTCGGCCTCACCAAGCACTTCCCCGTGGGCCGCCGCGGGGCCGTCCACGCCGTCGACGGCGTCGACCTCGACCTGCGCCCCGGATCCGTCCTCGCCCTCGTGGGCGAGTCCGGGTCGGGCAAGTCGACCATCGCACGGCTGCTGTCCCAGCTGGTCGCCCGCACGGGCGGCGACATCGAGCTCGACGGCGCGTCGTCGACCGTCAAGGGCTCGCGCGGCCTGCGCGCGTACAGCAACCAGGTCCAGATGATCTTCCAGGACCCGTTCGGGTCCCTCAACGCCATCCACACGGTGCGCTACATCCTGGGCCGGGCCGTGCGGATCCACCAGAAGGTGCGCGGCGACGCCGCCGACCGCGCCGTCGAGGCGCTGCTCGAGCGCGTCCAGCTGACGCCGGCCCGGCGGTACATCGACAAGTTCCCCCACGAGCTCTCGGGCGGCCAGCGCCAGCGCATCGCGATCGCGCGCGCCCTCGCGGCGTCGCCCCGCGTGCTGCTTGCCGACGAGCCCATCTCGATGCTCGACGTGTCGATCCGCCTGGGCATCCTCAACCTGCTCAAGGAGCTGCGGGACGACCTCGGCATCGCGATCCTCTACATCACGCACGACATCGCCTCCGCGCGGTACTTCGCCGACGAGACGCACGTGATGTACGCGGGGCGCATCATCGAGCGCGGCGACTCCGAGACGGTGACGCAGCACCCGGCGCACCCCTACACGCAGCTGCTGGTGCGCTCGGCCCCCGACCCGGACAACCCCGCCGTGCGCACCGGTGCCCGCGGCGAGGCGCCGAGCCTCATCGACCCGCCCCCGGGCTGCCGGTTCAACCCGCGCTGCCCGTTCGCCAACGACATGTGCCGCACGCGCACGCCCGAGCTCATGGACGCCGGCGACGGCCGCGAGGCGGCCTGCTGGATCTACTCCGACGAGCCCGGCGCCCCCACCATGGACGCCCGGACGGAGGTGCGCGCATGAAGGGCCTCGTCCGCCGTGTCGTGTTCTACGTGCTCACCGCCTGGGTGGCGGTGACGCTCAACTTCTTCATCCCGCGGCTCATGCCCGGCGACCCGGTGCAGTCGCTCATGATCAAGTACCAGGGCCAGCTGAGCGCCGACGCCGTCCAGTCCCTGTACGTGCTGTTCGGCCTCGACAAGAAGACCAGCATCTGGCAGCAGTACGTCGAGTACTGGGGCCAGCTGTTCCGCGGCGACCTGGGCATCTCGTTCGCGCGGTTCCCCACCCCGGTCTCCGAGGTCATCGCGCAGACGCTGCCGTGGACGGTCGGCCTGGTGGGCGTCGCGACGATCATCGCGTTCCTGCTCGGCACGTCGCTCGGCACGTTCCTGGGCTGGCGCCGCGGCACGCGCGCCGACCTGCTGATCCCGGCGACGACGTTCTTCTCGTCGGTGCCCTACTTCTGGATCGGCCTGCTGGCCATCACGCTGTTCGGCGTCACGTGGCAGGTGCTGCCGTTCTCCGGCAGCTACGAGGCCGGGCTCATCCCGGGCTTCTCGTGGCAGTTCCTCGGGTCCGTGATCAGCCATGCCGTGCTGCCCGCGCTCACCATCGTGATCTCCTCGGTGGCGGGCTGGATCCTCTCGATGCGCAACATGATGGTCACCGTCTCCTCCGAGGACTACGTGACCGTCGCGCACGCCAAGGGCCTGCCCAACCGTGTGGTCATGGTGGGCTACGCCGCCCGCAACGCGGTGCTGCCGCAGATCTCCGGGTTCGCCCTGTCCCTCGGGTTCGTGGTGTCCGGCACGCTCGTCATGGAGCAGGTGTTCAGCTACCAGGGCATCGGGTTCACGCTCTTCCAGGCCGTCGGCGCCAAGGACTACCCGCTGATGCAGGGCATCTTCCTGGTCATCACGCTGTCCGTGCTCGCGGCCAACATCATCGCCGACGTCGTCTACGTCCTTCTCGACCCGCGCACCCGACAGGAGGGATGACGATGGCCGTGGCCAACACCGCGGCGGCCTCAGAACAGGTCGCCACGCTGCCGCTCGACGTCTCAGCCGGACGCAAGAAGCTCGTGTTCCTGCGCAACGCCAAGTCGTTCACCGGGCTCGCGATCCTCGCGTTCTTCACGGTGCTCGCGATCGTCGGGCCGTGGGTCGCGCCGTTCGACCCGAACGCCGTCGACCCCAACAACGCCCTCGCCGGCCCCGGCGGGGACCACTGGCTGGGCACCACGCAGACGGGGCAGGACATCTTCTCCCAGCTGCTCGTGGGCACCCGGGGCGTCATGATCGTCGGCTTCGCCGCGGGCATCATCGCCACGGTCGTGGCCGTGATCGTGGGCGTCACCGCCGGGTACCTCGGCGGGGCGGGCGACGAGTCCCTGTCGATGCTCTCGAACATCTTCCTGGTGATCCCGGCGCTGCCGCTCATCATCATCATCACGGCGCAGGTGCGCTCGAACTCCGAGTGGACGATCGTGCTGGTCATCGCCCTGACAGGCTGGGCGTGGGGCGCGAGAGTGCTGCGCTCCCAGACGCTCTCGCTGCGCGGCCGCGACTTCGTCGAGGCCGCCCGGGCCATGGGCGAGTCCCGGTTCCGGGTGATCCTGTTCGAGATCATCCCCAACCTCACGGCGATCATCGCCTCGACGTTCATCGGCACCGTCATCGCGGCCGTGCTCTCGGAGGTCACGCTCGCGTACATCGGCGTCGCGTCCCTGTCCGACTGGAACTGGGGCACGGTCCTGTACTGGGCGCAGTCGTCCGGCGCGTTCCAGCAGGGCGCCTGGTGGTGGTTCGTCCCCGCCGGCCTGTGCGTCGCGCTGCTCGGCATGGCGCTCGCGCTCGTGAACTTCGGCATCGACGAGTTCGTCAACCCGCGCCTGCGGTCGACGGGCATGAACGCGGCGACGCTGCGCAAGCGGGGCATCCGCGCCCGCGTCGGGTTCACGCCCGTGGTGCGCGAGTCCCTCCTCGACGGCAAGGCGGCCTGAATGAACGACCTGATCCTCGACATCCGCGACCTCAGCGTCGAGTACGGGTACGGCTCCGACCCGGTCAAGGTGCTGCGCGGCGTCGACCTCACGCTCGAGCGCGGGCAGGTGCTCGGCCTGGCCGGCGAGTCCGGCTGCGGCAAGTCGACGCTCGCGTACGCGGCCACGCGCCTGCTGCCGCCCCCGGGCCTCATCACGGGCGGGGAGGTGCTGGTCACCGGCAAGGACGGCCAGACCCGCGACCTGCTCCGGATGAACGACGAGGAGCTGCGCCGCGGCCGCTGGACAGACACCGCGATCGTGTTCCAGGGCGCCATGAACTCCCTCAACCCGGTGTACCGGGTGGAGCGGCAGCTCACCGACGCCATCAAGGCGCACGCCCCGCACATGGACGCCCGCGCCCGCCACGACCGCGCCGCCGAGCTGCTCGACATGGTCGGCATCTCCGCCGACCGCCTGCGGTCCTACCCCCACCAGCTGTCCGGCGGCATGCGCCAGCGCGTCATGATCGCCATGGCCCTGGCCCTGGAACCGCAGCTGCTCATCATGGACGAGCCGACGACGGCGCTCGACGTCGTCATGCAGCGGCAGATCGTGGAGCAGATCTCCGAGCTGCGCGAGCGGCTCGGGTTCTCGGTCATCTTCATCACGCACGACGTGTCGCTGCTCATCGAGATCGCCGACCGGATCGCCATCATGTACGCCGGCGAGATCGTCGAGGAGGGTCCGGCCCAGGACCTGTACCGTCGGCCGCGCCACCCCTACACCCGCGGGCTCCTCAGCTCGTTCCCGCCGCTGCACGGGCCCAAGCGGGCACTGGGAGGCATCCCCGGCTCGCCGCCGGACCTCGCCGCGCCGAGCGCCGGGTGCCCGTTCCGCCCCCGGTGCCCGTTCGCGCTCGACGAGTGCGCGACGATCCACCCGACGCTGCGCCCGACGGCGGTCCCCGCCGACGCCGACGCCCGGCGCGTGGCGTGCCTGCTGCACGACCGCGACGTCGTGCCACCGGAGCTCGCGCTGACCCCGACCACCTCAGGCACCTCCGAGGAGCTGCACGCATGACCGCCCTGCCCTACCTGGACCCCACCCTGCCCGTCGCCGAGCGCGTCGCGGACCTGCTCGGCCGCATGACCGCCGAGGAGAAGGTCGGGCAGATGCTCCAGCTCGACGCGCGGGACGACGTCGTCGACCACGTGCTGCACAAGCACGTCGGCTCGATCCTGCACACCTCCCCCGAGCGCGTGCTGCAGGCGCACGACCTCACCGACCAGACCCGGCTGGGCATCCCCCTGCTGATCGGCGAGGACTGCATCCACGGGCACTCGTTCTTCGAGGGCGCGACGATCTTCCCCACGCAGCTGGGCATGGCGGCGTCCTGGGACCCGGCGCTCGTGGAGCGCATGGCGCGGGCCACGGCCGTCGAGGTGGCCGCCACCGGCATCCACTGGACGTTCTCGCCCGTGCTGTGCATCGCCCGCGACCTGCGCTGGGGCCGCATCGACGAGACGTTCGGCGAGGACCCCCACCTCATCGGCGAGCTCGCCTCGGCCGCCGTGCGCGGCTACCAGGGCGACGGGCTCACCGACCCCACGGCCATCCTCGCCACGGCCAAGCACTTCGCCGGGTACTCCGAGACGCAGGGCGGGCGCGACGCGTCCGAGGCCGACATCTCGCGGCGCAAGCTGCGCTCCTGGTTCCTGCCGCCGTTCGAGCGCGTGGCCCGCGAGGGCTGCCGCACGTTCATGCTCGGCTACCAGACCACCGACGGCGTGCCGATCACCATCAACGACTGGCTGCTCACCGACGTGCTGCGCGGCGAGTGGGGCTACACCGGCACGCTCATCACCGACTGGGACAACGTGGGCCGCATGGTCTGGGAGCAGAAGGTGCAGCCCGACCACGCCCACGCCGCGGCCGCAGCCGTCAAGGCCGGCAACGACATGGTGATGACCACGCCGCAGTTCTTCGAGGGCGCGCTCGAGGCGATCGAGCTGGGGCTGCTCGAGGAGAAGGAGCTCGACGAGGCCGTCTCGCACATCCTCACGCTCAAGTTCGAGCTCGGGCTGTTCGAGGACCGCCGCCGGCCCGCGCCCGAGCGGATCGCCGACGTGCTCGGGTCGCACCAGGACCTCAACCTCGAGGTGGCGCGCCGCTCGCTGGTGCTGCTGCAGAACTCCGGCGTGCTGCCGCTCCCGGCCGCGCCGGACGCCAAGGTCGCCGTCGTCGGGCCCCTCGCCGACGACGCCCAGACGCAGCTCGGCGACTGGGCCGGCAACAGCGGCCAGGCCGGCTGGATCCCCGACGGCCACCCGCGCGAGATGATCACCACCGTGCTCGACGGGCTGCGCGCCCACGTGCCCGCCGGATGGGAGGTCACCCACGCCCGCGGCGCCGAGATCCTCACGCTCGAGGAGGACCCCGAGGGCCCGTTCTTCCCCGACGGGCAGCCGCGACCCCCGGTCGTGGTGCCGGCCGCGCCGGACGCCGACCTGGTCGCCGAGGCGGTCGCAGCGGCGGCGGACGCGGACTACGTGGTGGCCGTCGTGGGCGACCGGATCGAGCTGGTGGGCGAGGGCCGCTCCACCGCGACGCTCGACCTGATCGGCGGGCAGGTCGCGCTGCTCGACGCGCTCGCCGCCACCGGCAAGCCGCTGGTCGTGGTGCTGCTCGCGTCCAAGCCGCTGGTGCTGCCGCCGTCGGCGCTCGGGGCCGAGGCGATCCTGTGGGTCGCCAACCCCGGCATGCGCGGCGGCCAGGCGATCGCCGAGCTGCTGCTCGGCGAGATCGAGCCCAGCGGGCGCCTGCCCATCTCGTTCGCGCGGCACGTGGGCCAGCAGCCGACGTACTACAACCAGGTGCGCGGCCAGCACGGCGACCGGTACGCCGACCTCACGCAGTCGCCGGCGTTCGCGTTCGGCGACGGCCTGTCGTTCACCACGATCGAGTACTCCGCGCTGGAGCTCGACGCGACCGAGCTGTCGGCGTCGGCCACCGTGCGCGGGCACGTGACCCTGACGAACACGGGCACCCGCCCCGCCCTCGAGACCGTGCAGGTCTACGTGAGCGACCTGGTGACGTCGGCGTCGTGGGCCGACCGCGAGCTCAAGGCGTTCACGCAGGTCGAGGTGGCCCCGGGCACCTCGGTGACCGTGCCGCTGGAGCTGCCGGCGTCGGCGTGCACGATCGTGGACGCCCGCGGCGAGCGCGTCGTGGAGCCGGGAGCGTTCGAGCTCCAGGTGGGGCCGTCGTCCCGCGGGGAGTCGCTGCTGCGGGCACGCTTCACGATCCGCTGACCCCCGCGAGATAGAGCCACCGGCCGCGAGATAGCGCCCTGGCCCGCGAGATAGCGCTCTATCTCGCGGGCCTCGGACTCACACCTCCAGCGTCTCCAGCATGTCCGTCACCAGGGCCGCGATCGGGCTGCGCTCCGAGCGGGTCAGGGTCACGTGCGCGAACAGCGGGTGGCCCTTGAGCTTCTCGATCACGGCCGCGACGCCGTCGTGCCGGCCGACGCGCAGGTTGTCGCGCTGCGCGACGTCGTGCGTGAGCACCACGCGCGAGTTCTGGCCGATGCGGCTCAGCACCGTGAGCAGCACGTTGCGCTCCAGGGACTGGGCCTCGTCCACGATGACGAACGCGTCGTGCAGCGAGCGCCCGCGGATGTGCGTCAGGGGCAGCACCTCGAGCATCTCGCGGTGCACCACCTCGTCGACCACCTCGGGCGAGACGAGCGCGCCGAGGGTGTCGTAGACCGCCTGGGCCCACGGGTTCATCTTCTCGGACTCGCTGCCCGGCAGGTACCCGAGCTCCTGCCCGCCGACGGCGTACAGCGGCCGGAACACGACGACCTTGCGGTGCTGGCGCCGCTCCATGACCGCCTCGAGCCCGGCGCACAGCGCGAGCGCCGACTTGCCCGTGCCGGCGCGACCGCCGAGGGACAGGATGCCGATCGACTCGTCGAGCAGCAGGTCGATGGCGACGCGCTGTTCCGCGGACCGCCCGTGCACACCGAACACGTCCTGGTCGCCGCGCACCAGCCGCACCTTCTTGTCGGCGGTCACGCGCCCCAGCGCCGACCCGCGCGGTGAGTGCACCACCAGCCCGGTGTGGACCAGCAGCGGGGACGCCGCCTCGACGACGCCGGGGTCGAGGTCGGCGACCTCGAGCTCCTGCTCCTCCCAGAGGCGGCCCATCTGTTCGTCGGACAAGTCGATGGCGCTCATCCCGGTCCACCCGGAGTCGACGGCCTGCTCGGCCCTGTACTCCTCGGCCTCGAGCCCGACGGCGGCCGCCTTGATCCGCATCGGAAGGTCCTTGGACACGACGGTGACGCGCCGCCCCTCCGAGGCGAGGTTGGCCGCGACGGCCAGGATCCGCGAGTCGTTGTCGCCCAGCCGGAACCCGGCCGGCAGCACCGCCGGGTCGACGTGGTTGAGCTCCACGCGCAGCGTGCCGCCGGCGTCACCGATCGGCAGAGGCAGGTCCAGGCGGCCGTGCTGGATGCGCAGCTCGTCCAGGATGCGCAACGCCGAGCGGGCGAAGTAGCCCAGCTCGGCGTGGTGCCTCTTGCCCTCGAGCTCCGTCACGACCACGACCGGGAGCACGACGTCGTGCTCGGCGAACCGGAACAGCGCCCGCGGGTCGGACAGGAGGACGGAGGTGTCGACGACGAACGTGCGGCGTCCGTCTCCGTCAGGCCCGTCGGCCTGTGCAGCGGTTGTCTCGTTGGTGTCCACGGGGATGCTCCCTCCGGCGCGGCAGCGCACTCGGTAGCTGGGGCAGGCGACCGGTCCCTGGGACGACCTCGTACCGTCGGGCCGGTGCCGGCCCTCCGACGCGGTGCATCGACACGATGGGCTGGCCTCCCGGAGGACGACTGGGCGCCGTCCCTCCCGCCAAACTACGAAGGTGTGCTTCCGAGGGCTACGCCCTCGAGGGTGTGTCGCCGAGATGTCACGCGATGTTCACTCGCAGGGCGCCCGACGGCGTCAGGCCCCGGCGCGGGCCGGCGGGGTGCAGCATGGGGGCATGACTGGGATCTCGCGCGACGTGGCGCAACAGCTCCGGGACGCGGGTCTCGCGTGGAAGCCGACGGCCGGTGACCGGTTCGTCGTGCTGTCCGAGGCCCGCGAGGAGGACGACGTCTTCACCGTCAGCGACATGGTGGTCGAGAAGCACGACCACCCGACGGGCACGATCCTCGGGTTCAACGGGACCACGGAGTGGGCGCTCGACTCGGTGCGGATCGAGGACGCCCTGTGGCTGCCGCGCGAGGACCAGCTGCGCGACCTGCTCGGCCCGGCCTTCCGGTCGCTGGCCCGCTCCACGATGGGCTGGTACCAGGTGCTGGTCGAGGTGCCCGGCCGCCCGGAGCAGGTCTTCGACTCCGAGAACCCCGCCGACGCCTACGCGGAGGCGCTGCTCGCCCTGGTCAAGGCTGCCACCGCCTGAGTTCGGTACCCTGGAGGGCGGCGAGCCGGGAAGTCTGGTCGGCGGCGCCGGCGGGAGCGCCGGCGTCCCCGTCGACCCGTGAGGCCCCCGCATGACCTTCTCCCGCTTCCGCGCCTGGCTCGACCGCGACGCCTCCGGCGGCGTGCTGCTGCTCGGCGCCGCCCTGCTCGGCCTGCTGCTGGCCAACTCCCCCTGGCGCGGCGCGTACGCGTCGCTCGCGGGGCTTCGCCTCGGGCCTGCCGCCCTGCACCTCGACCTCACGCTCGCGCAGTGGGCCGCCGACGGCCTGCTCGCCGTCTTCTTCCTCGCCGTGGGGCTGGAGCTCAAGCACGAGCTGGTCGCCGGGTCCCTGCGCGACCCGCGCCACGCGGGCGTCCCCGCGCTCGCCGCCGTCGGGGGCATGGCTATGCCCGCGCTCGCGTTCGTGCTGGTGGAGACGCTGCTCGGCGACGCGCACGGCTTGCGGGGGTGGGCCATCCCCACGGCGACCGACATCGCCTTCGCGCTCGCGGTGCTCGCCGTGTTCGGGCGCGGGCTGCCGACGGCGGTCCGCACGTTCCTGCTGACGCTCGCCGTCGTCGACGACCTGCTCGCGATCCTCGTGATCGCTGTGTTCTACAGCGGCGGGGTGCACGCGCTCCCGCTGCTCGGCGCTGTCGTGGCGCTCGGGTTGGCGGGCCTGGTGGTGCGATCGCGGCGTCCGCGGTGGTGGGTGGTGGCGCCGCTCGCCGTGGCGGCGTGGGGGCTGCTGCACGCGAGCGGCGTGCACGCGACGGTCGCGGGGGTGGCGCTCGGGCTCCTCGTGCCGGCGCGTCCCGTGTTCGGGGAGCGCTCGGCCCGGGCCGAGCGGTGGGGGTCGCGGGTGGCGCCCTGGTCGCAGGGGGTGGCCCTGCCCGTGTTCGCGTTCTTCGCGGCGGGCGTGAACCTGGTCGACGGCGGTGGCTCGGCCCTGCTCCAACCGGTCGTGCTCGCCGTGGTGGTGGCCCTCGTGGCGGGCAAGGTGGCCGGGGTGCTCGGCACGGTCGCGCTGGTGACGCGGTGGACGCCGCTGCGGCTGCCCCGCGGGGTCGGCCTGCGCGACCTGCTGCCGGTCGGGCTGCTGGCGGGGATCGGCTTCACGGTGGCGCTGCTCGTGTCGGAGCTGTCGTACGGCCCGACGTCGGAGCGCACCGCGGGCGCGAAGGTGGCGGTGCTGCTGGCGTCGGCGCTGGCGGCGGGCGCGGGCGCGGTGACGCTGCGCACGGACGCGCGGCGTGACGGGGCGTCTGGAAGTCAGCCAGGGCCCCCTGCTCGCGAGATAGAGCCCGGGCCCGCGAGCTAGCACCGCGCTCGCCCAGAGAGCACTCCGACCGCGAGATAGAGGGCGGATTCAACTGGTCGTCGCAACACGTTGTTGTTCGATAGATCGTAGGTGTTCGTCCCAGGCCTCTGCCGGAGTTCGCCAGCCGAGCCGCTTACGCGGCCTGGTGTTCAGGGCGTGGGCGACGGCGCTCAGGTCCGCGGCGTCCCATCGCGAGAGATCTGTCCCCTTCGGGAAGTATTGCCGGAGCAGCCCGTTCGTGTTCTCGTTCGTCCCGCGCTGCCACGGGCTGCGGGGATCGGCGAAGTAGACCTTGAGCCCGGTCTCGATCGTGAACTGCGCATGGGCCGACATCTCCTTGCCGCGGTCCCAGGTCAGCGATCGCTTCAGGTCGTCGGGCATCGAAGCCAGCGCTTGTGCGAGTGCCTTGTTCATCGAGATGGCGCCATAGCCGGACAGGGCGGGGCCGTTCTTCACGATCGGCTGCTCACGCCAGCCTTCCTCCCGTGGCAGGTGGACAAGGGTGGTGTAGCCCGTTGTGCGCTCCACGACGGTCCCGATCGCGGACCTGTTGATGCCGATGATCAGGTCGCCCTCGTGGTGGCCGGGGACCGCCCGGTCTTCGGCTTCGGCGGGCCGTTCGCTGATCAGGACGTCCTCGGTGACGTGCGCCCAGGCAACCCGCTTGGAGCGGGCACGAGGCATCCGCAGCGCGCGCCCAGTGCGCAGGCACAGGACGAGCTCGCGCTTGAGCGCGCCGCGGGCCTCGATGAACAAGGCCTGGTAGATCGCCTCGTGGCTGATCCGCATGGACTCATCATCGGGGAACTCGACCCTGAGCCGGTTGGAGATCTGCTCGGGACTCCATGCCTTGGCCCACCTCCGGTCCTCCCGGTGCGGCTTGTTCAGACCCTTCCACTCCCGCGCAGCCGGGCCCGCGACGATCACGCCGTCGGGCTTGCTGATGTGACCGGACAGCCGGTCCTCGACGTATTCACGCAGCCTCTGGTTCGCCGCGAGTTTCGCGGTCTTGGGCCGGCGGGCGAACAGCTCCGCCTTCCACTGCGCCACCGAGGCCCGGTAGTCCAGCTTCCCGCCACGGGTGGCGGCGTTGCGTCGCAGCTCCCTCGAGATCGTCGACGGACTCCTCCCGAGCGCAGTCGCGACCTCGCGAACGCCCTTGCCGAGCGCGTTGAGGATCGCGATCTCCTCACGCTCCGCGAACGACAGGTACCGGCCCGACGGAGCAGGCCAGGAGTACGGCGTCATCCCGCCAGCGTGGCGGAACCACCGCTGCCCTACGGCCTGCGCCACGCCCACCGCGTCTGCGGCCTCCCGCGGCAACTTCCCCGTGGCGATCTCGTCCCAGAACTCCCGCTCCTTCGCGCGGTGGTGGCCCGGATGCCCCGGCGAGCGCATCGGCCCGCGCTTAGCAACTTCCGTCTCCCACCTCGATGGTCGTCCCACAACACCCTCCTGACCTCGGATGTTGCGACGACCGGTTGAGCCTGGGGAGCACACGCCCGCGAGATAGAGCCCCGGACGGCGAGTTAGCACGTCGGATGCCCAGATAGAGCCCTCTCGGGCTCTATCCGGGCACGGCCGGGCTCTATCTCGGCGCCGTGGGCTCTATCTCGCGGGGCCACGCTCTATCTCGCGGGCGTGCGCTCTATCTCGCGGGGAGCCGGGGCCACTACCGGGCCATCGCCCCCGCCCCCGCGCCCGGCGCGTGCCGGTCCAGGAACTCGTACACCTCCGTCTGGTCCACTCCCGGCATCGCGCCCTGGGGCATCGCCGCGAGCATCGACGCGTGCGGGCGCGCGCTCGGGAACGCGTGGCCCGCCCAGCGCGCGGCCAGGGGCGCGGGCGGGCGGCGGCAGCACGTCTCGTCCGGGCAGCGTGACGTCGCGCGCGCCGTCGTCTCGCGCCCCAGGAACCACTTGACCTGTGAGAACGGCACGCCGACCGACACGGAGAAGGCACCGTCCGGCGAGTCCTGGACCCGCGACGTGCACCAGTACGTGCCCGTCGAGGTGTCGGTGTACTGGTAGTACGGGCTGAGCTGGTCGGGCACCGTGAACACCACGCGGGCCGTCCAGTGCTTGCACACGTACTGCCCCTCGACGGTGCCGAGGGCGTCTGTGGGGAACCGCACGCCGTCGTTCTCGTAGGCCTTGTGGATGATCCCCGACTCGTGGACCTTCATGAAGTGCACCGGGATGCCCAGGTGCCGCGTGGCCAGGTTGGTGAACCGGTGGGCGGCGGTCTCGTAGGAGACGGCGAAGGCGTCGCGCAGGTCCTCGATGGAGATGGCGCGCTGGTCCTTGGCGGCGCGCAGGAACCGGACGGCATCGCGCTCGGGCAGCAGCAGGGCGGCGCACAGGTAGTTGGCCTCGACGCGCTGGCGCAGCAGCTCGCGGTAGTCGCGCGGCTCGGCGTGCTCCAGCACGTGCGAGGCGAGCGCCTGCAGCAGCGCGGAGCGCGCGTCGGACCGCCCGCGGATCCCGTCGCTCGGCAGGTACACGCGGTGGTTGCGGCGGTCGATGACGGCGCGCGTGGAGTGCGGCAGGTCGGGCACGTAGCGGATCTCGAAGCCGAGGTGCGCGGCGAGGTCGCTCGCCTGCCGCTGCGGCAGCGGCCCGCCGTGATGCCCGACGTCGTCGAGCAGGCGCCGGGCGACGATCTCGAGGTCGCCGAACCAGTTGTCCTGCGCGCGCATGTCCTGCCGCAGCTCGGTGTTGGCGCGGCGGGCCTCCTCGGGGGTCAGGGCCCGCTCGGCGTGGAGCCGTTCGAGCTCGCGCTGCAGGGCGACGATCGCCTCGAGCGCGTCCGTGGCGAGACTGCGTCCCACTCGCACCGGCTTGATGCCCAGGGTGTCGAAGAGCGGCCCCCGCTGGGCGCGTTCGAGCTCGATCTCGAGGGCGTCGCGGCGCGACGGCGGGGCGGGCGCGAGCAGGTCGTCGACGCTGGCGTCGAGGGCGCGGGCCACCGCCTGGAGCCGGGCGATGGTGGGTTCGCGCCGCCCGTTCTCCAACAGGCTGACCTGCGACGGGGCCTTGCCGATGGCGGCCGCGAGCGCCTCCAGGGTCATGCCGCGCTGCGTGCGCAGGTGGCGGATGCGCCGCCCGATGGTGAGCGCGTCGGGCTCGTCGGCGAGTGGGAGGGCGGGCTGCGCCGTCGGGCGGGCGGAGTCTCTCGACGTCGAGATAACCATGACTCAGGGTGACACGCGCCACATCTTCGCTCAAGGAGAAGAACGGCAGAACTTCTCCGGAGGCTCCCCTGGCGCCCAGGGCACAGGGCGGAGGAACGTCGTTGCCACGCCCGGTCGATACGCAGTATCAACCGGGCGGAACGGCACCGACGACCCGAGGAGCACCCCATGACCGCGCTCACCACCGGCACCCGGCCCCGCCCGGGCGACACTGCTCAGACCGCCGCCGACATCGCCCACGCGTGGGCCACCGACCCGCGCTGGGCGGGCGTCGAGCGCACGTTCAGCGCCGACGACGTCGTCGCCCTGCGGGGCACGGTCCAGGAGGAGCACACCCTGGCCCGCCGCGGCGCCGAGCTGCTGTGGGAGCGCCTGCACGCGGACGACTTCGTGAACGCGCTCGGCGCGCTCACCGGCAACCAGGCGGTGCAGCAGGTCAAGGCCGGGCTGCGGGCCATCTACCTGTCCGGCTGGCAGGTGGCCGCCGACGCCAACAACTCGGGCCAGACGTACCCCGACCAGTCCCTCTACCCGGCCAGCTCGGTGCCGCAGGTGGTGCGCCGCATCAACAACGCGCTGCTGCGCGCCGACCAGGTCGAGCGCCTCGAGGGCTCCCGCACGGTCGAGGACTGGCTCGCGCCGATCGTCGCCGACGCCGAGGCCGGGTTCGGCGGCCCGCTCAACGCCTACGAGCTCATGCGCTCGATGATCGACGCGGGCGCCGCCGGCGTGCACTGGGAGGACCAGCTCGCGTCCGAGAAGAAGTGCGGCCACCTGGGCGGCAAGGTGCTGGTGCCCACCCAGCAGCACGTGCGCACCCTCAACGCGGCCCGCCTGGCGGCCGACGTCGCCGGCGTGCCCACCGTCGTCGTGGCCCGCACGGACGCGGAGGCCGCCACGCTGCTGACGTCCGACGTCGACGAGCGCGACCGCCCCTTCCTCACCGGCGGCCGCACGGCCGAGGGCTTCTACGAGGTGCGCGGCGGCATCGAGCCGTCGGTCGCCCGTGCCCGCGCCTACGCCCCCTACGCCGACCTGCTGTGGATGGAGACGGGCACGCCGTCGCTCGAGCTCGCGCGCGCCTTCGCCGACGGCGTGCACGCCGAGTTCCCCGACCAGCTGCTCGCATACAACTGCTCGCCGTCGTTCAACTGGCGCAAGCACCTGGACGACCACCAGATCGCCCGCTTCCAGAAGGAGCTGGGTGCCATGGGCTACGCCTTCCAGTTCATCACCCTGGCCGGGTTCCACGCTCTCAACCACTCGATGTTCGACCTGGCTCACGGGTACGCCCGGGAGCAGATGACCGCGTACGTGCGGCTCCAGGAGGCCGAGCTCGCCTCCGAGCCGCGCGGCTACACCGCCACCCGCCACCAGCGCGAGGTCGGCACCGGCTACTTCGACCGGATCGCCACCGCGCTCAACCCGACCGCCGCCACCCTGGCGCTCGCCGGCTCCACCGAGTCGGCCCAGTTCTGAGTCACGACCCACGTCAGGAGGCACTTCCATGACCACGCTCACCGAACGCCCGATCGCCGACGCGATGTCGGGGACCGAGATCACCCCCACCCGCCGCGCCACCGCCCGCGACGCCGAGATCCTCACGCCGGAGGCGCTCGCGTTCCTGGCGATGCTCCACGAGCGGTTCGCCGACGACCAGGCCGAGCTGCTGGCGGCCCGCGCACGCCGCGCCGCCGCGACGGCCGCCGGCCAGGACCCGGACTTCGACCCCGCCACCCGCGCGCTGCGCGAGGACCCGTCGTGGCGGGTCGCGGGCTGCGCGGGGGCACCGGGGCTCGAGGACCGCCGCGTCGAGATCACGGGCCCCACCGACCCGAAGATGACGATCAACGCGCTCAACTCGGCGGCCCGCGTGTGGCTCGCCGACGCCGAGGACGCCAGCGCCCCCACCTGGGAGAACGTCGTCGGCGGGCAGCTGGCGCTGCGCGACGCGATCCGCGGCACGCTCGCCCTCACCACACCCGAGGGCAAGGAGTACCGCCTGCGCTCGACCACGCTGACGGACCTGCCCACCATCGTGTTCCGCCCGCGCGGCTGGCACCTGCCCGAGACGCACCTGCGGGTGCAGCACGCCGACGGGACGACGACGGCGGCGTCGGGTGCGCTGGTCGACTTCGGGCTGTACCTGTTCCACAACGCCGCCGAGCTGGTCGCGCGCGGCCGTGGCCCGTACTTCTACCTGCCCAAGCTCGAGGGCTCCCGGGAGGCGCGGCTGTGGAACCGGGTGTTCGAGGCGGCGCAGGACGCGCTCGGCATCCCGCGCGGCACCATCCGCGCGACGGTGCTCATCGAGACCCTGCCGGCGGCGTTCGCGATGGAGGAGATCCTCTACGAGCTGCGCGAGCACGCCGCCGGGCTCAACGCCGGCCGCTGGGACTACCTGTTCTCGATCATCAAGAACCTGCGCACGCGCGGCGCCGGGTTCGTGCTGCCGGACCGCAACCAGGTCACGATGACGGCCCCGTTCATGCGCGCGTACACCGACCTGCTGGTCGCGACGTGCCACCGGCGCGGCGCCCACGCCATCGGCGGCATGAGCGCGTTCATCCCCGACCGGCGCCGGCCGGAGGTCACCGCGAAAGCCCTGGAGAAGGTGGCCGACGACAAGCGCCGCGAGGCCCACGACGGGTTCGACGGCACCTGGGTGGCGCACCCCGACCTCATCGCGACGGCCGCCGCCGAGCTCGACGCCGTCCTCGGCGAGCGACACCACCAGGTCGACCGCCTGCGCGACGACGTCCACGTGGGCCAGGCGGAGCTGCTCGACGTCGCATCCGCGGGGCGCAGCGGGGCGTCGGTGACGGAGTGCGGGCTGCGCTCGAACATCTCCGTGGGCGTGCGGTACATCGCCTCGTGGCTGGCCGGCACGGGCGCCGCGGCGCTCGACAACCTCATGGAGGACGCCGCGACGGCCGAGATCTCCCGCTCGCAGGTGTGGCAGTGGATCGCGTCCGGCACCCGCACGGAGCACGGCCCCGTCACGCGCGAGCGCGCGTCCGTGGTGCTCGACGAGGTGCTCGCCGGCCTCGCCCGGCACGACGGCGACCGGTACGACGACGCCGCCGCCGTGTTCCGGGAGGTCGCCCTGGGCGAGGAGTTCCCGGAGTTCCTCACGGCGATCGCCTACGGCAGGTACCTCGCCGACTGAGCGGGCCCGCCGTCGCGTGCGTACGGTCGGCCTATGGCCACGGACTGGAAGCACCGCGCGTTCGCCGCTCCGAACGCCGTGTGGGACCGCGGCCTCGGCCTGCTCGCCGGCCACCGGTTCCTCCGGCTGGTGCACACCGGCCGGAGGTCCGGGGCGCGGCACAGCGTGGTGCTCGAGGTGCTCGGGTACGACGCGCGCACCGGCGAGGCCGTCGTCGTCTCCGGGTACGGGCGCAAGGCGGACTGGCTGCGCAACCTCAAGGCGGGCGGGCCGGCGTGGGTGAGCTTCGGCCACGGCCCGCGGCCGGCGGCGTGGCGGGCGGTCGGCGACGCCGAGGCGATCGACGTGCTGCGCGCCTACGAGCAGCGCTACGGACCGCTGCGCCCGCTGCTGCGCCGCACGCTCAGCGACCTCGCCGGGTACGACTACCGGAGCACCGACGAGTGCCGCCGTCGCCTGCCCCACCGACTGCCGATAGTGGCGCTGCGCCCGGGCGCAGCGCCACCGTCGTGAGCCTCAGATCCCCTGGAACGCGAACCGGAACCTCAGGTCCTGGCCCCGCGGGAGCAGGTACTCCGGGTGCGTGCGGGCTCCCCAGGAGTTGTCGCCGCCCACGCCGCGGCGCATGAGCGCCGGGCGCAGTACCGTGCGGTGCACGGGCGGCAGCTCGGTGTGGTGGCGGGCGTTCTCCACCTCGAACGGGGTCCACGGCAGGGCCGAGAGCTCCATCGGGGCCGCCGCGTCGGCCGTGATCCGCAGGCCCCTCCCCCGCGCGTCCGTCACGGTCGCCCAGCGCACGCCGGTGTGGTTCCCCGCCTCCTGCGGGCGCAGGTACGGCGTGAGCTGGCCGGCCCCCTCCGCGTCCCACACACCGAGCCGTGCGCCGGCCCGCCGGTCGACGTACGACTCGTCGGGGCCGTCGCCGTACCAGCGCAGGTGGGACAGGTCGGCGGACGTCTCGAGCAGCAGGGAGAGCTCGGGCGGGTCCGTGAGCCCGGCGCCCGGGCGGAGCGTCTGCGTCACCTCGACGCGCCCGTCGCCGAACACGCGGTAGGCGACGTCGCACGCCGACGCCGGCCCGGTCGGCAGCTCGTACGTGAACCGCACCTCCACCGAGTCCGGGTGCTCCACCACGGCGGGCCCGCCGCGCGCGGCGCGCGCGTACCGCGAGGCGAGCAGCCACGGGCCGTCCTCGAACGGCATGCCCCAGCCGGACTCGTTCGACGTCGGGGCGTGCCAGAAGCTGGGCCGGGGCGACGAGGCGAGCAGCTCGCGCCCGCCGTCGTGCGTCAGCCCGTACCGGTACGAGGACAGGCCTCCCTGGAGCCCCGAGAACAGCGTGGTGAAGTGCTCGCCGTGCACGCCGACGTTGTGGATGCCGCGCACCAGGCGCGGCGGCCGCGGCGTCGCCTGGACGCGGGGCTCGCTCGCCGCCCGCACCACCACTCCCTGCCCCGACGCCACCGCGTGCCCGGCGTCGGCCCACGACGTCGCGGCCCGCAGCCGGAACGTGACGTCCACGGTGTACTCGCCCGGCGCCGCCGGGACGGTCACCGGCAGCGGGAACGACGCCTTGTCGCCGGGCGCGAGCGCCACGTCGAGAGCCGCCGACGCCACCGTCACGCCCTCGCGCCGCACCACGACGTCGGCCGCGTAGGCCGCCGCGTCGGTGACGAGGTGGCGGTTCTCGACCGCCACCGACCCCTCGTCCACGACGACGTGGAGCGGCTGGTAGAGGTGGCGCACCTCCTGCAGCTTGGGTGACGGGCTGTGGTCGGCGAACACGATGCCGTTGCCGCAGAACTCGCCGTCGTGCGGGGCCTCGCCGCCGTCGCCGCCGTAGCCGAAGAACGGGTTGCCGTGGCGGTCGGTGAGCGCGATCGCCTGGTCGGCGAAGTCCCAGATGAACCCGCCCTGGAAGAGCTCCTCACGGGAGGCGAGGTCGACGTACTTGTCGACGGCCCCGAACGAGTTGCCCATCGCGTGCGCGTACTCGCACAGGATGTAGGGCTTGTCGCGGTGCTCGCGCAGGAACGCCTCGATCTCGTCGGCGGGCGTGTACATGGTCGAGACGATGTCGGTGGTCTCGGGGTAGCGCGGGTCGTGGTGCACGCCCTCGTAGTGGACCGGCCGGGTGTCGTGCGCGCGGAACCAGTCGGCGACGTCGCGGAAGTCCGTGCCGCCGAACGCCTCGTTGCCGCACGACCACAGGACGATCGAGGCGTGGTTCTTGTCGCGCTCGAGCATCGCCTCCGCGCGCGCGAGCAGCGACCCGAGCCACTCGGGCCGGTCGCCGGGCACGGCGTCGGCCACGGCGCGCCGCCCCTGGACGATCTCGTCCCACAGGCCGTGCGCCTCGACGTTCATCTCGTCGATCACGTACAGCCCGTACTGGTCGGCGAGCTCGTAGAAGAACGAGCTGTTCGGGTAGTGGCTGGTGCGGACGGCGTTGATGTTGGCCCGCTTCATGAGGCGCAGGTCGTCCTCGGTCTGCTCGCGCGACATGACACGGCCCTGCAGCCCGAACTCGTGCCGGTTGACGCCGCGGAACACCACGCGCTGCCCGTTGACGCGCAGCACCCCGCCCTCGATGCCGACGCGCCGCACGCCCACGCGCTGCGGCACCACCTCGACCACGTCGCCGGCGGCGTCGAGCACCTCGAGGCGCAGCGTGTACAGGTGCGGGTCCTCGGCGCTCCACAGGCGCGGGGACTCGACGGTCACCTCGAGCAGGCCGTCGTCGCCCGCCCGGAGCGGCCCGACGCCGTCGAGCACGGCCCGCACCGACCCGGACCCCTCGAGCGCCGCCCGCACCCGCACGACGGCAGAGCCGAGGCCGTCGGCCACCTCCGTGGTGACCCGCAGGTCCTCCAGGTGCACGGCCGGCCGCCGGTACAGGACGACGTCGCGGAAGATGCCGGAGAACCGGTAGAAGTCCTGGTCCTCGATCCACGACTGCCCCGAGAACCTGACCACCTGCACGGCGAGCCGGTTCACGCCGTCGACCACCGTGTCGGTGAGGTCGAACTCCGACGGCGTGAACCCGTCCGTGCCGTAGCCGACGTAGCTGCCGTTGTGCCACACCACGACCGCGCTCTCGACCCCGTGGAACGTGACCGAGAGCCGCTCGCCGGGCCGCAGCGCGTGGTCCAGCTCGTAGTCCTTCACGTAGCTGGCCACCGGGTTGTACGCCGTCGGGACCTCGCCCGGGCCCACCTGCTCGTACCCGTCCCACGGGTACTGCACGTTGGTGTACTGCGGCCGGTCGTAGCCGAGCAGCTGCAGGTGCGCAGGCACCGGCACGTCGTCCCACCCCGTGGTGTCCGCGGCCCAGAACTCGGGCAGGGTGCCCGCCGGGTTCTTGGCGTAGTGCAGCTTCCACAGGCCGCTGAGGCACTGCTCGAAGCTCGACACCCCGGCGTCGGCCTCCGCGTCGGAGGCGTACCAGCGGTGGTCGGAGTGCGCGGGCAGCCGGTTCTCGGCGATGAAGGCGGGGTCGGCGATGCGGGCGAGGTCGAAAGTCACTTGACGGCTCCGGTGATGCCTTCGGCGAAGGCGCGTTGCAGGACGAGGAAGATGACGACGGTCGGCAGCGACGCGAGGAGCACGGCGAGCATGAGCACCCCGTAGTCCGTGACGTACCCGGCCGTCAGGTTGGAGATCAGCATGGGCATGGTCTGGTAGGCGTTGTCGACCAGGATCACCTTGGGCCACAGGAAGTTGTTCCACGCCGCCATGAAGGTGATGACGGCGGCCGCCGCGAACGTCGACCGCATGGTCGGCAGGTAGATGCGGGCGAAGATCCGCAGCTCGCCCAGCCCGTCGAGCCGGGCCGCCTCGAGGATCTCGTGCGGGAACCCGCGCGAGGCCTGGCGGAACAGCAGGATGAGGAACGGCGTGGACAGCGCCGGCAGGATCACCGCGAACGTCGAGTTGACCAAGTTGGCCCTCGCGAACATCTGGAACAGCGGGATCATCGTGGCCGCGAACGGGATCATCATCGCGAGCAGCAGCACCCGCATCACGCGGTCCTTGCCGCGCGAGTGGAACACCTCGAACCCGTAGCCGGCGATCGAGCAGATCGCCAGCGCGCCCACGGTGGTGAGGGTCGCGTTGAGGAACGAGTGCCACAGGGCACCCCCGACGTCCTGCTGGTCGAGCAGCTTTCCGAGGTTGTCGAACAGCGCCCCGCCCGGCAGCAGCCGGGAGCCGAGCACGTCCTTGCTGGTGTTCGTGGCCGAGACCAGCATGAAGTACAGCGGGAACAGGGACACGACGGCCGCGACGGTGAGGAACGCGTACCCCGGCAGCCGCCGCAGCGACGGCCGGCGCGTGCGCGGGGCCGCCGTCGCGACGACGGTGTCGACCCTGGTGGCGAGCTCAGTCACGCCGGTCACCGACCTTCATCTGGACCGCGGCCAGCACCGCCACCATGAGCAGGATCGCGTAGGAGAGCGCGGCGGCATAGCCGAAGTTCGGGTTCTTGTGGAACGACGTCTCGTACAGGTAGTGCGCCATCGACATCGAGCTGTACGCCGGGCCGCCCTGCGTGAGGTTGTACGACTCGTCGAAGAGCTGGAGGGTCCCGTTGGTCGACATGATCGCGGTGAGCAGGATCATCGGCTTGAGCTGCGGCACCGTGACGAACAGGAACGTCTTGACCGGGCCGGCGCCGTCGATGCGCGCCGCCTCGAACGTCGTGGGCTCCACGTTCTGCAGGGCGGCCAGGTAGAAGACCATGTTGTAGCCCGTCCACCGCCACAGCAGGCCCAGGATGATCACGAACCGCGCCGTGCCCGGCTGGCCCAGCCAGTTGACCGGGTGGTCGATGAGGCCCAGGCCCTTGAGCGCGTCGTTGACCATGCCGTCGGTCGAGAACAGCGTGCGGAACACGAGCGAGTACGACACCAGCGAGACGGCGCAGGGCAGGAAGATCGCCGTGCGCCACAGGCCCCGCAGGCGCAGCTTCGGGTCGTTGAGCAGCGTCGCCAGGATCAGCGCCAGCAGCAGCATGAGCGGCACCTGCACCACGAGGTAGATCGCCGTGTTGACCAGCGTGGTGTGGAAGATGGCGTCGTCGAACAGGCGCTGGTAGTTGTACCACCACGGGTCCGCCAGCTCGAGGCGGGTGCCGCGGCCGGTCTTGAGGGACAGGACGAACGCCTGGATCATCGGCCAGAAGCTCATCCAGGCGATGAGGAGCGCGGCCGGGAGCAGGAACACCCAGCCCGTGAGGCTGCGGCGCCGCTCCGGCACCGAGAGTGTCACCGTCGACACGGGGACCACCTTTCGAGGAGCAGGTCGGTGGTCGAGCCTGCCGAGACCGCGTCGGGTCTCGACAGGCTCGACCACCGTTCGTCAGGCAGGGCTCACTTCATCGCGAACTCGACCGTCTGCTGCGCCTCCTTCAGCGCGGTGGCCGGGTCGGTGCCCGACATGATCTTGGTGATCGCCGCGCTCACGGCGTCGCGGCCCTCGTAGTAGTAGGCGCCGGTGTTGTTGCTCGGCACCTTGGTGGAGTAGCCGACCACCTTCTGGAAGATCGCGTCGCCGCCGAAGAACGGCTGCGGCTCGGCGTACACCTTGCTGTCGCCCGCGGGGGTCCAGTTCGCCAGGGCGCCCGACTTCGGCAGGATCGTGTCGTAGAACTGCGTCGAGCCGGCGAACGTCGAGTTGAGGAAGTCGATCGCCAGGTCCCGGTTCGCGTGGGCGCTGATGGCCCACGACGAGCCGCCGTTCGCCGAGTAGTTCGTGGCGCCGGGGACGCCGTCGAGCTTGGGCAGGTTGGTGATGGCCCACTTGCCCGACTGGTCGGCGGCCGACTGGATCGAGCCGACGATCCACACGCCGTTGATGGTGCCGGCCACGTTCTGGTTGACGAACGAGCCGATGTACTCGTCCCACGAGTTCACCTCGACCAGCACGCCCGCCTTGACGAGCTTCTGGTACATGTCGATCGCTGCGAGCAGGGCGGCGTTGTCCGTGATGGTGGGCTTGCCGTCCTTGTCGAACAGGGAGGCCCCGGCCGACTGCAGCATCATCGTGATGAGGTCGGACGACCCGGCCTGGCCCGAGAGCAGCGGCTTGCCGGTCTTGGCGAGCACGTCCTTGCCCAGCTCGAGGAACCGCGACCACGAGATGTCGGTGAAGTCCTTCACCGTGTAGCCGGCCTGCTGGAGCACGTCGGTGCGCAGCGCGGTGATCGCGGTGCCGTTGTCGAACGGCATGCCGTAGTTGACGCCGTCGACCTTCGAGTAGTCGACCACCGACTGCGGGAACTTCGAGAAGTCGACCTGGGAGCCCTTGAAGTCGCTGAAGAGGTCCGGGTAGTTGATGACGTTCTTCTGGAAGGCGTTGTTCTGCACCAGGAAGATGTCGGGCAGCTTGTCGGCCTGCTGCGACTGGGCGAGCGTGGTGAGCTTGGTCTGCAGGTCGTCCCAGGGCGTCTCGACCACCTTGAGCTGGAAGTCGGGGTGGTCCTTCTGGTAGATCTTCGCGGCCTCGTTCATCGCGTAGATGTTGAAGTTGGGGTCCCACGCCCACACGGTCAGCGTGTTGCTGCCGGAGCCGCCGCCGGAGGCCCCCGTGCCGGCGTGGCCGGACCCGCTGCAGGCCGCCAGCGATGCGACCAGCGGCACGACGGCCGCGGCAGCCAGCCAGGCACGGATCGTGCGCTTCGTTGCGCTCATCGTCTCGAACTCCTTCGTCCGGATGCGGTCGACGGTGACCGCGATGTTGACGTGAACAATCCTGGGAGAAGCCCGGGATGTCAACGGGGACGGCGTCACAGAATGGTCACGGCGCCCGGGACGTGCGCAGGATGTCGACGTCGACATGGGGGCTACCATCCGCGGGTGGCCAACTCTCGTCGCGGGGCGTCGATCCAGGACGTCGCGCGCCTGGCGGGCGTGTCGTCCCAGACGGTCTCGCGGGTCTCCACGGGCGCGGAGCACGTGCGCCCCGACACCCGCGCGCGCGTGCTCGAGGCGATGGACCTGCTGGGCTACTCCCCCAACCACGCGGCGCGCGCCCTGCGCAACGGCGCGTTCGGCGCCATCGGCCTGCTGGCGCACCGGTTCGAGCGCACGGGCGAGGCCCTGACCACCGAGGGCGTCGTCGAGGCGGCCCAGGCCGAGGACTACGCCGTCACGCTGGTCGACGTGCGCCGCCCCGAGGCGGGCGACTGGCAGGACGCCGCCCAGCGGCTCTCGCACCAGGCCATCGACGGGCTGGTGATCATCCGCGCCGAGACGGCGACGCCGGAGTCGCTCGCGCTGCCCGCCGGGCTCGCCGTCGTGGTGTCCGACTCGCGGCTCGTGGGCCACTACCCCGCCGTGCTCGCCGACCAGCTCGGGGGCACGCGCGCGGCCGTGCAGCACCTGCTCGACCTGGGCCACCGCACCGTCCACCACCTGGCCGGCCCCGAGGACTCCGACCCCGCGAGCCTGCGCGTCGCCGGCTGGCGGGGGTGCCTCGAGGAGGCGGGGGTGCGCGCGCCGGAGCCGTGGCGCGGCGACTGGACCGCGGCGTCGGGCTACCGCGTGGGCCAGCGGATCGCCGCGGACGACGACGTGACCGCCGTCTACTGCGCCAACGACGAGATGGCGATCGGCCTGGTCCGCGCCCTGCACGAGCGCGGCCGCCGCGTCCCGGACGACGTCTCCGTCGTCGGGTTCGACGACATCGCTCTCGGCGAGTTCACCTACCCGCCGCTCACCACGGTGCGCCAGGACTTCCACGCCATCGGGCGCGAGCTGGTGCGGCTGCTGCTGGACCAGGTGCGCGGGCAGACACTGCGGACGGGGCAGCGCGTGGTGGTGCCGACACAGCTGGTGGTGCGCGGGACGACGGCGCCGCCGCGGCGCCGCTGACCGTCGCTCAGGCGGCGGCGAGCTCCGGGGCGTTCTGCGGCACCTGGCCCCCGTCCCCTGCAGTAGGCCCGGAAACCCGGCGCGCCAGCGCCGACACGGCGCGGTAGATCCCGTACTGCGCCAGCAGCACGGGCGCGATGATCACCAGGAGCGGTGCCTCGTACGCCACGGGCACGTGGATGAGGTTCCACAGCACCACGAGGATGCCGGCACCCTCCGGGTCGAAGAAGTAGAAGTAGTTCGAGCCGGCGTCGACCCACGCGCGCAGCGCGAGCGTCAGGGGCAGCACGGCCATCGCGAGCGCGAAGAACCACACGAGCGACAGGAACGCGTCCCGCACCGTCGGCCGGTAGAGCCGCAGCGACGCCATGAGCACCGGGACCACGACGTTGAGCGCGTGCACCACGTAGAACAGCGTGTTCATCGACCAGTAGGGCCGCCCCGTGTACTCGACCGCGGGCGAGCACAGCGCCAGGAACCCGGCCGCGGCGCCCGGGTAGAAGAGCAGCGCGCGCACCGGCCCGAGCAGCCGCCCCTTCCGCAGCCACACGGCCGGGATCAGCAGGAACGTCACCAGCGTGCAGAAGTGGAACGGCAGGTTCTGCGTGATCGGGAAGTGGTTGGCGGGGTTGGCGGCGCGGTCGAACGTGAACCACGTCGAGCAGGCCCACGCCAGCAGCGCGAGGGCCAGCAGCGCCCGCCGCTGCACGGGCCGCGGCCGCCGCCGCAGCAGCAGGTGGGCCACGACGCCGACGGCGGTCATGAGGAGGAGGAACGCGACCCACCCGGGCGCGAACGGCGTCATCACCATGGCGCGCATCGTAGGGGCAGGCGGCCTCCCCGGACGACGCCCGTCTCGTCGCGACGCGCCCGCGTGGAGCGTTCCGCCGCAGGTGCCGGGGCGCTAGTTTTCCGATCGGGCGCAGGCCCGACGCCGGGCATCGCCGCCCGGTCCGCCTTGGGGCCGCGGCCCCCGGAGGGAGGACGCGTGAACATCGCGTTGTGGGTGGTGGCCGGGCTGCTCGCCGTCGTGTACGTCGCGGTGGGGTGCATGAAGCTGCTGCGGGGCAAGTCGCTGCAGGACCGGATGCCGTGGGCGCAGTCGTTCCCCGACGTCGTGATCCGGTTCATCGGGCTGTGCGAGGTGGCGGGGGCGCTGGGCCTGGTCCTCCCGCAGGCCACGGGCACCGCCGTCTGGCTGACGCCGCTCGCCGCCGCGGGGCTCACGGTGCTACAGCTCCTGGCGATCCTGGTGCACGTGCGCCGGGGCGAGACGCAGCAGCTCACGGTGAACGTGGTGCTGCTGATCCTCGCGCTCGTGGTGGCCGTGGGCCGGTACGCGGAGTGGACGACGGCGGGGTCCTGACCGACCGGATCCCGCATCGTGAGACACTGACCAGATCGCGGACGCTTTCCGGAGCGTCGTGGTTGTGTAGAGGAAGGCGGCCGACGTCGACCGCCCGGGCTTCGCACCCGACCCGTCTCGCACCGCAGGAGAACACCATGCCCGCACCGCTCGACCCGACGCCGCGGATCGCCGAGTACGCCCACCCCGACCGGCTCGTCACCACCGAGTGGCTGGCCGAGCAGCTCGCCGCCGGGAACGTCGGCACCGCCCAGCTCGCCGTCGTCGAGTCCGACGAGGACGTGCTGCTGTACGAGACCGGCCACATCGCGGGCGCCGTCAAGGTGGACTGGCACACCGACCTGCTCCAGCCCGTGGAGCGCGACTACCTCGACGGCGCCGGCTTCGCCGCGCTGCTCGCCGAGCGCGGCATCGGCCGCGACACCACGATCGTGGTCTACGGCGACAAGAACAACTGGTGGGCCGCGTACACCGCGTGGGTCTTCACGCTGTTCGGCCACGAGGACGTGCGCCTGCTCGACGGCGGCCGCAACCTGTGGGTCGCCGAGGGCCGCGAGCTGACCACCGAGGTCCCCACGCCCGCCGCCGCCGACTACCCGGTGGTCGAGCGCGACGACGTCACGTTCCGTGCCTTCAAGGAGGACGTGCTCGCACACATCGGCCACGGCCCGCTGGTCGACATCCGCTCCCCGCAGGAGTACACCGGCGAGCGCCTGCACATCCCGGACTACCCGGAGGAGGGCGTGCTGCGCGGCGGCCACATCCCCACCGCCCGGTCCGTCCCGTGGGCCACCGCCGTGGCCGCCGACGGCACGTACAAGACGCGCGCCGAGCTCGAGGGCATCTACCAGGAGGGCGGCCTGGGCATCACCGGCGACGACGACGTCGTCACCTACTGCCGCATCGGCGAGCGGTCCTCGCACACCTGGTTCGCCCTGCACTTCCTGCTGGGCCTGGAGAAGGTGCGCAACTACGACGGCTCGTGGACCGAGTGGGGCAACGCGGTGCGCGTGCCGATCGTGGCGGGCGACCAGCCCGGCGAGTACGCGGCCTGACGAACCACCTCTCAGGGCCTCGACGGGCCCGGCCACTGGCGGTCGCCGGCGGCCGGGCCCGTCGGGGCCCGTCCCGCAGGAGAATGGACCCATGACGGAACCCGCAGTGCTGCCCGACTCCCTGGCCGAGATCCAGGAGGGCTTCCTCGAGCTGGGCGAGCGCGACCGCCTCCAGCTGCTCCTCGAGTTCGCCGGCGAGCTGCCGGCGCTGCCGCCGCGCTACGCCGACCACCCCTCCCTGCTGGAGAAGGTCGAGGAGTGCCAGTCGCCCGTGCGCGCGTTCGCCGAGGTGGAGCCCGACGGCGTGCACTTCTACGCGACGGCCCCGGCCGAGGCCCCGACCACGCGCGGCTTCGCCTCGATCCTCACGCAGGGGCTCACGGGCCTGACGCCGGAGCAGGTGCTGGCCGTGCCGGACGACTTCGCGATGACCCTCGGCCTCAACCGGTCGGTCAGCCCGCTGCGGCTGTCCGGCATGACCGGCATGCTGACCCGCGCCAAGCGCCAGGTGCGCGAGCAGCTCGGCTAGCGCGGGTCAGCTCACCGGGGTCTCAGCCCACCGGGCTCAGCTCGCCTGCGAGGCGAGCCACTCGCGGTAGGTGGTCTTCGCGATCACCGCGTCGTCGCCCTCGCCCGGGATCAGCACGTCGCCCTTCATGGCGGCGAACATGCCGGCCTCGTCGTCGGCGGCGACGGGGCGCTCGTCGCCCTGGGCGGCGAGGGTGATGCGGCCCAGCTCGTCGAGCGTGACCACCTCGGGCCCGGCGACGTTCCGGGTGCCGTTGAGCGGGGCGCCGGCGGCGACGTCGGCGACGGCCCGCGCGATGTCGGCCGAGGTGATCGGCTGGAGCGTCGTCGGGGTGAGGCGCACCGGGTCCTGGCCGGCGGCCTGCTTGATGAGCTGGTGGATGAACTCGTCGAACTGCGTCGAGCGCACGATCGAGTACGGCACGGGGCCGGCCTTGAGCACGTCCTCCTGGAGCACCTTGGCGGTGTAGTAGACGAAGTCCGGCACCTTCTCGGCGCCCACGATCGACAGGATCACGGCGTGCCCGACGCCCGCGGCGGCCGCGGCGGCGAGCAGGTTGTCCATCGACGTCTGGAAGAAGGCCGGCGAGGCCTCGTCGAACGTCGGCGAGTTGGTGAGGTTGACGACGACGTCGGCGCCCTCGAGCGCCGCGGCCACGCCCTCGCCGGTCAGCAGGTCGACGCCCGTGGTCAGCGCGTGCGCCACGGCCTCGTGGCCCTCGTCGTTCAGGATCCTGACCACCTGCGACCCGATGAGCCCCGTCCCGCCGATGACTGCGATCTTCATGGTTTGCCTCCGGTTCCCGGGGGCGGCCTGTGCCACCCCGTCACAGACTCGACCGGGCGGCGCGGGCAAACGTGACAGGCCCTACTCCTCGAAGCGGTAGCCGGCCCCCGGGTGCGTGAGGATGTGCACCGGGTGGGCGGGGTCCTTCTCGAGCTTGCGGCGCAGCTGGGCCGAGTAGACGCGCAGGTAGTTGGTCTCCGACTGGTAGGCCGGGCCCCACACCTCGTGCAGCAGCTGCTGACGGCCCACCATGCGGCCGCGGTTGCGCACCAGCACCTCGAGCAGCCCCCACTCGGTGGGGCTCAGGCGCACCTCCGCGCCGTCGCGCATCACGGTGCGCCGCGCGAGGTCGATGACCAGGTCGCCGGCGATGACCACGGGCTCCTCCGCCTCGCCGGCCGGCTGGCTGCGCCGGACGGCCGCCCGCAGGCGCGCGAGCAGCTCGTTCATCGCGAAGGGCTTGGTCACGTAGTCGTCGGCGCCCGCGTCGAGCGCGTCCACCTTGTCCTCGCCCAGCTGGCGGGCCGAGAGCACAACGATCGGCACGTGCGACCAGCCGCGGATGCCCGCGATGACGTCGAGCCCTGGGATATCAGGCAGGCCCAGGTCCAGCACGACCACGTCATGCTTGGCCGACGACGCCACGTCGAGGGCCTCGGCGCCCGTGTGGGCCACCGCGACCTCCCAGCCGTGGGCACGCAGGTTGATCGCGAGCGCCCGGGCGAGCGGGGCGTCGTCGTCGACGACGAGCACGCGGTGCCCGGTCATGAGGCGACCACCGGCAGGTCCGAGGCGGCGTCCGCCGTCGGGACCGTGATGACCATCGTGAGCCCTCCCCCGGGCGTGTCCTCTGCCACCACGTTCGCGCCGACGGCGCGGGCGAGCCCGTCGGCGACGGCGAGCCCCAGGCCCAGCCCCTCGCCGGACGTGTCACCGAGCCGTTGGAACGGGCGGAACATCGTCTCCTTGCGCGCGTCCGGCACCCCGGGCCCCGTGTCCACGACCCGCACGGCGACGCCGTCGAGCCCCCGACCTGCGGTGACGCGCACGCGCGTCCCCGAGTGTCGCACGGCGTTGGACACCAGGTTGGCGACGACACGTTCGAGCAGGCCCGGGTCGGTGCGCACCAGAGGGAGGTCCTCCGGGACGTCGAGCTCGAGCCGCTCGAGCCAGGGCTCGACGGCCAGCAGCACCACCTCCTCGAGCGACGCGGAGCGCAGCACGGGCCGCACGGCGCCGGTCTGCAAGCGGGACAGGTCGAGCAGGTTGTCGATGAGCCGCTCGAGGCGCCGCGTGGACTCCGCGAGCGTGGTCTCGAGCACCTCGGTGTCGTCGGGGTCCAGCTCGACGTCGGGGCTGGTCAGGCCGTCGACGGCGGCGCGGATCGAGGCGAGCGGCGTGCGCAGGTCGTGCGAGACGGCGGCCAGCAGCGCGGTGCGGGTGGCCTCCGCCTGCTCGAGCGCCTTGGCCTTGAACGCGGCCTCGCGCAGCGAGCGGTGCTCCAGCACGATGCGGGCCTGGGCGCCGAACGCCTCGACGGCCTGCCGGTCGCTGGCGGGCAGCGCCCGGCCCACGAGCACGAGCCGGTGGTCGTCGTCGATGCGCACCTCGGTGCCGCGCTCGGCCCAGTCCTTGGCGACGGGCACGGCGTGGTGCGGCGTCGCCGTGGCGACCTCCCGCCACGGCTCACGCTCGCTCGCGCGCTGCTCGAGGCGCACGGCGTCGAGCCCGAACGTCTCGGCGAGCCGCTCGACGACGGCCTGCGCGGTGTCCTCGCCGGACAGCACCGAGCGCGACAGGGCGGCCAGGGTGTTCGCCTCGGCGCGCGCCCGGTACGCCTCGACGGTGCTGCGTGCGGCGACGTCGACCACGATCGAGACGGCCAGCGCGACCACCACGAAGATGCCGAGGGCCAGCAGCTCGCTGGGCCGCGCCACCGTGAACCGCCCGGTGGGCTCGGTGAAGAACCAGTTGAGGCACCCGAACGACACCACGGCGGCGAGCTGGGCGGGCCACTGCCCGCCGATGATCGCGACCCCGACCACGAGCGCCAGGTAGAACATCAGCGGGCTCGACAGGTCGGTGGGCGCGGCGTCGATGGCCAGCAGCGTCAGGGCCAGGGCGATCGGCGCGACCACCGCCGCGACGAACCCGATCACGCGCCGCGTGCGCGACAGCGACGACCACCGCGCCCGCGACCGTCGGCCCGCGCCGGCGCGCTCGTGCGTGACCAGGTGGACGTCGACGCTGCCGGAGAGCCGAGCGATCGCTGTGCCGGTGGACCCGATGAACGCCTGCCGCCAGCGCGAGTGCCGCGAGACGCCCACCACGATCATGGTGGCGTTGACGCCGCGGGCGAAGTCGACGACGGCCGTGGCGACGTCCTCCCCCACCACCGAGTGGAACGTCCCGTCGAGGGACTCGACGAGGGCACGCTGCGCGGCGATGGCGGCCGGGGTGGCGGCGGGCAGGCCGTCCGTGGGCAGCACGTGCACGGCGATGAGCTCGGACCCGGACGCCCGCTGGGCGATCCGAGCTCCGCGCCGG
Organism: Promicromonosporaceae bacterium; assembly: GCA_009783295.1. GTDB lineage: Bacteria > Actinomycetota > Actinomycetes > Actinomycetales > Cellulomonadaceae > Xylanimonas. The sequence goes on from WRHK01000001.1 coordinate 140,036, forward strand.
ATCAGGGTCTCGGTCTCCGGCCCGCCCGTGACGGCCACGACGATGCGCTCGCGCGCCGGCCACGTGCCGGTGATGGCGTGGTCGGAGCGGTAGCGGGTCAGGGCGTCGTCGACGCGGTCGGCGAGCCACAGCAGCGCGAGCTCGCGCAGGGCCGTGAGGTTGCCCTCGCGGAAGTAGGAGCCCAGGGAGGCGTCGATCTGCTCGGGCCGGTACACGTTGCCGTGCGCCAGCCGTCGGCGCAGCTGCTGCGGCGACAGGTCGACGAGCTGGATCTGGTCGGCGTCGCGCACCACCTGGTCGGGCACGGTCTCGCGCTGCCGGACCCCGGTGACGGCCTCGACGTCGTCCGTGAGCGACGCGAGGTGCTGCACGTTGACCGTGGTGACGACGTCGATGCCCGCCTCGAGGAGCTGGTGGACGTCCTGCCAGCGCTTCGGGTGCTCGGAGCCGGGGGCGTTGGTGTGGGCGAGCTCGTCGACCAGCACCACCTCCGGGCGGCGCGCGAGGATCGCGTCGACGTCGAGCTCCGTGAGCGTGGTGCCCCGGTACTCGACGAGCTGGCGCGGCACCACCTCGAGGCCCTCGATCTTGGCGGCCGTGCCCGCGCGGCCGTGCGTCTCGACGAGGCCCACGACGACGTCGGTGCCGCGCGCCGTACGGCGCGCGGCCTCGTCGAGCATCGCGAACGTCTTGCCGACGCCGGGCGCGGCGCCGAGGTAGACCATGAGCCGGCCTCGCCGCTCACGCCCCGGCACCGCGTCCTGCAGGTCGTTCTCCGTCACAGGCTGATCGTCTCTCACCCGAGGTTCTGCAGGGCGATGTTGAGGGTCAGCACGTTGACGGTCGGGTCGCCGAGCACGCCGAGCGGGCGGCCGGAGGTGTTCTCGGCGACGAGCTGCTGCACCTGCGCGACGGTCAGGCCGCGGGCCTGCGCCACCCGGTTCACCTGGATGGCCGCGTAGGCCGGGCTGATGGCGGGGTCGAGGCCCGAGAACGACGCCGTGACGGCGTCGGCCGGCACCTGCGAGGGGCTGACGCCGTTCTCCGCGGCGACCTGCGCCTTGCGCTCCGACACCGTCGTGGCGAGGTCGGGGTTGAGCGGCCCGAGGTTCGAGCCGCCGGACGCGAGCGTGTCGTACCCGTTCTCCCCGGCGACCGACGGCCGCGGGTGGAACCACTGGGCGCCCGTGAAGCCCTGCGCGATGAGCTGCGACCCGATGGCCTTCGAGCGGTCGGTGGTGTGCTCGCCCGTGGAGGTGAGCAGCGAGCCGTCGGCCCGCCACGGGAACGCGACCTGCGCGACCCCCGTCATGGCGAGCGGGTAGGCCAGGCCCAGCAGCACGGTCAGCACCAGGATGACGCGCAGGCCCGCGAGGCTGTGCCGCCAGAAGGAGAGCAGGCTGCTCGCCGTCGTCGGGGTGGTGGTGGTCATGGACATCAGTGGATCCCCGGGATGAGCGAGACGATCAGGTCGATGAGCTTGATGCCGATGAACGGCGCGACGATGCCGCCCAGGCCGTACACGAGCAGGTTGCGCCGCAGCAGCCTCGCCGCCGACGACGGCCGGTACTTCACGCCCCGCAGCGACAGCGGGATCAGCGCCACGATGATCAGCGCGTTGAAGATCACCGCGGAGAGGATGGCCGACTGAGGCGAGTGCAGCCGCATGATGTTCAGGGTCCCGAGCGCCGGGAACAGCCCCATGAACATGGCGGGCAGGATCGCGAAGTACTTCGCGATGTCGTTGGCCACCGAGAACGTGGTCAGGGCGCCGCGCGTGATGAGCAGCTGCTTGCCGATCTCGACGATCTCGATCAGCTTGGTCGGGTCGGAGTCGAGGTCGACCATGTTGCCGGCTTCCTTGGCCGCCGTGGTGCCCGTGTTCATGGCCACGCCGACGTCGGACTGCGCGAGGGCCGGGGCGTCGTTGGTGCCGTCGCCCGCCATCGCGACCAGGCGGCCGCCGGACTGCTCGCGGCGGATGAGCGCCATCTTGTCCTCGGGCGTGGCCTCGGCGAGGAAGTCGTCGACGCCGGCCTCGGCGGCGATGGCCGCGGCGGTGAGCTTGTTGTCACCGGTGACCATGACGGTGCGGATGCCCATGGCGCGCAGCTCGTCGAACCGCTCGCGCATGCCCTCCTTGACGACGTCCTTGAGGTGGACGACGCCGAGCACGCGAGCCGGGCGGTCGCCGAGCTGCTCGGCCACGACCAGCGGGGTGCCGCCGGACATCGAGACCTCCTCGACGAACCCGGCCAGGGTGGCCGCGTCGCCGTCGGGCACGTGGGCGCCCGTCGAGTGCAGCCAGGCGTTGACGGCGGAGCCGGCGCCCTTGCGGATGCGGTAGGTCTCGCGCTCGTGGCCGGCCCCGGCGGGCACGTCCACGCCCGACATGCGGGTCTGGGCGGTGAAGGGCACCAGCTCGGCGCCCTCCGGGAGCTGCGCGGCGTCGTGCAGCTGTGCATCCACGAGCTCGACGATCGAGCGCCCCTCGGGGGTCTCGTCCGCGAGGCTCGACAGGCGGGCGGCCACGGCCAGCTCGGCCTCCGACACGGCGCCCACGGGCAGCACCCGCGAAGCGCGGCGGTTGCCGTAGGTGATGGTGCCGGTCTTGTCGAGCAGCAGCACGTCGACGTCGCCCGCGGCCTCGACCGCGCGGCCCGACATGGCGAGCACGTTGCGCTGCACCAGGCGGTCCATGCCGGCGATGCCGATCGCGCTGAGCAGCGCGCCGATCGTCGTCGGGATGAGGCACACCAGCAGGGCGGCGAGCACGAACAGCGACTGCTTGTCGCCGCTGTAGGCCGCGAAGGGCTGCAGCGTGGCGACGGCCAGCAGGAAGATGATCGTCAGCACGATCAGCAGGATGTTGAGGGCGATCTCGTTGGGCGTCTTCTGCCGCTCCGAGCCCTCGACCAGGGCGATCATGCGGTCCACGAACGTGGAGCCCGCCGGGGCCGTGATGCGCACGACGATCTGGTCGCTCAGCACCACCGTGCCGCCCGTGACGGCCGAGCGGTCGCCGCCCGACTCGCGGATCACGGGTGCCGACTCGCCGGTGATGGCCGACTCGTCGACCGACGCGACGCCCTCGATGACGTCGCCGTCGCCGGGGATGGTCTCCCCCGCCGCGACCACGACGACGTCGCCCACCCGCAGGCTCGTCGACGCCACCGTGGTGGTCTCGAGCGAGCCCAGGCTGGAGCCGTACTGGAGCGTGTCGATGGGGGCGACCACCTTGCGCGCCGTGGTGCTCTTCTGCGTGGCCCGCAGCGACGACGCCTGCGCCTTGCCGCGCGACTCGGCGACGGACTCGGCGAGCGTGGCGAACAGGACGGTCAGCCACAGCCACACCGCGATCCACCAGGCGAACACGGCCGGGTCGATGATCGCCAGCACCGTGGTGAGCACGGCGCCGATCTCGACGACGAACATGACGGGCGACCCGAACATCTCGCGCGGGTCGAGCTTGCGGACGGCACCAGGGAAGGCCGCGACCAGCTGGGCCCAGGTGAGGGCGCGGCCGGCGCCCACCTGGCGCTTGGGCGTCTTGTGCGGGGCGCCCGACGGCGTCGCCTGCTGGACGGGGGTGCGCACGGACGCGCTCATGAGAGTGACTCCACGATCGGACCGAGGGAGAGGACGGGGATGAAGGTCAGGCCCACCACGACCACGGCGATGCCGCCGGTCAGGCCCACGAACAGCGGCGTGTGGGTGGGCAGCGTGCCGGCCGACGGCGGCGTGGCCTTCTGCGAGGCGAGGCGGCCGGCCAGGGCGAGCACGAACGCGATCGGCACGAACCGGCCCAGGAGCATCGCGAGGCCGATCATCGTGTTGTAGTACGTGCTCGCGGCACCGAGGCCCGCGAACGCCGACCCGTTGTTGTTGGCACCCGACGTGAACCCGTACAGCACCTCCGACAGGCCGTGCGGCCCGCTCTGCGACATGCCCGCCAGGCCCGCGGGGATCACCACGGAGATGCCGGACATGATCAGCACGATCGCGGGCATGGTCAGCAGGTAGAGCGCGACGAGCGTCATCTCCTGCTTGCCGATCTTCTTGCCCATGTACTCGGGCGTGCGGCCCACCATGAGGCCGGCGATGAACACCGTGAGGATCGCGACGACGAGCATGCCGTAGAGGCCGGAGCCGACGCCGCCGGGGGCGATCTCGCCCAGCATCATGTTGAACATCGTCAGGCCGCCTCCGGCGGCGGTGAGCGAGTCGTGCGCCGCGTTGACGGCGCCCGTGCTGGTGCCCGTGGTGGCGGTGGCGAAGAGTGCGGTGCCGGCCAGGCCGAACCGCACCTCCTTGCCCTCCATCGCGGCGCCGGCGAGCTTCGGCACCAGGCCGTTGCCCGCCATCTCCGCCCACGTCATCAGGGCCGTCATCGCGACCCAGATGCCGCCCATGACGCCGAGGATCGCCCAGCCCTGGCGGCGGTCGCCCACCATGAGGCCCAGCGTGCGCGGCATGGCGAAGGGGATCACCAGGATCAGGAACACCTGGAACACGTTGGTGAACGCGTTCGGGTTCTCGAGCGGGTGGGCGCTGTTGGCGTTGAAGAACCCGCCGCCGTTGGTGCCCAGCAGCTTGATGGCCTCCTGGCTGGCGACCGGCCCGCCCAGGGCGGACTGCGTGCCGCCCGTCAGGGTGGTGATCGCCTCGTGCGCGTGGAGGTTCTGGATCACGCCGGCCGCCATGAAGGCGACGGCGGCGACCACGGCCAGCGGCAGCAGGATGCGGAGGCTTCCGCGCACCAGGTCGGCCCAGAAGTTGCCGACGCGCCCGCCGTTGTGGGACCGCGCGAACCCGCGCACCAGCGCGACCGCGACGGCCATGCCGACGGCGGCGGAGACGAAGTTCTGGACCGTGAGGCCGGCCATCTGGAACAGGTGGGTGGCCGCCTGCTCACCCGAGTAGGACTGCCAGTTGGTGTTCGCGACGAAGCTGGCGGCGGTGTTCCACGCGGTGGCCGGGTTCATCCCGGAGAAGCCGAGGTTCCAGGGCAGGTGGCCCTGCAGGCGGCCGAGCGCGTAGAGCAGCAGCAGCGACGCCGCCGAGAAGCCGAGCAGGGAGAGCAGGTAGGTGGACCACTTCTGGTCCGCGTCCGCGTCGACCTTCACCAGGCGGTACAGCCCGCGCTCGACGCGCAGGTGCTTGGGGGTCGAGTAGACGTGCGCCATGTAGGCGCCGAGAGGGTGGTGCGTCAGGGCGAGGGCGATCACCAGGATGCCGAACTGCCCGAGCGCCATCCAGACTGCGGTGCTCACGCGGCGCTCACCGCACCTTGTCGCTGCGCAGCAGCGAGACGAAGAGGTACACGAGCAGTGCGGCGGTGAGGGCCAGCCCCACCCAGTCGGAGGCGCTCACGAGTCGCTCCGATCCAGACGCCGTGCGATGACGGCGATCGCGGTGAACACCACCACGGTCAGCAACACATAGGCCACATCGGTCATGTGACCTTTGTAGGCCGCCCCGAGGAGGCCCCTGGGTTTTCTGACGGTTCCCTGACGCTGGTTGACCGGTCCCGCACAAGCCCCTAGCGGGCGGCCTGCGGGGACACGACCGCGGGGGCGTGATGACGCCCTGCTGAGGAGGCGCACTATCTCGCCCGGCCCGCGCTATCTCGCGGGCAGGGGCTCTATCTCGCGAGATAGAACCCCAGCCCACGAGATAGAGCTCAGCCCCGCGAGTTAGCGGGCTGGGCCGCGAGATAGCGCCCCAGTCCGCGAGATAGAGCGCCGGCCCGCCAGATCAGTCCGGCCGCAGCGCCTGGCGGCGGGCCAGCACCGAGCACACCGTCAGCTCCAGCTGGTGGAACACCACCACCGGCACCACGACCCCGCCCAGCACGGCCGCCGGCAGCAGCACCGCCGCCATCGGCAGGCCCGTCGCGAGCGACTTCGTCGAGCCGCAGTGCAGCAGCGCCACCCGGTCGGCGCGGCTCAGGCCCAAGGCCCGCCCGCCCCACCAGGTCGCGGCGAGCACCACCGCCAGCACCACCGCGCACACGCCCACCAGGGACACGATGGTCCACGCCGTCAGCCCCGCCCAGGTGCCGGCGGCCGTCGCGCTGGCCACCGCGCCCAGCACCACGAGCAGGATCGTGCCGCGGTCGACGGCGAGCGTCAGCGGCCGGTGGGCCCGCACCCAGCCGCCCACCCAGCGCTGGACCACCTGCCCGACGACGAACGGCAGCAGCAGGGTGAGCAGCACGTTCCCGATGCGGCCGAACCCCACCGTCGCAGCCCCGGTGGGACCGGCGGCGACGTCGGACATCAGCCACAGCACCAGCAGCGGCGTCACGAGCATGCCCAGCAGGTTGGACACCGTGGCGCCGCAGATCGCACCGGCCACGTTGCCGCGCGCCATCGACACCATCGCGACCGACGACTGCACGGTCGAGGGCAGCAGGCACACGTACAGCAGGCCCAGCGCGAGCCCTTCGCCCAGCCACGGCTCGGCCAGCGGCCGCGCCACCAGGCCGAGCACCGGGAACAGCACGAACGTGGCCCCGACGATCGAGGCCTGCAGCCGCCAGTGCCGCAGCCCCGCGAGCACCTCGCGGGCGGGCAGCCGGGCCCCGTACAGCAGGAACAGCAGCACGACGGCGACGTCTGACGCGACGCCCACCCCGTGCCGCGCGCCGGCGCCGAACGGCACCACGAGCCCGATCACGAGCACGCCGAGCAGGCACACGACGAACGGGTCCACCCAGACCCGCGCCCTGGCGACCAAGCGCGTCGAGACCATGTCAGCCCGAGGTCTCGACGGGCTCGACCACCGGGTTCACCGCACCGTCGCTCAGCGCTGCACGCGGGCGCTGCCGCCGCCGGCCAGCTTGGCGACCTCGGCGAGCGTCGCCGTCGTCGTGTCGCCGGGCGTGGTCATGGCGATGGCCGCGTGGGCGGCGCCGTACTCGACGGCCTGCTGGAGGGTGTCGAGCTCCATGAGGCCGTACGCCAGGCCGGAGGCGAACGAGTCGCCGCCGCCGACGCGGTCGTAGATCTCCATGGCGGGGCGGTGCGTCGCCTCGGCGAAGCCCTCGGCGCGCGACCAGGCGATGGCGCCCCAGTCGTTGACGGTGGCGGTCCTGACGCCGCGCAGCGTGGTGCCGATGGCCTGGAAGTTCGGGTACTTCGCCGACGCCTCGGCGATCATCGCGCGGAACGCCCCCGTGTCGAGGTCGGTGAGGTTCTCGTCGACGCCCTCGATCTCGAAGCCGAGCGACGCGGAGAAGTCCTCCTCGTTGCCGATCATGACGTCGACGAACGACGCGAGGCGCTTGTTGACCTCCTGCGCGCGGGCCTCGCCCCCGATGCCCTTCCACAGCGAGGGGCGGAAGTTGAGGTCGTAGGAGATGACGGTCCCGTGCTTGCGTGCGGCCTCCATGGCCTCCTGCGCGACGTCGGCGGTCGACTCCGACAGCGCGGCGAAGATGCCGCCCGTGTGGAACCAGCGCACCCCCTGGGCGAACAGGCCGTCCCAGTCGAGCTCGCCGGGCTTCATCTGCGCGACGGCGGTGTTGCCGCGGTCCGACAGGCCCACGGCGCCGCGCACGCCGAAGCCGCGCTCGGTGAAGTTGAGGCCGTTGCGCACGGTGCGGCCGATGCCGTCGTACTCGCGCCACTGGATGTACTGGGTGTCGAGGCCGCCGGTGAGGATGAAGTCCTCGACCAGGCGACCCACCTCGTTGTCCGCGAGCGCCGTGACGATGGCGCCGCGCTGGCCGAACGCGCGGCGCAGGCCGCGGGCCACGTTGTACTCGCCGCCGCCCTCCCAGACGTCGAAGGTGCGGGTGGTGCGGATGCGGCGGTCGCCCGGGTCGAGGCGCAGCATGACCTCGCCGAGGGCGACGACGTCGTAGCGGCACTCGGCCGCGGGGCGGGTCTGGATCGACGTGCTCATGCGTCAGCCCTCCACGTCGGTCGAGGCGGCCTTGGGGGCGGCGAGGGCGACGGCCTCGGCGGTGCGGCGCGTGATCTCGGCCCAGTCGCCGGACGTGACGAGGGGGCGCTCGACCATCCAGGACCCGCCGGCGGCGATGACGGAGGGCAGGTCGAGGTAGTCGTGCAGGTTGGCGGCGTTGACGCCGCCGGTCGGCATGAACCGGACGTGCGGGAACGGCGCGGAGAGGGCCTTGATGGCGGCGGGCCCGCCGACCACGGAGGCAGGGAACAGCTTGACGACCTCGACGCCGAGGTCGAGGGCGCGCATGACGTCGGACGCCGTGGCGACGCCGGGCAGGATCGGCACGCCGTGCTCCTGCGCGCGGCGGATGACGGGCTCGAACGTGCCGGGCGACACGATGAAGCTGGCGCCGGCCTCGACGACCTGGTCGACCTGGGCGGCGTTGACGACGGTGCCGGCGCCGACGAGCACGCCGGGGTGGCTGTCGGCGACGGCGGCGATCGCGTCCATGGCGCCGGGCAGGCGCAGGGTGATCTCTGCGACGGGCAGCCCGCCGGCGACGAGCGCGTCGGCGAGGTTGGTGCCCTCGTCCGCACCGCCGACGACGACGACGGGGACGATGCGCAGGGAGGCGATCCGGTCGAGGACCGAGGCGGTCATGGAGGCTCCGTTTCGGATGGGGCGCCGACCAGGTCGTTTCGCCCTGGTGAACGCTCGTTGTAGTCTGCGGAACGAACGCTACCCCAACCGCGCACCCGCGAACCGCGAGGACCCGATGCCCGACCTGTCGCCCATAGCCTCCGTCGACAAGGCGCTGCTCGCACTCGAGGCCCTCGCCCGCACGGGCGCCACCGGGGCCCAGCTCGCCGACCTCGCCGCCGACGTCGGCGTCCACAAGACCACCCTCCACCGCACCCTCAGCGCGCTGCGGTACCGGGGGTACGCCGAGCAGACGCCCGACGGCTCGTACCGCCTCGGCGCGGCGGCCCTGGTGCTGGGCGGCACGTACCTGAGCGAGGAGAACCTGCCTGCCCTGCTGCACCCCGCCCTCGCCGCGCTCTCCGCGCAGGTCGACGAGCTGGTGCACCTGGGCGCGCTCGCGGGCCGCGAGATCGTCTACCTCGACAAGGTCGAGCCGCAGCGCGCGGTGCGCGTGTGGTCCGCCGTCGGGCGGCACCAGCCCGCCGCGCGCACAGCGCTTGGCCGCGCCTGGCTGGCCGCCGAGGAGGCCGCCGGCGACGTGCTCGACGACACCGCGCTCGCCCGCATCGCCGGCCAGGACGCGGACCCCGCCGCCCTGCGCCGCGCCCTCGACGCCGCCCACGCGCGCGGGTACGCCGAGGAGGACGAGGAGAGCGAGCCCGGCATCGCGTGCGTGGCCGTCGCCGTCGTCCGCGCGGGGCGCCCCGTGGCCGCGGTGAGCATCACCGCACCGGCCGAGCGGCTCGCCGGCGCGCCCCGCCGCGAGCGCCTCGACGCGCTGTGCCGGTCCCTGCCCGCGATGCTCCCGGCCGGTCTGGGAGTGCCAGGCGCGAGTGCGTGAGAAGGTGACCTCATGACGGTGCTCGTGGCCTGCAACGACTCCCACCACGGCGACGCCGCGCTGCGCGCCGGCATCGCGGAGGCGGCCCGCCGGCGCCTCCCCCTCGCCGTCCTGGTGCTCAACCCCGGCACCACGGTGCCGCAGGTGCTCGCGGACCGGCTCGCCGCCCTGCCCGAGGGCGTCGCCCAGCCGGAGGTGACGTTCCGCGCCGAGACCACCGAGCCGTCCGACGCCGTGCTCGACGCCGCCGAGGCCGTGCACGCCACCCTGGTGGTCCTCGGGGCCCGCAAGCGGTCCAGCCAGGGCACGTTCGTCATGGGCACGACGACGCAGCGCGTACTGCTGGACGCCCCCGTGCCGGTGCTGGTGGTCAAGGACACCTACGACCAACCCTGACCGTCGGTCCCGGCGACACCGTGCTCACCAACAGATCACCTGCGGGGTCTACCCTGCCCCCGTGAGCACCGCGACCACCGCGCCCGACGACGAGCTCGTCGTCGACGACCGCCCCTCCGGCTTCTTCCACTCCCGCACGTGGCTGTACGGCGAGATGCTCGTCGGCGCGATCATCTCGCTGGTCGCGGCGTTCGTGCTGTCGCACGAGGCCGTCGTGCTGGCCGGGAACGACGCCGCGACGTTCAGCTGCGACTTCGGTGCGGTGTTCAGCTGCTCCAAGGTGGCGCTGTCCTGGCAGGCGTCGCTGTTCGGGTTCCCGAACTCGTTCCTGGGCCTGGCCGCCGAGCCCGTGGTCATCACGCTGGCCGTGCTGGGCCTGGCCGGGATGCGGTTCCCCCGCTGGTTCATGATCGCCGCGCAGACGATCTACCTGTTCGGGTTCGTGTTCGCCTACTGGCTGTTCTTCGAGGCCGTGTTCAGCATCGGCGCCCTGTGCATCTGGTGCCTCACGGTGCAGCTGTCCACCACCGTGGTGTTCTTCTCGATGCTGCACCTCAACATTCTTGACGACAACCTGCGCTGGCCGCGGCCGGTGCAGCGGTTCGCGATGTCGATGGTGCGCAGCGGCGGCCTCGGGTTCCTGCTGGCGGCGTGGCTGATCGCGACCGTCGCCGTCGTCGTCTTCAAGTACGGGGCCAACCTCATCGGTTGACGGTCTCGGGCGGCTGCAGCGCGCCGCCCTGGTCGTCGAGCCGGCCGAGCGGCACGGCACCCGGCCGCGCCTGCCACAGGCCGTCGTAGGCCGTCAGGTCGCGGCGGATGGCGGCCGCCTCCACCGGCGTCGGGCCCACGAGGGGCAGCCGCACGCGCGCGCACGGCAGCAGCCCGAGCGCCCGCAGCACCACCTTGGTGGCCACCGCCGGTGGGACGTGCGCGTGGAGCGCCCGCACCAGCGGGTCGAGGGCGTCGCCGCACTGGGCGGCGCGGGCCGTGTCCCAGCCGCGCAGCGCGTTGAGGTACGCGCGGTAGGCCGCCGGGTCGACGTTGACGCCCACGCCCACCAGCCCGTACCCGCCCCAGCCGAGCGTCGCGGCGCTGCCGTCCGAGCCCGCGAACCAGGCGAGCCCCGTCTGTTCTGCGACCTGGCCGGGCCGGTCGGGGTCGTCCGTGGCGTCCTTGACCGCCCAGATGTTCGGATGCTGCTCGGCGGCGGCCAGGGTCTCCACCGCGAACCCGACGCCGAACCGGCGCGGGTTGTCGTAGAGCATCACGGGCGCGTCGCTCGCGTCGGCGATGGCACGGACGTGGGCGAGCAGCCCCGCCTGCGAGGGCCGGCACGCCGCGGGGGCGCTGACCAGCAAGCCGCCGGCGCCGGCCCGCATGAGCGCACGGGCCTCGGCGATCCCCTCGGTGGTGTCCCGCTCGCCGGTCCCCGCCACCACCACGGCCCGAAGGCCCACCGCCTCACGAGCCGCGCGGACCAGGTCGACCTTCTCGCCGAGGCACAGCGTGGTGGTCTCGCCCGTCGTCCCGGCGACGACGACGCCGTCCACCCCCGCGCTCACCAGCCGGTCCAGGTGCTGCTCGAACGCCTCGAGGTCCAGGCGCCCGTCGCCCGCGAACGGCGTGACGCTGGCGGCGTAGAGGTGGGGGGCGGCGGGGTCCTGCTCGGCGGGTCGTGACATGCCGTCACGGTAGGCAGCCACCTCTGGCCCCGGGCAGTACGCGATCCGTCAGCGATCGTGCGCGGGCCGTACGGGGTCCGTCAGCGCGAGCGTCGCAGCGGAGCCCGCGCGAGGTACCACGGAGGCATGACGCTCACGACGCTGCTGCCCACCCTCCGGGCCTCGATCCCCGACCCGATCGCCGCCGACCACTGGCCGGCGGGCACGCACGCGACGCTCACCGACATCGTGGTGGACGGCGTCTCGCTGCACGACCTCGCGCTGCTGTGCACCACCCCGTGCGTGCACCTCGCAGAGGCGTCGCGGGGCCCGATCAGCGTCGTCGTCACCACGGTCCTGGAGGCCTTCACGGCCGCCGACGGCACCCCGACCCTGGTGCTCGACGCCGACCTCGCGGGCGCCGGCACGGCCTGGCGGGAGCTGCGGCTGCTGGGCCGCGCGTCCCGCGCGCGCTGCGTCCCGACGGCGGTCTGCGTGCGCGACGCTCACCTGCGGGCGGCCGGGGAGGCATGGCTGCCCGGCGACGTCGCCGTCGGCGACCAGCTCGGCGTCCCGTGCCGCGGCGCGCTGACCCGGCACGACGTCGAGCCGGCGGCGCGGGGCGCGCGTGCGGGGCGGCGCGGCTGACGCTCAGGCGTGCACGTGCGCGCGCACGCCCGTGAACGCCGCGATGTCCTGCTCCGCCTGGCCGAGCAGCGCGTCCGCGAGGCGCCGCAGCGCCCGCCCGACGGCGATCTCGTCGCCCACCACCGCGAGCTCCTGGTCCGCGGGGTCCTTGCTGGCGCGGCCGACGGCGCGCAGGCTGCCGACGTCGCCGCCCACGAGCGTGGCCTCCGCCGTCGTGCTGGAGCCCGTCTCGACCATCGTCACGCGCACCTGCCAGCTGCGGCTGCGCGGGTGCGTCGCAGCGGCCTCCGCCGCGCCCTGCCCACCCGGCTCGACCACGCAGTCGCCGCCCGGGAACACGAGGGTCTCCTCGCCGTCCGCCCACCGCACGTCGTAGGGCGGCGCCCCGTCGGCGCCCCGCACGGCGACGATGACGCCGTCGCGCACGGCGCCGTCGACCTTGCCCGACACCCGCATGATCCGGTCCCCTGCCGTCGCCTTCATCGCCGACCTCCCCGTCGAGTGGTGACTTCCATCATGCGCCGCCAGGCTGGCTCTCGGGAGGTCATCGATGGGGACGATCAGCGTCTACGAGGCGGTCACGCTCGACGGCGTCATGCAGGCTCCGGGCCGCGCGGACGAGGACGACCGCGGCCTGTTCACGCACGGCGGCTGGGCCGTGGGCTACACCGACGACGTGCTGACGTCGTTCGCGCAGCGCTCGATGCAGGGCAGCACGGGGCTGCTGCTCGGCGTCCGCACCTACTACGACCTGCTGCGGCACTGGACCGCGGAGGCGGAGCCGAACATGTACACGGACGCGCTGGTCGACGCGCCGAAGCACGTGGTCAGCCGCGACCCTGCGACCCCGATCCCGTACCCGAACAGCACGCTGCACGTGGGCGACGCCCACCTGACCGTGCGGCGGCTCAAGGAGACGTGGGACGGCCGGCTCACGGTGCTGGGCAGCGGCGAGCTCGTGGCGTCGCTCGACGAGGCCGGGCTGGTCGACGAGTACGTGCTGCTGGTGCACCCCATCGTGCTGGGGTCCGGCCACCGGCTGTTCAGCCAGGAGCACCCCCGCCACCTGCGGCTCGTCGAGGCGGTGCCGACGTCGACGGGGGTGCTGGCCTGCCGCTACGAGGTGGGGGTCAGCCCAGCACCGTGATGTCGTCGGACTTGAGCCACTCCGTGCGCAGCTTCGCGAGCGTGCCGTCGGCCTCGAGCGTGTCGACGGCCTGCGAGACGCACGCCGTGAGCGCCGAGCCCTTGTCGAGCACGAGGCCCAGCTTCTCGGGGGCGCCCACCGGGGGCAGCGTGCCGATCACCTGGGTGTCGGGGAAGTAGACGGTCGCGGCGGCCACGCCCTGGTCGACGTCCATGACCATCGCGTCGATCTGGCCTGCCGAGAGCGCCTGCATGCCGTCGCCGGCCGCGTTGAACGGGACCACCTGCACCTTGTCGCCCCAGGCCGCCTTCGCCGCGTCGAGCGACGTCTGCCCGGCGGTGACGCCCACCTTGGCGCCGTCCAGCGCGGCGAGCGTGGTGGCGCCGGCGTACTTGCCCCTGTCGGCGACGATGACGCCCTGCCGGGTGGTCAGGTAGGGCGACGAGAAGTCGACGGCCTGGCGGCGGGCGTCGGTGATGGTCACCTGGTAGGCGGCGAGGTCGAACGGCTTCTGCGCGGGGGAGATGATCTGGTCGAACGCCACGTTCACCCAGGTGACCTGGTCGTGGGTGTAGCCGAGCTTGCCGGCGACGGCGTACACGAGCGCCGACTCGAAGCCCTTGCCGCTGGTGCGGTCGCCGATGTACCAGGGGGCGAACGGGTCGCTCGCCCCGACGGTCAGCCTGCCGTCGGTGAGGGTGGGCAGCGAGGCCGGGTCGCACGCGACGGGCGAGGCCGACGCGGCGTCGTCCGCCGTCGGGCCCGCGGAGCAGGCCGCGAGGGCCAGCGCGGCGAGGGCGAGGACGGCGGGCAAGGTCAGGCGGGTGAGGGAGCGCACCGCCCGAGCGTAGGCACGCCCCCGGTCGCCCGTGGGGACCGGGAGCGTGCCGCTCACCACATCCGGACTGCTCAGGCCTGGTCGGGCGCGGCGCGGCGAGCCGTGACGAACCGCTGCGCGGTCCACAGCGTGGGCAGCACGCCGGCGACGATCGCCGACTTCACGGCGTCGCCCGCGAGGAACGGCACGACGCCGGCCTGCAGCGTCTGGGCGAGGTCGAGGTGCGCGTACACGGCGAGCCACGGGGCACCCACCAGGTAGACGACGACGCTCGCGGCGGCCGCCCCGAGGAACGTGCGCCACACCGAGCGGTCGCCGCCCGAGCGAGCGAGGCGGCCCATGATCACGGCGGCGGGCAGGTAGCCGAGCACGTAGCCGAACGACGCGAAGGCCCAGCCGCTGGTGGCGCCGGCGAACACCGGCGCCCCGACGACGCCGGCCACGGCGAACAGCCCGATCGAGTACGCGGCGAGGCGCGGGCCCAGGGCGGCGCCGACCCCCAGCACGGCGAGCGTGCCCAGCGAGAGCGGCACGGGGGTGAACCAGAGCGGGACGGCGACCTGCCCGAGCAGGGCGACGACGGCGGCACCGGCCACCACGGCCACGGCGGAACGGACACGGCCGGCGGGGAGCACCTCGACGAGGGTGCGGGCCGGGGTTGCGGCGAGGGTCTGCGACATGGTCACAGACTTTTGCAGACACCGTCGACCCCGCGACAGTGCGCCCTCGTACAAGCCCAGGATGCGGGAACTGTGTACATCGCCCGCCGAAACGCGGCACATGGGCGCGACGAGCCCGCTCCTGGCGCCCGCCGCACCCCTACTCTCGAACGGTGCGCGCCGCAGGTGCGCGCGACGTCCCGCTGTCGCACGCAGGCAGCACCGCCGCCACACCGCACGGAGCCCCTCCCCATGTCCGAGCCCGCGAACAGGGCTGCCCCGCAGCCCGCCGCGCCGTCCGGCGTCCCCACTCTCGCCCTGCCGGCGGTCGCGCCGCCGCAGCCGGCCCAGCCCGCGCCGCCCGCACAGCCCGAGCCGGCCGCCGAGCCCACGCCGCTCCCCGACGCCGAGACGACGCCTGACGCCCCTCGCCGCCGCGGCCGCCGCGCCCTGCTCTGGAGCGCCGCGGGCGTCGTCGCGCTGGGCGGCGCGTACGCCGGCGCCCAGTGGTACGTCGCCGACCGCGTGCCCACGGGCACCAGCGTCGCGGGCGTCGCGGTGGGCGGGAAGCTGCACCACGAGGCCGTCGCCGCGCTCGACGCGGGCCTCACGGAGCGCGCCGGCGAGCACCTGACCCTCGCCGCGGCCACGGCCACCGCCGAGGTCCACCCGTCCGACGCCGGCCTCGCGCTGGACACGACCGGCACCGTCGACGGGCTGACCGGGTTCTCACTGCACCCCGCGCGCCTGTGGGCGCACCTGAGCGGCGGCTCCGACGTCGCGCCGGCCATCACCGTGGACCGCGACGCGCTCGACGCCGCCGCGGCCGGCCTCGCCGAGAAGCTGCACGTCGAGCCGGTGGACGGCAGCGTCGGCTTCGCCGAGGGCGCCGCCGTGACCACGCCCGCGACCGCCGGGTCGTCCGTGACGGCCGACGACGTCGCCGCCGCGATCGAGGCCGGCTGGCTGCGCGCCGCCGGCCCCCTCGGCGTGCCCTCCGAGCAGGTCGAGCCGGAGATCACGCAGGAGGCCACGGACGCCGCGTACGCGCTGGCGCAGCACATCGCGGGCTCGCCCGTCACGGTCGAGGTCGGCAGCCAGACCGCCGAGCTCCCGGGCAGCGTGCTCGCGAGCGCCGTGTCGTTCGAGGCCGTCGAGGGCGAACTCGTCCCGTCGTTCGACGGCGACGCCATCCGCGCCGCCGTGGCCGAGCGGACCTCCGGCCTGCTGGCCAACCCCGTCGAGGCGCGCTTCCAGTTCGTCGAGGGGCGCCCGCAGATCACCGGCGGCACGCCCGGCACCACGTTCGACACCGCCCAGCTCGCCGCCGCGGTGCACGACGCAGCCGTCGGCGACGACCGGGTCGCCCGCGTCGACGTCGTCGAGCAGGCGCCTGCGACGTCGCGCGCCGACCTCGAGGCCCTCGGGGTGCGCGAGGTGGTCTCGAGCTTCTCCACGGGCCTGACCAACGACGCCGTGCGCACGGGCAACATCCGCCGCGGCGCCGAGCTCATCACGGGCACGCTGATCCGCCCCGGGGAGACGTTCTCGCTGCTCGGGGCCCTGGGTCCTGTGACCACGGCGAACGGCTTCGGCAACGCCCCGATGATCGTCAACGGGCAGTTCGTGCCCGGCGTGGGCGGCGGCCTGTCGCAGCTCGCGACGAACGTCTACAACGTGGGCTTCTTCGCCGGGTTCGAGGACGTCGAGCACCGGCCGCACTCGGTGTGGATCCCCCGCTACCCGGCGGGCCGCGAGGCCACCATCGCCACCGGGTCGATCGACACGCGTTTCCGGAACAACTCGCCGCACGGCGCTGTCGTTCGGGCGTGGGTGGGCGGCGGCCAGCTGCACGTCCAGCTGTGGAGCACCCACCACTTCCGGGTCGAGTCGTGGCAGTCGCCCAAGACGAACATCCGCCCCGCCGAGACGGTCCCGTCGTCGGCGCCGGGCTGCACGCCGCGCTCGCGCGGGCAGGACGGCTTCACCATCACCAACGGGCGCCGCGTGTTCCGCGGCAGCACGCTCGTGATCGACGAGTCGAACACCTGGACCTACCGCCCGGACCACGGCACGTCGTGCGCGCCGCCGCCGCAGCAGCACGCGCCCGAGGCCCCGCAGGACGGCGGTGACGAGCCCGCCGAGTGACCGGCGCGCCCGCTACCAGGGCGCCCGCGTCGCCTTCCAGTCGACCACGCTGAGCGGCACCGTCAGCACGGGCCGGTGCTGGTGGTGAGCCAGGTGCACCGCCACCGAGCCCTCGATCATCTCCCGCACGTGCGCCGCCGTCCCGGGCGCCCGCGTGCCGACGACGATCACCGCGGCGTCCACGGCGCGCGCCAGGTGCGTGAGCGCGCGGTCGGGCCGCCCGGCCAGGTAGACGAACCGCCACGGGACGCCCGCGCCTGCGAGGACGCCGTCGAGCTGCGCCTGCAGCTTCTCGGCCGTCTGCTGCCAGTCGACGTCGCCCGTGTCGGGGTCGATGGACGCGTGCGTCACCGTCCCGTCGGGGTGCTCCAGCACGGTGTAGCGCGACACGTCGGCGTAGGCGAGGTGCATCGTCGTAGCGCCCGCCGCCCGCGCCCACGCGAGCGCCGTCAGCGGCACCAGCTCGTCCTGACCGGGCGTGACGCCCACGACGACGGCGTGCCCAGCGGGCTCGACCATCCGGTCGACCGCGGGCTGCGGGACCTGGTTGTTCACGTCCGCTCCTCCCGTCCGCACCGCGGCACCGTCGCCGCACTCAGCAGGCTACGCGCGCGGTGAACCGTGGGCAGTCCGTCGACGTCGTGCTTCATGGGACCGACGTCGTCGGCCTCGTCTGCGAAGGAGGAGACATGTTCAGCCTGTTCCACCACAGCCGCGTTGCCGCCGTCGGGTTGACGGCGGCGACGCTGGCGCTGGGCGCCACCGCGGTCGCCGCGGCGCCCGCGTTCGCCGACACCTTCACCTCGGCCGACGGCGTCGTCACCGCCGTCGGGCCGACCACCCTCGCCGCCGGCGTCGCGGGCACGTACACCGTGACCTTCACGAACACCACGTCCGAGACGACCAACGGCATCGCGGGCATCGCCTTCGACGTGACGACGCCGACCGGGATGAGCCTGACGCACAGCGCCGGCTGCTCGAGCCTCGGCGGCGGGCACGGCCAGGTCAACTTCGTGTGCATCGCGCCGAACCTGGCCCCGGGCGCCTCGGTCACCGCGACGTTCACCGAGGTGGGGACCACGCCCGGCACGGCGACGCTGGGGCTCAGCGCCTTCGGCTCCACGCCCACGTCCGGCACGTTCGGCGACAGCCTGAACATCCCGGTGACCACGCTCCCCGCCCCGACGGACGTCCAGGTCACGGGCTCCTCGAACAACGGCGGCCCGCAGGTGGGCGCCACCTTCACGTACACGTTCCAGGTGAAGGACAACGGGCCCACCGGCGCCTCCGGTGTCGCCTTCGACACCCAGCTGCCCCCGGGCCTCGCGCTCGCCGGAACCGCCGCCGCGAGCCTGGGCACGTGCACCACGGACACGACCGCCGGGACGGTCCACTGCGACATCGGGAACCTGAACGTAGGCCAGCAGTCGGTCATCACGTTCCCGGCCACCGCGTCCGCCGCCGGGTCCTTCGCGACCACCGGGACCGTCACGATGACGGGCACGGACAGCCAGCCCGCGAACAACGCCGTCACCGTGACGGTGCAGCCGCGGAGCTGACCCTTCCCAGGGTGTCCCTCGCGCTGTCCTCGTGCGCGAGGGACACCCTGGGCCTGGCTGCTGCGCTGCAGGTCACAGGCCTGAACAGGGCTTGACGGGCGGCCTGAGAGGTGACTTGGACGACCGACCGGGTGAAATCTCGCCCACCTGCTGAGATGCCCTATTTCGGCGGAATCCGACGTGGTTGACTCGCGCGCCCGACAAGCCCGTCGGCGCCGCCAGTACTCGGAGTTGTGAGGCTCAGTGACCCCCGCTCGACTTCGACGCGCCCTCGCGTCGGCCTTCGCCTTGTCCCTCGTGACCGCCTTCGGGGTCACGGCTCTCGACGCCCCGGCGTCGGCTGCCGCCAGCAAGGTCCTCTTCTGCCACGCCACCGGCAGCGCGTCCAACCCGTGGGTCCGCATCAACACCAGCGTCAACGCGTTCTTCAACGCGGGCCACGTCGACCACCCGGACGACGTCTTCCCGCCGGTGAGCTCCCCCAAGTTCAGCACGCCGGGCCAGGGCCTGCACGGCGCCTTCACGGCCGACGACCAGGCCTTCATCGACAACGGCTGCGCCGCCCCGGCGACCGCGCCCGCCGCGGTGCCGGTGCCGGACCCGACGCCGTCGCCCGAGTCCTCGACGGCCGACCCGACGCCCACGCCCGAGCCCGCCCTGACGCCTGACGTGGCCCCCACGCCCGAGCCCGCCGCCCCCGGCGTGCCGGACGTCGCCGTGTTCTTCACCGACTGCAGCACCGCCGACGGCACGGGCACGGTCCAGATCCAGGTCGTCGACGACGCCGGCTTCGGCATCGTAGTGACGCTCGACGGCGCGGCCGTGGCCGACGTCGCCTCCATCCCCGTCCACGTGCCGGGCACGCACACGGTGGTCGTGACGTTCACCAGCGACGACGCCTCCGTCCAGGTGCCGCAGCCGCTGACCTTCACCTACGACTTCGGCAGCTGCCCCGCCCCGGGCGCCTCGCCGAGCCCGACGGCGTCCGACCCCGCGGCCATCGTGCCGCTGGCCGCGGAGGACCCGCTGCCCAGCGACCCGGCCTCGCCGTCGGCCGACCCGTCCGACCCGGCCGCTCCGGCCGCCGACGTCGTCCCGGCCGCCGCTGCTGCCGCCGACCCGGCCACGCCCAGCGCGTCGCCGTCCTCCTCGCCGCGCGTCGTCGCCGACGGCACCGACCGCCTCGCGATGACCGGTGCGCAGGTCGGCGGCCTGGTGTTCGGCGGCGTCGTCCTGGTGGCCCTGGGCACGGGCCTGGTGCTGCTCTCCCGCCGCCGCGCCGCGATGCGCGGCTGACGCACGACCCCCCCCGGGGCGGGGGCTCTATCTCGCGAGGGTGCGCTCTATCTCGCGGGGGGTGAGGCGGGGGACCGACGGTTCTCGCCTGCCCGGCGTGTCAATGCCCCGGGGGCTCTCGGGGCCGTGCGATGGTCGAATCCGACCCGCCCGTCTCGGGCGGTTCGACCGCACCGTCCCCGAGCACGGGAGCCCGCGCCGTGATCCGATTCGAGTCCGTGTCGAAGGTCTATGCCCGTGGGGCGAGGCCTGCTCTCGACTGCGTGAGCGTCGACGTCGCCCGAGGCGAGTTCGTGTTCCTCGTCGGGGCGTCCGGTTCCGGCAAGTCGACGTTCCTGCGGCTGGCGCTCCGCGAGGAGCGGCCCACGCGCGGCACGATCTACGTCGCCGGCCGCGACCTGTCCCGCATGTCGGGCTGGAAGGTGCCGTCGCTGCGCCGCAGCATCGGCATGGTCTTCCAGGACTTCCGCCTGCTGCCCAACAAGACCGTCTACGAGAACGTCGCGTTCGCCCTTGAGGTGATCGGCCGCCCCCGCCACGTCATCAAGACGACGGTGCCGGAGGTGCTGGAGATGGTGGGCCTGGACGGCAAGGAGAAGCGCCGTCCGCACGAGCTCTCGGGCGGTGAGCAGCAGCGCGTCGCGATCGCGCGTGCGTTCGTCAACCGCCCGCCGATCCTGCTCGCCGACGAGCCCACCGGAAACCTCGACCCCACGACGTCGCTCGGCATCATGCGTCTGCTGGAGCGCATCAACCGCACGGGCACCACGGTGGTCATGGCCACGCACGACGACGAGATCGTCAACGAGATGCGCAAGCGCGTCGTCGAGCTGAGCGCCGGCCACGTGGTGCGCGACGAGGCCGCCGGCGTCTACGGCGAGCGCGAGCGCATCCTGCCCGACGTCGCCGCCTCACCCGTGCTGGACGCCCCGGGCCAGGGTGCGCGCCAGGTCCACCGCATCGAGGTGACGCCCGAGGCGGGCGACCTCGAGGCCGAGGCCGCCGCCGAGGCCGCGGCAGCCCGAGCGGACGACGACGCCGCCCCCGTGTCCCGCGTGCGCCGCCAGGGCGCCCTGCGCCGGGCCGAGCGCCGCACGGCTCCCGCCGCCGCGGCCGCCACGGACGACGCCCCTGCCGAGGTCCAGGCCCCGGACGACGACCCGCCCACGCAGCTCGCCCCCGCCGTGGTGGTCGTCCCCGAGCCCGTCGTCCCCGAGCCCGTGACCTACGCCGCACCCACCCCCTACATCCCGGTCCGCCGCGTGGACCCGGCGGCGGTGCGCCCGCCGTCGGAGGCCGACGACGTCGTGCGGCAGGTGCTGCGAGAGCACGCCGTGCGCACGGGCCAGGAGGGCTGAGGGATGAGGCTGCGTTTCGTCATCACCGAGGTGCTGCACGGGCTGCGCCGCAACCTGTCGATGGTGGTCTCGGTGGTGCTGGTGACGTTCGTGTCGCTGGCGTTCGTGGGCGCCGCGGCGCTGATCCAGACGCAGGTCCACAAGCTGCAGGACGACTGGTACAACCTCGTCGAGGTGTCCGTCTTCCTGTGCCCGAGCAACTCCCCGGCGCCCACGTGCGCGGGCGGCGAGGCGACCAAGGCGACCATCGACTCCCTGCGCGGCGTCATCGACGACGAGCTGGGCGGCGAGGTCTCCAAGGTCTACTTCGAGACCAAGGCCCAGGCCTTCGACGCGTTCAAGCAGCAGCACCCGGACGGCATGTTCCACGGCACGCAGCTCACGGTCGACGACATGCAGGCGTCGTTCCGGCTCAAGCTCGCCGACCCGTCGCACTACGAGCTGGTCGCCGACGTGCTCCAGGGCCGCGACGGCGTCGAGGAGGTCGTGGACCAGCGGGCCGTGTTCCAGCCGCTGTTCCTCGCGCTCAACCGTCTGTCGCTGCTGGCGGGCGGCCTCGCCGTCGTCATGCTGCTGACCGCGGTGCTGCTGATCACGACGACGATCCGCCTGTCCGCCGTCTCGCGGCGCCGCGAGACCGGGATCATGCGCCTGGTGGGCGCGTCGAACCTGTTCGTCCAGCTCCCGTTCCTGCTCGAGGGCGCGATCGCGGCGCTCGTGGGGTCGCTGCTCGCCGTCGGCGGGCTGTGGATCGGCGTGCGCTATCTGGTCACGGACTGGCTCGAGAAGTCGGTGAACTGGGTCGCCTACGTGGACACGGGCGACGTCCTGACCGTCGCGCCGCTGCTGATCGGCATCGCGGTGGTGCTCGCCGTCGTGTCGTCGGTGGTGACGCTCAACCGGTACACGAGGGTGTGACATGACGACGAGACGGTTCGGCGCACGCGCCGCGGTCGCCGCGGTGCTGGTGGTGATCCTCGGGGCGGGCGTGGCGTCGTCGGCCGCCGCGGACGACCTCGACAACCAGATGGCCGCCGCCCAGGCGAACCAGCGGGCCAAGCAGTCGCAGCGCGCGCAGCTGGAGGAGGACCTCCACGAGACGAACGCCAAGCTGGCCAAGGCGGTGCTCGACCTGAACACGGTCCAGGGCCAGCTCCCGGTGGCGCAGGCGGAGCTCGCCCGCGCGGAGGCCGACCTGCAGAAGGCGCGGCGCGAGGCCGAGATCCTCGCGCAGCGCCTGCAGGACGCCCAGGACCAGGAGGCCCAGGTCACGGCCCAGCTCCAGGCCGGCTCGGGCCAGGTCGACGCCGCGCGGGCCGACATCGCGCAGATGGCGCGCGAGTCGGCGCGCGGCTCGGGCGACGTCTCGGCCCTCGGCCTGGTGACGGGTGCGCAGTCCACCGAGGACTTCCTGCAGCAGTACGCCGTGTCGTCGTCGGCGGCGCGCTCGCAGGCCCGCACGCTCACGCAGCTGCAGGACGCCGAGGCCGTGGCCCGCAACCAGGAGGCGCGGCTCGCCGCCGTCCGCCAGCAGATCGCCCAGCTCAAGAAGGCGGCCGACGACAACGTCGTGACCGCCCGCAAGGCGCAGGACGCCGCCACGGCGAAGAAGGCCCAGGTCGAGAAGCTCATCAAGGAGCAGACGGCCCTCAAGGCGACGATCGAGAGCCAGAAGGCCGCGGCGCAGGCGGAGCTCGACCAGACCGACAAGGAGATGAAGCAGACCCAGGAGCTGATCCAGGGCCTGGCCAAGCAGCAGAAGGAGCGCGACGCCCGCATCGAGGCGGCGCGCAAGGCCGAAGAGGCGGCAGCGGCCCGCCGGGCCGCCGCGAACCGCCCGGCCGCCGGTGGCGGCGGAGGTGGCGGAGGTGGCGTCGCGGCGCCCCCGTCGACGGGCACGTTCCTCGGCTGGCCGACGGCGGTGCCGGTGGTCACCAGCAGCTACGGCTGGCGCTTCCACCCGGTGCTGCACATCTGGCGCCTGCACGCCGGCACCGACTTCCGCGCGTACTGCGGCACCCCGATCTACGCCTCGCAGACCGGCCAGGTGATCCGGGCCAGCTACGACAGCGGCGGCGGAAACACCGTGGTGATCGACCACGGCTCCTACAACGGGCAGAACGTGGTGACCCGGTACCTGCACTTCTCGCGCACCGACGTGCGGGTGGGGCAGATGGTCAGCAAGGGCCAGCAGATCGGGCTCTCGGGCATGACCGGCACCGTGACGGCCTGCCACCTGCACTTCGAGGTGTGGATCAACGGGTCGAGCGTCGACCCGATGACCCGGCTGCCGCGCCTGTGACGTCACGCTGATCGCGTAAAGGCCTCGGCCGGGTGCGGGCCGGCCCGTATCCTGGGAGGCCGGTCGGACGAAGGAGCAGCAGTGGCGAAGGGCGCACCCAAGCAGGTCGCCGAGGCGTGGGCGAGCAAGAAGCCCAAGGCGGCGGACAAGGGTCCCGTGCGCACCGTGGTGGCGAACAACAAGAAGGCGCGGCACGACTACCTGGTCGAGGACGTCTTCGAGGCGGGCATCGTGCTCTCCGGCACGGAGGTCAAGGCCCTGCGCATGGGCCGGGCGTCGCTCGTCGACGGGTTCGTGCTCATCGACCGCGGCGAGGCATGGCTCGAGGGTGTGCACATCCCCGAGTACTTCCAGGGCACCTGGAACAACCACGCGCCTCGCCGCAAGCGCAAGCTGCTGCTGCACAAGGACGAGATCGTCCGCCTGGGCCACAAGGTCCAGGAGAAGGGCCACACGATCGTCCCGCTGTCCCTGTACTTCCTCGACGGCCGCGCCAAGGTCGAGATCGCCCTGGCGCGAGGCAAGAAGGAGTACGACAAGCGGCAGACGCTGCGCGAGCAGCAGGACATGCGCGAGGCGCAGCGCGCCATGCGCCAGAAGGAGCTCCTCAGCTGAGCGGGGGCGGCGGGGCGTCGTCCCGCCGCACGGCCGTTCCGGCACGCAGCGCGCGCGGCACCTCGGCGACGTCGTCGACCCGCTGCAGCAGCCGTTCGACGTCGGCTGCCGGCGCGGGGGAGTCCACCTCGACGGCATACGTGATGCCGGTCGACGCCCACGACGACGCGTCGAACCCGCCGCTCGCCCGCACGCGCACGCCGTCGACGGCGACGCCGAGCGGTGCCGCCTCGCGGTAGACGTCGTTGAGGACGCACGTGGCGACCGCCAGGTGCAACATGTGCGCCCCGGTGAGCTGCGCCTCGACGGTGACGCCGGCGTCGGTCCAGCGGTGCGGGAGGGACCAGGCGCCGTCCGCCGGGGAACGGAGCGAGCCCGCTGCCGCGACGACGTCGAACGCGTCAGGTACGGGCGCTGTCATGAGGAATAGCGTCGCACCGCGCCGGGTTGCTCCGGTAGGCTGAAGCGTGCCGGGCCCGCCCGGCAGCCCCCCGCCCGGGGGCGGTTGACAACTGCACATGGGGCTGATCGGTTTCGACGGTGGTCGTGCTTCGAGGAGAAGCGGGCCGAGGATGCAGGCTTATCTCGCTAACGATGCCTGCGAACACATAGTTGCCGATAACACGCGCAACGACTTCGCCCTCGCCGCCTGAGCGAGCTTCGAAGTCCGTGAGCCCGGGATCGCTCTCGACCCGGTAGCTCGCGTCATCTAGAGAGCTCAGCTGCCGACCTGGGTCACTTAGGTCGGTGGGACACCCAAGGTGACTGAGCCCGTCCGCGAATGAGTCTGCGCAAGCGCGGGGGCCGAGAAAATCCGTAGCAGACTGCGCCCGGAGAAGTCCTGGAAAAGCGTCACCGGACCAGGGTTCGATTCCCTGCAGCTCCACCATCAGCCAGTTGTCCGAAGGAGGGCGGCCCGTTCGCGGGCCGCCCTCCTTCGTCGTGTATCCAGACCGCGGCGGCTCCCTCTCTCGTGGCATGCCGCGCGAGACCATCGCGACGCCGGACGCACCGTCGTCGCCGCTGTACGCCCAGGGCGTCAGGGCCGGGCCCTACGTCTTCGTCTCCGGGATGACCGGCACCGACCCGGCGACCGGGTCGCTCGCCGGCCCGAGCATCCAGGAGCAGACCCGCCAGGCGCTCACCAGCTGCGAGGCCGTGCTGCGCGCGGCCGGCGCCACGCTCGACGACGTCGTCGAGGTGGGCGGGCTGCTGACCCGGTCGGAGGACTTTGCAGGCTTCAACGAGGAGTACGCCCGGTGGTTCGGCGACCGGAAGCCGGCGCGGTACGTCGCGCGCCTGGGCGTCGAGCTCCCGGGCGTGCTGCTCTCGGTGCGCATGACGGCGTACGTCGGGGGCTGATCCCCAGCGAACCTGCAGGTCGCGCGGCCAGGAGCGGGGCGCGACAATCCCCCTCATGACGTTCTCGCAGCTGTCCGTGATCGGGCTGGTGGCGCTGCTCGGGCCGGTGCTCGCCTACCGCAAGGGCTGGCACCTGCCCGTGGTGCTGGGGGAGCTGCTCGCGGGCGTCGCGATCGGCCGCACCGGGTTCGGGTGGGTGGACTCCAGCCAGCCCGTGTTCGCGTTCCTGGCCGACATCGGGTTCGCGCTCGTGATGTTCGTGGCCGGCACGCACGTGCCGCTGCGCGACCCGGCGCTGCGGCCCGCGCTCCGGGCGGGCCTGCTGCGCGCAGTCGTCGTCGGCGCGGTGGCGGCGGCGCTCGGCATCGGGATCGCCGCCGTCTCCGGGATCTCGCACGCGCCCCTGTACGCCGTGCTGATGGCGTCGTCGTCGGCGGCGCTCATCCTGCCCGTGATCGACTCGCTCGGGCTGGGCGGCCCGCACGTCATCGGGCTGCTGCCGCAGGTGGCCATCGCCGACGCCCTGTGCATCGTGGCGCTGCCCCTGGTGATCGACCCGGCGCACGCGCCGCGGGCCGCGGCCGGGGCGGCGGCGGTGATCGCGGCGGCTGCCGTCGTGGGCGTCCTCTACTGGTGGGTGGAGAAGCGGGGGATCCGCAAGCGGGTGCACCAGGTGTCGGAGACCCGGCTGTTCGCCGTCGAGCTGCGCGTGCAGCTGCTGGTGCTGGCGGCCCTGGCGGCGCTCGCGGTGGCCACGCACGTCTCGATCATGCTCGCGGGGTTCGCGTTCGGGCTGGCGGTCAAGGCCGTGGGGGAGCCGCGGCGGCTGGCCAACCAGCTGTTCGCGCTCACCGAGGGGTTCCTGGGCCCGCTGTTCTTCGTGTGGCTCGGCGCGAGCCTGAACCTGCGGGAGTTCGGCAGCCACCCGCGCATGATCCTGCTGGGGCTCGCGCTCGGTCTCGGGGCGGCTCTGGCCCACCTGGTCGGGCGGCTGCTGCGCCAGCCCGCGTCGCTCGGCCTGCTGGCCGCCGCGCAGCTGGGCGTGCCGGTCTCGGCGGCGACCGTGGGCGGCCAGCTCGGCGTGCTGCGGCCGGGCGAGGCGGCGGCCTTCATGCTCGGCGCGCTCGTGACCATCGGGCTCGCCGTCGCCGGAGGAGGCCTCGCCGCCAAGGCCGGCATGGTGGCCACGGCCGAGCCGCAGAAGAGCGCCGCATGAGGACCGCGCGGCAGGTGACCGCCGACTACGACGCCTGGCTGGCCCGGGAGATCCCCGTCGTCGCCGCCGACGTCGAGCACAAGCACGCCGAGATGCGCGCCGACCGGTTCCG
Organism: Promicromonosporaceae bacterium; assembly: GCA_009783295.1. Classification (GTDB taxonomy): domain Bacteria; phylum Actinomycetota; class Actinomycetes; order Actinomycetales; family Cellulomonadaceae; genus Xylanimonas. The sequence continues at coordinate 166,813 of WRHK01000001.1, forward strand.
GTTCCTGCGCGGCACCTACTACCTGTGGCTCGAGCGTGTCGTGGAGCGCGCCCCCGACGTGCTCGACACCGCGCGGGTCCCGGTGGTGGGCGACCTGCACGTCGAGAACTTCGGCACGTGGCGCGACACTGACCAGGTGCGCCGCTGGGGCGTCAACGACCTCGACGAGCTCGCCACCGGGCCATGGCTGCTCGACCTGCTGCGCCTCGCCGTGTCCGCGACGCTCGCCCCGCACCCGGCCCTCGCCGCCGACGACGCCTGCGACGTGCTGCTCGACGCCTACGCCGCTGCGGACCCGGGCCCCGACGTCGACCTCGCCGACGACGCCGCAAAGCACCTGCGCGCGCTCGTCCCCGCGTTCGCGTCCCCGAAGCGCTTCTACACGGCGCTCGCGGAGGGCGACGCGCTCGCCGACGTGCCGCGCGAGGTCGTGGCGGCCGCGGTGGGCGTCGCCGAGGCCGGGTGGCGGCCCACGTGGCACGGCCGCGAGGCGGGCACCGGGTCGCTGGGCCACCGGCGGCGCGTCGGCGTCGGGCAGGCGGCCGACGGCACCACGCACGCCCGCGAGGCCAAGCAGCTCGGCCCGGGTACGCACGTCTGGGCGGCCCCGCTCGACGCACGCCTGCCGGTGCCGGACCCCGCGCTGTACCGGCGCGTGCTGCGCGCCGTGCGCGGCCCGGCCGCCGCCGCGCGCGTGCTGGACTGGCAGGTCAGGGACCTGGCGCCCGACATCGTGCGCATCGAGCTCGCCGGGCTGCCTGCCAAGGACGCGACACGGCTGCTCACCTCGATGGCGCGCGCGACGGCGAACATCCACGGCACCGCGCCCGTCGCGGCGGGGCAGGCGCGGGCGGAGGCCGGGGAGCTGGGCCACAAGGACTTCCGCGCGCTGGTGGACGTGCTCGCGGGCACCGTCCGGGACGACTTCGCGGAGTACGCGGGCTGAGGTCCCGTGCCGCCGCCCCGGTGGCGTCCATCACGATTCGATCACGCAGTGCCCTGCCCCTGGACGGCCACACTGTTAAGACGCTTTACTAACAAACATGTCCTCGACGACCAACGTCGGCGCTTCGAGGCGGGCCCTCGGGTCCGGTCTTCGCGCCACGGCCAAGGTGCTCCCGGAGCACACCAGAGCGCACAACCGCGCGCTCGTGCTCCAGCACCTCTTCCACGAGGGCCCCACGTCCCGCGCCGACCTCGCCCGGGCCACCTCCCTCACCCGCGTCACGGTCTCCGACCTGATCAACGTGCTCCTCGCCGAGGGCCTCGTCGAGGAGCTCGGCATCCAGCGCGGCAAGGGCGTCGGCAAGCCCGCGACCCTCGTCGGGATGCGCACCGACGCCTACCAGATCGTCGCGCTCGACCTCTCCGACGACGCCGTGATGCGCGGCGCCGTGCTCACCCTCACGGGCGAGGCCGTCGTGCGCCGCTCGCTCGCCGTGGACGACCGCACGGGCGACGAGCTCGTCGCGCTGGTCGAGCGGTTCGCGCGGCGGCTCGTCGCCGCCGCCAGCCAGCCCGTCATCGGCGTCGGCATCGGCTCGCCCGGCATCGTCGACCTCGACGGCCGCGTCGTCGAGGCCCCCAACCGCCAGTGGTTCGACCTGCCGCTCGCCGCCCTCCTGTCCGACCGGCTCGGCCTGGCCGTCCTCGTCGCCAACGACGCCGACGCCGCCGCGCTGGGGGAGTACACCTACGGCGGCGGCGCCGACTCGATGCTCGTGCTCAAGGTGGGCCAGGGCGTCGGTGCCGGCCTCGTGGTCGACGGCGGCCGCGTGCACGGCGTCGGTGGGGCCGCCGGCGAGCTCGGGCACGTCACCGTCGTCGACGACGGCGAGGCCTGCGCCTGCGGGCGCCGCGGCTGCCTCGAGACGCTCGTATCCGCGCCGGCCATCCGCCGCGCGGTCGCCGGGCTCGGCAAGACCGAGGCCGACGTCGTGCTGGCCGGGCTCGGCCGCACGCTGGGGATCACGCTCGCTCCCGTGGTCTCCGCCCTGAACTTCGGCGAGGTGCTGCTGTCCGGCCCCGTCGAGCTGCTCGACGGCGCGCTGCGCGAGGCCGCGTACGCCACCGTCGTCGAGCGGACGATGCCGGCGGTCAGCGCCGGGTTCCGTCTGCGGATGGCCACCCTCGACGACGACGTGGTGCTTGCCGGCGCCGCCGTGCTCGTCCTGGGTGCGCAGCTGGGGGTGTCATGAACCCAGCCGCGCCCTGAGCCGAACCGGACAACCCTCCGCCTGCGGCGTCGCAGGCACCCACCCCCGAAGGATCGCCATCCCAGCCACGACGGCTCCGCCGTCGAAGCTCAGCGAGAGGAAACCTCAGTGAAGCGGAACCGTCTCGTTGCCACGTCCGTGGCTTCGACCATCACCCTGGCGCTCGCCATGAGCGCCTGCAGCAGCGGCGGGAACGGTGGCGCGGCCTCGCCGACGCCCACCGGCAAGCCGGAACCGGCCAACATCACCCTGTGGCTCAACGGCGCCGACACCCCGCAGGCGAACCGCGACTGGCTCAAGCAGGAGTTCGCCAAGGAGAACCCCGGCTCGACGCTCACCATCGAGGAGCAGTCCTGGACCGACCTGGTCCCGAAGCTCACGACGGCGCTCGCCGACCCGAACAACACCCCCGACGTCGTCGAGATCGGCAACACGCAGGCCCCGACGTTCACGGCCGTGGGCGCGTTCACCGAGATCACGCCGGACTTCTTCAAGGAGCTGGGCGGCGACAAGCTGCTCAAGTCGTTCGTCGACGCCGGTGACTTCGACGGCAAGCACTACGCCCTGCCGTACTACTTCGGATCGCGCTACATGTTCTACCGCAAGGACATCTGGACGGCGGCCGGCCTCACGGTCCCGAAGACGCTCGACGAGTTCGCCACCGACGTCGCCAAGCTCAAGACGGACAAGCAGTCCGGCTTCGCCATCGGCGGCCAGGACTGGCGCAACGGCATCTCCTGGGTCTTCGCCAACGGCGGCGAGCTCGCCACGGTGAACGGCACCACGTGGACCTCCACGCTGTCCGACCCGAAGACCATCGCGGGCCTCAAGGAGTTCCAGCAGGTCTACAAGACGTCCTCGATCCTGCCGTCCACGGACCGCGACGTCGCGTACTGGGACTTCCTGAACGACGGCGCCAAGGGTGAGCCGCCGGCCGCGGCGACCATCATGGCCCCGGGCTGGGCCCGCTGGTCGATCGGCGGCATGGTCAAGAACGCCAAGGGCGAGGACGTCCGCGACGGCATGGCCGACGCCAACAAGTTCGACATCTTCGCCCTGCCGGGCAAGGACGGCGGCGTGGCCCCCGTGTTCGCCGGGGGCTCGAACATCGCCATCTCGGCCAAGTCGAAGCACCAGGAGCTCGCCAAGAGCCTCATGAAGATCATCTTCTCGGCCGACTACCAGCAGATGCTGGGCAAGGCGGGCCTCGGCCCGGCCAACTCGGACTACGTGTCCTCGCTCGGCGACGACAAGTTCGCCAAGACGATGATCGAGACCGCCGCGAACTCGAAGCTCACCCCGGCGGCGCCGGGCTGGGCCTCCGTCGAGGGCGCGTTCGTCTACGAGGAGCTGTTCCAGAAGATCGTCGAGGGCGGCGACGTCGTGGCGCTCGCCAAGCAGTACGACGCCAAGATCACGCCGATGCTCAACGGCCAGTCCTGACGCCGGCCGGTGCGGGGGCGGCATTGCCTCCGCCCCCGCACCGCCCCGTCGGACCCCGCTCTCGCGAAGGAGTCCCCTGATGGCCACCACCGTCGGCGCGCCCGCACGGCAGCGTCGCAAGCCGGTGACGCCGTACCTGCTGCTGATCCCCGCCGTCGCCGCGCTGCTGCTCGGTCTCGGCTACCCGGTCTACTGGCAGATCGTCACCTCGTTCCAGAAGTTCGGGCTCGCCCAGCAGTTCGGGCAGCCGCCCACCTTCGCGGGTCTCGACAACTACGCACGGATCTTCTCGGACAGCGACGCGTTCGCCGTCGTGGTCCGGTCCATCATCTTCTGCCTGGTCAACGCGCTGATCACGGTGGTCGTGGGCCTGCTGGTCGCACTGCTCATGCGGGCCGTGCACGGCTGGGTCAAGATCGTCGTCCAGATCGCGATGCTGCTGGCCTGGGCCACCCCCGTCATCGCCGCGGTCACCGTGTTCCGCTGGCTGTTCGACGACCGCTCCGGCGTCGTCAACTACCTGCTGGTCAAGATCGGCCTGACCTCCTACCAGGGGCACGCCTGGCTCGCGACGCCGATGTCGTTCTTCTTCGTCGCCACCCTGATCATCGTGTGGATGTCGGTGCCCTTCGTGGCGCTCTCCCTGTTCGCCGGGCTCACCCAGGTCAACGACGAGCTCATCGAGGCGGCCCGCATCGACGGCGCCACCAACGGCCAGATCCTGTGGCGCATCCTCATGCCGCTGGTCCGCCCCGTGCTCGCCATCGTGCTGCTGCTGCAGATCATCTGGGACCTGCGCGTGTTCGCGCAGATCCGCCTGCTGCAGGACGCCGGCGCGCCCGTGTCCGAGACGAACCTGCTTGGCAACTTCATCTACGAGCTGGGCATGGCCCGCAACAACTTCGGTGGGGCCGCGGCGGTGTCGATCTTCGTCCTCGTGCTGACCATCGTGCTGTCGGCGCCGTACGTGCGCAGCCTCATGAAGGAGGACGAGTCATGACCGCCACCGCCACCGCGACCGCCCCGCGCACCACGGCCGCCGCGACGACGCGCCGGTCGTGGGGCCCGCGCCGCCTCGGCAAGTGGGGCATCTCCCTGGTGGGCCTCGTGGTCGCCGCCATCTGGGCCTTCCCGGTCTACTGGATGGTGCTGTCGGCCTTCACGCCCAACGCGTACCTGCGCGCGACGACGCCGAGCTTCCTGCCCACCCACGCGACCATCAGCAGCTTCCGCACGCTGCTCGGTGCCGGGAGCGGGTTCTGGACCGCGCTGCGCATGAGCCTGTCGATCACGCTCACCACCGTGGTGCTGGTGCTGGTGTTCGCGTTCCTCGGGGCGCTGGCCATCAGCCGGTTCCGGTTCCGCGGGCGCAAGGCGTTCGTGCTCGCGGTGCTCTTCATCCAGATGCTGCCCGCCGAGGGCCTGTTCATCGCCCAGTACAAGATGCTGTCGAGCGCCGGGCTGCTCAACAACGTGATCGGCGTCAGCGTCCTGTACACGGCCGCGGTCATCCCGTTCACCATCTGGATGCTGCGCGGGTTCGTGGCCGGCGTGCCGGCCGAGCTCGAGGAGGCCGCCATGGTGGACGGCCTCTCGCGCAGCCAGGCGTTCATCCGGATCACCCTGCCGCTGCTGGCCCCGGGCCTCGTCGCCTCCGGCGTGTACGCGTTCCTCCAGGCGTGGAACGAGTTCACGATCGCGCTGGTCGCGCTGCCCGCGCAGAGCTCGCAGACGCTGCCGCTGTGGCTGCGCGGCTTCATGGCTGCCTCGGCCAGCCGTGGCGTCGACTGGGCCCAGGTCATGGCCGCGTCCAGCCTCATCGCCCTGCCCGTGATCATCTTCTTCCTGTTCGTGCAGGGGCGGATGACCAGCGGCCTCGTCTCCGGCGCGGTCAAGGGCTGACATGGTCACGCTCCAGGGGTCGGCGGGCGGCCGGCCCGTCGCGGTCGCGGCCGGGCTGCGACCCACGGTCGGGCTGGACATCGGCGGCACCAAGACGCTCGCGGCGCTGCTCGGGCCCGACGGCGAGGTGCTCGCGCAGGCCCGCCTGCGCACCGAGCCGGGGCCCGACGGCGTGCTCGCCTCCGCGGTGCGGGCCGTGCACGGCGTGGTGCGGCAGGTGGGGCTCGAGGTCGCGTCGCTCGACGGCGCGGGCGTCGGGGTCCCGGGGCTGGTCGGCCACGCCGACGGCACCGTGCGGCACGCCGTGAACCTCGGGATCGACGGCGCGCCCATGCCGCTCGCCGGGCTGCTGAGCCGGGAGCTGGGCATCGGCGTCGTCGTCGACAACGACCTCAACGTCGCCGCGCTCGGCGCGGCGCACCTCGCCCCGGACGCCGCCGTACGTCCGCTCGACTTGGCGTTCCTGGCACTGGGGACCGGGCTGGCCGCCGGGCTGGTGCTCGACGGCGTGATCCGCCGCGGCACGGGTGCGGCGGGGGAGATCGGGCACGTGCCCATCGACCCGGCGGGGCCCCTGTGCCCGTGCGGTCAGCGCGGCTGCCTGGAGCTGTACGCGTCGGGCTCCGCCGTCGACCGGCTGTGGCCGTCGACGACGGGGCGGCCCGCGCCCGTCGAGCTGTTCGAGGCCGCGGCCGCGGGCGACACGCGCGCGATCGAGGCCCGGTCCACGTACGCGGACGCCGTCGCGGCCGCGGTGCGCATGCTGGTGCTGAGCGTCGACGTGCGCCGCGTGGTGCTGGGCGGCGGGGTGGCCCAGCTGGGCGAGCCGCTGCTCGTGGCCGTCCGGGCGGCGCTCGAGCGGCAGGTGTCGGGGTCCGCGTTCCTGGCCTCGCTCGGGCTCCCCGACCGCGTCCTGCTGGCGCCAGGCGAGGTGCCCGTCGCCGCCGTCGGGGCCGCCGTGCTGGCCCGCACCGCCGACCCTGGTGACGACTAGGCGTCACGCCTCGACCGAACAACCCCATTCCCAGAAGCAGGAGATGCCCCGATGGAAGTCGTGATCGCCCCCGCCGAGGAGCTGGCCGTCCTGGCCGCCGACACGATCGAGGCGCTGCTGCGCCGCAAGCCCGACGGCGTCATCGGGCTCGCCACAGGCTCGAGCCCGCTCCAGGTGTACGACGAGCTGGCCCGGCGGCACGCCGAGCACGGCCTGTCGTTCGCGCACGCGCGCGGGTTCATGCTCGACGAGTACGTCGGGCTGCCGGCCGGCCACCCGGAGCGGTACCGCAACGTCATCGAGCGCGACATCGCCTCACGCGTGGGCTGGGCGGCCGAGCTGGTGCAGGGCCCCGACGGCCTCGCGGACGACGTCCCCGCCGCCTGCGCGGCGTACGAGGCCGCGATCGCCGCGGCCGGCGGCGTCGACGTGCAGATCCTCGGCATCGGCACCGACGGGCACATCGCGTTCAACGAGCCCGGGTCGTCGCTCGCCTCGCGCACGCGCATCAAGACGCTCACCAAGCAGACCCGCGAGGACAACGCCCGGTTCTTCGACGGCGACGTCGACGCCGTGCCCGTGCACTGCCTCACGCAGGGCCTCGGCACGATCATGGCTGCGCGCCACCTGGTGCTGCTGGCGACCGGCACGCAGAAGGCCGAGGCCGTGCACCAGCTGGTCGAGGGCCCCATCTCGGCCATGTGGCCGGCGTCGATCATGCAGATGCACCCGCACGCCACGGTGCTGGTCGACGACGCCGCCGCAGGCCGCCTCCAGCTGGCCGGCTACTACCGCCAGACGTACGCGTCGAAGGCTGCCTGGCAGAGCCTGTGAAGGGTGCTCGGACCGGCCCGCGTGTCGGGCCCCCGACGTAGACTGCCCGACATGAGCGATCCCCTCTCGAGCCCCTACGCGCAGCCGGCTTCTCCGAACGAGCCCGGCGCCGGCACCGACCTGCTGGAGCGCGAGGAGACTCGGCAGGAGGTCGAGCCGGGCGACCACGAGCGCTTCGCGCACTACGTGCGCAAGGAGAAGATCATGGAGTCGGCGATGACGGGCAAGCCCGTCATCGCGCTCTGCGGCAAGGTGTGGGTCCCTGGCCGCGATCCCAACAAGTTCCCGGTCTGCCCGGTGTGCAAGGAGATCTACGACGGTCTGCGCGACCCGCAGGACGGCGACGGCGACTCCGACAAGTGAGCGCGCTGCCGCAGCCGGAACCCGATCCCTTCGATCTGTTCGCCGCGGCGGCCGAGCCGGTGTCTCAGCCTCAGGCTGAGCCGGTTCGGCGTGCCGCGCCGCAGGTCGTCGGCCGGCCCGCACCGCTGGCTCCGTCGTCGTCAGCGGCGTCCCACCTCAGCCCCGCGTTCCCGCGCCGGGCGCCGTGGGGCACGGCGTCGAACCTGCGCGCCTGGCAGGCCGAGGCGCTCGAGCTGTACCGCGCCACGGAGCCGCGCGACTTCCTCGCCGTCGCCACGCCCGGCGCCGGCAAGACGACGTTCGCGCTGCGCGTCGCCACCGAGCTCATGGAGCGCGGGCTCGTGCGGCGCGTGACCGTCGTCGCGCCCACCGAGCACCTCAAGCACCAGTGGGCCGACGCCGCCTCGCGCGTGGGCATCCGCATCGACCCGTCGTTCAAGAACGCCCAGGGCCGGCACGGCACGCACTACGACGGCGTCGCGCTCACGTACGCCCAGGTGGCGGCCAACCCGGCCCTGCACCGGGCGCGCACCGAGGCGGCCCGCACGCTCGTCATCCTGGACGAGGTGCACCACGGCGGCGACGCGCTCTCGTGGGGCGACGCGGTGCGCGAGGCGTTCGAGGACGCGACCCGGCGCCTGACGCTGACGGGCACGCCGTTCCGGTCCGACACGGCGCCGATCCCGTTCGTCACCTACGAGGCGGACCGGGAGGGCATCCGCCGCTCCAAGGCCGACTACACGTACGGGTACGGCGACGCACTGCGCGACAAGGTGGTGCGGCCCGTCCTGTTCATGACGTACTCGGGCGACATGCGCTGGCGCACCAAGGCGGGCGACGAGGTCGCGGCCCGCCTCGGCGAGGCCATGACCAAGGACCTCACACAGCAGGCCTGGCGCACCGCCCTCGACCCCGAGGGCGAGTGGATCCCGTCGGTGCTCGCCGCCGCCGACAAGCGGCTCACCCAGGTGCGCCGCTCCGTGCCCGACGCGGGCGCGCTCGTCATCGCCACCGACCAGACGGCCGCGCGCGCCTACGCCGGCCACCTGGCCCGCATCACGGGCAAGAGCCCCACGGTGGTGCTGTCCGACGACGACGGCGCCTCCGCCCGCATCGACGAGTTCGCCCAGGGGGACGCGCGCTGGATGGTGGCCGTCCGCATGGTGTCCGAGGGCGTGGACGTGCCGCGGCTCGCCGTCGGCGTGTACGCGACCTCGACGTCGACGCCGCTGTTCTTCGCGCAGGCCGTGGGCCGCTTCGTGCGTGCGCGCACGCGCGGGGAGACGGCGTCGGTGTTCCTGCCTTCGGTGGCGCCGCTGCTGGACCTGGCGGCCGGCATGGAGCTCGAGCGCGACCACGCGCTGGACCGCCCGGCCACCGCCGAGGAGCAGGGCGTGGCCCTCGAGGACGCCGAGTTCGCCGCGGCCAACCGCGAGGAGAAGGCGTCGGGCGAGCTGCTCGGGTCGTTCGAGGCGATGGAGTCGCACGCGGCGTTCGACGGCGTGCTGTTCGACGGCGGCCAGTTCGGCACGGGCGCGGAGGTGGGCTCGGACGAGGAGCTCGACTTCCTGGGCCTGCCGGGCCTGCTCGAGCCGGAGCAGGTGGCCACGCTGCTGCGCCAGCGGCAGGCGGAGCAGCTGCGGGGCAGGGGAGTGGCGCCTCGCGAGCTGTCGCCCGAGGAGGCGGAGCGTGAGCACCGCCGGGCCGCCGCGCTGCGCAAGGAGCTGTCCAAGCTGGTCTCGGCGTGGGCCCGCAAGTCCGGCCGCCCGCACGGCCAGGTGCACACGGAACTGCGCCGCCGCTGCGGCGGCCCGGAGGTGCCGCAGGCGACGGCGGACCAGCTGCAGACCCGCGTAGAGATGGTCCGCACCTGGTTCGTCACGGGCTGACCCGCCCCGACCCTTTAATAAAGGCACGCCGCCCGGGCAGAAACGCCATATACTTACACAGCACAGGCCGGTCAAAATCACCCGCCAC
>WRHK01000002.1 GCA_009783295.1 Promicromonosporaceae bacterium
CCCGCCCGGCCCGGAAGCCAGGGCCGGGCCCCGCGAGAGGGCACGGGTGCTTTCCGGCGGGGCCGGGCTCTAACTCGCGGGTCAGGCGGGCTGGATGTCGCGGGACCTGAAGCGCAGCAGGCCTACCGCCGTGAACGCGACGCCCACGATCGTCATGATGACCACCGGCGTCCACGACATCGGCTCGGCCGGGAGCCGCGGCGTCGCCGACCACGGGAGGATGTTCAGCAGCCAGTCGGGCAGCCGCAGCGCGTCGCCCACGATCATCACCATGTAGATCGCGACGACGACGCCCCACGCGAGCGGGATGGCCAGGCGCGGCACCCACCCGAACAGCAGCACCGCCACGCCGACCAGCACCATGATCGCCGGCCAGTACACGAGCGCCGCGCCGACGAACCGGCCCGTCGCGCCGGGGTCGTTCATGACCGACGCGTACGTGGCCCCGAACAGGAACCCGCCGACGGCGAGCAGTACCGCCGAACCCACCGCGGGCAGCAGCAGCCGCTGCAGCGACCACGTGAGCCGCGACGTCGCCCCGGCGAGCTGGGGCTCGATGATGCCGCTCGCCTCGTCGGAGCGCAGCGACGTGGCAGACAGCACCGCGAAGATCGCGACGACGAGGGCGATCATCCCCATGAGGAACGACCCGAACGCCTCGGCGCTGGTGCCGCCGATGACGTTGCCCATGGCGGTGCCGTCGGCGTCCTTGAGCAGCGGGACCATCGCGTTGATGATCGACGCGAACAGCAGGGCGCACAGCACGACGCCGATCGCGAACCCGGTGATCACCCACCTCTGCAGGCGCAGCGTGAGGCCCAGCGGCGACGCGTAGCGCACCGGCGCGGACGCGGGCCCCGGGCGGTCGGGCAGCAGCCCGGCCCCGTGGTCGCGGTGCGCCTCGAGCTGCCACGCGGCGGCGAGCAGCACGGCCGTGACGGCCACCAGGAGCAGCAGCGGCCACCAGCGGTCGGCGCCCCACGGCTGCATCTGCTGCCCCCAGCCGATGGGGGAGGCCCAGGTGAGGGTGCCGTTGCCCAGGTCGCCCACCATGCGCAGCACGTAGAACGCGATGATGATGACGGACCCGAGGGCGTTGGCCCCGCGGCTGGTCGAGGTGATCTGCCCGGCAAGCGCCCCGACGCCGAGGCCGAAGAGCCCGACGCCGGCGATCGACGCGCCGAACACGAGCGACCCCGTGACGCCGGCGCCAGAGGGGTCGAGACCCATGCCGATGCTCACGAGCGCCGCCCCCACGCCGCCGACCACGCACAGCCCGGCGACCCACAGCCATGCGGACACGGAGTGGGCGTGCAGGCCGAGCACGCGCGAGCGCAGCAGCTCGGTGCGGCCCAGCTCCTCGTCGGCGCGCCCGTTGCGGGTCACGAGGAACACGGCACCGATGGCGAGCGCGATGACGACGAACATCCAGATCTTGGTCCAGACGGCGCCGCCCATGGTGGCCGGGTTCGCCGCGAGGCCCGTGAGCGCCTTGATGCCCGGGGTGTTGCTGATGTTGGCGAAGTCGTCGAGCGACGACTGCGTCGTGAAGATCGTCTGGTAGTACGAGATGACGTACCCGACCATGCCGATCACGAACACGGCCCAGACGACCAGGCGGACGCGGTTGCGCCGCCAGAACAGCCGGTTCATGTCGCCGAGCCCGGCGAGGCCGTCCTTGGCGGGGCGCCTCGCGAGCCGGGTGCCGGCGGGTGCCGCGACGGTGGCAGTCATCGCCGTGCCTCCGCGCGCGCGCCCGTGGCGGCCAGCTCGTCGCCGTAGTGCTGCAGGAACAGCTCCTCGAGCGACGGCGGGTTGGCGACCAGGGAGTGGGGGTGCAGCTTGGCGACCTCGGCGAGCACGGCGGGCAGCTCGCTCTCGTCGACGGCGAAGCTCACGTGCGGGCCGTCGACGGCGAGGTCGTGTACGCCCGGCATGGTGGCGAGCCCGTCGGGGCCGCCGTCGAGCGTGACGGTGACGGACGTGCGCGTGAGGTGGCGCAGGTCGGCGAGCGACCCCTGCTCCACGGTGACGCCGTCGCGGATGATCGTGACGCGGTCGGCCAGCTTCTCCACCTCGGCGAAGATGTGGCTCGAGAGCAGCACGGAGCGGCCCTCCGCCTTGACCTCGCCGATGGTCTGCGTGAACGCGGCCTCCATGATCGGGTCGAGGCCCGACGTCGGCTCGTCGAGCAGCAGCAGCTCGGCGCGCGACGCGAGGGCGGCGACGAGCGCGACCTTCTGCCGGTTGCCCTTGGAGTAGGTGCGCGCCTTCTTGGTGGGGTCGAGCTCGAACCGCTCGAGCATCTGCGCCTTGCGCGCGGGCTCCAGCGGCCCGGACAGGCGGGCGAGGATGTCGATCGCCTCGCCGCCCGTGAGGTTGGGCCACAGGGTGACGTCGCCGGGCACGTAGGCGAGGCGGCGGTGCAGCGCGACGGCGTCGGCCCACGGGTCGCCGCCCAGCAGGGTGGCGCGGCCGCCGTCGGCGCGCAGCAGGCCCAGCAGGATGCGGATGGTCGTGGACTTGCCGGCCCCGTTCGGACCGAGGAACCCTGTCACCTGCCCCTGAGGGACCACGAGGTCCAGGCCGCGCAGGGCGTGGACGCTGCCGAAGCTCTTGGTGAGGCCCTCGACCTGGAGGGCCGGCTCGTTGCCAGTCATCAGTCTTCCGTCTCTTGAGTGGGGGTGGTGGATCGCAGTGAGAGGTACGTGTCGAGCAGGTCGGAGGTGGTGAACAGGCCCTCCGTGTACAGCTCGAGCAGGGGCAGCAAGGTCTCGTGCGCGGGCGACATGATCCGCGCGACGAAGGCCTCAGGGCTGGCCCCCGGGTCGGACATGAACTCGACGAGCATCCCGCCCATGCCCTGGGTGACGAAGGTGCGCAGGCGCGCCTCCTCGTCGCGCGACGGGTGGACGATGCCGGCCTCGACGCTGTGCTTCATGACGGTGCGCAGCTCGTCGACCATCTGGTCGAGGAACCGCCGCCCTGCCTCGCCCCCGGCCCCGAGGGCCCGGATCATGTAGACGACCAGCACGGGCGCGGCGCCCGGGTCGGGGAACAGGCCGCGCAGGTAGTCCGACGGCGCGTCGACGGCGTCGTCCTTGAGCGTCCGGTACCGGCCGAGCACCTCGACGTCGCACTCGGCGCGCAGGGCGTCCTTGGAGCCGAAGTGGTGCGTGATGAGGCCGGGGGAGACGCCTGCGGCCGTGGCGATGGCGCGCACGGAGGCGCCGAACCCTTCGCGTGCGAAGCAGTCGATCGCGGCGTCGCGGATGCGCTCGCGCGCGCCGGCGTCGGCCTCGACGGTCTTCGGATCGCTCATATGAGCAGGCTATACACGTGTATAGCCCGGAGGGAAGCGTGTCGCCCGATGTCTGACGGAACGTTGACGGCGGGACTAGATGGCGAGCTGCGTCGTCGGGATCGCGGGGTCGCCGGCCGAGAGGCGGCGGGCGCCGCGCGGCAGCTCTGCGCGCGAGGAGTGGTGCGTGCGCGCCGCCGTCTCGACGCCGTAGGCGCCCACCCAGCGGGAGTCGACCGCGCCGCCCACGACGAGCGGCACCAGCAGCGGCCGCAGGTCGTCCTCGGCGGGCTGCCAGCCCGCGACGGCGCCGTCGGGGCCCGTGACGAGCACCTCCTCGACGGCGCGGCCGTCGTCGCCGAGCCGGCGAGCGGCGCTCTTGCGGCCGCCCTGGCTGGGCTTGCCCGGCGACGCCTTGGCCACCGGCTGGAGCACACCCGTCGCGTCCGCGCGGGCGACCAGCTTGTAGACCATGCCGCACGTCGGCGCGCCCGAGCCCGTGACCAGCGACGTGCCCACCCCGTAGGAGTCCACGGGGGAGGCCGCGAGGGAGGCGATGGCGTACTCGTCGAGGTCACTGGTGACGGTGATCTTGGTGCCGGTCGCGCCGAGGGCGTCGAGCTGATGACGCACCTCGACGGCGAGCACGCCCAGGTCGCCGGAGTCGAGGCGGACGGCGCCCAGCCCGGTGCCGCCGGCCTCGATCGCGTTGATGACGCCCTGGCGCACGTCGTAGGTGTCGACCAGCAGGGTGGTGCCCGTGCCGAGGGTGGCGACCTGGGACGCGAAGGCCGACTTCTCGTCGTCATGCAGCAGCGTGTACGCGTGGGCCGCGGTGCCGATGGTCTGGAGGCCGTAGCGGAAACCCGCCTCGAGGTTCGACGTGCCGGCGAACCCGCCGATGACGGCGGCCCGCGCCGCGGCGACGGCGGCCTGCTCGTGGGCGCGCCGGGCGCCCATCTCGAGGCACGGCCGGTCGACGGCGGCGCTCGTCATGCGCGACGCGGCCGACGCGACCGCCGAGTCGTAGTTGAGGATCGACAGGATGAGGGTCTCGAGGATCACCGCCTCGGCGAAGGTGCCCTCCACCTGGAGGATCGGGGAGCCGGGGAAGAACGTCTCGCCCTCGGCATAGCCCAGCACGCTGCCGCAGAACCGGTAGCTGCTCAGGTAGTCGGCGGTCGGGCTGTCGACGGCGCCCGTGGCGAGCAGGTACTCGAGCTCGGCGTCGTCGAAACGGAACTGCGGGAGCGCTTCCAGGACACGGCCGGTGCCCGCGAGCACGCCGTACCGGCGCCCCGCGGGGAGGCGGCGCGTGAACACCTCGAACACGCAGTGGCGGTGCGCCGTGCCGTCCGCGAGGGCGGCCTGGAGCATCGTCAGCTCGTACTTGTCCGTCAGCAGCGCCGTCGACGGGCGGGCGGTGGGAGGCAGCGCGGCCGGCAGCACGCCGTTGGTCGGGGCGACGCTGCCCCGGTCGAGCTCGGTCATCGGGCCTTCCCCAGGTCCTCGAAGGGCTGTTCGGACCCAGGGTAGGGCGCGCAGGCGTTCCGGGCGGCGTGAGGCAGGGAGAGTTCGGTGAGCGAGATGTGCTGTGCCCGCGAACGTCGCTGGTCGGGGGCGTGGCGGGATCTGGTCGGCGATCGCGGATCGGGTCGGCGGTTCCGCACCGCCGATCCGATCCCGGACCGCCGACCTGACCGCGCCGTCAGCCCAGCGTCACCACCACCCGCACCGTCGTGCCCGGCGCCGCCGCCGGCACCGTGGTCGCGCCTTCCGGCAGCTCGACTCCGTCCACCGTCATCGACGCGACGCCGTGCTGCACGTGGTCCGGGTTGCGCACCTCGATCTCGTACACCGCCCCCCGCCATTCCCGCCTGACGGAGAAGCCGTCCCAGGCGGCGGGGATCGACGGGTCGACCACCAACCCGTCGAGCCCCGGCCGCACGCCCAGGAGGTACTTGGTCGCCGCCGTGTACATCCACCCGGCGGACCCGGTGAGCCACGGGTTCTGGGCGAGCCCGAACCGTTCGTGGTCGCGCCCGTAGACGAACTGGACGTAGGCGTAGGGCTCGGCCTCGCGCACCTCGATCGCGTCGTTCTGACGGGACGGGAGGATCGCGTCGTAGAACGCCATGGCCTGGTCGCCGCGTCCCAGCAGCGCCTCGGCGATGATCGGCCAGGCGTTGGGGTGGCTGAAGATCGCGGCGTTCTCCTTGATGCCCGGGTACACGCGGGTGAGGAACCCGACGGTGTCGTCCACCTTCGTGAACGCCGGCCAGTTGAGATGGTTGCCGTACGGCGACGCCAGGAGCTCGTGGATCGCGTCCATCGACTGGATGCCGCGCTCGCGCGTGGTGATCCCGCCGATCACGGGCCACGCCTGGTGCTCGAGGAAGATCTTGCCCTCGGCGTTGTCCGCGGAGCCGATGAGCACGCCGTCGCGCGTGATGCCCCGGCGCCACCAGCGGCCGTCCCAGAGCTCGCGGTCGGCGACGTCGGCCAGGCGGGACAGCTCGGCCTCGTACCTCTCGACGGACGCCCCCCGGCCCAGCGGCACGGCGAGCTCCAGGTAGGCGCGGATGGCCCACGCGTGCAGGAACGTGACGAGCGCGGTCTCGCCGCCGCCCAGGTTGATGCCGTCGTTCCAGTCGGCCCGCAGGCCCAGCGCGACGCCGTTGGCCCCCACCTGCCGGGACGTGAAGTCGAGCGCCCGCTCCAGGTGCTCCCACACGGTCCCGGAGGAGCCCTCGGCGAACGTGAACGACTCGGCGAGGAAGCCGGTGTCGCCCGTCTCCTTGACGTACTCGCAGATGGTGGGCACCAGCCACAGGTGGTCGTCGGAGCAGGTGTCCTCGAGCCCGTGGATGAGGTTCGCCCGGTCGCCGCGAGGCACGATCGTGGGTGACGGGATGTCGGGCAGCACCGGGGCGTCGGGGTCGAAGTCGGCCGGGTCGAACAGGTGCAGGCCGTACCCGGCCTCGGTCTGGGCGCGCAGCAGCTCGACGATGCGCTGCTTCGACTTCACCGGGTTGGAGTGGATCACGCTCATGCAGTCCTGCGCGGTGTCGCGGTAGCCGAGCCCGGTGCGGCCGCCCACCTCGACGAACGACGCGAACCGCGACCACACGACGCACGTCTCGGCCTGCAGCAGCGTCCAGGTGTTCAGCATCGAGTTCATGCCCGCGTGCGGGGTGCGCACCTCGAGGCGGGCCTGCTTGGCCCGCCAGTGGTCCACGAGGGCGGCGTACTCGGCGTCGACGACGGCCGGGTCGGCGTACTTGGCCCGCATGGCCAGCCCGGCGGCGTCGCGCGACCCGTACCCGAGCACGTACGCGAGCCGCACGGTCTGGCCGGGCTCGAGCACCACCCGGTGGGCGAGCGCCCCGCAGTGGTTCTGCGTCGTGCCCTGCGAGCCCGAGCCCTGCCCCACCGACACCGCGAGCGGGTTGCGCTCGTCGCGCCACGACCCCACGAACGCGTCGCGCAGCGCGTCGAACGAGTCGGCGACCTCGCCGGACGGCCCGGCCGACGCGAAGTAGTGGAAGGTCCACGGCTCGTAGTACGCGTCCACCTCGACGACGCCGTCGGCGTAGGTGGCGCCCTGCGAGTACAGCGACATCTGCAGGTTCTGGTTGTCGACCGTGATGGTGTGGAAGGAGAACTCCACGTACCCGGTCACGGTGAGGGTCCGCGGCCGGTCGGTCGTGTTCGTGAGGCGCACGTCCCACACCTCGGCGTCGTCGTCGAGCGGGACGAACACCGTCTGGGTGGCGTCGATGCCCCGGTACTGCGACTCGAAGCGCGTGTAGCCCGTCCCGTGGGCGCTGGTCCAGCGGCCGGCGGACCCGTCGAGCGGGACGGCGGCGTCGGGCCCCACGAACGGCTTGCCGACGGGCTGCCACGAGACCGACCAGAAGTCGGCGGCGTCGTCGTCGCGCACGTAGACGTACTTGCCGGGGCGGTCGAGCGGGACGCCGTTCTGGCGGAACCGCGTGATGCGGCCCGTCTGCGCGCTCTTGTAGTACGAGTACCCGCCGCCGTGGTGGGCGATGACCGTGCAGAAGTCCTTGCCGCCCAGGTAGTTGGTCCACGACACGGGGACGTCGGGGCGCTCCACGACGTACTCGCACGCCGAGTCGTCGAAACGTCCGTACCTCATGCGGTCACGAATCCCTTCAGCCAGTCGAGCAGCTCGGTCGCCTGCTCGGGGGAGGCGGCCTCGGCCACCATGCGCAGCAGCGGCTCGGTCCCGGAGAAGCGCAGCAGCGCCCAGCCCCCGTCGTCGAGCACGATCTTGGTGCCGTCCAGGTGCGACACGTGGGCCACGGGGTGCGGGCCGACGTGCGTCAGCGGCTGTGCGGCCAGGCGGCGCGGCACCTCCACGCGCATCTCGGGCGTGGCGGGCACGTCGGCCTCGGCCATGTACAGGCGGCCGGTCACGGCCCAGATGTCCTCGCGCAGCTCCGAGATCGTCTTGCCCGTGCGGGCCAGCATCTCGGCCACGAGCGCGCACGCGAAGATGCCGTCCTTGCCGAGGATCCAGCCGCGCACCGTCAGGCCGCCCGACGACTCGCCGCCCATGACGGCGCCGATCTCGTCCATGCCGGCCGTCACGTGCTTGAAGCCCACGCGCACCTCGCGCGACTCCTCGCCGAACGACGCCGCCAGGCGGTCCAGCAGGTGCGTCGTGGCGAGGTTGCGCACCACGCCGCCGCGCTCGCCGCGCACCTCGTGCAGGTACCAGTACAGGAGCAGCAGCAGGTCGTTGGCGTCGACGTACTCGCCCTTCTCGTCGACGATGCCGATGCGGTCGGAGTCGCCGTCGGTGGCCATGCCCAGGCTGTAGCGGCCCTCGCCGGCCTTGATGAGCCCGATCAGCGTGGACAGGCGCTGCAGGTCGGGGGCGGGAGCGATGCCGCCGAACAGCGGGTTGTGCTGGGCGTGGATGAACTCGGCACGCACGCGCATGTCCGTGAGGATCGTGCCGAGCGTGGACTGCGACGTGCCGTACATCGCGTCGACGATCACGCGCAGCCCGGAGCCGCGCACGGCCTCGACGTCGACGATCTTCTCGATCGCGTCGATGTACGGCTCGTCGAGGTCGGCGTCGACGACGACGCCCGCCTCGCGCGCCCGCGCCAGGTCGAGCGTGACGACGTCGGACACGCTCAGCGCGTTGGCCTCGTCCTGGTAGCGGTCGGTCTCGTCGTCGAGGGGCAGCGAGCCGTCGCCGCGGAACACCTTCATGCCGTTCCACTGGGGCGGGTTGTGGCTCGAGGTGATGATCACGCCGTACGAGGCGCCCAGGTGTGGGGCGGCGAACGTGACCAGCGGGGTGGGCACGTCGTCGCGCAGCAGCGTGACGGGGATGTTGTTGCCCGCGAACACCTCGGCGGCGGCCTCGGCCGACTCGCGCGACAGGAACCGGCGGTCGCCGCCCACCACCACGCCCTGGCGCTCCAGGCCACGGCGGGTCACCTCGTTGGCGATCGCCTGCGAGAGCCGGCGCACGTTCGCGAGCGTGTACCCCTCGCCGATGAGCGCGCGCCACCCGCCGGTGCCGAACACGATCTTGGTGTCGGTGTTCTTGACAGGCCGGAACAGGCGGGCCAGCACGATGTCGGCGGCCTGCGCGAGCTGCTCCGGGGTGTTGATGCCGCGCACCTCGGACGTGTCGTAGATCTGGTAGGAGTGGATGGTGCGGCCCTGGCCGATGATGCGGCGCGCCAGCTCGGTGAGGCGGTGCTCGCCGTCGTCGGCCATCGCCTCGAGCTCCTTGAACAGCAGGTCCGGGGCGGCGACGTACGCGCCCACGTTGAGCTCGCGGCGCCCGGCGGCGGGGGCGCGCCCCACCTGCTCGAGCCGGTCGCGGATCGCGATGACGGGGGAGCGGCCCGACGACGTCGCCTCGCGCACCACCTCGCCGTACCCGTCGTAGCCCTGGGTGCCGTCGTCGACCACGGCCGTGAGGATCGCGAGGTCGGCGGACTTGAGCGTGAACCGGGTCAGCAGGCCCAGCAGGGAGTCGGGGCGCAGCAGCGGGGTGTCGGCGTAGGCGACCAGCACGCGGTCCACCGCGGCGTCGGCCCCCAGCGCGGCGACGGCGTCGCGCGCGGCGAGCACGGCGTCGCCCGTGCCGCGCGGCTCGGCCTGCTCCACGTAGGTGAAGGCGTCGCCCAGCGCCTCCCGTACGGCAGTGTCGCCGGGGGCGACCACGACGACGACGCGGTCGGGGTCGACCACCCGCGCCACGGTGCGGACGGCGGCCGCGACCACCGTGGTGTCCCCGAGGGGATGCGTGAGGAGGGCTCGCGACAGGTCGTCGTGGCCGGCCGCGAGGACGACCGCGGCGGAACGGGCAGGGGCGGACACCATGACGGAACTCCCAGGTCTCGGTGGCGCGTCGGCGCGCCGGGGATAGATTACGACAGATCCCTAGCAAATACAGCCACGACGCCGGGCGACCGTCTTCCGTAGGCTGGGGCCCGTGACAGTGACGCTGGCCGGACCCGACCTGAGCACGCGCGAGGAGACGTCGACCGACGCCGTGACCTCGCTCGCCGACCCCTGGGTCACCATCGTCTGGAACGACCCGGTGAACCTCATGACGTACGTGACGTACGTGTTCGAGAGCTACTTCGGCTACCCGCCCGCCCGCGCCCGCACGCTCATGCTGCAGGTGCACCGGGAGGGCCGCGCCGTCGTCTCCACCGGTCCGCGCGAGCGCATGGAGGTGGACGTGCAGGCCATGCACGGGTTCGGGCTGTGGGCCACGATGCAGCGCTCCTCGCAGGGAGACGCGGCATGAGCCCCTTCGTCGCCGGCCCCGACGGCTACGAGGCCTGGTGGGAGGAGGCCGAGCGGCGCGTGCTCGCGAGCATCGCCCGCGAGGTCGCCGCGATGCTGCGCGACCAGGCCGGCCTGCCCGAGCCCGACCCCGACGGCGACGCGCTCGCCGCCGACACCCAGAGCACCGGCACCGAGCGCGTCCCCGACGACCCCGCCGCCCGCCGCCTGCTGCCCGACGCGTCCCGCGACGACGACGCCGTCTC
Source organism: Promicromonosporaceae bacterium (assembly GCA_009783295.1). Taxonomy (GTDB): domain Bacteria; phylum Actinomycetota; class Actinomycetes; order Actinomycetales; family Cellulomonadaceae; genus Xylanimonas. Next base: position 10,357 of record WRHK01000002.1, read on the forward strand.
CGCCGAGTTCCGCCACCTCACCCAGACCGACCTCGCCACCGCCAAGGTGCGCGGCCTGGAGCGCTTCGCCGACCTGCTCGACGGCGGCGAGGCCGACGACGTCGAGGACGACGACGACCTCGACGGCGACCGCGCCCTGGTCGCCGTGCCCCGCGACGAGGCCCGCGTCGTGGCCGCCGCGCTCACCGACGTGCGCCTCGTCGTCGCGCAGCGCCTGGGCCTCGAGACCGACGACGAGGTCGAGACGCTCCACGACGAGGTGCTGGCCGACGTCGTCGCCGAGGACCCCGAGCTCGGCCTCGACGCTGAGGTGCGCCGGTACTGGGGCGGAGTGTTCGTCGCCGCCGGGTTCGCGCAGGAGTCGCTCGTCTCCGCCATGCTCGACGACCACCGCGCCCGCCACCGCTGAGGCCGCGGTGGTGGACGACACGCGCACTCCGGCGCTGGTCGTCGGACGGCGCCGATAGGCTGCCGACCGTGAACGATGCTCCGATCGGCGTCTTCGACAGCGGCGTGGGTGGCCTCACCGTGGCGCGCTCGATCCTCGACCAGCTCCCGCACGAGCAGGTGCTGTACATCGGCGACACCGCCAACGCGCCGTACGGCCCCAAGCCGCTCGCGGCCGTGCGGGCGATGGCGCTCGCGGTCATGGACCAGCTCGTCGACGACGGCGTGAAGATGCTGGTCGTGGCGTGCAACTCGGCGTCGGCGGTCGCGATCCCCGACGCGCGCGAGCGGTACGAGGTGCGCCGCGGCATCCCCGTGATCGAGGTGATCCGCCCGGCCGCGCGGCGCGCCGTCGTGACGTCCCGCAGCGGGCGCATCGGCGTGATCGGCACCAAGGCGACGATCGCCTCGCGCGCCTACGAGGACGCGTTCCACGTGACGCCCGGGCTCACCATCACCACGCAGGCGTGCCCCGACTTCGTGCCGCTGGTCGAGCGGGGCATCACGTCCGGGCCCGAGATCCTCGCCGCCGCGCACCGCTACCTCGACCCCGTGCGCGACGCCGGCGTCGACACCCTGGTGCTCGGCTGCACGCACTACCCGCTGCTCGCCGGCGCCATCAGCTACGTCATGGGCGAGGACGTCACGCTCGTGTCCAGCGCGGAGGAGACCGCGAAGGACGTCTACCGCACGCTCGTCGCCCAGGGCCTCGAGCGGTCGCCCGACGCCCCCGAGCCCCAGCACCGGTTCGTCGCCACGGGCGACACGGAGTCGTTCGAGCAGCTGGCCCGCCGGTTCCTGGGACCCGAGGTGCGGCTCGTGGAGGCCGCGGGATGAGGCTGCGCACCCTGGGTGTCGCCGGGTCGGCGCCGCGCCCCGACTCGGCCGCCTCGACGTACCTGGTGCAGGTCGCCGCGGCCGACGTCGCCGCGGGCATCGCGTCCGGCGTCGTGCCGGCCGACGTCGAGGTGCGCGACTGGAACGTCGTCGTCGACCTCGGCAACGGCGGGCTCGGGCCCCTGCAGCGCCACGTCGCGCCGCAGCACGTCGACGCCGTCGCCCTCAGCCACCTGCACCCCGACCACTGCGCCGACCTGTCCGGCCTGTACGTGCACCTCAAGTACCACCCGGAGCTCGGGTCGATGCGCACGGGCGTCCGGCCGGAGCTGCCGGTGTACGGCCCGTCCGACGTCGCCGACCGCGCCGGCGCCATGTACGGGCTGCACCCGGGCGAGTCGATGGACGGCGTCTACGACTTCCGCATCTGGTCCGACGACGTCCCGGTGCGCGTGGGCCCCCTCCAGATCACGCCGCGGACCGTGTTCCACCCCGTGGAGGCGTACGGGCTGCGGATCACCGGGCCGTCGACGCGGGTGCCCGGCACCGCGGTGGTGCTCGCCTACACCGGCGACACCGACTACTGCGACAACGTCGTGGAGGTGGCCCGCGACGCCGACCTGCTGCTCGCGGAGGCCGCGTTCATCCAGGGGCGCGACGACGCCGTCGAGGCGGGCATCCACCTCACGGGCGCGCGCGCCGGGCAGCTCGCGCGGAACGCCGGCGCCGCCCGGCTGGTCATCACCCACCTGCCGTCGTGGACGGACCCGCAGGTGTCGCTCGCGGAGGCGCGGGCAGAGTTCTCCGGGCCCGTCGCGCTGGCGGAGCCCGACGGGTACGTGGAGGTCTGAGTACGTGGGTTCGCTGACTGTGGGACGCGCCGCCGTCTACGACGCCGTGATGGTGATCGTGTTCCTGCTGCTGGGCACCGCCTCGCACGACTCCGCCAAGGACGGCACGGCGCACGTCGTGATGCTGGGCGTGGTGTTCCTCGTGGGGCTCGCCGCCGGGTGGGGCGCCTCGCGGGCGTGGCGCTCCCCGGGCCGGCTGTGGCCGACGGGCGTGATCGTGTGGCTCGTGACGGTGGCGGTGGGCGTCGGGCTGCGCGGGGTGCTGGTCTCGGACGCGGGCTACGCGCCGTCGTTCCTGGTGGTGGCGACGGTCGCGCTCGGCGTGCTGCTGCTGGGCTGGCGGGCGCTCTTCCTGATCCCGCCACGCCGCGCGAGCTAGCGCCGGCTGCCCGCGAGCTAGAGCGAGTACTCGCGAGATAGGGCGCGTACTCGCGAGATAGCACTCCGCGACGCGAGTTAGAGCGTGGCTCCGCGAGCTAGAGCGAAGCGCCCCGAGATAGAGCCCGGGCCCGCGAGATAGCCCGCTATCCCGCGGCCCGCGGCTCTATCTCGAGTCACGGAGTGCTATCTCGCGGGTCTGGGCTCTAACTCGCGCACAGGGGTGCTATCTCGCGGTCAGAGCGCCTCCGCGATCCGCGGGGCCAGCGCGCGGAACGCCTTGCCGCGGTGGCTGATCGCGTTCTTCTCGTCCGGGGTCAGCTCCGCGCTCGTGAGCGTGCCGGGCGTGCCGTCCGACGACGGCGCCTGGTCGTCGGGCACCAGGATCGGGTCGTAGCCGAAGCCGTGGGTGCCCCGCGCGGCGCCCACCAGGGTGCCCCGCATCTCCGCGCGGGTCACCTGCTCGTCGCCGTCGGGCGTGACCAGGGCGGCGGCGCACACGAAGCCCGCGCGGCGGTGCTCCGGGTTCTCGATCGCCGAGAGCTGCGCCAGCAGCAGGTCGAGGTTGGCCTGGTCGTCGCCGTGGCGGCCGGCCCACCGGGCGCTGAAGATGCCGGGCGAGCCGCCCAGCACGTCGACCGCGAGGCCCGAGTCGTCCGCGACGGCCGGCAGGCCCGTGGCGCGGGCGAGGGCGCGGGCCTTGATGAGCGCGTTCTCCTCGAACGTGACCCCGTCCTCGACGGGCTCGGGGGCGCCCAGGTCGCCCGCCGTGACGACGGCGCCGTCGGGCAGCGCGTCGAGGCCCGGCTGGGTGCGCAGGATCGCGACCAGCTCCACGAGCTTCTTGCGGTTGTGGGTGGCCAGCACCAGGCGGGCGCCGTCGGGCACCACGAGGGGAGCGCTCACCGGCCCAGCTCCTGGGCCAGCGCCGCGCGCTGGATCTGCGCCAGGCGGGCGTTGCCGCCCACGGCCAGGTCGAGCAGCACGTTCAGCTCGTCGCGGTCGAAGGGGGCGTGCTCGGCCGTGCCCTGCACCTCGACGAACTTGCCCGAGCCCGTGACCACGACGTTCATGTCGGTGTCGGCGCGCACGTCCTCGACGTACGGCAGGTCGAGCATCGGCACGCCGTCGATGATGCCCACGCTCACGGCGCTGACGGAGTCGGTCAGCACCTCCTTGCCACCCCTGATGTGCCCGTGGCGGCGGCCCCAGGCGACGGCGTCGGCGAGCGCCACGTAGGCCCCCGTGATGGCGGCGGTGCGGGTGCCGCCGTCGGCCTGGAGCACGTCGCAGTCGAGCACGATGGTGTTCTCGCCCAGGGCGGAGACGTCGATGATCGCGCGCAGCGAGCGGCCGATGAGGCGCGAGATCTCGTGCGTGCGCCCGCCGACGCGGCCCTTGACGGACTCGCGGTCGGACCGGGTGCTGGTGGCGCGGGGGAGCATGGCGTACTCGGCGGTGACCCAGCCCTCGCCGGAGCCCTTCTTCCAGCGCGGCACGCCCTCCGTGAACGAGGCGGCGCACAGCACGCGGGTGCCGCCGAACTCGACCAGCACGGAGCCCTCGGCGGCGTCGAGCCAGCCGCGGGTGATGGTCACGGGACGCAGCTCGTCGGGGGCGCGGCCGTCGGAACGCAGTACGGGGGTGGTCATGGGCACAGGGTATGCGGGGCCGCGCGCTTAGGGTTGTCCGGTGCACCTCATCGTCTCGGACGTCTCGTTCGCGTACCCCGGGGCGGCGTCGGCCGTCGCGTCCGACGCCGAGCGCGCCGTCGTCGGCGGGGCGGGGACCCTGCGGCCTGTCGGGCTCGCCGGCGGGCAGGTGACGGTCTCGGGACCCAAGGAGCGTGGACCCGAGGTGTTCTCGCACGTGACCGTGCGGGTCAGCGACGGCGTGCGGCTGGGCGTCGTCGGCGAGAACGGGTCCGGCAAGTCCACGCTGCTGCACCTCATGGCCGGCACGATCCAGCCCACCGCCGGTACGGTGCGTCGCTTCGGCACGCTCGCCGTCGTCGAGCAGGAGCTCGACGACGTGCCCGGGCAGACCGTCGGCGACCTCGTGGCGTCCGCGCTCGCCCAGGTGCGCGACGTCGCCGCCGAGCTGGACCGGGCCGTCGCCGCCTTCGACCACGACCACGGCAACCTCGCCCAGCTCGCCACCCTGCTGGCCCGGGCCGAGCACCTCGAGGCGTGGGACGCCGACCGCCGCGTCGACGTCGCGCTCACCCGTCTGCGCGCCTGCCGCGACCTGGACCGCCGCCTGGACACCCTGTCGGTGGGGGAGCGATACCGGGTGCGGCTCGCGTGCCGCCTCGCCGAACGCTCCGACCTGCTGCTCCTCGACGAGCCCACCAACCACCTGGACGACGACGCCATCGGCTTCCTGACGGCCGAGCTGACCGCGTGGCGTGGCGGCGTCGTGCTCGTCACCCACGACCGCCAGCTGCTCGACGACGTCGCCACCGGGATCCTCGACCTCGACCCGTCCATGGACGGCAAGCCGACCCTCTACGGGCAGCCCGGGTACCTCGCCTACCGGTTCGCCAAGACGCAGGCGCTGGTGCGCTGGCGGCAGCGCTACCGGCAGGAGCGGCAGCGGGCGCTGGCGCTCGCGGAGCGGCTGTCCGACTCGTACGAGGGCCTGTCCGACGAGTGGCGGCCCGGCAAGGGCTCGCAGAAGCACCGCCGCGCGACGCGCGCGCGCATCCACGTGAGGGCCGCCGACCGGCTGGTGCAGCGGCTCGAGTCGCAGGCCGTCGAGGTGCCGGTGCCGCCGCTGGAGCTGCGCTTCCCGGACCTGCCGTCGCTCGACCCGGGCTGGGACCCGTCGCTGCCGCTGGTCGAGGTGCGCAACCCGCGGGTTGAGGGCCGCCTCGACCTGCCGGGCACCCGCGTCGCGGTGCCGCCCGCCGGGCGCCTGCTGGTGGTCGGGCCGAACGGCACGGGCAAGTCGACGCTGCTGGGCGTGCTCACGGGGCGCCTCGCCCTGGACCGCGGCACCCGCACCCTCATGGACGGCGTGCGCGTGGGCGTCGTCGGGCAGGAGAACGCCCCGATCGTGGGGCGGGGGCTCGACGACCCGCGCACCATCACCGGCTTCGACGCCGCGGCGAACGAGGCGCTCGCGCTCCTGTCGCGCGGAGCTCTCGACCCCGACCGGGTGGTGCCCGTCGCGGCGCTCGGCCTGCTCGCCGAGGAGGACCTCGACCGCCCTCTGTCGGAGCTGTCCGCCGGGCAGCGCCGCCGTTTCGAGCTCGCCCGCACCCTCGTGGCCGCCCCGCACCTGCTGATCCTCGACGAGCCCACCAACCACCTGTCGATCGACCTCGTGGACGAGCTGACGCAGGCCCTCGCGCGCACGAGCGCCGCCGTCGTTGTCGCCACGCACGACCGCCGCATGCGCGAGGACCTGGCCGACTGGCCGACGCTCCGGCTGGGTGCGGGCGCCGACTGAGCCCCGGCCTCGCTGGTCGAGCCCGTCGAGACCACTCTGAGGCCGAACCGAGACCGGCCTGAACCTCCCGGGTGTCGGCAGACCGCAGCACGGTCACCGCCGCGAACGACGCGGCGCGCGACCTGGTCGGCGCGCAGCCGGTGCCGGTGCGGCAGCTCCGGGCGCGCTACGCCGCGATGGGAGCCGTGCGGGCCGGCGCGCACCTGCGGTCGCAGGCGGGTGCCGTCGCGGCGTTCGTCGCGGGTGCGGCCGGGCTCGCGCTGCTGGTGGGCCTCGCCGTCCGACGTCGTCCGGTGTCGCTGACCCCTTAGGCCAGCCGGCCCACCCAGGCCATCGCCTGCCGCACCAGCGCGCCCTGGCCGTGCACGAACTCCGCCTGGACGGTGTCGCTGCACGCCTCCTCGGGCGTGAGCCAGTCGATGTCGAGGGCGTCCTGCTGCGGGCGGCAGTCGCCCGTCACCGGCACCACGTAGGCGAGCGACACCGCGTGCTGGCGCGGGTCGTGGAACGGCGTGATGCCGGGGGTGGGGAAGTACTCGGCGACCGTGAACGGCTGCGGCGACGTCGGCACCTGCGGCAGCGCCACGGGGCCGAGGTCCTTCTCGAGGTGGCGCAGCAGCGCGTCGCGGATCCGCTCGTGGAACAGCACGCGGCCCGTCACCAGCGAGCGCGTCAGCCCACGGGAGCCCATGCGCAGCAGGAGGCCCACGGAGACGACGTCACCCGACTCGTCCACCCGCACCGGCACGGCGTCGACGTACACGAGCGGCAGCTGCGCCCGCACGACGGCGAGGTCTTCGGGGGTGAGCCAGCCGGCGGGGCGCGGGCTCTGCGGCTCCCAGTCGTCCGGAGGGGGAGGCAGCTCGGCGGAGGCGGTCACAAGCGCATCCAACCACCGTCGGGAATACTCGGCCGCGTCGCGGCGCTTCGCGTGTGTACCAACGAGAGGATCCCCATGGCTACCGTCGAGCTCACCGACGACACGTTCCAGCAGGCCGTCACCGACAACGACATCGTGCTGGTCGACTTCTGGGCCACCTGGTGCCCGCCGTGCCGCCAGTTCGGGCCCGTCTTCGAGAAGTCGTCGAACGAGAACCCCGACATCGTCCACGCGAAGATCGACACCGACGCCCAGCAGCGCATCGCCGCGGCCGCGGGCATCAGCTCGATCCCGACGCTCATGGCGTTCCGCGAGGGCATCCTCGTGTTCAACCAGGCGGGCGCGCTGCCGGCGCCGGCGCTGAAGCAGGTCGTCGACGCGGTGCGCGGCCTGGACATGGACGAGGTCCGCAAGGCGATCGCGGCGGAGTGAGTGCGATCAGGTCGGCGGTTCGGGACCAGGTCGGCGGCGCGAACCAGCCGACCTGATCCGCAACCACCGACCTGACGCCCGGGTGCCGACCAGACCAGCAGGCCGCGTGGCGCTGATCAGCGGCGACGTCAGAGGGTCGAACTACTGTTCGGGTCATGGGGACACGGCGCACGTACACCTACGAGCTGCTCGCCGAGGCGGCCGCGCACAGCACCTCGGTACCGGAGGTGCTCCGGTACCTCGGAGTACCCACTGGCGGGAGCCTGCACTCGCACATCGGCAGACGCATGCGCGATCTGGGCGTCGACACCAGCCACTTCACCGGTGGCCGCAGGTACACCGTCGAGGTCCTGACCGAGGCCGTGGCCCGCTCGACGTCGGTGGCCGGCGTCCTCCGATACCTCGGGCGGACGCAGGCCGGTGGCACCCATGCGCACGTCAGCCGAGCGATCAGGCGCTACGGCCTCGACACCACCCACTTCCAGCGCTATCCCGGCCCGAAGAAGAGCGTCAACCGCTTGTCGGCCGAGCAGATCCTCGTCTGCGATCCCGCCTCGATGAAGCGCCGGGACCCGATGCGGCTGCGGCGGGCCCTCGTCGAGATCGGAAGGCTCTATGCCTGCGAGCGATGCGGGTGCGACGGCCGGTGGCAAGGGGAGTCGATCACGCTTCATGTGGACCACATCAGCGGAGACTTCCGTGGCAACACCGCGGGGAACCTTCGCTTCCTCTGTCCCACCTGCCACGCCCTGACTCCGAACTTCGCAGGCCGGGCGAACGCCCTGCGCAGGCGCGACGGACGGGTTGAAGGTGTGGACAGCTCAGAGGACTCGGCGTAGCTAGACTTGGCCGCCGTTGGCCGGCGTGGCGAAATTGGCGATACGCGCTGTCTTTAGGTGGCAGTGTCCGCAAGGGCGTGCGGGTTCGAGTCCCGCCGCCGGCACATCGAGCTGGGTCAGTCGATCCCCAGCGCCTTGCGCAGCCGTGCCACGTGCCCGGTCGCCTTGACGTTGTACTGGGCCAGCGCCACGCGCCCGTCGGGCGCCACCACCACGGTGGACCGGATGATCCCGGTGACGTCCTTGCCGTAGAGCTTGCGCACGCCCCAGGCGCCGTAGGCGTCGGCGACGGCGTGGTCGGCGTCGGACACCAGCGGAAACGTCAGCATGTCCCGGTCGGCGAACTTGGCGAGCTTGTCGACGTCGTCGGGCGAGACGCCGACGACGGCGTAGCCGGCGCCCTGCAGGGACGCGAGGGAGTCGCGGAAGTCGCACGCCTCGGTGGTGCACCCGGGCGTCATGGCGGCGGGGTAGAAGTACACGACGACGCCGCGCCGGCCGGGCTCGGCGAGCGCCGCGTCGAGCGAGAGCGGGGACCCGTCGACGGTGCCGACGGCGGGCAGGGTGAACTCGGGGGCGACGTCGCCGACGGCGAGACGGGGCACGGGGACTCCTCGGGGGTGGGGACAGGGACCGACATCGAGCCTAACCAGCGAGGGCGGGTCGTCTAGCGTTGTCCCCGTGAGCACCCCGACGCCGGAGATCCCCGTCCGCATGCTGTTCGACCGGCTGCTGGTCCAGCCGGAGGTCGACGCGTCGGAGCGGCAGTCGTCGGCGGGCCTGGTGATCCCCGCGACCGCCAAGGGGCCCAAGCGCCTGGCGTGGGCCGTGGTGGTCGCGAAGGGCGAGCACGTGCGGCAGGTGAGCGTGGGGGACCGGGTGCTGTTCGACCCGGAGGAGCGCGCCGAGGTCGAGGTGGGCGGCACCGACTACGTGCTGCTCCGCGAGCGCGACGTGCACGGCGTCTCGCAGCAGGGCGAGGCCTCCCGGGCCGCCGGTCTGTACCTCTGACCTGCGGTTTCGCACCTGTCGCCGAGGTCACACCACATCGGTTTCGCCGGATCCGGGACCGGCTGCTAGTGTTTCACCCCGTTGCGCGCCATTAGCTCAATAGGCAGAGCAGCTGACTCTTAATCAGCGGGTTCGGGGTTCGAGTCCCTGATGGCGCACAGACGGAAAGGCCCCCGGGAGACCGGGGGCCTTTCGCATGTCTGGCGCGCGGCGCGTCAGTCCTCCGACGCCAGCACCAGCACGCGCAGCCGCGTGCCGGCGTACCAGGTGCCCAGGGCGACGACGACGACGATGAGCACCCAGGCGAGCCCCAGGCCCACGTGCGCGTCGACGACGCCGTGCGGCGCGATCGAGCCGGTCACCGACAGCGCCCACTGCTGCACGCTGACGTTGCGGGCCCCGGGGATCACCGAGCCGACGAGGCTCTCCCACACGAGCGCGTAGACGAGGCCGATGATCACGGCGTGCCGCGTGATGACGGCCAGCAGCAGGAACAGCACGCAGTACACGGCTCCCGCGCACAGCCCGCCGACGCCGAACGCGAGGGCGGTCTGGGCCCCCGCGCCGATGATGGCGGCAGCCAGCACCATGGGGAGGACGGCGAAGCCGACGATCGCCAGCAGGGCCACCACGAGCTTGCTCTGCACGATGGTGTGGCGGGACACGGGCTTGGACAGCAGGTGGACGATCGACCCGTCGTCGATCTCGGGGCCGATCACCCCGGTGCCGACGATCAGGCCGAACAGCGGCAGGAAGGTGCCGAACGCGATGGTCCGCAGCGCGTCGAGCGAGGCGCTGGGGGAGCCGGGCACGAGCAGCCGGGTGCCGACGCCGATGCCGACGAGGAGCACGCCGAGCACGCCGAGCAGCCAGACGCGCTTGCCGCCCAGGATCGCGCGGGCGGCGAGGCGGACGATGGTGCGGTTCACGGGTGCCCTCCTCAGGCCTGGACCAGGTAGGAGAAGACGCTCTCGAGCGACTCGTCCGCGGGCGTGATCTCGTACAGCCGCACGCCGGCGTCGCGGGCGACGCGCGGGAGCAGCTCGGCGAAGCGCAGGAACTCGGTGGCCTCGACCCGCAGCGTGTCCCCGTCGAGGCTCACGGCCGACGTCGAGCGGTCGGCGACGAGCGCGGCCGCCAGGGCGCGGTTGTCCCCGGAGGTGATCGTGTACTGGTGGGGCCGGTTGGTCATGAGGCGCCGGATCTCGCGGTAGTCGCCCGAGGCGGCGTGCCGGCCGGCGACGAGCACCTCGATGTGGTTCGCGAGCTGCTCGACCTCCTCGAGGATGTGCGAGCTGAACAGCACGGTCCGGCCGGCGGCGCCCATCGAACGCAGCAGGGTGATCAGGTGCAGGCGCTGGCGCGGGTCCATGCCGTTGAACGGCTCGTCGAGCAGCAGCACGGCGGGGTCGTGGACCAGCGCGGCGGCCATCTTGATGCGCTGCTTCATGCCCTTGGAGTACTCGCCGATCTTGCGGCCCTGGGCGTCCGTCATCGCGACGGTCTCGACCGCCCGCTGCGCGGCGGCGCCCGGGTCCGGCAGGCCGTGCAGCTCGGCGTTCGCCACGACGAAGTCGCGGCCTGTGAGGTAGTCGAAGGTCGCCTCGCGCTCGGGTACCAGGCCGAGCACGCGGTACACCTCCTGGTTCTTCCAGATCGGGGCGCCGTCGAGCGTGACCGTCCCGGCCGACGGCGGCAGGAACCCCGCCAGCATCGAGATGAGCGTCGACTTCCCGGCCCCGTTGGGCCCGAGCAGCCCCGTGATGCCGGGAGCGATCCGCATCGTGACGTCGTTGACCGCGACGACGTTGCCGTACCACCGCGAGCACGCGGTGACGTCCAGGGTTGCCATCAGACCTTCACCTTCTTGTAGCGGCGGGCCAGCAGCGCGTAGCAGGCCGCGATCACGAGCATCGTGACGACGAGGAACACGGCACCGGCGGCGTCGCCCGGGGGGCCGGCCGGCGTCGAGGACTCTGCCCCGAACGCCCACACCTGGACGCCGTCGACGAGCGTCATGGGGGAGAACAGCCCGATCCAGCCGGCCGTCGTCTTGTCGTGGCCCCCGGAGGTCACGAAGCCCTGCAGGGCGGACACGACGGCGTAGGTGAGCGTCAGCACGGTGATGATGGCCGCGATCCCGAACCCGCGGCGGCCGGTGAACGACGCGATGAGCAGCGCGACCGACGACAGCACCAGGGCGAAGAGCGCCACGCCCACGAGCGCCTCGAGGAAGTCGACGGTCTGCTTCCCGGGGTCGAGCCCGGCGGCGAGGTTGCCGAGGTAGATGACCAGCAGCGGCACGGCGATCAGCAGGAACACCGCGGCCGACAGCGCGCCGAGCTTGGCCCGCACGTAGTCCGACCGCTCCAGCGGGCGGGACAGGTAGAGCGGCAGGGTGTGGAACCGCAGGTCGAGCGAGACGGCCTGCGGCGCCGCGACGGCGAGGAAGATCGCGATCGCGCCCTGCGTCACCATCGCGAAGCGCGTGTAGGGCAGCGGCGGGCTCGTGGTCTCCGGGCTGGCCGTCACGATCGCGACGGCGGCCAGCACGATCGCCGGCAGCATCATCACCGCGACCATCCCGAACGGGACGACCTTCGACCGTCCCGCCCTGCCGAGCCCGTAGACGCCGCGCAGCGTGTGGGTGAACAGACCGAGCGTGATCGCGCGCCGCTCGAGCCGTGGCCCCGTGTAGCCGCGGTACCCGATGTCGTGGATGACCCCGGGACCCTGTGCCTCAGGCGTGGACATCGGCCGCCCCCTCCTCGAAGACCTCGGCGATGTGGTGGCGGCGGCGCTCCAGGCGGACCAGGCCGAGACCCTGGTCGGCGGCCACGTCGCGGACGACGTCGTACGTCGTGTCGTCCGCCAGGCCGACGAGGATCAGGTGCCCCTCGCGGCGCACCGTCAGCCCGGCCGTGGCCAGCGCGGTCACGGCGTCGTCGACGTCGCCCACGACCTCGACGGCGAGCTCGGCGCTGGCCTGCGTGAAGTCGGCGACCGAGGAGGAGCGCAGCAGCACGCCGGCGTCGATGACCACCACGCTGTCGCAGATCCGCTCGAGCTCGCCGAGCAGGTGCGAGGTGACCAGCACGGAGATGCCGAAGTCGTCGTAGATGCGCCGCACCAGGCCGAGCATCTCGTCACGGCCGACCGGGTCCAGGCCGTTCGTCGGCTCGTCGAGGAAGACGATCTCGGGGTCGTGGACGAGCGCCTGGGCGAGCTTGACGCGCTGCTTCATGCCCGTCGAGTAGCCGCCGATGGGGCGGTACCGCTCCTCGTAGAGCCCGACGTGGCGCAGCGTGTCGGCGGTGCGCTCGCGCGCCGCGTCGAGCGGCAGCCCGGACATCCGCGCGAGGTGCACGACCAGCTCGGTCGCGGACACGTCGCCGGGCAGGCAGTCGTGCTCGGGCATGTAGCCGACCCGGCGGCGCAGCGCCGCGGCGTCGGAGGCGATGTCGTGGCCGAGCACGCTAGCGCCACCGGCGGTGGCGTCGGCGAGGCCCAGCAGGATCTTGATGAGGGTCGACTTGCCGGCGCCGTTGGCGCCGACCAGGCCGGTGACCCCCTCGCCGATGTCGACGGTCAGGGCGTCGAGCGCGGTGACGCCGGGATATCGCTTGGAGAGCGATCGTGTCTCGATGACTGGCACCTGCCGAACGTATCGGCGCACGTCGCGCGCGGGAACCTTGTTCACCCGCTGTTCAGGGCCGAATGGGTGGAGACCCCGAGCCGGGGCGCACCCGAGCCAGGGTGGAACCTCGCTGGCACCGATGAGGACGGCTGCCCTCTGTCGTCTGAGGACTGTCCCCTGTCCGGTCGTGCACTATCGGGTAGCCGTGCGCCCGGGCCGCGCATAGGCTCGTTCGGCACTCCGAAAGACGCCCACACCCAGCGCGGCGCCCGGTGCCCACGAGCACCGATGACATCTGTGGAGAGATCCTTGCTACGTCAGCTCTTGTGGCGCTATCTGCGCCCCTACCGATGGCTCCTGGTGGGCGTGCTGGTGTTCCAGTTCGCCGCCGCCCTCGGCATGCTCTACCTGCCGAACCTCAACGCCCGCATCATCGACAACGGCGTTGCCCAGGGTGACACGAACTACATCTGGCGCATGGGCGGCATCATGCTCGCCACGTCGCTCGCCCAGATCGTCGCCGCGATCGTGGCGACCCGGTTCGCCGCCCGTGCGTCCATGGCCCTGGGCCGCGACCTGCGCGACTCGGTGTACGCCCGCGTCTCCGGCTTCAGCGAGCGCGAGGTCAGCAGCTTCGGCGCCGGCTCGCTCATCACCCGCAACACCAACGACGTCCAGCAGGTCCAGATGGTCGCGATGATGGGCTCGACGATGCTCATCACCGCCCCGCTGCTGGCGATCGGCGGCATCATCATGGCCCTGCGCCAGAACGTCGAGCTCTCCTGGATCATCGGCGTCTCGGTGCCTGTGCTGCTGATCTTCGCGGGCCTGATCATCGGCCGCATGGTGCCGCTGTTCCGCGCCTACCAGCTGCGCCTGGACACCCTGAACCGCGTGATGCGCGAGCAGCTCACGGGCATCCGCGTGGTCCGCGCGTTCGTGCGCGAGGCCATCGAGTCGGCGCGCTACCGCTCCGCGAACACCGACATGCTGGTCGTGGGCCGCAAGGTCGGGTCGCTGTTCGTGCTCATGTTCCCGGGCGCGATGTTCATCCTCAACGTCACGATCCTCGGCGTGATCTGGTACGGCGCCGTGGAGGTCGACGGCGGCCGCGTCCAGATCGGCACGCTGCTGGCGTTCATGCAGTACGTGGGCCAGATCCTCATGGGCGTGCTCATGGCCACGTTCATGACGATCATGATCCCGCGCGCCGCCGTCTCGGCCGAGCGCATCGGCGAGGTGCTGGCCGTGGAGTCGACGCTCCACGAGCCGTCGTCGCCCGTCACCGCGCTGCGCACGCCGGGCACCATCGAGTTCGACGACGTCACCTTCACCTACCCGGGCGCAGACGTCCCGATCCTGGGCGGCGTGTCGTTCACGATCGAGCGCGGCCAGACGGTCGCCGTCGTCGGCTCCACCGGCGCCGGCAAGACGACGCTGCTCAACCTGGTGCCGCGGCTCATCGACGTGACGTCGGGCGCGGTGCGCGTGGGCGGCGTCGACGTGCGCGAGCTGTCGCTGGAGACCCTCTGGGCGAACCTCGGCCTGGTGCCGCAGCGGCCCTTCCTGTTCGCCGGGACCGTCGGGTCGAACGTGCGCCTCGGCAAGGAGGACGCGACCGACGAGGAGGTCTGGAAGGCCCTCGAGATCGCCCAGGGCCGCGAGTTCGTGGCCGAGATGGAGGGCGGGCTCGACGCGCGTATCTCCCAGGGCGGCACCAACGTGTCCGGCGGGCAGCGCCAGCGCCTCGCCATCGCGCGGGCCGTGCTGCGGCGCCCGGACGTGCTGCTGCTCGACGACTCGTTCTCGGCGCTCGACGTCACCACCGACGCCAACCTGCGGCAGGCCCTGTGGCGGGAGCTGCCCGACGTCACCAAGCTGGTCGTCGCGCAGCGCGTCACCACGGTGACCGACGCCGACGCCATCCTGGTGCTCGACGACGGCCGCCTCGTGGGCGTCGGCACGCACGAGGAGCTGCTGGCCACCAACAGGACCTACCAGGAGATCGCCGAGTCCCAGATCACCGTGTCTGCGACCGCGGGGGAGGCCGGGGCATGAGCGACCAGACCCTGACAGACGAGGAGAAGCTCGAGATCGAGCTCGGCGAGCAGGCGCGCCTCGCGTCGGACTCGTGGGACGGCGTCGCGCCGGGCAAGGCCGACAACTTCAAGTCGTCGTTCGGCCGCATGATCGGGCTGCTCGCGCCGTACAAGCTGGCGATGGTGGCCGTGACCGTCATGGGCGCCGCCTCCGTGGTGCTGTCCGTGTGGGCCCCCCGCGTGCTGGGCCGTGCCACCGACGTCGTGTTCTCCGGCTTCGCCTCCCGGCAGTTCCCCGCCGGGATGACGCAGGCGCAGGCCGTCCAGGGCCTGCGCGACGCGGGCCAGGGCCGCCTCGCCGACATGATCGGCGCGATGCAGCACTTCGTCCCGGGTGCCGGCATCGACTTCGACCGCCTGCGCAACCTCATGCTGGGCGTCCTGGTGATCTACGTCGGAGCGGCGATCCTCGGCTGGGCGCAGGGCTTCATCACCAACATCGTGATGGTCAAGGCCATGTGGCGGCTGCGCGAGGACGTCGAGGCGAAGATCAACCGCCTGCCGCTGTCGTACTTCGACCGCGTGCAGCGCGGCGAGCTGATCAGCCGTGTCACCAACGACATCGACAACATCACGCAGACCATGCAGCAGTCGCTCTCCGGGGCGATCACCGCGGTGCTCACCCTGGTGGGCGTGCTCATCATGATGTTCACCGTGTCGTGGCAGCTCGCGCTGGTCACCCTGGCCACGCTGCCGCTCATGGGCGTGCTGTTCGGCATCATCGGCCCCAAGTCGCAGAAGGCGTTCGGCCTGCAGTGGCGCAAGGTGGGCCGCCTCAACGCCCGCGTCGAGGAGTCGTTCTCCGGCCACGCCCTGGTCAAGACGTTCGGCCGCCGCCTGGACTTCCAGGCCCGGTTCGCCGCCGAGAACCAGGAGCTCTACGAGCAGTCCTTCAGGGCCCAGTTCCTGTCGAACATCATGTGGCCGGCGATGTCGTTCATCGGCAACGTGTCGTACGTCGCCATCGCCGTCATCGGTGGCCTGTTCGTCGCGGGTGGGTCGATGACCCTGGGCTCCGTCCAGGCGTTCATCCAGTACTCGCAGATGTTCTCCCAGCCGCTGTCGCAGCTGGGCGGCATGGTCGCCGTGGTGCAGTCCGGCACCGCCTCGGCCGAGCGCGTGTTCCAGCTGCTCGACGTCGACGAGCAGGAGCCCGACGCCCCCGACGCCCCGGCCCCGGTCGAGGGCGACGGCGTCATCGAGTTCGACCACGTGCGGTTCAGCTACAGCCCCGACAAGCCCCTCATCGAGGACCTGTCGTTCTCGGTCCGCCCCGGCCAGACGGTCGCGATCGTGGGCCACACGGGCGCCGGCAAGACGACGCTGGTCAACCTGCTCATGCGGTTCTACGACCCGCAGGGCGGCCGCATCCTGGTCGACGGCCAGGACATCGCCGACCTCACGCGGCACGACGCCCGCGCCCGCACGGGCATGGTGCTCCAGGACACGTGGCTGTTCGCCGGCACCATCCGGGAGAACATCCGCTACGGCCGCCAGGACGCCACGGACGAGGAGGTGCTCGAGGCCGCTCAGGCGACCTACGTGGACCGGTTCGTGCACTCCCTGCCGCACGGGTACGACACCGAGCTCGAGGAGGACGCGGCCAACCTGTCGGCCGGCGAGCGGCAGCTGGTGACGATCGCCCGCGCGTTCGTGTCGCAGCCGTCGATCCTCATCCTCGACGAGGCGACGTCGTCGGTCGACACCCGCACCGAGAAGCTGCTGCAGCGGGCCATGGCCTCGCTGCGGGCGGGGCGCACGTCGTTCGTCATCGCGCACCGCCTGTCCACCATCCGCGACGCCGACCTCATCCTGGTGATGGAGCACGGCGCGATCGTGGAGCAGGGCAACCACGAGCAGCTGCTCGAGCTCGGCGGCGCGTACCACGAGCTGTACCAGTCGCAGTTCGCCGGCGCCTTCGAGGAGGAGGCCGAGGCGGTCTGACGGCGACGGGGTCTCGACGGGCCCGACCACCGGTGGTCGAGCCCGTCGAGACCCACTCGAAACCCCTGGTAGCCTTCTTCTCGCGCGCCATTAGCTCAATGGGCAGAGCAGCTGACTCTTAATCAGCGGGTTCGGGGTTCGAGTCCCTGATGGCGCACCGAGAGGGCCCTCGTCCGCACGCGGACGGGGGCCCTTTGCCGTGTCCGGGCGGTGCCGGGGCGGGCCTCAGCCCGCCCGTTCGGCCGCCTTGCGCGCGATGTACGCCTCGACGCCGTCGAGGAGGATCTGGAGCCCGAAACCGACGTCGTCCTGCTCGGGAGCCGACGGCTCCTCGGCGGTCGCCATCGCGGCGAACAGGTGCGGGTAGTGCGCGGGGTCGGCCCACCGCTGGAGCGTCGCCTCGAGGTCGTCGTACGGGTTCTCGTCCGCGGCGAGCGTCTCGGCCTGGACGCGGGCCTCGCCGAGCACGTGCTGGGCCATCGCGCCGATGAGCGTGAGCTTCTCGCCACCGGCCAGCGGCAGCCCCTCCAGGAGCCGGAACGCCTGGTCGATCCAGCGCAGCCGGCGGGGGCCGGGCAGCACCGTCGTCAGCGGCAGGTCGAGGAACCACGGCCGCTGCACGACCATGTCGATCTGGGCGCGCATCCACAGCTCGAGCCCGGCGCGCCAGCCGATGCCGTCCGGGATCGTGGGCGGGTCGACGGCGATCGTGTCCGAGATCCGGGCCAGCAGCTCGTCCTTGCCGCTCACGTGCCGGTACAGCGCCATCGGCGTGACGCCGAGCGCCTTGCCCAGGCGGGCCATGGAGACCGCGGCGATGCCCTCGGCGTCGGCGAGCTCGATCGCTGCATCGACGATCCGGTCCACGCTCAGCGTGGGGCGGGGGCCGCGCCGTGACGGCGTCGGCGGCGCCCACAGGCGGCTGACCAGGCTCTCCGTGCCCGTCGTCGCCTCAGCCTCGGGAGCGGTGCGCTCGTCGTCGGTGCTCATGGCCCTCCTCGCCGTCCTGCGTGCCGTGCCCATCGTCGGTCGACGGACCCCTTGACACCTTCCGTGTATACCGCAAACAATGCGGTATACATCGTAAACAGTGGATGCCGTAGACGGTAAGGCGTCCGCTGACGACCACAGGAGGGGACATGAAGGACGTCATCGTCCGCGCCGAGGGCCTGCGCAAGGCCTACGGCAGCGGCACCGGCCGCGTCGAGGTGCTCGGCGGGCTCGACCTCACGCTGCACCAGGGCGAGGTGCTCGCCCTGCTCGGCCCCAACGGGGCCGGAAAGACCACCACCGTGAGGATCCTGTCGACGCTGCTCGCGCCCGACGCCGGCACCGCCACGGTCGCGGGCCTCGACGTCGTGCGCGACGCCCACCGGGTGCGCAGGCTCGTGAGCCTCACCGGCCAGCAGGTCGCCCTCGACCTCAAGCAGACCGGGCTGGAGAACCTCACGATGATCGCCCGCCTCGCCCGAACGCCCCGCCGCGAGGTGCGCGGGCGCGTCGCCGAGCTGCTCGACGCCGTGGGGCTCACCGACGTCGCCGGCCGGCGTGTCGACACGTACTCCGGCGGCATGCGCCGCCGCCTCGACCTCGCCGCCGGGCTCGTGGCCCGCCCCCGGGTGCTGTTCCTCGACGAGCCGTCCACGGGCCTCGACCCGCGCAGCCGGCGCTCGCTGTGGGACCTGGTGCGTGACGTCGTCGCCGGCGGCACCTCGCTGTTCCTCACCACGCAGTACCTCGAGGAGGCCGACGAGCTCGCCGACCGCATCGCCCTCATCGACGGTGGCCGCGTCGCCGCCGAGGGCACCGCCGACCAGCTCAAGCGGCAGGTGGGCCAGGCGCGCGTCGAGCTCGACCTCGCCGACCCGGCCGCCGCCCTCCGCGTCCGCACGGCCCTCGCCGTGGCCGGGTCCGGCGACGGCTCGCTCGTCTCCGTGCCCACCGACGGCTCCGTCGCCCACGTGCGCGAGCTGCTCGCCCGCGTCGAGGCCACCGGCGTCGTCCCGGCGTCGTGGGCCCTGCGCGAGCCCACGCTCGACGACGTCTTCCTCACCCTCACCGGCCACGCGGCCGCCACCACCCAGACCGAGGAGAAGGCCGCATGAGCGCCCTCGCCACCTACCCCAGCAGCCCGGCTGGCACCGTCCGCGACGCCCTCTCGGACACCGCGACGATGGTGGGCCGCTCGGTGCGGCTCGCCACGCGCGACGTCGACTCGATGATCACCGCGGCCGTGCTGCCCGTGGTGATCCTGCTGATGTTCACGTTCGTGTTCGGCGGCGCCATCCACGTCGGCGTCGGCTACGTGCAGTACGCGACGCCCGGGATCATCCTGCTCTGCGCCGGGTTCGGCGCCGCCAACACCGCCATGGCCGTCGAGCAGGACATGTCCGGCGGGATGGTCGACAGGCTGCGCTCGCTCCCGATGACGTCGTGGACGTTCGTGCTCGGCCACGTGGTGGCGTCGCTCGCCAAGACGCTGATGACGACCGCGATCCTGTTCGGCGTGGCCGTCGCGATCGGGTTCCGCCCGACCGCCGGGCTGCTCGGCTGGCTGGGCGCCGTCGGGCTGCTGCTGCTGTTCGTGCACGCCATCGCCTGGGCCGCGGCGTTCACCGGCCTCATGGTGCGCTCGCCCGACGCCGCCAGCGGGTTCAGCTTCGGGGTGATGTTCCTGCCGTACGTGTCCAGCGCGTTCGTGCCGGTGCACACCATGCCGACGTGGCTGCGCGGGTTCGCCGAGCACCAGCCCGTGACGCCGCTCATCGAGGCGGTGCGCGGGCTGCTCGTGCCCGGGTCGCCCGGCGCGGTGACCGGCGACCGGCTGGGCTCGACGGCACTGCTCGCCGTCGTCTGGTGCCTCGGCATCGCCCTGGTGTTCGCCGTCGGCGCGGGACTGGCGTTCCGCCGGCGGCGCTGACCGCGCAGCCACGACGAGAGCCCCCGGCCGGCACGGTCCGGGGGGCTCTCGTCGTCCCCGTACGCTGGTGCGGTGCCCGAGCCGATCTCCGACGCCCCCACCTTCCGCAAGCAGCCGGTGAGCTTCGTGCGCCGCAGCGGACGCCTCACCGGCAGCCAGCAGAAGGCGTGGGACGAGCGCCGGGACGCCTACCTGGTCGACGTGCCCCGGCACATCGCGGGCACCTCCGTGGCCCTCGACTGGACGTTCGACGCCCCCGCCGTGTTCGGCCGGACGGCGCCGCTGGTCGTCGAGATCGGGTCCGGGCAGGGCGAGAACGTCGTCGCGGCCGCCGCCGCCCACCCCGAGCGCGACCACCTGGCCCTCGAGGTCTACACACCCGGGCTCGCCCAGACGGTGGTGCGCGCCGGCCAGCAGAACGACCGCGCTGGGCTCACCAACCTGCGCCTGCTCCAGGTCAACGCCGCCGAGCTGCTCGCCACGGCCCTGCCGGAGAGCAGCGTCGAGGAGCTCTGGGTGTTCTTCCCCGACCCCTGGCACAAGTCTCGCCACCACAAGCGCCGCCTCATCACCTCGGAGTTCGCGGCGCTCGCCGCCCGCGTGCTCCGGCCGGGCGGCCGGTGGCGCCTGGCCACCGACTGGGCCGAGTACGCCGAGCAGATGCTCGAGGTGGGCGAGGCGAGCCCCGACTTCACCAACGCGCACGGGCCCGGCGCCGTCGCGCCGCGCTTCGAGGGCCGCGTGCTGACGGCGTTCGAGCGCAAGGGCCTGGACGCCGGCCGGACGGTCACTGACCTGGAGTACGTGCGCGCCTGACTGTTGCTTGCGTCACACCTGGACGCTGCGGCATCGTGTCCCCCCGAGCGGGCCCAGCGTCGGGTCCGCGCACGGCGCGCAACGGTGCGCGCCGGGACTGCCGACTCATGCCAACGGAGGCATCATGGCCGACACCGCCGAAGCAACCGGCGAGACCGCCTATCAGCGCGTCGAGAGATCCGAGGAGTTCCAGGGCCTGCGCCGCAGGTTCCGGTCGTTCGTCTTCCCGCTGACGGCGCTGTTCCTCGTCTGGTACTTCGCCTACGTGCTGCTCGCCAGCTACGCGCACGACTTCATGAGCACCCGCGTCGGTGACACCACCATCACCGTGGGCCTGCTGTTCGGGCTGGGCCAGTTCGTGACCACGTTCGTCATCACGATGGTCTACGCGCGCTGGGCCAACCGGACCTTCGACCCCCAGGCCGAGGCGCTCCGCGCCGGCATCGAGGAGGGCGACCTGTGAGCACCGCGCCCCTCCACCTGGCTGCCGCCACCAACGTCGGCAACCCCGCCGTCAACATCTCGATCTTCGCCGCGTTCGTCGTGGTGACGCTCGTCATCGTGCTGCGTGCCTCGCGCAACAACCGGTCCGCCGCCGACTTCTACGCCGGTGGCCGCAGCTTCACGGGCATGCAGAACGGCATCGCCATCTCGGGCGACTACCTGTCCGCGGCGTCGTTCCTGGGCATCTGCGGCGCCATCGCCGTCAACGGCTACGACGGGTTCCTCTACTCGATCGGGTTCCTGGTGGCGTGGCTCGTCGCGCTGCTGCTGGTCGCCGAGCTGCTGCGCAACACCGGCCGGTTCACCATGGCGGACGTCCTGTCGTTCCGGCTGCGGCAGCGCCCCGTGCGCATGGCCGCGGCCGTCGCCACGCTGCTGGTGGTCTTCTTCTACCTGCTCGCCCAGATGGCGGGCGCGGGCGGCCTGGTGGCGCTGCTGCTCGGCATCGACGGCACGGCCGCCAAGAACGTCGTCATCGCCGTCGTCGGGGCGCTGATGATCGTGTACGTGCTGGTGGGCGGCATGAAGGGCACCACCTGGGTGCAGATCATCAAGGCCGTGCTGCTGATCGTCGGCGCGTTCGTGATGACCATCTGGGCGCTCGCCCACTTCGGCTTCTCGCTCTCCGACCTGTTCCAGGGCGCCGTCGACAAGGCCGGCGACACCGGCGCGGCACTGCTCGAGCCCGGCAAGCAGTACGGCGCGACGTCGGCGTCCAAGCTGAGCTTCATCTCGCTCGCGCTCGCCCTGGTGCTCGGCACCGCCGGCCTGCCGCACGTGCTCATGCGCTTCTACACCGTCCCGACGGCCAAGGAGGCCCGCAAGTCGGTGGTCTGGGCCATCTGGCTGATCGGGATCTTCTACCTGTTCACGCTCGTGCTCGGGTACGGCGCCGGCGCCCTGGTGGGCCCGCAGGCGATCCTCGCGGCTCCCGGCGGCGTCAACTCGGCGGCCCCGCTGCTGGCGTTCGCGCTGGGCGGCGAGGTGCTGCTCGGCATCATCGCGGCCGTCGCCTTCGCGACGATCCTCGCCGTCGTCGCCGGCCTGACCATCACCGCCGCGGCGTCGTTCTCGCACGACATCTACGCCAACGTCATCAAGAAGGGGGCAGTGAACGCCGACGGCGAGGTGCGCGTCGCGCGCTGGACGGTCGTGGTCATCGGGGCCATCGCCATCGTGGGCGGCATCTACGCCCAGAAGCAGAACGTGGCGTTCCTCGTGGCCCTGGCGTTCGCCGTCGCGGCGTCGGCGAACCTGCCCACCATCGTGTTCTCCCTGTTCTGGAAGCGGTTCAACACCAGCGGCGCGGTGTGGAGCATCTACGGCGGCCTCGTCTCCTGCATCCTGCTCATCGTGTTCTCGCCCGTGGTGTCCGGGGCCGAGACGTCGATGTTCCCGACGGCCGACTTCGCCTGGTTCCCGCTCACCAACCCTGGCCTCGTGTCGATCCCCCTGGGCTTCGTCCTGGCGATCGCCGGCACGCTCCTCTCGAAGGAGCAGCCGCACCCGGAGAAGTTCGCGGAGATGGAGGTCCGCGCCCTGACGGGAGCAGGCGCGGAACGCGCGGAGACGCGCCACTGACCAGGCCCACCAACCCGCGAGATAGAGCCCCCCCCCGCGAGCTAGAGCGGCCCCCCGCGAGTTAGAGCGGGCCCGCGCGAGTTAGAGCCCAGGCTCTAACTCGCGGGAACGGGCTCTAACTCGCGAACCAGCGCTCTATCTCGCGGTGAGGATGATCGGCCCGTCCTCCGTGATGGCGATCGTGTGCTCGCTGTGCGCCCCGCGCGAGCCGTCCACCGACCGGAGCGTCCAGCCGTCCGGGTCGGTGTAGATCTCGTCGGTCGTCTCGAGGAACCACGGCTCCACGGCGATGACCAGGCCCGGCCGCAGCGGGAACCCGCGCCCGGGGCGCCCGTCGTTGGGCACGTGCGGGTCGCCGTGCATGGTGCGCCCGACGCCGTGGCCGCCGAAGTCGGTGTTGATCTCGTACCCGGCCGCGTGCGCCACGGCGGCGATGGCCGCGGAGATGTCGCCGATCTTGTGGCCCACGGTCGCGGCGGCGATGCCGGCCTCGAGGGCCTGCTCGGTGGTGCGGATGAGCTTGAGGTCCGCCTCGAGCCGCTCGGCGTCGGGGGCGTTCCCGACGACGACGGACAGCGCCGAGTCGGAGACCCACCCGTCGACGGACGCGGCGAAGTCGACGGAGAGCAGGTCGCCGTCGCGCAGCACGTAGTCGTGGGGCAGCCCGTGCAGCACGGCGTCGTTCACGGACGTGCAGATCACCTTGCCGAACGGCATGGCGCCGAACGACGGGTGGTAGTCGATGTAGCAGGACTCGCCTCCGCGGTCCTTGATCATGCGGTGGGCGATCGCGTCGATCTCCAGCAGGTTGACGCCCGGCTTCGCGGCGTCCCGGCAGGCGAGCAGCACGTCGGCCACGAACCGTCCCGCCGGTCGCATCTGCTCGATCTCAGCGGGGGTTCTCAGCTCGATCATCGGGGTCCTCTTCCTCCACCAGCGCACTGGTCCAGTCTGCCGGGTTCGATCCTATGGTTCGCGTTCAACCCGATGTTGCGGGTTGGTCACAACTTCGGCTCGTAAACGGCTAGAACGCTGATTTCGTACGTGAACGCTTGCGCTGGCTCTCAGAAGGCGGTCAGGTGGACCACGGGGTGTTCCACACCACATCGCAACCCCGCCACAGGAGCTTGGGAGTTGGAGGCATGACGATGACGACACGCACGACGACCCGCACCCGCCGACGCCGCAGGATGCTCGCCGCCGGCGCGAGCACGGCGGTCGCCGCGCTCGCGCTGGCCGCTTGCGGCGGGGGAGGCGGTGGTGGCGGCGCGACGTCGGCCGCGTCCCAGTACCCGATCGACTGCTCGGCGTACAAGGCGTTCGGCGACCTCAAGGGCAAGTCGGTCTCCGTGTACACCTCGATCACGGACACCGAGGGCGACGCGCAGCAGCGCTCCTACAAGGCGTGGGAGGACTGCACCGGCGTCACCATCAACTACGAGGGCTCGCGCGAGTTCGAGGCCCAGCTGCTGGTGCGCCTCCAGGCGGGCAACCAGCCGGACATCGCCTACCTGCCGCAGCCCGGCCTGCTGAACACCGTCGTCAACGACTTCCCCGACAAGATCAAGCCTGCTCCCCAGCAGACCGCCGACAACGTCGACAAGTACTTCAGCAAGTCCTGGAAGGACTACGGGACGGTCAACGGGAAGTTCTACGCCGCCCCCCTGGGTGCGAACGTGAAGTCGTTCGTCTGGTACTCGCCGCAGGACTTCAAGGACAACGGCTACAAGGTGCCCGAGACGTGGTCCGACCTGCTCGCGCTGACCAAGACGATGCACGACAAGGCGAACGGCCCGGTCTGGTGCGCCGGCATCGAGTCGGGTGACGCCACGGGCTGGCCGGGCACCGACTGGATCGAGGACATGATGCTCCGCACGGCGGGGCCGGACATGTACGACAAGTGGTGGCAGCACAAGATCCCGTTCAACGACCCGAGCGTCGTCAAGGCCTTCGACGAGGCCGGCAAGGTGCTCCAGAACGCCGACTACGTCAACGCCGGCCTGGGCGGCATCGACTCGATCGCCACGACGCCGTGGACCGACGCCGGCTTCGGCCTGCTGGACGGCACGTGCGAGCTGAGCCGCGCGGCGAACTTCTACGCCGCCAACTGGCCGGCGGGCACCAAGGTGGGCGAGAACGGCGACGTCTTCGCCTTCTACCTGCCCACCGACCAGACCGACATCAAGCCGGTCGCCGTGGGCGGCGAGTTCGTGGCGGCGTTCGCCGACCGCCCGGAGGTCCAGGCCTTCCAGACGTTCCTGTCGAGCGCCGACTGGGCCAACTCCAAGGCCGTCGCGACGCCCGACGGCGGCTGGGTCAGCGCGAACACGGGCCTCAAGCCGGGGCTGCTGGCCTCCGAGCTCGACAAGAAGTCGGCGGAGATCCTCGCCGACCCGAAGGCGGTCGCCCGGTTCGACGCCTCCGACCTGATGCCCGGCCCCGTCGGCGCCGGAACCTTCTGGAAGGGGATGGTCGACTGGTTCACCGGCAAGTCGACGCAGCAGGTGGTCGACGCGGTCGAGGCGAGCTGGCCGAAGTCCTGACGTACCGCACGGGGCCGGGGACCTGAGGGTCCCCGGCCCCGCCGTACCCGCGCGCCCACCGAAGGAGGTTCGACCATGGGGTGGCTGCTCAACCCCACCACCACCGGCGAGAAGATCGCCGACATGCTCGTCGCGATCGCGCTGTTCGTGGTCGTGATGGGCCTCATCCTCTATCTCGTCGACCGGCCCAGGCGGGTGCCGAACTGGCTGGTCGCCCTGGCGTTCGCCGGCGTGCCGCTGCTGCTCCTGACCTACGGCCTGGTGCGGTCGGCCCTGATCACGCTCTGGAACTCGTTCTTCAACCGCAACGGCACGGCGTTCGTCGGGTTCGACAACTACAAGCAGGCGTTCACGCAGGGCCAGTTCCAGCAGGTGCTGGTCAACACGGCGATCTGGGTGATCCTGGTCCCGATCCTCGCCACGTTGATCGGGCTCGTGTACGCCGTCGTGGTCGACCGCAGCCGGTTCGAGAAGGCCGCCAAGGCGCTGATCTTCATCCCGATGGCCATCTCGATGGTCGGGGCGTCGATCATCTGGCGGTTCGTCTACGAGTTCCGGCCCAACCAGCCCAACATCCAGCAGACGGGCCTGCTCAACCAGGTGCTCGTGTGGATCGGCCTGGAGCCGCAGCAGTTCCTGTCGACGCAGCCGTGGAACACGTGGTTCCTCATCGTCGTCATGATCTGGATCCAGACGGGCTTCGCGATGACGGTGCTCTCCGCCGCCATCAAGGCCATCCCCGACGACATCGTCGAGGCCGCCCGCCTCGACGGGCTCGGCGGGTTCGGCATGTTCCGGTACATCACGGTCCCGTCGATCCGGCCCGCGCTCATCGTCGTGCTCACGACGATCGCGATCACCGCGCTCAAGGTCTTCGACATCGTCCGCACGATGACGGGCGGCCAGTTCGGCACCGGCGTCGTCGCCAACGAGTTCTACACGCAGGCCTTCCGGCAGAACAACCAGGGCCTGGCCTCCGCGCTCGCCGTGGTGCTGTTCGTGCTGGTCATCCCGATCATCGCGTACAACGTGCGCCAGCTGCGCAAGACGGAGGAGGTCCGATGACGACCGTCGACGACGACGTCGCACCCGTCGTCGCGAAGCAGAAGCTCAGCCGCCTCGAGCGGCGGGCCATCGCGACCAAGGGCCGGCTCAGCTCCCCGTGGGCGTCGGGCATCGCCATCCTGCTCGCCGTCCTGTGGACGCTGCCGTCGCTGGGCCTGCTGGTCACGTCGTTCCGGCCGTCGCTGGACATCCGGCGCTCCGGCTGGTGGACGGTGATCCCGGACCTGTTCCAGGGCAAGACCGCCTTCACGCTGGAGAACTACGACCAGGCGATCAACGGCAACGCAACCCTGGGGACCTTCTTCGTCAACTCGTTCGTGATCACCATCCCGGCGGTGGTCATCCCGATCACGCTGGCGCTGCTGGCCGCGTACGCGTTCGCGTGGATCGACTTCAAGGGCCGCAACGTGCTGTTCGTCGCCGTGTTCACGCTGCAGGTGGTGCCGCTCCAGGTGGCGCTGGTGCCGCTGCTGCGCGACTACATCCAGCTGGGCATCAACGGCTCGTTCTGGACGGTGTGGATCTCGCACTCGATCTTCGCGCTGCCGCTGGCGATCTTCCTGCTGCACAACTTCATGAAGGAGATCCCGACGTCGCTGGTCGAGGCCGCCCGCGTCGACGGCGCCGGCCACGTGCAGGTGTTCTTCCGGGTGCTCATGCCGCTGCTGGTGCCGGCGATCGCGTCGTTCGGCATCTTCCAGTTCCTGTGGGTGTGGAACGACCTGCTCGTGGGCCTCACGTTCACCAGCGCCGGCAACCGGCCGCTGACGGTCGCGGTCGCCGAGCTCGCCGGCTCCCGCGGCGGGCAGTGGCAGCTGCTCTCGGCGGGCGCGTTCATCTCGATGGTGGTGCCGCTGGTGGTGTTCCTGGCGCTCCAGCGGTACTTCGTGCGCGGCCTGCTCGCGGGGTCCGTCAAGGGCTGACCCCGAGCCTGCCGGCACGACGACGGCGGTGGCCCCGGGAACGCTCCGGGACCACCGCCGTCGGGCGTGCGGGGAGGGTCAGACCGTGGCGGGCGCCGGGGAAGTGGCGACGGCCTTGGGGTCCTCGCCGAAGCGGTTCGGGCCGACCGTGCCGGGCAGGATCGTCCAGACCAGCAGGATGATGCCGCCGACGAGCGGCACGAACCCGAGGAAGAACCAGAAGCCCGAGCGGTTCGTGTCGTGCATGCGACGGACGAACACCGCGAGCGTCGGGAGCAGGAGGGCGAGGGAGACCAGGCCCGAGAGGCCCATCACCAGCGAGTAGCCGGTGCTGCCCGAGCCGAGGCCCGTCGCCACGCCGGTCAGCGCGCCCGAGACGATGGCGTAGGCGAGGCTGTACCACCAGTACTCGGACCGGCGGGCGCGCCCGGAGAACGTCGCGTACTGGCGGAGCACAGACGCGATTGCCGCACCAATGGACAAGGGAACCTCCAGGAGAGAAACAGGCAGATTGCCGGAGAAGTGCACCGGCGGGCCAGACAGTAGGGCCACCTGACCCTCGTTGGATAGGTCTACCCAAGCCGTCTCGCCCCTGGTAAAAGCCCCTGAGGGCTACCGTGGTCCCGTGCGTCTGGGAGTCATCGACATCGGGTCCAACACCGTCCACCTGCTGGTGCTCGACGCCGCCCGGGGGGCACGTCCGATGCCCGCGGTGTCGGAGTCCCTGGAGGTGCGCCTCATGCGCTTCCTGGAGCCCGACGGGTCGATCTCGCCGGAGGGTGTCGAGGCGCTCGACACGGCCGTCACGCGGGCCGCCGCGCTCGGGCGCGAGCAGGGCTGCCAGGAGACCATCGCCATCGCGACGTCGGCCCTCCGCGAGGCCACCAACGGCCCCGAGGTGCTCGCGATGCTCGAGGACCGCGCGGGTGTCCCCATCTCCGTCCTCGCGGGTGTCGACGAGGCGCGACTGACCTTCCTCGCCGCTCGCCGCTGGTACGGCTGGGGCGCCGGCCGCCTGCTGGTGCTCGACATCGGTGGCGGCTCCCTGGAGCTCGTCGCCGGCAACGACGAGGACCCCGAGGTCGCGCTCTCGCTCCAGCTCGGCGCCGGGCGCATGACCCGCGAGTTCCTCTGGGAGACCGACCCGCCGTCCAACGACGACGTCGCCCGCCTGCGCGAGCACGTGCGCCACGTGCTCGGCGGCGCCGTCGGCACCGGAGGGTCCGCGCTCACTGGCGACCACGTGGTCGGCACCTCCAAGACCTTCCGCTCCCTCGCCCGCCTCGCAGGCATGCCCCGCGACGTGCTCGGCGCCGGGCAGCGGTACCGCATGCGGCTCGCCCACCTCGACGACTGGACGCCCCGCCTCGCCCGCCTGTCCTCGACCGACCGCACCGTGCTGCCCGGCATCGGGCCGCGGCGCTCGCGGCAGATCGTCGCCGGCGCCGTCGTCGCAGCCGAGGCCATGCGCGCCCTGCGCGTCGACGAGGTCGAGATCTGCCCGTGGGCCCTGCGCGAGGGCGCGATCCTGCGGCACCTCGAGCAGCTGTAGTGCTCTCACGCGTCCCCGCGCCCGCGCTGTTCCTCGTCTCCGGCCTGACGATGTACGCCGGGGCGGCGGTGGCCGTGGGACTCTTCGGCCAGGTCGGCGCACCGGCCGTCGGCTGGTGGCGCATCCTGCTGGCCGCCGTCGTGCTGCTTGCGTGGCGGCGGCCGTGGAGGCGGCCGTGGACCCTGCGCCGGCTGGGCTGGGCGGCCACGTTCGGGGTGGCGCTCGCGGCGATGAACATCGCGTTCTACCTCGGGATCGCGCACCTGCCGCTCGGTGTCGCCGTCGCGATCGAGTTCTGCGGGCCCGTCGGGGTCGCGGCCGTGACCGGCCGCGGGTGGCGCGAGCGGGGAGCGATCGTGGTCGCCGGCATCGGCGTGGTGCTGCTGGCGGGCGTCACGTTCGGCTCGATCCCGCACGACGACGCCGTGATCGGGCTGAGCGCGATCGCGGCGGCGGCGGTGTTCTGGGCGGCCTACATCGTGCTGGGCAAGCGCGTCGCGGGGGCTGGCGCGGGGATCGACTCGCTCGCCGTCGGCATGGCGGCCGGGGCGCTCGTGTTCGCCCCCTTCTTCGGGGCGTCGGCCCGCACGGTGGCGCCGGACCTGCGCCTGCTGGCGCTGCTGCTGGTCGTGGCCGTCTGCTCGTCCGTGGTGCCGTACGTGCTCGACCAGGTGGTGCTCCGGAGGGCTGGGACCGCGACCTTCGCAGTGCTGACGGCGCTGCTCCCGGCGACCGCCGTCGTCGTCGGCGCGGTGGTGCTGCGGCAGGTTCCGACGTGGCCCGAGGCGGCAGGTCTGGCGCTCGTCTCCGGCGCGATCGTGATGACGGCGCGGGCGCGCTGACGACCCCGCTTTGGTCGATCGGCGCTGGCCGGGTAGCCTAGCCGTCGCGGTGGCCTCGGCTCCCGTGAGGAGACGTCGCATAGTCAGGTCTAGTGCGCCACCCTGCTAAGGTGGTAACGGCGCAAGCCGTTCGAGGGTTCAAATCCCTCCGTCTCCGCCAGGAAGGTCCCGGATGCCGCGAGCCCGGGGCCTTTTCTGTTGCCCGGGCGCTGGTCGGCCCGGGTGGGCCACGTCACGCAGTTCCGGTTTGGGGAACTCTCCAGACTCCGTGTAGTGTTTCCGACGGCCGGTCAGCCGGGGGAAACCCCGATGCGCAGGCCACGCGCTCGTAGCTCAACGGATAGAGCATCTGACTACGGATCAGAAGGTTGGGGGTTCGAATCCCTTCGAGCGCACCACAGCCCCTGATCAGGTATTTCACCTGATCAGGGGCTTTTGCTTTGCCTCGGGTTCTGAAGGGGTTGCCAACCAAGTTGCCAACCACCGTGCCAACCGGGCCGGTCGTGATGGCGGGACGCGTCGACCTGCTCGTCGAGGTCGGTGGCCATGCGGGAGACCCGCGACGTCGAGAGTCCGTTGATCCCGCCGGAGGGAATCGGCGGAGGTCTGAGCGGCCCGGCTCGTCGTTGCGGTGCGAGGCGTGACCAGCCCCTCCGCGCCGTCCTCGTCCTGGCGGTCGGCGCAGCCGCGCCCCCGCCCAGCGGCGATAGGGTGCGCGCGTGAGTGAGCCGACACCGCAGGATCACGGCGTGCGACCGCCCGAGACCGCCGCCCAGCGCCAGCGCCGCCTCTTCGCGACCGGGAACGACACGGACCGGATCGTGTTCTTCTCGGACGCCGTCTTCGCGATCGCGATCACGCTGCTCGTGCTGGAGCTGCGCGTGCCTGACATCGAGCCGGGGCAGAGCGTGGGTTCGGCCGTGCTCGCGCTGTGGCCGCAGTACCTGGGCTACGCGCTGAGCTTCGCGATCGTGGCCGTGAACTGGGTGTTCCACCACCGCAAGTTCCTCGCGATCGAGCGCTTCGACACGCGGCTGGTGTGGATCAACCTCGCCTTCCTGTTCTTCGTCGCGCTCGTGCCGTTCCCGACCAGTCTGCTCAGCGAGCACGCCCCCGACCCGGTGGCCGTCTCGCTCTACGCGGGGCTCGTCGTCGTGCTCGGCCTCACGGCGACGTGGCTGTGGGCCTACGCCTACCGCGCCGGGCTCATGGGCCCCGACGTCGGCCCGGCGCTCTTCCGGCTGACCGCGTTCAACAACCTCGTGGTGCCTGTCGTGTTCCTGCTGTCGATCCCGCTGGCACTGATGGCGAACGCCGAATGGGCGATGTGGTTCTGGGTCCTCAGCTGGCCGGCCTCCGCCTTGGGCGGGGTGCTGCTCGGGCGGCGCCCTGCGGACGACGCGCGGGCAGGCGCGCACACCGGTCCCCGGTAGGCCCGTCGATACCCTGGGCGCATGACGACGCCCGCGTCGGCCTTGCCGCTCTCGGACGCCTACGCCGTCCGTTCGATGTGAAGTCTCAGGACATCGTGGGCACTTGGCCTGCGTGTTCGTCTCGGGCATGGGCTTCAACCAGGTGCCCGCAGACGTGAGGTGAGCGATCGCGCACTGGCCCGAGGACGCCGAGAGAGGATCCGTGTCGCGCTCCTGCGAGCGGCACAAGATCAGCCGGTGGGTGTTCTCCAAGATCCGGCGGCTGGCAGCGCGTCGTCACGCCTTGAAGATCGCCGGGTTCTCCGTGACCGGCGCGGCAGGGCCAGCCTCCGCCGCCTCCGCGCGGCGCTTCGTGTTCATCGCCCGGACCACGTTCACCACCACCACGATCGGCAGCAGGAACACGTAGTACGCGATGAAGTAGCTCGACGGCAGGAACAGGTACAGGTACGCGCCGTAGCCGAGGAACACGAGCCCGAGCAGCACGGTGCCGAGGCGGCGGATCGAGGAGATGCCCGAGTTCAGCGAGCCCATGATGATCGTGAGGAGTCCGGCGACGATCAGCGCGACGATGTAGGTCGCGTACGTCGCGTCCTCACGGAAGAGCTCAGGCAGGTACCACATGGTGCGCACACCTCTCGCAGAGGGGGCTGCGATGGGCAGCCCAGGTGGCGCACAGCGTAGGGGCGGCGTGCCCGCCGCGGGAGACCTTTCAGGGCAAACAGGGCGAATTCACCCAGGGGCTCGGAAGCCCGAGCCCCTGACCAGTCGAGACGTGCGGGAGCGGACCGGCTCAGCCTGCGTCGAAGCGGTCCTCGCCGGTGAGGTCCGGGTCGTCGCAGGGGTGTGCGCCCTGCTCGCCGTGGGCTGCGCGGATCATCTGCTCGACGAAGCTCTCGGGTTCTGGGACCTGGTTGTCGGCCGTGGGCTCCTGGCTGGTGATGCTCATGGATCCACCTCCTGTGACGTCATCCCACGGTAACGCCGTGGCGCGACGACGGCGCCGCCACGGTCCGGGCGGACCGTCACGGGGCCGTGCGACCGGCGGGTTCAGGCGGTGGCCGGGGCTCCGAGCGTCTCGAGCGCTTCGACGCCCTCGGCGCGCGGCGTCGCGCGGTAGCGGCGCACGATCGCACCGGTGACCTGGGCGATGACGACCAGCCCCGGGGCGATCAGCAGGTAGTAGTCGTACGCGAGGTTGTGCGGCTTCAGGAAGTACAGGTACGACCCGTAGCCGAGGGAGGCCAGGCCGACCACCAGGGCGCCGAGCCGCGCCCAGGCGTTCCCGACCATGAGGATCGCGCCGAGCACCAGCACGATCAGGCCGGCGCCAGCGAGCGCGACGTAGAAGCCGGCGACCATCGGGTGGTGCGTGTAGAGGTCGGGGAGATACCAGATCTGGATCGCCTCCCAGGGTCTCGGGGGGCCGCTCCGTCACGGCCCGGGCGCCGCCCACCCTAGGCGCGGATGCGCACGATGTGAACCCTTTGCCCGATTTTGGGACAAGTGCGCTTGAGGGGTCGCCGTCGGGCGCTCGCTTCGCTACGGTCCCAGGGGAACCCCGCGACGGAAGGGCTGGTGCTGACGATGGCATGCCGGATCGGTGAGCTGGTGCTCGACTGCCGGGACCCCGAGGTGCTCGCGCGGTTCTGGTGCGAGGTGCTCGACTTCGTGATCCTCGACCGGGAGGACGGCGCCATCGAGATCGGGCCTCGCGAGGGGTTCGGAGGGGCGCAGCCGACCATCATCCTCAGCCCGCACCCCGATCCCACGCCCGGCAAGCTCCGGCTGCACATCGACGTCAACCCCACGGACCGCGACCAGGACGCCGAGCTCGAGCGGCTGCTGCGCCTCGGCGCGCGGCCCACCGACATCGGGCAGCCGGCGGACGCCCCGTGGC
This sequence comes from Promicromonosporaceae bacterium, assembly GCA_009783295.1. Taxonomy (GTDB): domain Bacteria; phylum Actinomycetota; class Actinomycetes; order Actinomycetales; family Cellulomonadaceae; genus Xylanimonas. The sequence continues at coordinate 43,244 of WRHK01000002.1, forward strand.
ACGTGCTCGCCGACCCCGAGGGCAACGTGTTCTGCCTGCTGCGCCGCCGGCTCGACCCGGCACCGCCCGGCGTCGGGGTCGCGGCGGCTGGGCTGCCCGCACCGGCCGATGGGATCCTGGTGACCCAGTTCCTCACGGTGCGCGACGTCGCGCGGTCGCGGGACTTCTACTCGCGCGTGCTGGGCGGCACCGTCGTCGTCGAGGAGAACCCCTGCATCGTCCGGCTGGCGAACTCGTGGGTGATCATGAACCCCGGCGGCGGACCCACCCCGGACAAGCCCGAGATCTCGGTGGTCGACCACGTGCAGGGCGACACGGTGTCCACGTTCATGAACCTGCGGGTCGCCGACGCCCGGGCCTGCTACGAGGCGTGGTCGGCGCTGGGGGCCGAGTTCCTCACGGAGCCGCTGGACCGCGGCGCCGAGGTGCGCTGCTACCTGCGCGACCCCGACGGATACCTCATCGAGGTGGGCCAGTCCACCGGGCTGCTCCGCGGCGAGCACGCCGCGAAGCGCCCGGAGGACCTGCCGGGCTGATCAGCCCAGGTAGTCGGCGACCAGGCGCGACGCCAGGCCGGTGTACGACGCCGGGGTCAGGGCCGCGAGGCGCGCCTCGACGTCGGACGGCAGGCCGAGCGTGCCGATGAACTCGCGCATGCGGGCGGCGTCGACGCGCTGGCCGCGCGTGAGGTCCTTGAGGCGCTCGTACGGGTTCTCCATGCCGGGCACGCCCGCGACGGACGCGGCGCGCATGGCGGACTGGATGGGCTCGCCGAGCACCTCCCAGTTCTCGTCCAGGTCGGCGGCCATGAGGTCGGCGTTGGCGTGCAGCGCCTTGAGGCCGCGCTGCACGTTGTCGATGGCGAGCAGCGAGTGGCCGAAGGCCGGGCCGATGTTGCGCTGCGTGGTCGAGTCCGTGAGGTCGCGCTGCATGCGGGACGTCACCAGGGTGGCGCCGAGCGTGTCGAGCAGCGAGCACGAGATCTCGAGGTTCGCCTCGGCGTTCTCGAACCGGATCGGGTTGACCTTGTGCGGCATAGTGCTCGACCCGGTGGCCCCGGCGACGGGGATCTGGGTGAAGAAGCCCATCGAGATGTACGTCCACACGTCGGTCGCGAGGTTGTGGAGGATGCGGTTGTAGCGGGCGACGTCGGCGTAGACCTCGGCCTGCCAGTCGTGCGACTCGATCTGCGTGGTCAGCGGGTTCCAGGTGAGGCCCAGGCCCTCGACGAATGCCTTGCTGACGGCCGGCCAGTCGGCGCCAGGGACGGCGACGACGTGGGCGCCGTAGGTGCCGGTCGCGCCGTTGAGCTTGCCCAGGAACTCGGCCTGGCCCACGCGGCGCAGCTGGCGGCGCAGGCGGTGCGCGAGCACCGCGAGCTCCTTGCCGAGCGTGGTGGGGGTGGCCGGCTGGCCGTGCGTGCGGCTCAGCATCGGCACGTCGGCGAGCTCGCGCGCCATGTCGGCGATCTGCTCGGTCAGCGCCGACGCGGCGGGCAGCCACACCTCGCGGATCGCGCCCGCGACCATGAGCGCGTAGGAGAGGTTGTTGATGTCCTCGCTGGTGCACGCGAAGTGCACGAGCTCGCTCGCTGCCGGAAGGCTCGTGGTGCCGAGCACCTCGGGGGCCTTCGCGATGCGGCGCTTGATGAAGTACTCGACGGCCTTGACGTCGTGCACGGTCTCGCGCTCGATGGCGGCGAGCTCCGCGATCTCGTCCGCGCCGAACGTCGCGGGGATCTGGCGCAGGTAGGCGACCTCGGCGTCGGTGAGCACGGGCGCTCCCGGCACGACGGCCTCGTTGCACAGCGTGACCAGCCACTCGACCTCGACGTGGATGCGCGCACGGTTGAGCGCGGCCTCGCTCAGGTGGTCGACCAGCGGCGCGACGGCGGCACGGTAGCGGCCGTCGAGGGGGCCCAGGGCGATGGGCGGGGTGACGTCGGCGAGGGCGACGCGGGCGGCGGTGGTCGACGGTGCGGGCTGCGCGGGGGAGGTCACGGGCCCGATTCTCCCACGGCATCCCGGACCGGCCCGGGGCTGTCCGTCGACGCCTCAGCCCGGCGACGCTGCGCCCCGGCGGGGGTTCGCGGCGTGGTGCACAGGTCGCCCGGTGGCGCCGGATCGGGGCGCTCGCGGGCTCCTAGCGTCGCCGGGCAGTGGTGCGACGACGGCGAGGGGGATGCGATGACGGACGGGGTGCTCGGAGGCGACGGGGCGTCGCCGGACCTGGGTGCGGCGCAGGCAGCGATCGGGGAGGCGCTCGGCGGGCTCGCCCAGGCGGCGGCGCTGCCGTGGGACTCGCCGGCGGGGGTCGCGTTCCGGGCACGGCTCGGTGATCTGGTCGCGGGCGTACGGCGTCGGGGGCGGGACGTCGACGAGATGCGGGTCGCCGCGGTCCGGCTCGCGCACCGGGGGGCAGCGGCCTCATGAGCGACGCCGTGGACACCGTGCAGGTGACCGGTGGCAGGCCGCTCGCGTCCGTCGACGCCGGGGCCGTCCGGGTGGCGGCGACCCACGCGAGCCGGGCGGCGGACGAGCTGCGGGCCGCCGCTTTCAGGACGGGGTGCGCGGCGTTCGCGTTCGAGCGTGAGGCGTGGACGGCGGCGGGGTCCGGCGGGCTCGGCGCCGGACCCGGAGACGCGGCGCTCGGCCGCGCGCTCGCGGGACAGGCCCGGGATCTCGCCCACCGCCTGGGCGGCGACGCCGACGCGTGCTCTCGTCTCGCCATGCGCCTGCTGCGAGCGGCGGGGCTCTACGAGCACGGCGAGTCCGCCGCCGAGCGTGCTGTGGGGGCGCTGGTCACCGTGGTGGGGGCCGAGGTGGGGTTCCGGCTCGCCGCGCCGCTCGCGATGCGCCCGGGTTCTGGTCTCTGGGCGGCAGGAGCGGCGGGCGCCGTGTGGCTCGCCGACCGCGCGAGCGGCGGCTGGGTGCGCCGATGGTTCTCCGCAGCACGGAGCGCCGGCGAGGGGCTCCTGGCCCACCACGCCGCGTCGCTGGCGGACGAGGCGGTCGCGGGCGTCGGCCTGGGCGTGGCCGCCGCGCAGCCGGTCCGGTCCGGCGGCGACCTCTCCGTCACGGGTGGGGCCCGGGCGCTCAGCGCGCTGCTGCGCGAGCTCGTGCGCCGCACCCCCGCGACCGTGGACGAGGTGCGCCCGCGTGACGCCGCCGCGTGGCCCGAGGCGCCGTCGGGCAGCATCGACGAGGCACTCACCCGCGTCGACGCCCTCACCGGCGGCCCCGCCGGGCTTCCCGAGGGCACGCTCGGCCTGGAGCGTGTCACGCACGACGACGGCTCCGTCACGTGGACCGTGCTCATCCCCGGCACCCAGCAGCTGGCCAGCGCCACCGACCCGTTCGACGGCGTCACCGACCTCGACCTCATGGCGCACCAGGCAGCCGACGTCTCCGCAGGAGTCGAGCAGGCGCTCGACGACGCCGGCGCCCGACCCGGCGAGCGCGTGGTGCTCGTCGGGCACAGCCTGGGCGGGATCGCCGCCATGGCGCTCGCGGCGACGCCGTCGTTCACCGCGCGGCACCCCGTCGGCGCCGTGGTCACGGCGGGCTCACCCACGGCGACCTTCACGAGCCCGGCGGGGGTGCCCGTGCTCAACCTCGAGAACGAGGAGGAGCTCGTGTCCGCCACCGACGGGAGGCCCGCCGCCCGGAACCCGCGCAGCCCCGACCGGGTCACCGTGACCCGGCGGCTGGGGGCGTCGTCGGACCCCGTGGACCGGCGCGCGACCGCGAGCATCCCCGCGCACTCCGTGCCGACGCACCTGCGCACCCTCGCGCTCGCGCGGGCGAGCGGGAGCGCGCAGGTGGACGACGTCGTCGGGCGGATCGAGCCGCTGCTGCAGGGCGGGTCCGCGCAGACCCGCTTCTACGCGGTGCGGACCGCGCCCGCCGAGGTCAGCGGTGCCGCTTCGGCGCGAAGGCCCCGATGATCACCTGGAGGATCGCCAGGATCAGCGCGGCGAGCACGTACGACCAGAAGCCGCCGTGCACCGCGATGCCCCAGTGCTGGTGCGTGAACCAGTGCTGCGTGATCCACGTCGTCAGCCAGAGCATCGCCGCGTTGACCACCAGGCTGAACAGGCCCAGCGTCAGCAGGTACAGGGGGAGGGACAGCACCTTGACGATCGGCCGGATGATCGAGTTGACCAGGTTGAAGATCAGGGCCACCACGACGACGGCGATCACGGTGCCGAGCGCCGTCCCGTTGTCGACGATGTCGAAACGACGAGGGATGACCAGGCTGGTCACCCAGAGGGCGAGGGCGCTCACCAGGACACGCACGACGAAGTTCATGCACCTCATCGTGGCATGCTGAGCGCCGTGGAGACAGCCCAGGACCGCACGTCAGACACCGTCCGCCTGCGCCCCGCCGTCGAGGCGCTGCCGCCCTACGTGCCCGGGGCCCGCCCCGCGCCCGGCGAGCATCTGTGGAAGCTGTCGTCGAACGAGAACCCGTACGGGCCCCTGCCGTCCGTGGTCGAGGCGATCACGCGGGCTGCCTCGGAGACCAACCGGTACCCGGACATGTACGCCAGCGACCTCGTCGCGGCGCTCGCGCAGCACGTCGGCGTGGACCCGGAGCAGGTCGTAGTGGGCAACGGGTCGGTGGCCGTGCTGGCACACCTGCTCTCCGCCGTCGTCGACGCCGGGGACGAGGTCGTGTTCCCGTGGCGCTCCTTCGAGGCGTACCCGATCGCGGTCGCCGTGGCCGGCGGGAAGTCCGTGACGGTGCCGGTGCACGAGGACGGGCGGCTCGACCTGCCCGCCATGGCCGCCGCCGTGACGCCCCGCACGCGCGTGATCCTCGTGTGCACGCCGAACAACCCGACCGGTCCGGTGGTGCACGCGGAGGAGCTCGAGGAGCTGCTCGCCGCCGTGCCGGCCGACGTCATGGTGGTGGTGGACGAGGCGTACCTGGAGTTCGTGCGCGACCCGTCCGCGCCCGACGGCGTCGACCTGGTCAAGCGGTACTCGAACGTGGTGCTGCTGCGCACGCTCTCCAAGGCCTACGGGCTCGCGGGGCTGCGCGTCGGGTACGCCGTCGCGTCGCCGCGGCTCGCGGACGCGATCCGGGCCGTGTCGACGCCGTTCGGCGTCTCGCACGTGGCGCAGGCGGCCGCGCTCGCCTCGCTGCGCCCGGAGGCCCAGGCCGAGCTCATGGCCCGCGTCGAGGCGCTGGTGGCGGAGCGTTCTCGCGTCGTCGCGGCGCTGCGTGACCAGGGCTGGGACCTGCCCGAGTCGCACGCCAACTTCGTGTGGTTCCCGCTCGGGGACGCCACGATGGAGCGCGCCGCCGAGGCGCGGGCGGCCGGGGTGCTGGTGCGCCCGTTCGCCGGCGACGGGCTGCGCGTGAGCATCGGCGAGGTCGAGGCGAACGACGCGTTCCTCGCCGTGGCCGCCGGCTGGATCGCCGCGGGCTGACCGCCCTTCTTGTCGGAACCCCACAAACGAGCCCGACGGACGTTGGGTCCGTCTGGGGCACCATCGCACCTTGCGCGGAACCTACGCTTGCGTAGGCTACGAGACCGTAGGTTCCGTCGGAAGGAGTTCTCGTGGTGGACCAGGCAACGGGCGAGGAGGGGCTGATCCAGCTCCTCGACCCCGTCGGCGCGCGCGTCGACACCCCTGAGAACGCGGGCTACCGCGCCCGCGTCGCGCACCTCGAGGGCGACGACCTGCGGGCGATGTACCGGGACATGGTGCTGACCCGCCGGTTCGACGACGAGGCCACCGCGCTGCAGCGCCAGGGCGAGCTCGCCCTGTTCGCGCAGGCCAGGGGCCAGGAGGCGGCGCAGGTCGGCTCCGCGTACGCCCTGGCCCCGCAGGACTACGTGTTCCCGAGCTACCGCGAGCACGGCGTGCTCCACGTGCGCGGCGTCGACCCGGTCGACCGCCTGCGCCTGTTCCGCGGCCAGGACCACGGCGGCTGGGACCCGGCCGAGCACAACGTGCAGCTGTACACGCTGGTGCTCGGCTCGCAGGTGCTGCACGCCACCGGGTACGCCATGGGCATCCAGCGGGACGGCCTGGTCGGCACGGGTGACCCGACGCGCGACGCCGCCGTGGCCGTGTACTTCGGCGACGGGACCACGTCGCAGGGCGACGTCCATGAGGCGATGGTCTTTGCGGCGGTCAACGACTCGCCGGTCGTCTTCTACCTTCAGAACAACCAGTGGGCCATCTCGGAGCCCACCACCCGGCAGGCCAAGGTGCCGTTCGCGGACCGCGGGCTCGGCTACGGCATCCCCAGCGTCCGCGTCGACGGCAACGACGTGCTCGCCTGCTACGCCGTCACCCTCGAGGCCCTGGAGCGGGCGCACTCGGGCGGCGGCCCCACCCTCATCGAGGCCTTCACCTACCGCATGGGCGCGCACACGACGTCGGACGACCCGACGCGCTACCGCGAGCGCGAGGAGGAGGAGTACTGGCGCCGGCGTGACCCGCTGGAGCGGCTCGAGGCCCTCCTCAAGGCCGAGGGCCTGTGGGACGAGGCCTGGTTCGCGGCCGTCGAGGCTGACGCCGAGGTGCTCGCCGAGCGCATCCGCACCGAGACCCGCGAGCTGGGCGCCCCGCCCACCGAGGCCCTGTTCGAGCACGTGTACGCCACCCCCCACGCCACGGTCGCCGAGGAGCGCGCGTGGTTCGCGGAGTACGAGGACGAGACGGAGGCCTCGCGATGACGACGACGACGGAGCGGACGGCGCAGACGACGGCGCAGCGCGACGTGCAGACCCTCGCGTTCGCCAAGGCCCTCACGCTCGGCATGCGCAACGCCATGGCCGAGGACCCCAAGGTCCTGGTCATGGGCGAGGACGTCGGCCGGCTGGGCGGCGTGTTCCGCGTGACCGACGGCCTGCAGGCCGAGTTCGGCGAGGACCGCGTGGTCGACACGCCCCTGGCGGAGTCGGGCATCGTCGGCACGGCGATCGGCCTGGCCCTGCGCGGCTACCGGCCCGTCTGCGAGATCCAGTTCGACGGGTTCGTGTTCCCGGCGTTCGACCAGATCACCACCCAGCTCGCCAAGATGCACTACCGCTCGCGCGGCAAGCTGACCGTGCCCGTCGTGATCCGCATCCCCTTCGGCGGCGGCATCGGGGCGGTCGAGCACCACTCCGAGTCGCCCGAGGCGCTCTTCGCGCACACCGCGGGCCTGCGCATCGTGTCGCCGTCGACGCCGCATGACGCGTACGACATGATGCGCGCCTCGATCGCCAGCCCCGACCCGGTGATCTTCATGGAGCCCAAGGGCCGCTACTGGTCCAAGGGCGCGGTCGACCTGGCCGCCCCGCCGGCCCCCGGCGTGCTGGACACCGCGCGCGTCGTGCGCTCCGGCACCGAGGTCACGCTCGTCGCGTACGGCCCGACGGTCGCCACGGCGCTCAAGGCCGCCGACGCGCTCGCCGCCGAGGGCACGTCCGCCGAGGTGGTCGACCTGCGCGCCATCTCGCCGCTCGACATCCCGGCCGTCGTCGCGAGCGTGCGCCGCACCGGCCGCTGCGTGGTGATCCACGAGGCGCCGTCGGCGCACGGCATCGGCGCCGAGGTGGTCAGCCGCGTGACCGAGGAGGCGTTCCACCACCTCGAGGCGCCCGTGCTGCGCGTCGGCGGGTTCCACGCGCCGTACCCGGTCGCGAAGCTCGAGCACGACTACCTGCCCTCCGTGGACCGCATCCTCGACGCGGTCGACCGGTCGCTGGCGTACTGAGAGACCGGAGAGCACACGTGAGCACGCAGCGCTTCCCCCTGCCCGACGTCGGCGAGGGCCTCACCGAGGCCGAGATCGTCGAGTGGCGCGTCAAGCCCGGCGACACCATCGCCGTCAACCAGGTGGTGGTCGAGATCGAGACCGCCAAGTCGCTCGTCGAGCTGCCGTCCCCGTGGGCCGGCACGGTCGTCGCGCTGCTGGTCGAGGAGGGGTCGACGGTCGACGTCGGCACGGCGATCATCGAGGTCTCGACCGGTGCGGAGCCCGCGGCGGAGTCGCCGGCGGCCCCGGCCGACGCGGCAGCCGAGGGCTCCGGGTCCGTGCTGGTCGGGTACGGCACGGCAGAGCACGGCGCCCCGGCCCGACGCCGCCGCCGCGGCGCCCCGGCCGCTGAGGCCCCGGCCCCGGCCCCCGCACCGGCTCCGGCGCCGGTCGCCCCGGCCCCGAAGCCGGCCCCGGCCCCTGCCGCCACCCAAGCCCCCGTGTCCGTGCCAGCGAGCGGCGAACCCCGCCGTGGCACGGCCAGGGCACTCGTGGAGGACCGCGTCGCCCCCGACGGGGGCGCCATCTCGGTGCCCGCGACCCCAGGCAGCACCGCCTCGCACGGCCGCGTGCTCGCCAAGCCGCCGGTGCGCAAGCTGGCCAAGGACCTGGGCGTCGACCTCGCGTCGGTGCTGCCCACGGGCCCGGGCGGCATCGTGACCCGAGAGGACGTCGTCGCGCACGCCGAGGCTGCCAAGCCGCAGGTGCTCGCCACCTACGCCGACGACGACCAGCCGTGGCTGGAGTCCGGGTCGGTGTCGCCGGACGGCCGCCGCACCCGCGTGCCCGTGCGGAGCGTGCGCAAGCGCACCGCCGAGGCGATGGTCGCGAGCGCGTTCACCGCGCCGCACGTGACCGTGTTCCACACGGTCGACGTCACCAAGACCATGAAGCTCGTGGCGGCGCTCAAGGAGGACCGCGAGTTCTCCGGCGTGCGTGTCACCCCGCTGCTGATCGCCGCGAAGGCCGTCCTCACGGCGGTCAACCGGCACCCGGAGATCAACGCGAGCTGGGACGACGCCGCCCAGGAGATCGTCTACAAGCACTACGTGAACCTCGGGATCGCTGCGGCGACCCCGCGAGGCCTGGTGGTCCCGAACATCAAGGACGCCCACCGCCTCGACCTGATCCACCTCGCCCGGGAGATCGCCGACCTTACGGCGACCGCGCGAGCCGGCCGCACCACCCCCGCGGGCATGTCCGACGGCACCATCACGATCACCAACGTGGGTGTCTTCGGGATCGACACCGGCACGCCGATCCTCAACCCGGGCGAGGCGGCCATCCTGGCCTTCGGCGCCATCCGTCAGCAGCCGTGGGTCCACAAGGGCAAGATCAAGCCGCGCTGGGTCACCCAGCTGTCGCTGAGCTTCGACCACCGCCTGGTGGACGGGGAGCTCGGCTCGCGGTTCCTTGCCGACGTCGCGAAGGTGCTCGAGGAACCCGCGCGGGGGCTGGTCTGGCTCTGAGCGGCGCGCGTCCGCGGGCCACCTGAGAGGTGCGCCCGAGGCGGGGACGTGATGCACGCCCGCCAGGGTTTGGCCCGTGGGGCCAGGCGGCACGCCTACCCTGGTCGCGTGACAGCGAGCACCACCGCCCCCGCCACCGCCACGACGCCGGCCCCCACCCGGCCGTGGTGGTTCGTCTGGGCGGGGCCGATCGCCGTCGTCGTCGCGATCGGTGCCGCTCTCGCCGCCGGGGCGTACACGCAGGCGTTCCTGGCGCTGGGCGGGTTCTCCGACCCGGGCGCCGTGGTGCGCTGGGGGCAGCCGGTGGTGAACGTGCTCACCAACCTCGGTGCGGCGCTCACGCTCGGGTCGCTGCTGGCGGCCGCCGCCTTCGTGGGGCCGGGCCGGCTTCAGCGCACGGCGCTGACGACCGCCGGGGTCTCGGGCGCCGTGTGGGGCCTGGCCGGCGTCGGGGGCCTGGTGCTCGGCTACGCCGACGCCGCCGCCACCCCGCTCGACTCCCCGGGGTTCGGCTCCGGGCTGTGGCAGTACGTCACGCAGATCGACCTGGGGCGCACCGGCCTGAAGATCGCGATCCTCGCCGCCCTGACCTCGGCCGCCGCCCTCCTGGTACGCAGCGCCGTGGGGGCGCTCTGGGTCACCGTGCTGCCGCTCGCGGCGCTCGCCTACCAGGCCTCGACGGGCCACGCGGCGGGGGCGGCGAACCACGTGCTCGCCACCGGCGCCATGTACATGCACCTCGTGGGAGCCGCCTTGTGGGTGGGCGGCCTCGGGGCGATCGCCGTGCTGGCCCTGGCCCACCGCCGCCTGGCGGCGCGCGGCGAGACGGCGGTGCAGCGAGGCCCCGACCGGCCGGTGTGGGCCACCGCCATCCCGCGGTTCTCCGTCGTCGCGACCTGGTGCCTGCTCGCCGTCGGGTTCTCCGGCGTCGTGTCCGCCTGGATCCGCGTGGGGTCGCCGTCGGACCTGTGGCAGACCCGGTACGGGTGGCTGCTCGTCACGAAGGCCGTGCTGCTCGCCGGCCTCGGGACGCTCGGGTGGCTGCACCGGCGCCACGTGATCGCCCGTGTCCACGACGGGCGGGCCACCCCCGGCCGGGCCTTCGCGCGGCTCGCCGCCGTCGAGCTGCTGGTCATGGGCGCCGTCATGGGCGTGGCCGTGGCGCTCGCGGCGTCCGCGCCGCCGGTCAACGACAACGTGCCCCTCGACACGTCGCCGGCCTACCAGCTGACCGGCTCGGCGCTGCCGCCGTACCTCAGCGGGTCGCGCTGGCTCACCGAGTGGCGCCTGGACCCGCTGTTCACGTTCGCGTGCTTCGCCGCCGTCGTCGTCTACCTCACCTGGGTGGTGCGGCTGCGCCGGCGTGGCGACGCCTGGCCCGTGATGCGCGCCGTGTCGTGGTGCGTGGGCATCGCCGTGGTCGTGTGGGACACCAACGGCGCCCCCACCGTGTACGGCGAGGTCATGTTCAGCGCCCACATGGTGCAGCACATGGTGCTGGCGCTGCTCGTGCCGATGCTGCTGGTGCTCGCCGCCCCGGTCACTCTGCTGCTGCGCGCCGTGCCGGGCCGACGCGACGGGTCGCGCGGCCCGCGCGAGTGGGTGCTCGGGTTCGTGCACTCCCGGTGGGGTCGCATCGTGGCGAACCCCCTGGTGGCGGGTGCGATCTTCGTGGTCGGCATGCTGGTCTTCTACTTCACGCCGCTGCTCGACTGGTCGCTGCGCTCCCACGTGGGGCACGTGTGGATGGTCGTGCACTTCACGCTCGCCGGGTACCTGTTCGCGAACTCGCTCATCGGCATCGACCCCGGGCCGCAGCGGCCGCCGTTCCCGGCCCGCATCATCCTGCTGTTCGCCACGATGGCGTTCCACGCGTTCTTCGGCGTGGCTCTCACCATGCAGACGTCGCTGCTCGCGGCGAGCTGGTACGGCAACACCGGCCGCCCCTGGGGCCTGACGGCGATCCAGGACCAGCAGCGCGGCGGCGACATCGCCTGGGGCATCGGCGAGCTGCCCACGCTTGCCCTCGCGGTGGCCGTGGCAGTGCTGTGGGCCCGGTCCGACGAGCGCGAGGCCCGCCGCCAGGACCGCAAGGCGGACCGCGACGGGGACCTCGAGCTCGAGGAGTACAACGCGATGCTGGCCCGGATCGCCGAGCGGGACCGCTGACCCTCACGCCTCCGTGATCAGCAGGTCGACGAGCGCCTCGAGCGCACGCGGGTCCGGGACGTCGCTTCCGGCCACGTAGGCGTCGCGCGCCGCGGCCTCGTAGGTGCCGAGCAGCAGCTCGACGGCGACGTCGGCGTCGGTGGCGAACCGCAGGCCGAGGGGTGCGAGCAGGCGTGTGAGCGCCTCGGCGAGCTCGGCGCGCAGGGTGCGCTGCTGCGTGCGCCACGCGGCCGCGATGGCCGGGTCGCGCATCGCGAGCAGCTCGAACTCGACGTTGACCACGTGCCAGCGCGCCTCGGGCGCCTTGCCCTCCGTGACGATGCCGAGCACGGTGCGGATCGCGCTGCGGTCCACGTGGCGGTCGTGCACGACGTCGCCGCCCAGCCCGGCGACGGCGACCTCGAGCGCCGCGATGTGGGCGCGCGCCTGCCGGTCCGTGAGGGCGAGGAACAGCTCTTCCTTGCTCTCGAAGTTCGAGTAGAACGCGCCGCGGGTGAAGCCTGCGGCGTCCGTGATCGCCTCGACGGACGCCGCTCCGAAGCCGAGCGCCGCGAACACCTGGGCGGCGGCGTCGAGCAGGCGCTCGCGCGTGCGTTCGCGCCGGGCGGAGACGGGGGCCTCGGTCATGCTCCCAGGGTATCGAATGCGGTCCTGTATCGGATACAGTCGTGTATCAAACCGCGCCGTCGCTCTCGAGGGAGACGTATGTCCTCCGTCCTGTACCAGCTAGGCCGCTGGGCGTTCCGGGCCCGACGGCTCGTCGTGATCCTGTGGATCGCGGTGCTCGCCGTCGCCGGCGGTGCTGCCGCGCTGGTGATGCAGCCCCTCGACAACTCCGTGTCCATCCCCGGCACCGAGGCCAACCAGGCGCTCGACCGCCTCGCCGCCACGTTCCCGCAGGTCAGCGGTGTGTCCGCCCAGGTCGTGGTGGTCGCCCCCGACGGCGGCAAGATCGGCGACGCCGACGTGAAGGCACCCGTCGAGGCGGCCGTGAAGGCGTTCGGCGCCATCGACCAGGTGGCCGCCGTGACGTCGCCGTACGACACCACGCTCAAGGCGTCCACCAACGGCGCCGGCACCGCGACCATCCTCCAGGTCCAGATGGACGGAGACCTCGGCTCGATCCACGCCTCCACCAAGTCGGCCCTGCAGCACGAGGCCGACCAGCTCCAGGCGGCGCTGCCCCACGGGGCCCGGGCCAGCCTGGGCGGCCAGCTGTTCGCCACCGAGTTCCCGGCGATCTCCGCGATCGAGGGCCTCGGCCTGGTCGTGGCGCTCGTGGTGCTGATGCTGACGCTCGGGTCGTTCGTCGCAGCGGGGCTGCCGCTCGTCAACGCGCTGCTGGGCGTCGGCGTCAGCATGGCGCTGCTGTTCGCCGCGACCTCCGTGGCCACGATCGGGTCCACCACGCCCATGCTGGCCGTGATGCTGGGCCTCGCCGTCGGCATCGACTACGCGCTGTTCATCGTGCACCGCCACCGCGACCAGCTGCAGGAGGGGCTCCCGGTCGAGGAGTCCGTGGCCCGCGCGACGGCGACCGCCGGGTCCGCCGTCGTGTTCGCCGGCCTCACCGTGATGATCGCGCTGGTGGGGCTGGGCGTAGCGGGCATCCCGTTCCTCACGGTCATGGGCGTGGCCGCCGCGGGCGGCGTCGGCGTCGCGGTGCTCGTGTCGCTCACGCTGCTGCCCGCGCTGCTCGGGTACGCGGGGGAGCGGCTGCGGCCCAAGCCCCGCAAGCCCCGCAAGCCGCGCAAGGCCCGCAAGGTGCGCGAGCCGCAGAGCGGCGGGGTCTTCGCCGCCTGGGTGCGGGGCGTGACGCGCTGGCCCGCCGTCACCATCGTCGTGGTGGTCGCCGCGCTCGGGGCGCTCGCCTGGCCCGCCACGGGCCTGCGGCTCGCGCTGCCCGACGCCGGCGTGCTGCCGCGCGACTCGAGCGCCCGCGTCACCTACGACCTCATCTCCGACGAGTTCGGCCCCGGCTTCAACGGGCCCCTCATCGTCACCGGCTCGATCGTCACCAGCACCGACCCCGTCGGCCTCATGAACGCGATGGCCGACGAGATCCGCGCCCTGCCGGGCGTCGCCGACGTGCCGCTGGCCACCCCGAACGCCTCGGCGGACACCGGCATCATCCAGGTGATCCCCGAGGGCGGCCCGACGTCGGTCGCCACCGAGGACCTGGTGCACGAGATCCGCGCGCTGCGCCCGCACCTCGAGCAGAGGTACGGCGTGACCATCGCGGTCACCGGGTTCACCGCCGTCGGCATCGACGTGTCCGCGAAGCTGGGGGCGGCGCTGCTCCCCTTCGGCATCGTGGTGGTGGGGCTGTGCCTGGTGCTGCTGACCATGGTGTTCCGGTCGATCTGGGTGCCCATCAAGGCGTCGCTCGGGTACCTGCTCAGCGTGGGCGCGGCGTTCGGCGTCGTGTCGCTGGTGTTCCAGCACGGGTTCCTGGCCGACGCGCTCAAGGTGACCCGCACCGGGCCCGTCATCAGCTTCATGCCCATCGTGCTCATGGGCGTGCTGTTCGGCCTGGCCATGGACTACGAGGTGTTCCTCGTGTCCCGCATGCGCGAGGACTACGTGCACGGCCGCGGCGAGGACCGCGCGCGCCGTGCCGTGCTGAGCGGGTTCCGGGCGTCGTCGCCCGTGGTCGCGGCCGCCGCGGTCATCATGTTCGCCGTGTTCGCGGCGTTCGTGCCCGAGGGCGACATGAACCTCAAGCCCATCGCGCTCGGCCTCGCGGTCGGCGTGGCCGTCGACGCGTTCGTCGTGCGCATGGTGCTGGTGCCCGCCGTGATGGCGCTGCTCGGCGAGCACGCCTGGTACATCCCGCGCTGGCTCGACCGCGTGCTGCCCCGGTTCGACGTCGAGGGCGAGGGGCTCGCCAAGGAGCTCGCGCTCGCCGACTGGCCCGAGCCGGGGTCGACCGACGTCGTCGTGGCGCACGGGCTCGTGGTCGACGGGCCGGAGCGTCCCCTGGTCGGGCCGCTGACCGTCCGCGTGCCCGACGGCGGTGCGCTCGTCGTGCGCGGCGACTCGGCTGCGCCGGTCGACGCACTGCTGCTCGGCCTCTCCGGGCGCCTGCGGATCAGCGACGGCGCCGTCAAGACGGCCGGCCTGGTGCTTCCCGAACGGGCCTCGGCGGTGCGCCGCCGCGTGGCCGTCGTCGACGCCGCCGACGGCGGAGCGGCCGCGTCGGTGGCCGGGGCCGTGCGGGCGAAGGCGCGCGGCGTCGTCGTGCTGCACGCGCAGGCGGTCGCGGACCGCGCCGAGCGGGACGCCCTGGCGTCGGCGCTCGCGGCGGCCCAGGAGGCCGGCGTCGCGGTGCTGGTCGGCACGGCAGGCCCGGACGACGCGGCGGACCTCGCGCCGACGGCATCCCTTTTCGAGACCCACAGCACTCAGTTGTCTTCACAGCACACCGCTGTGGATCTCGGGAAGGAACCTCCCTCCCCCGTCGGGGTGGTCTCGACACGCTCGACCGGCGAGAAGGCGAGCTCCATCGACGAGAAGGAGGCGGCCCGGTGAACGCCCGCACGACGACCCTGCGGCCGGTGGTCTGGCGCGTCGCCGCCGTCGCGCTGCTGCCCCTGCTGGTGATCGGGCTGCTGCTCGCCGCCCTGTGGAACCCGGCCTCGCGCCTCGACACGGTGCGCGCCGCGATCGTCAACCTCGACCAGCCGGTCACCGTGAACGGGCAGCTCGTGCCGCTCGGGCGGCAGCTCGCGGCCGGGCTCGTGTCCGGCGTCGCGCCGTCGACCACGCAGACCGTCAAGGCGGCCGCGGCCTCCACGACCAGCTATCAGTGGGAGATCACCAACGCCGCCACGGCGAGGTCGGGCCTCGCCGACGGCACCTACGCCGCCGTCATCACCATCCCGAAGGGCTTCTCGGCCGCCGCGACATCGTTCAGCAGCGACCCGTCGGCGGCCCACCAGGCCACCATCGACGTCGCCACCCCGCCCGGCGGGCGCGTGGCCGACGCCGTGCTGGCCCGCGTGGTCGCGGCGACGGCGACGTCGGTGATGAGCTCGTCGCTCACGCAGACCTATGTGGACAACGTGCTGGTGGGCTTCAACACGCTCGCCGACCAGCTCGGCAAGGCCGCCGACGGCGCCACCCAGCTCAAGGACGGCGCGACCTCCGCGGCCGACGGCGCCACGCAGCTCGCCGACGGCGCGGCCCAGCTCAAGGACGGCGCCACCTCGGCCGCCGACGGCGCCGCCCAGCTCGCCGACGGGGCACGCCAGGCCGCTACAGGCGCGGGCGGGCTCGCCAGCGGCGCGTCGTCGCTCGCCGACGGCGCCGGCCAGCTCGCCTCGGGGGCCTCGCAGGTCGCCAGCGGCGCCACCGCGAGCAAGGCCGGGGCGGACGGCCTCGCCGCCGGCGCCGGCCAGCTCCAGACGCAGCTGCAGGGCGCGGCCCAGGGCGTGGCCGGGTACGCGGCCGGCGTGCAGCAGGTCGCCGACGGGCTGACCCAGCAGATCGACCAGCTCACGGCCCTGTGCGCGGCCGCGCCCACCGACACGCGGTGCACCATGCTGGCTGGCCTCAAGCAGACGCGCGACGCCCTCGCCGGGATCGTCCACGGCGACGGCACCGCCAAGAACCCCGGTCTGACCGCGGTCGGCAGCGGGATCGGCGCCGCCGCGACCCAGGGCGCGGGCGGGCTCCAGTCCGGGGCGCAGCAGCTCTCGGCCGGGCTCGGCCAGCTCTCCGCCGGCGCGGGCCAGGTCTCCAGCGGCGCCGCCGGGCTCCAGGGCGGGGCCCGGAAGCTCGCCGACGGCGCGTCGTCGCTGAGCAGCGGCGTCGGCCAGGTGGCCACCGGGGCGTCGGGCCTCGCGTCCGGGGTGG
The DNA here is from genome assembly GCA_009783295.1 of Promicromonosporaceae bacterium. Taxonomy (GTDB): domain Bacteria; phylum Actinomycetota; class Actinomycetes; order Actinomycetales; family Cellulomonadaceae; genus Xylanimonas. The sequence goes on from WRHK01000002.1 coordinate 59,503, forward strand.
GGCAGCTCGCCACCGGCGCGGGCGGCGTCTCGACCGGGGCCGGCGGTCTCGCCGACGGCGCCAAGCAGCTCGCCACCGGCGCGGGCCAGATCTCCGACGGCCTCGGCCAGGCGGTCAGCAAGCTGCCCAGCTACTCCGACGGCGAGCGCGCCACCCTGGCCTCGGTCGTCGCGAACCCCGTGCAGGCGCCCACCGACGACACCCTGGACACCGGCTCCACCGGGCCGCTCTTCGCCGTCGTCGCCCTGTGGCTCGGGGCGCTCGGGCTGACCACCGTGGTGCGTCCGTCGAAGCGGCGCGCGCTCGGCTCGACGCGCGGGGCCGTGCAGCTCGCCGTCGGCGACCTCGCCGTCCCGGCGGCGGTGTCCGTGCTGACCGGCGCCGTCGTCGGCGGCATCCTCGCCGGCGTCGAGCACCTGTCGCCGGGAGGCTGGGCGGCCGCGATCGGGGTCGGCGCGCTCGTCTCCCTCGTGTTCGTGGCGCTGCACCAGGGCTTCACGCTGTGGCTCGGCGACGTCGCGCGCGGCATCTCGCTGCTCATGGCCGTGCTGGTCATCGCCACGGGCGTGATCGCCACCGTGCCGTCCTGGCTCGACGGGATCGCGGACCAGCTCGCCATCGGCGCGGCCCGCCGCGCCCTCGTGGCGATCGTGGTGCCCGGCGTCGGCGGCACGGGCGGAGCCGTGACCGGCCTGGTCGTGTGGGGCGTCGTGGGCCTGGCGCTCGCGGTGCTCGCCACGGCCCGGGCGCGCACCACGCGGGTGTCGCGCCTGCTGGCGGCCGCCTAGAAGGCGAGCGCCGCGGCGCGGTGGCGGGCGACCAGTCGCTCGTCCGCCGCGGCCTGCTCGGCCCAGTCCGCCTGCATGGACCGGGCGACGCGGTGCGCCAGCAGCGCCTCGTGGTCGTGGTCGAGCGCCCACCAGCGGGCAGCGCAGATCTCGTCGGGAGTAGGGGACGACGACGTCGTCCCCACCAGTACGAACGACATGGTGGTCCTCGGGGCTCGTGCGGGGGCGCCCCCTGCAACCCCCGTCGGCCGGGCCAGGGTATCCGCCGGGCCCCGCCGGGTGGAAGCGGCTGTCGCCCGGGGAGCGGGCGGCGCGCCGGGCCGGGCGATGTGGGTGGTTTGCGTCACACTCGGGCCCATGACCGCACTGGACCTGGCCGAGGCACGCCGTCTGAAGGAGCAGCTCCGCGAGCTCGCGCGTGACCTCGCGGAGCGGTACGGCGCCGTCATGGCGTCGAGCGTGGGGCCCGACGACGGCACCCCGTCCGAGGCGGTGCGCGCCCCCACGCTCTCCCTCGGCCTGGCCCCCACCGAGGACGGCGGTCACACCGTCGCCGTCCGCTACCGGCTGGGCGTTCCCGCGGCCCGGGCCGTCGTACGCAAGGTCGCGGCCGAGGCCGGCGACGGCGCGGACGTCCGCCGCACCGGCCGCATCCGGACTCTGTCCGACGTGCGCCCCCGCCCGCCCGTCGTGAGCGCCCGGTCGCTGGGGGAGACGGGCCGGGTGCGGCCGCTGCGGCCCGGCGTCTCGGTCGCGAACGTCGACGTCACCGCCGGGACCCTCGGCGCGTTCGTCGCCGACCCCGCCGCCGAAGGCAGCACGTTCGTCCTGTCCAACTGGCACGTGCTCGCCGGGTCGGCGCAGGCGGCGCCGGGCGACGTCGTCGTGCAGCCCGGGCCCGCGGACGGCGGGCGCGCCGCCCGCGACCGCATCGGCACCCTGGCGCGCTGGTCCCCGCTCGTGGCCGGGGAGCCGCACCGCGTCGACGCCGCGATCGCCCTGCTCGACGACGGCGTCGAGACCGACCCCACGTACCCGGTCGGCCGCGTGACCACCACGACCGCCCCGCGCGGCGGCGAGCAGGTGGCCAAGGTGGGCCGCACCACGTCGCTGACGCACGGCAGGGTGAGTGCGATCGAGCTCGACGACGTGCTGGTCGGGTACGGCGACGACCTGGGCGTCCTCTCGTTCGACGGGCAGGTCGAGGTCGAGTCGACGGGCGACGGGCCGTTCTCGCGCGGCGGCGACTCCGGCGCGCTCGTGTACCGGGAGGACGGCGTGGCGCTGGGGCTGCTGTTCGCCGGGTCGGAGACGGGCGGCCCGGACGGCTCGGGCCTCACGTACGTCAACCCGGTCGACGCCGTCCTGGAGGCGCTCGGCGTGACGCTGCGCTGAGAATGGTGCGGTGACCATCCCCGCCCTCACCCTCAACAACGGCGTCGCGATCCCGCAGCTCGGCTTCGGCACCTACAAGCTGGCGCCCGCGCAGACGCGCGACCTGGTGCTGCGCGCGTTCGACGCCGGGTACCGGCACGTCGACACGGCGCAGATGTACCGCAACGAGCGTGAGGTGGGGCAGGCGGTCGCCGCGAGCGGGCTGCCGCGCGAGGAGCTGTTCGTCACCACCAAGCTCAACAACGCGTTCCACGCGCACGACGACGCGCTCGCAGCGTTCGACCGCTCGCTCGACGAGCTCGGCCTCGACGTCGTGGACCTGTTCCTCATCCACTGGCCGCTGCCCGCCGTCGGGCTGTACACGCAGGCGTGGGCGGCGCTCGAGGAGATCTACGCGTCGGGGAGGGCGCGCGCGATCGGCGTGTCCAACTTCCAGCCGGACCACCTGACGCGCGTGCTGGAGAGCGGCACCGTGGTGCCCGCCGTCAACCAGGTCGAGTCCCACCCGTACCTGCAGCAGGCCGAGGTGCGGGCCTTCGACGCCGTGCACGGCATCCTCACGGAGGCGTGGTCGCCGCTCGGCCGCGGCGCCGTGCTGGGCGACCCCGTGATCGCCGGCGTCGCCGCCCGCCACGGCGTCACGCCCGCTCAGGCCGTGCTGCGCTGGCACGTGCAGCGCGGCGACGTCGTCTTCCCCAAGTCCGCGACGCCGGCGCGCATCGTCGAGAACGCGGACATCTTCGGCTTCACGCTCGACGACGGCGACATGCGGGCCATCGACGCGCTCGACCGCGACGAGCGCCAGGGCTCGCACCCCGACACGGAGAACCGCACCGACCGCTGAGCGGTTCCGGACACCCCGCCACCAGGGCCGCCGCACGTGCGCGACAATGGAGGTTGACCGACGGAGGTGGACCATGGCGACGATCGACGCAGCTCGCGCCGCGAAGCCTGCGCTGCGGGACGCCCTCGAGCACGTCCACGGCGTCAACGGCGTAGGCCTCGCGCAGCGCGGCGGCCCCGGCGACTGGGTGCTGCAGGTGAACGTGGACTCGGTGCGGGCGCGCAAGGACGTGCCCCCGCTGGTCGACGGCGTGCCCGTGGTCGTGCGCGTCGTCGGCGCGGTGCGCGCCCTGTGACGCGGCGCCTCCCCCTGCCCGCCGGGAGCGAGCCACGGGCGTTCGCGGCCATCGCCGCGGCGGCGGCCTTCGGGCTGCTGCTCACCGGTCTGGGCGGGTGCTCCGACGGCTCCGCCGACACCCCGCCACCCAGTTCGCCCGCCCCCTCAGCGGTCTCCCTCGAACCCGCCCTCCGCGACGCCGCGCCGGACGGGTTCTTCGTGGGTGCTGCCGTGGGCGGTGGAGGGCACCTGGGCGGCAACGACACCCTGAAGCTCCCCGACGTGGCCGGCCTGGTCGGGAAGCAGTTCAGCTCCGTCACGCCCGAGAACGCGGCCAAGTGGGAGGTGATCGAGCCGTCCCAGGGCACGTTCGACTTCGGGCCCATGGACGAGGTCGTCGCCTTCGCCCAGGCCCACGGCCAGCGCGTGCGTGGCCACAACCTGCTGTGGCACTCGCAGAACCCCGCCTGGCTGACGTCGGGGAGCTTCGCGCCCGACCAGCTCCGGCAGATCCTGCACGACCACATCAGCGCCGTCGTCGGCCGCTACGCCGGCAAGGTGGCGCAGTGGGACGTCGCCAACGAGATCTTCGACGACTCGGGGCAGCCCCGGCAGGAGAACCCGTTCATCAAGGCGCTCGGCATCGGCGTCGTCGCCGACGCGTTCCGCTGGGCCCACGAGGCCGACCCGCACGCGGTGCTGTTCCTCAACGACTTCGGCGTCGAGACGCCGGGTCCCAAGGTCGACGCGTACGTCGCTCTGGTCAAGCAGCTCCAGGCCGACGGGGTCCCCGTGGGCGGGTTCGGCATCCAGGGGCACCTCGCCTCGCAGTACGGGTTCCCCGGCGGCCTCCAGGGCGTGATGCAGCAGCTCGCCGACCTGGGGCTCGACGTCGAGGTCACCGAGCTGGACGTGCGCGTGCCCGTCTCCGCCGCCGGCGAGGCCCAGCGCGTCGACGTGCTGGAGCAGGCCCGGTGGTACGGCAAGGTCGCCACGGCCTGCCTCGCCGTGGCCCGCTGCACCGGCATCACGGTGTGGGGCGTCAGCGACAGGTACTCGTGGGTGCCCACCACGTTCCCCGGCGAGGGGGCGGCGCTGCTGTTCGACGACGCGCTCGCGCCCAAGCCGGCGTTCGCTGCCTTCCGGGAGGCGTTGGCGGCGGGGCGGGGCTGAGCGACCGCAGGCTCGACGGGTGAATTAGCGCCATGACCCTGCCGAGGCTGAGTTGCTGCTGATAGAACTCGACTGGGCACACAGTTGCCCGGCGCATCGACGCGCCATCAAATGATGTGAGGTGTGCGTGCCGTGAGTTCTACGCTGATCGAGTCCCTTAACGCGCTGTCGCAGAAAGTCCGGATGCAGAAGGGGGGCATACTGACGGAAGAGGCGACCAAGAACGCCTTCGTGATGCCCTTCCTGAACAACGTGCTCGGGTACGACGTCTTCGATCCGGACGAGGTCGTCCCAGAGTTCATCGCCGACGTCGGCCTCAAGCGTGGCGAGAAGGTCGACTACGCGATCAAGCACGGTGGCTCGGTCCAGATCCTGATCGAGGTCAAGAAATCGTCCGTCCCGCTCGACCTGGAGCATGCATCGCAACTCTACCGATACTTCGCGGTGACAAACGCTCGGATCGCGATCCTCACTAATGGACAGGTGTACAAGTTTTACACCGACCTCGACCAACCGAACCGCATGGACTCCAAGCCGTTCCTCGTCCTGGACCTGCTTGAGGTCGACGAGGTCGCGGTGCCTGAGTTGGCCAAGCTCACGCGCAGCAACTTCGATCTCGACTCGGTGATCGGCGCTGCCGAAGAGCTCAAGTACGTCGGCCAGATCAAGCGCGAGATCGCCGCTCAGTTCAAGGAACCGACCGACGACTGGGTGAAGTTCTTCACCGGACGGGTTTATGAGGGGTCGTTCACCCAGCGGGTGCGCGAGCAGTTCAAGCCCCTCGTCGTGAAGGCCGCGACCCAGTTCCTGAACGATCAGGCCAGCAGCCGCCTGAAGTCCGCGCTTGGCGACAGTTCGATCTCGGCTGTGGCCCCCTCGCCCGTTCCGTCCGACGTCGCGGCGGTCGAGGAGCCCCTGGATACGGATGCCGATCTTCCGGTGATCGTGACCACGGACGAAGAGCTCGAAGCGTTCGCGGTCGTGAAGGCCATCGCGTGCGCGGTCGTCAAGCCGGCGCGGATCGTCAGCAGGGACGCCAAGTCCTACTTCGCGATCCTGCTCGACGACAACAACCGCAAGAGCATCGCTCGCCTTCACTTCAATGGAAAGAACCAGAAGTATCTAGGTGTGTTCAATGTCGACGGCATCGAGACCAAGTTCCCGGTCCGAAGCGCGGATGAGATCTACGACCACGCGGATCGGATCCGGGCTCGTGTCGAGGCTTTGGCCGGGTAGCGTAGCCGCTGGTTTCGTGACTGACGCCAGTGGGGCGCGGCGCGACATTCGTGGCGTGCTTCACAGGCCCACCGCAATCCTCTTCGGCAACGGCTGACACACTGGCCGGGTGACCTCTCCCCGCCTTCCCCGCGTCCGCGCCTCCGAGCTGGTCGGCCGCGGCTGGCTCAACACCGGCGGCAAGGCGCTGACGCTCGCGGACCTGCGCGGGCGCATCACCGTGCTCGACTTCTGGACCTTCTGCTGCATCAACTGCCTCCACGTGCTCGACGAGCTGCGCGAGCTCGAGGAGAAGTACCGCGACGTCCTCGTGATCGTGGGCGTGCACTCGCCCAAGTTCGAGCACGAGGCCGACCCGGTGGCACTCGCGGCCGCCGTCGACCGGTACTCCGTGGCCCACCCCGTGCTCGACGACCCCGAGCTGGTCACCTGGGGCGCCTACACCGCGCGGGCCTGGCCCACGCTCGTGGTGATCGACCCCGAGGGGTACGTGGTGGCGCAGATGGCGGGCGAGGGGCACGCCTCGGCGCTCGAGGCGCTGGTTGCCGAGCTCGTCGAGGAGCACGAGGCCAAGGGCACGCTGCACCGCGGCGAGGGCCCCTACGTGCCGCCGGCGCCGACGTCGGGCACGCTGCGCTTCCCCGCCAGGGTGGTCGCGCTGCCGGGCGGCACCCTGCTGGTCGCCGACGCCGGGCACCACTCCCTCGCCGAGGTCGCGCCCGACGGCGAGACGCTGGTGCGCCGCATCGGCTCGGGCGAGCGGGGGCTGCTCGACGGCGGCCCCGCCGACGCCCGGTTCAGCGAGCCCAACGGGCTGTGCCTCGTGCCGGAAGAGCTGCGTGCCCGCGTCGGGTACGACGTCGTGGTCGCCGACACCGTCAACCACGCGCTGCGCGGCGTGCGCCTCGCGGACGGGCTGGTCACCACGCTCGCCGGGACGGGCGAGCAGTTCATGGTGGGCGGGCAGGAGAACGTGGTGCTCCGCGGCAGGACGCGCGCGTTCACGCCCGGCGAGGAGCTGCCCGGCACCGCCGTGCGGCTGAGCTCGCCGTGGGACGTCGCATGGTCGGAGGGGCTCGGGGCGTTCGTCGTGGCCATGGCGGGAACGCACACCCTGTGGGCCTTCGACCCGACGGTGCCGCGGCCCGGGGCGGCGGGCACGGTCCGCCTGCTGGCCGGGACCATGAACGAGGGGCTCGAGGACGGGGCCGGGGAGACGGCGTGGTTCGCGCAGCCTTCGGGGCTCGCGGTCATCGCGTCCCCCGCCTCGGTGGTTGACCCTGTCGAAACCACCCGCGCCGGGGAGGCGATCTGGCTCGCCGACTCCGAGACGTCGGCGCTGCGGCGGCTGGTGGTGGTTCCGAAAGGCTCAACCACCGGGGGCGGCGGCGTCGAGGTGAGGACCGCGGTCGGGCAGGGGCTGTTCGACTTCGGGCACCGTGACGGCGCCGCCGACCAAGCGCTGCTCCAGCACCCGCTCGGTGTGGCCGGGCTGCCCGACGGGTCCGCCGTCGTCGCGGACACCTACAACGGAGCAGTACGCCGGTTCGACCCGGTGTCGGGGCAGGTCACCACGCTCGCGACCGGGCTCGCGGAGCCGTCGGACGTGCTGGTCGAGGTCGCGGACGACGAGGTGCGGCTGCTCGTGGTCGAGTCGGCCGCGCACCGTCTGACGCGTGTCGCGCTGCCGGCGTCGCTCGCGGGCGAGGTGCTCGACGGCGGCGCCCGGCGCACCCAGCGCCCGGCGACGGCCGTGGCGCCCGGCGCGGTGCGGCTCGAGGTGCCGTTCGTGCCGGCGCCGGGCCAGAAGCTCGACGACCGCTGGGGCCCGTCGACGTCGCTGCAGGTCAGCGCCACACCACCGGAGCTGCTTCTGGCCGGCGCGGGCGACGGGACGGACCTGTTCCGCGACGTCGTCATCAACCCGGTGGTGCGCGAGGGCGTGCTGCACGTGACCGCGAAGGCCGCGAGCTGCGACGCCGAGGGCGAGTTCCCGGCCTGCCACCTGGCGCAGCAGGACTGGGGCGTCCCGCTGACGGTCACGCCGGAGGGCGAGGCCGAGCTGACGTTGCCGCTGCGGGGCTGACACCGCTCGATCGGAACGTGCGAAAGGGATCGGAACGTGCGGTGCACCGCACGTTCCGATCCCTTTCCGACGTCCCGATCCGCCGGAGCGGGCCGGTCTACTCGCCCAGCGTCACCCGCGCCGCCGCCAGCCGGGCCAGCGGAACCCGGTACGGGCTGCAGCTCACGTAGTCGAGCCCGATGCGGTCGAAGATCGCGATCGACGCCGGGTCGCCGCCGTGCTCGCCGCAGACGCCGGTCTTGAGGCCCGGCTTCGTCTGCCGCCCGCGCTCCACGCCCAGGCGCACCAGCTCACCGACGCCGTCGGCGTCCACCGAGGCGAACGGGTTCTCGCTGACGATGCCCGCCTCGAGGTACGCCGCGAGGAACGAGCCCTCGGCGTCGTCGCGCGAGATGCCGACGGCCGTCTGCGTGAGGTCGTTGGTGCCGAACGAGAAGAAGTCGGCGTGGTCGGCGATCCGGTCGGCCGTCAGCGCGGCCCGCGGCAGCTCGATCATCGTGCCCACGGCGTAGTCGAGCGTCGCGCCGGCCGCGGCGATCTCCTTGTCCGCGGTCTCGACGATCACCTCGCGCATGCGGCGCAGCTCCTCGGCGTAGCCGACCAGCGGCACCATGATCTCGACGTGCGGCTCCACGCCGCGGGCCTGCACCGCGACGGCGGCCCGCACGATCGCGCGCGTCTGCATGACGCAGATCTCCGGGTACAGCAGCGAGAGCCGCACCCCGCGCGTGCCGAGCATCGGGTTCATCTCCCGCAGCCGCTTGACGTGCGTGAGCAGCTCGCGGGCCTTGTCCAGCTCGTCGGACGGCGCACCCGACGCCTCCAGCCGCTGCACCAGCAGGGACTGCTCGACGATGTCGGGCAGGAACTCGTGCAGGGGCGGGTCGATGAGCCGGATCGTGACGGGCAGGCCCGTCATCGCCTCGAAGATCTCCTCGAAGTCGCCCTGCTGCATGGGCAGCAGCTCGTCGAGCGCGGCCTGGCGGGTGGCGGCGTCGGACGCGAGGATCATGCGCTGCACCGCCGGCAGGCGGTCGGCGGCCATGAACATGTGCTCGGTGCGGCACAGGCCGATGCCCTCGGCGCCGAGCTCGCGCGCCTTGGCGGCGTCGGGCCCGGTGTCCGCGTTGGCGCGCACGCCGAGGCGGCGGACGTCGTCGGCCCAGCCGATCACCTCGCGGAAGTCGTCCGTGATCTGCGGCGGGACCAGCGCGAGCGCGCCGACGTACACGTTGCCGGTGGACCCGTCGAGCGTGAGGGTGTCGTCCTCGGTGAGCACCGTGTCGCCGATGGTGAGCGTGCGGGCCTTCGCGTCGATGTGGAGCTCGCCGGCGCCGGCGACGCACGGCTTGCCCATGCCGCGCGCGACGACGGCCGCGTGCGACGTCATGCCGCCGTGCGCCGTGAGCACGCCCTGGGCTGCGACGACACCGTGGATGTCGTCGGGCGTGGTCTCCCAGCGCACCAGCACGACGGCGTCGCCCGCGTGGCCGCGCTCGGCCGCGGTGTCGGCGTCGAACACGATGCTGCCGACGGCGGCGCCCGGGCTCGCGTTGAGGCCCTTGGTGATGGCGACCGCGCCGTGCGAGGCGTCGAGGCCAGGGTGCAGCAGCTGGTCGAGCTGGGCCGGCTCGATGCGGCGCAGCGCCGTCGGGCGGTCGATGACGCCCGCGTCGACCAGGTCGCGCGCGATCTTGAGCGCGGCCGCCGCGGTGCGCTTCCCGTTGCGGGTCTGCAGCAGGTAGAGCTTGCCCTCCTCGATGGTGAACTCGATGTCCTGCATGTCGGCGTAGTGCGACTCGAGCAGGTCCATCGTCGAGAGGAACTCGGCGTACGCCTCGGGCAGCACCGCCTGGAGCTCGGCGAGCGGGTTCGGGGTGCGGATGCCGGCGACGACGTCCTCGCCCTGCGCGTTGACCAGGAACTCGCCGTAGAGCTCCTTCTGGCCCGTGGACGGGTTGCGGGTGAAGGCGACGCCCGTGGCGGAGTGGTCGCCGCGGTTGCCGAACACCATCTGCTGGATGTTGACGGCGGTGCCCAGGTCGTCGGGGATGTTGTTGATGCCGCGGTAGACGCGGGCGCGCGGGTTGTCCCACGACGCGAAGACGGCGTTGACCGAGCGGCGCAGCTGCTCGCGCGGGTCCGTGGGGAGCTCGGCGCCGTGCTGGGCCGCGACCTTGCGGTAGGTGCCGACGAGCTCCTGGAGGTCCTCGGCGGTGAGCTCCGCGTCGACCGTGACGCCGCGGCGCGTCTTGAGCGCGGTGAGCTCGTCCTCGAAGGCGTGCGCCGGGACGCCCTCGACCACCTCGCCGTACATCGACAGGAAGCGGCGGTAGGAGTCCCAGGCGAAGCGCGCGTTGCCGGTCTCGGCGGCGAGGCCGGCGGCGGCGGCGTCGGAGATCCCCAGGTTGAGGATCGTGTCCATCATGCCGGGCATCGAGAACACCGAGCCCGAGCGGACGGAGACGAGCAGGGGGCGCTCGGCCGCGCCGAGGGTGCGGCCGGTGCGGGCCTCCAGGTCGTCGAGGCGCGACTCGATCGTCTCCCAGAGGCCGTCGGGCCACGTGCCGCCGGCCTTCATCGTGGCGACGCACGCGGCGGTCGTCACCGTGAAGCCGTCCGGGACGGGCACGCCGATGCGCGTCATCTCGGCGAGGCCGGCGCCCTTGCCGCCGAGCAAGGACTTCATCTCGGCGTTGCCCTCCGAGAAGTCGTACACGAAGCGAGGTGCTTCCGTGGTCATCGATCCGGTCCTTCCGTGAGGTGACGCGTGGAGCTGGCGGGTGTCTGGTGTGCCCGACGTCGTGCCGCGACCAGCTCGATCACGCGGCCGGCGGCCTCCTCGAGCGCGAGGCTGGTGGTGTCGAGGACGGGGCAGCCGAGGCGGCGCTGGATGCGCGAGACCTCGTCGAGCTCGTCGAAGATGCGGGCGAGGTCCGCGTAGCCGCCGAGCCGCCCGCCGTCCCGCGAGGCGGCGCCCATGAGGGACACGCGGCGGCGGCGGATGGCGAGCAGGCGTTCGGGATCGATCGTCAGGCCGACGATCTTCCAGGGTGCGGCCTGGAACAGGTCTTCGGGCGGCTCGACGCCGGTGACGAGCGGGACGTTGGCCGTCCGGTAGCCGAGGTAGCCGAGGTACATCGAGAGCGGCGTCTTGCCGGTGCGGGAGGCGCCGACCAGGATCACGTCGGCCTCGCTCAGGGAGTCGGTGAGGTTGCCGTCGTCGTTCGCGACGGCGAACTCCATCGCGTGGATGCGCTCGAAGTAGTCGGCTGCGAGGCCGACCGGCTGGACCAGGCGGGCGGGGTGCAGCCCGGTGCGGGCGATGACGGCGTCGAGCGCGGGCGACATGAGGTCGGCGAACGGGACGCCGAGCTCGTGGCACGCGGCCTCGACCCGGGCGTTGAGCGCGGTGTCGACCAGCGTCACGAACACGACCGCGTTCTCCGGGGCCTCACGCAGCGCCTCCAGCGCCAGGTCGACGCCGCGGACGTCCTGGATGCGGGGGTGGCGCACGACGGCGACCTCGAGGTCGGGGTACTGCGCCTGGACGGCCCGCGCGACGCGGGCACCCGTGTCGCCGGTCGAGTCGGCGACCACGTGGATGTCGACAACTCGCACCGGTGCGGCCATACGTTTCAGGCTAGGTCTGCAACGACCTTCCAGCACCGGACGAAGGTCCAGTTCGTTCGGCCCGCTGGCGCGTGATGGCGCGTGATTGTGGCGCGAACCGCCCGGTCAGGCCAGCTCGGCGAGGGAGTCGATGATGCGGACGCGCGCCGCCTCGGGTCGTAGCGCGTGGAGGTAGCCCCACGGGCCGCGCCGGATCAGCACGGGCGTCATGCCGGCGCGGGCCGCGGGCAGCACGTCGTTGTCGAGCCGGTCGCCTACGTAGGTGATCTGGTCCGCGGGGACGCCGGCCAGCTCGATGACGGCCTCGAAGAACTCGGGGACCGGCTTCTCGACGCCGAGCTCGGCCGAGTTGCGGATCGCGTCGACGGGCAGGTCCATCGCGCGGAGCGCCTCGAGCGCGCGCGGCGGCTGGTTGCCGGCGATCACGAGGCGCAGCCCCGCCGCGTGGAGGGTGGTGAGCGCGGGGACGACGTCGGGGTAGAGGTCGTGCCGGTCGAAGCCGGAGCGGAGGCCGGCGGGGTCTTCCGCTGCCCAGGCCTTCTCCTCGGACTCCAGGTCCAAGCCTGGACGGATCGCGTCGAAGGCGTCGCTGAGAGGGCGGTCCTGGGCCGCGCAGGCACCGATGAGGCCCAGCATCGTCAGGGGCGTCACGCCGAGGCGCCCGGCCCAGCGGGTCCAGATCCGGGTCTCGTCGACCAGCGTCTCGCCGACGTCGAACACGATCGCGCGCACCATGCGGGCAACCCTACGAGGTCGGGTGGGTGGGTGGCTCGACGCGGGCCGGGTGCCCGGGCGGGGGAGGCATATATGCGCTTCACTTCCACAGCACTGAGTAGTGATCACAGCACCGTGCTGTGGGTTTCGCGCGAGAGGTCCATCCCGGCGGCGCCTGCCGAGCCCGCGGTGCTCAGCCGGCGAGCCGCTCCCGCAGCCAGGCGATGTCCGGCCCCATGTCGCCGTGCGTCTCGCACACGACGGGCGCACCCGCGGCCTCGATGACTCCGACCAGCAGCTCCGGCGGGATCCGGCCCTCGCCGAAGTGGGCGTGCCGGTCGCCGCCCGAGCCGGCCTCGTCGCGCGAGTCGTTCGCGTGGACCAGGTCGATGCGGCCCGTGATGGCCTTGATGTCGGCTGCCGCCGTCGCGAGGTCGAGACCGCCGGACCACGCATGGCACGTGTCGAGCGTGAACCCGACCACGCTCGCGTTGCTCGACGCCATCACCGCCGCCCAGAGCTGCTCGATCCGCTCCAGGTGCCGCGCCATCGCGAAGTCGCCACCGGCGGTGTTCTCGATGAGCACAGGCACGTCGGTGTCGAGCGAGTCGATGGCCTTGCGCCAGTTGTCGAGGCCGACGTCGGGGTCGTCCTTGGCGGTGACGTGACCGCCGTGCACGACGACGCCCTTGGCCCCGATCGCCGCCGCGCCCTCGAGCGTGGCCTGCAGCAGCTTGCGGCTGGGGATGCGGATGCGGTTGTTGGTGGACGCCACGTTGATGCCGTACGGGGCGTGCACGTAGAGGTCGATGCCGGCCTCCTGCGCTGCAGAACGCAGGGCGTCCTCGCCGCCCGGGAACCCCGACCCTGTAACCTTCCACGACTGCGGGTCCCCGAGGAACACCTGGGCCACCTGCGCGCCGATCGCCTCGGCCTGGGCGACGGCGTCGGCGCCGTCCACATGCGCCCCGATGCGGATGCTCATGCCGCCCACCCTAGGGGCGGCGGTCCGCAGAGGGCGCGGTGAGCACCCGCGGTCCCTGCCTGTCCAGACACTTCCCAGCGAACGACGGGCTTGCTAGCGTGCGGCTCGTCGACCGCGCCCGCGGTCTCGTGTTGAGGGAGACGCGCGTGGTTTCGAGCTCAATGGCCAGGGACGATCGCCTGTCCGGGAGGCTGTGATGTTCTTCAGCCCCGGGTCGTCCGCGCTCTTCCTGTACTCGCTCCTGCTCCAGGTCCTGATCCCGCTGGCGATCGTCGGGCTGCTCGTCGCCCTCGTCGTCGGCTCGTGGCGACGCCGCCGGACGGAGCCGCAGTCGTCGTCGCTCGTCGAGCGCCTCCGGGAGCTCGACAGGCTTCTTGCCGACGGAGTCATCACGCCTGACGAGCACGCCGCGGCTCGCGCGCGCCTGCTCGGCACGCTCTGACGAGATAGAGCCCCTACCCGCGAGATAGAGCCAGCCTCCGCGAGATAGCGCGCTGCTCTATCTCGCGGGACCGGGCTCTATCTCGCCGGGCCAGGCTCTATCTCGCGGGTCCCGGCCTCAGTAGCCGCCCGTGCCCACGCCCGACGACGTGCTGCTGGGCATCTGCATGACCTCGGCGCCGGTCGGGTCCATGACCCACCAGATGCCGCCGAAGCCCTGGCCGTTCACGTCGCCCGGCTTGCTGTCGTTGGCGTACGTGTAGATGGGCCGCTTGTCGATGGTGACCTGGAGCTTGCCGTCCACGCCGGTGATCGTGCCCACGGTGCCGGTGACGCCCTGCACCTTCGGGGTCGTGCTGGTCGTCTCGACCGCGGGCCACAGGGCCGCGCACCCTCCGGTGCACGTGCTCTTGCCGGAGCCCGGCTTGTCGGGCGAGTAGTAGTAGACGGTCATGCCCTTCCCGTCCACGACGATCTTCCCGAGGCTGCTGGTCGACGTCGTCAGCACGGCGCCCGACGACGCGCCCGGGGTGCTGCTGGCACTGGCGCTCGGGCTGCTGCCGCTGGTGGTGCCGCCGCCCCCGGGGGAGGCAGCGTTGCTGCCCATCGCGCACCCGGCGAGCGCCGTGAGGAGCGCGGCGGCCGCGAGTGCATGGCTTGCTCGTCGCATGGTCCTTGTCCTTTCGTTCTCAACCTCAACCACGACGACGGGGCGCCCTCCGCTCCGGTTCACCGGGGGAGCAGACTGAACCAGGAGGCGCTCTACGTCGTCGTCGTGGGTGCAAGGGGCCGTGGAGGACACGGGCCGCACCGGGCGAAGGGGGGTGAGGGGCGTGCGCAGGCGAGGGAAGGTGCTTGTCGGCGTGGCCGGTGCCGTGGTCGTGCTCGGTGGGGCGGGCCTGGTGTGGGGGCCGGGCCTGTACGCCAGCTATGTCAACGGCAGGGCCGATGCCGCGCCCGCCCTCGCGAGCGCCACCCCGTTGGCGGACCCCGCGGGCCTCGACGGCACCTGGCACGCTCGGTCGGGCTCGTTCGCCGGCTACCGGGTCGACGAGGTGCTCAACGGCAACCACGCGACGGTGACGGGGCGGACGTCCCAGGTGACGGCGGACGTCACGTTGGGCGCGGGCACGGTCACGGCGGCGAAGGTCACCGTGGACATGGCCTCGATCCGCACCGACGAGCCGCCGCGCGACGTGTACTTCCGCAGCACCGTGATCCGTACAGACCAATTCCCCACCTCGACCTTCACGCTCACGGGGCCGGTGGAGATCCCCCGGAGCGGCACCGCCGTCGACCTGTCCGGGTCGATGACGATCCACGGCGTGACCAGGCAGGTCACGCTCCACGCCCAGGTCGCGCAGGCGGCCGACGGCGAGGCGCAGGTGGTGGGCAGCGTGCCGCTCACGTTCGCCGACTACGGCGTGCAGGCGCCGTCGCTCGGCTTCGTGACCGTGGAGAAGCACGGCTCGGTCGAGTTCGACCTGCTGCTGGGGAAGGCCGGCTGATGGACGACGAGCTCCTCGCGGCGGTCCACGGCACGCACGCCGCGGCCCTGCACCGGTACGTCCGCCACCTGACCTCCGACGAGGACCAGACGCAGGACGTCGTGCAGGAGACGCTGCTGCGGGCCTGGCGGCACCCCGAGGTGCTCGAGCGCAGCGAGGACTCCGTGCGCGCCTGGTTGTTCACCGTGGCCCGGAACCTCGTGATCGACCAGCGGCGCAGCGCGCTCCACACGCACGAGCGCACCACCGACACGGTCCCCGAGCGGCCGGAGCCCGACCGCACCCAGGAGGTGCTGGACGCCTGGCTGGTCGAGGACGCGCTCGCGGGCCTCAGCTCGGAGCACCGCGCCGTCGTCGTCGGCGCGTACTACGGCGGGAGGTCGGTCGCGGAGCTCGCCGACCAGCTCGAGATCCCGCCCGGGACGGTGAAGTCCCGCATGCACTACGCGATGCGCGCGCTGCGGCTCGCGCTCCAGGAGAGGGGGGTCACGCCATGACCGACAAGTACGCCGACTGGGACGCCGCGTACGTGCTCGGCGCCCTGGACCCTGCCGAGCGGCGCGAGTACGCGGCCCATCTGGAGACCTGCGAGGAGTGCCGCACGGCCGTCGCCGGCCTGGCGGCCATCCCGCCCCTGCTCGCGGCCGTGCCCGCGCCCTCGCCCGCCGCCGACCTGCCGCGCAGCGCCGACGTGGTGCCTTTCGCGCGGCTTGCCGCTGCCGCCCGCCGTTCGCGCCGGCGGCGACGCACGGGCCTGGTCGCGACCGCGGCAGGCGTCGCGATCGTGGCCGGGATCGGCGGCGGGCTGCTGGGCACGACGTCCGACGGCGGGGGCGCCACCCCGCCGACGCCGAGCATCAGCGCCCCGCCGTCGAACGCCCGCACCGTCGAGCTGACCCCGCCGGGCGGCGCCACGGGCATGCACGCGACGCTCACCGCGACCCCCACGGTGTGGGGCACCCGGCTGGAGTGGAGCTGCCGGTACGAGGGCGTGACGACCGGCCTCTACGGCCCGGGCACCACCGCGACCGGCCCCGTCACCTACCAGCTGGTGCTGGTCGACCGCGCGGGCGGGCGCAGCGTCGCCGCCACGTGGACGACGTCGAGCCCGACGGCGGAGGGGCTCGGCGCCTCCTCGGCCCTGCCGGTCACGGACCTGGCCCGCATCGAGATCACGGTGACGGGTCAGCAGGCCCCGCTGGCGGCCGTCACGCTGTGACGCCCTCGCGCCACCCGAACTGGGGCTCGAAGCCGAGCACGCGGCGGGCCTTGTCGATGGACAGGAGCGTCTCGCGGCCCGTGACGGGGCGCTTGAGCGGCACGCCCGGGAACTGCTCGGCGAGCAGGTCGGCGGAGTCGCGCAGCATCACGGTGTCCGCGTTGGCGACGATGAACGCCTCCCAGCCGGTCAGGTCGGCCTCGAGCGCCAGGCGCACGGCCTGGGCGCCGTCGCGCGCGTCGATGTAGCCCCACAGGTTCCAGCGGCGCCGCGAGGCGTCGTCCTGCCAGGCGGGGAACATCGCGTAGTCCTCGGGGAGCATGACGTTGCTGAACCGCAGCCCGACCAGCTTGAGCTCCGGGTCCCAGCGCGTCAGGTGGCGCGCCATCTCCTCCTCGACGGCCTTGCCGAGCGAGTAGGTGGTCTCCGGGCGCACCGTGTACTCCTCGTCGACGGGCGCGTAGGGCGGCGGCACGTCGAACGGCAGGCCCAGCACGGTCTCGCTGGAGGCCCACACGACGTTGCGGATGCCCGCGATGCGCGCCGCGCGGAACACGTTGTAGGTGGCGGGCACGTTGTTGGCGAACGTCGCGGCGTCGGGGGACAGCCCGGGGGCGGGGATCGCAGCGAGGTGCACGACGGCCGTGGCCGGCGCCGACTCGTCGAACCCGGTCAGCAGCTCGACGACCTGCCCGAGGTCGGTGAGGTCGGCACGGACGAACTTGGCCGGCTGCTTCTCTGCAGGCGGCGTGCGATCGACGGCGATCACGTCCCAGCCGTGCTCGGCCAGGTGCCGCACGACGGCGGGGCCCAGCCGCCCGCTGGACCCGGTGACGACGACACGGCCGGAGGTGGCGTGGTGGGGGAAGCTCATGGGCCCTTGTCTACACCGTGGAGACCAGCCCCGACGTCGGCCGGACGACCACCGGGCGACCAGTCTCCGGACGTGGTTCCGTGAACTTGACCATCTCGGCATACTCTCTTGGCCGTGAGCGACATGAACCCTCAGGCCACCGAGCGCGTCGTCGCGCGCTACGAGATGCCCGACCCGCTGCGCGAGGACATCCGCCTGCTGGGCGGGCTTCTCGGCACGATCCTGCGTGAAGCAGGCGGCCAGGACCTGCTCGACGACGTCGAGAAGCTCCGCGAGCTGACCATCCGGGCGTTCGGCGACGACGCCGCCGCGCTCGAGGCGGCCGCCACGCTCGTGGACTCCTTCTCCCTGGACCGCGCCGACCACGTCGCCCGCGCGTTCACCTGCTACTTCCACCTGGCGAACCTCGCCGAGGAGTACCACCGC
Source organism: Promicromonosporaceae bacterium (assembly GCA_009783295.1). Taxonomy (GTDB): domain Bacteria; phylum Actinomycetota; class Actinomycetes; order Actinomycetales; family Cellulomonadaceae; genus Xylanimonas. The sequence goes on from WRHK01000002.1 coordinate 77,101, forward strand.
GTGCGCGTGCTCCGGCAGCGGGAGCTCCAGGGCACCCCCGCGTCCGGCAGCGTGATCGAGGAGTCGATCCCGCAGGCGTTCACGCAGCTCGCCGAGGAGGTGGGCCGGGACGAGGCCATGCGCCGCCTCGCCGAGATCGAGTTCCGCCCCGTCCTGACGGCGCACCCCACCGAGGCCCGCCGCCGGGCGGTCTCCCGCGAGATCCGCCGCATCTCCGACCTGCTGGCCGAGCGCGACACGCTGCACCCCCGGGGCACGTCGCTCGCCGAGATCGACCGCCGCCTGCTGGCCGAGATCGACGTGCTGTGGCGCACGCAGCCGCTGCGCGTGTCCAAGCCGACGGTGATCGACGAGGTCAAGTCCGCCGTGGGCGTGTTCGACGCGACGCTCTTCCAGACGTTCCCCGAGGTGTACCGCCGCCTGGACGACTGGCTGCTCGACGGCGACGCCGGCCGCGCCACGCCCGTGGTCAAGCCGTTCGTGCGCCTGGGCACCTGGATCGGCGGCGACCGCGACGGCAACCCGAACGTCACGTCCGAGGTGACCCGCCAGGCCGCCGCGCTCGCCTCGCAGCACGCCCTCGCGGCGCTCGAGGCCGAGGCGTTCGTCGTCGCGCGCAAGCTGACGATGGACCAGGGCGACACGCCGCCGTCGGACGCGCTGATGGGGCTGTGGAACCGCCTGCGCCAGCTCTCCGGCGAGGCCGCCGCGTCCGCCATGGAGGAGTCGCCGGGCGAGCCGCACCGCGCCGCGCTGCTGGTGATCGCCGAGCGCATCGCCGCCACGCGCCGCCGCGACGCCGACCTCGCCTACCCGTCGCCCGACAAGCTCGAGGCCGACCTGGTGATCGTGCAGGAGTCGCTGGTGCAGGCCGGCGCCCCGCGCCTCGCGTACGGCACGCTGCAGAAGCTCATCTGGCAGGTGCAGACCTTCGGGTTCCACCTCGCCGAGCTCGAGGTGCGCCAGCACTCGCAGGTGCACGAGGCCGCGCTGGCCGAGATCGAGGAGAAGGGCGCCAACAGCCCCGAGCTGAGCGACCGCACGCGCGAGGTGCTCGACACGTTCCGCGCCCTCGGCTACGTCCAGCAGCGCTACGGCGAGCGTGCCGCGCGCCGCTACATCGTGTCGTTCACGCAGGCGCCGGAGCACCTGGCGGCCGTCTACCAGCTCGCCGAGCACGCCTTCCCGGACGCCGACGAGCGCCCGGTCATCGACGCCATCCCGCTGTTCGAGACCTTCGCGGACCTCGAGGGCTCGGTGGAGATCCTCGAGGCGATGCTCGAGCTGCCGCAGGTGCAGACCCGCCTGGCGGCCAACGGCCGCAAGGTCGAGGTCATGCTCGGCTACTCGGACTCGTCGAAGGACGTCGGCCCCGTGGCGGCGACGCTGGCGCTGCACAGCGCCCAGTCGCGCATCGCGGAGTGGGCCGACCGCCACGAGATCGCCCTGACGCTGTTCCACGGCCGCGGTGGCGCCCTCGGGCGTGGCGGCGGCCCGGCCAACCGCGCGGTGCTGGCCCAGCCGCCGCACTCGGTGGACGGCCGCTTCAAGCTCACCGAGCAGGGCGAGGTCATCCTGGCCCGCTACGGCGACCCCGTCATCGCCACGCGCCACATCGAGCAGGTCGCCGCGGCGACGCTGCTGGCGTCGGCGCCGTCGGTGGAGAAGCGCAACGCCGAGGCCACGGCGCGGTTCGCCGACCTGGCCGCGGCGCTGGACGTGAGCTCGCGCGAGCGGTTCCACCACCTGGTGCGCGCCGAGGGCTTCCCGCAGTGGTTCGCCCAGGTGACGCCGCTGGAGGAGATCGGCCTGCTGGCCATCGGCTCGCGCCCCGCCAAGCGCGGCCTGTCGGTCAACTCGCTCGACGACCTGCGGGCCATCCCGTGGGTGTTCAGCTGGTCGCAGGCGCGCATCAACCTGGCCGGTTGGTACGGCCTGGGCACGGCCCTGCGCGACTTCGCCACGTCCCGCCCCGACGGGCTCGACGAGCTCAAGGCCGCGTTCCGCGAGTGGCCGCTGTTCAACGTGCTGCTCGACAACGTCGAGATGTCGATCGCCAAGACCGACGAGCGCATCGCCGCCAAGTACCTCGAGCTCGGCGACCGCGACGACCTCGCCCAGCAGGTGCTCGACGAGCTGCGCCTGACCCGCGAGTGGGTGCTCCGCGTGACGGGCAGCGCGTGGCCGCTGGAGGGCCGCCGTGTGCTCGGCCGCGCCGTGCAGCTGCGCTCGCCGTACGTCGACGCGCTCTCGCTGCTCCAGGTCCGCGCGCTGCGCGCCCTGCGCACCGACGGCGCCTCGGAGCCGTCGACCGACGCCGTCGCGCGCCGCGAGCGCTGGCAGCACCTGCTGCTGCTGACGGTCAACGGAGTGTCGGCGGGCCTGCAGAACACGGGCTGAGCCGTCCCCCCAGCTGCGAGATAGAGCCCGGCGCCGCGAGATAGACACGAAGTTCTATCTCGCGGCGCCGGGCTCTATCTCGCGGGGGTGGGCCGTGGGTCAGACCGAGATCAGCTGGAACCACGTGCCCAGCGGGTCCGCGACCGCGATGCGGCGGCCGTACGGGGTGTCGACCGGGTCGCCCGGGGCGTTCGCGCCCAGCTCGCGGGCGCGCGCCGCCGTCGCGTCGACGTCGTCGGCGCCCAGGTAGACGGCCCAGCCGGACGTGCCGCCGTTCTTCGCGAGCTCGGCCGTCGCGTCGTAGATCCCGGCGCACGCGTCACGGCCCTCGCCGTACGTGGTGTACCGGAACTCGGGGGTGTCCGACAGGGTCGAGACGGGCCAGCCGGCCGCGTCGGCGTAGAACCTGACGGCCTTGTCGTAGTCGTTGGTCCACGTCTCGAACCAGGCGGGGGCGCCGTGCTCGGCCACCAGGGCGAACCCGTCCATGCCCTGCGGCTGCCAGAAGCCGATCTCCGCGCCGGCCGGGTCGACGGCGTTGAGGAAGCGGCCCTGGCCGGCGACGTCGTCGGGGCCGTACGGCACCTGGCCGCCCGCGGCGGTCACCTTCGCGGCCGTCGCGTCGGCGTCGGACGTGCGCAGGTACACGCCCCAGACCGGGGCCTGCTCCGGGTACATGAGCGGGCCGATACCCGCGATGACCTGGCCGTTCTTCGAGAACTGGCCGTAGTTGCCGAACTCCGGGCCGTAGCTCGTGTGCTCCCAGCCGAACAGGGCCGTGTAGAACGCGACCGACCGGTCGAGGTCAGGGGTCGCGAGGTCGAACCAGATCGGGGCGCCGTCGGGCACCTCGCCGCGTGCGGGCATGTCTCCTCCGGTGGACGTCGGTGGTTGAGCGTGTCGAAACCACGCCGCTCCATCATGGGGTGGTTTCGACGAGCTCAACCACCGGAGGGTTCCGCCAGCGGTGGCTCAGCCGGCCAGGGCCGCCAGCACGCGCGAGACGGTGGAGCGCAGGCCCCACCGGTCGGTGAGCGCGTCGAGCGCCTCCGGGAACGCTGCGGCCCGGGGGAGCGCGTCGTCGAGGTCCGGCAGGGGGGCGTCGCGGGCCACCTGCACCACCCGGGGCGCGACCTCCAGGTACGCCGCCCCCTCGGTGAGCCGCCGCTGCTGCGCCAGCGTGAGCCCGAACCCGGAGTCGCGCGCCGCGAGGACTCCCGCCAGGGTGCCGAACCGCGCGAGCAGGCCCGCCGCCGTCTTCTCCCCGATGCCGGCCACGCCGGGCAGCCCGTCCGACGGGTCGCCGCGCAGCACGGCCATGTCCGCGTAGGCCGCGCCCGTGGGCACGCCGTACTTGTCGGCGAGCCGCGCCTGGTCGACGACGTCGGGGTCGCGCACGCCGCGCGCCGGGTACAGCACCCGGACCTGGTGGGCGTCGTCGACCAGTTGGAACAGGTCACGGTCGCCGGTCATGATGCTCACCGGCTCGGCGACGTCGCCGCGCGCGGTCTCGCGGGCCACCAGCGTGCCGATGACGTCGTCGGCCTCATAGCCGGGGCAGCCGACGCGGGCGATGCCGAGCGCCTCGAGCACGGAGGCGATCACTGGCACCTGGGGGACCAGGCCCTCGGGGACCACCTCGACGTCGCCGCCGTTCGGCCCGGCCCCGAGGGCCTCGACGCGGTGCGCCTTGTAGCTGGGGATGAGCTCGACCCGCCAGGCGGGCCGCCAGTCGTCGTCCCAGCACGCCACCAGGCGCGTGGGGCGGTGCTCCGTGACCAGGAACGCGATGGTGTCGAGCAGGCCGCGGATCGCGTTGACCGGCTCGCCGCGCGGCGAGCTCAGCGTGTCGGGCACGCCGTAGAACGCGCGGAAGTACAGGCTCGCGGTGTCCAGCAGGAGGAGGCTCACGAGGGTCAGCGTCCCATGCCCGCACAATGGGGGCGTGACACCGCCCCGGCCCGCCCCGCACCGCGACTGGCGCCTGCTCGGGCCGGTCGCCCTGGGCGGCGCGGCGGGGTCGGTGCTGCGGTACCTGTTCTCGTTCCTCAACAGCAAGGACCCGGCGGGCTGGCCGGTCGGCACGCTCGCCGTCAACGTGATCGGGGCGTTCGCGCTGGGGCTGCTGCTCGAGGCGATCGCCCGCCGCGGCCCCGAGGACCGCCGCCTGCAGCGCCTGCGCCTCACGGTCGGCACGGGCGTGCTGGGCGGGTTCACCACGTACTCGTCGTTCGCGCTCGAGGTCGAGCGGCACCTCAGCGTCGGGGCCGTCGGCGTGACGCTCGGGTACGTCGGGCTCACGCTCGTGGTCGGCACGGCCGCGGCGATCGCGGGCGTGCTGCTGGGGGCGCGGCTGCCGGGCCGCGGGGTGGCTTCGCGATGAGCGGCCCGTTCGCGTTCCTGCTGGTCGCGGTGGGTGGCGGGCTGGGCGCGGTCGCCCGGTTCTGGCTCGCCGACACCGTCAAGGCGCGCCGCACCACGGTGATGCCGCTGGGCACCATCGTGGTCAACACGCTCGGCGCGCTCACCATCGGCGTCGTCACCGGGCTGGTGCTCACGATCGGCGCCGACGGCAGCCTCGAGGGCTGGCGCGTCTTCCTCGCGACCGGCATCTGCGGCGGGTTCACCACGTTCTCGACGGCTACCGTGGAGAGCGTGACGCTCGCCCGTGCCGGGCACCTGACGCGGGCGCTCATCAACACGTTCGGCACGCTGGTGATCACGGTCGCGGCGGTCGCGGTCGGCATCGGCGTGGTGGTGCTGGCGACGGGAGGTGCGTGATGCCGGAGTCCGACGACGTGCGCGAGATCATCACCGTCGGCGTGCTGCTCGCCAACGGGCGGCTCGCGGGCCGGACCTTCGCCGGCCGCGCCGAGGCCGAGGCCTGGGCGCAAGACGGCGAGGAGGTCGTCGAGCTCAACGCGGTGTGCGACTGCGACCGGTAGCGCGCCCCGGCGGCCCGCCTCAGTCGTCGAGGTGCAGCGGCAGCCCGAACCGCGGGAACCACTCCGCGCAGTCCAGGAACGTGGTGATCCCGCTGACCAGCCCCGCGTCGTCGGCCTCGAGCACCACCAGGCCCCACGCGGAGTAGCCGCCCCGCGGGTCGTGGCGGTACTGCCCGAACGACGGCGACCCGTTGGCCCGTACCGGGATGCACCGCGACCCGCGGCACGCGGCGCCGGGCCCGAGCATCCACGCGACGACGTCGCGCCGGCCCGACACCCACATCGAGTACGGCGGCATGTTCAGGCACGCGTCCTCGCGCAGCAGCCGCACCAGGGCGTCCATGTCGTAGCGCTCGAACGCGTCGAGGTAGCGCTCCAGCAGCTGGTCGCGCCACGCCTCGCCCGGCAGCCGCGACGTCGTCTCGGGCGTGGGGGCCTTGTCCTCCAGCGTGGCGCGGGCCCGCTGCAGCGCGGAGTTCACTGCCGCGACGGTCATGTCCAGCAGCTGCGCCGTCTCGGCCGCCGACCAGCGCAGCACCTCCCGCAGCACCAGCACCGCCCGCTGGCGGGGCGGCAGGTGCTGCAGGGCGGCGACGAACGCCAGGCGGATCGACTCGTGCCCCACGGCCACCTGCGCGGGGTCGCCGGCGCGCGGCAGCACGGCGTCGTCCGGGACCGGCTCCACCCAGCGGTCCTCCGCCAGGGTCTCGCCGAAGTGGTCCAGCTCGGGCGGCTGGGCGGCGCCCAGGCCCATCGGGCGCTCGCGGCGGTGGGCCGCCGAGCCGAGGTGGTCGAAGCACACGTTGGTGGCGATGCGGTACAGCCACGACCGCAGGGTGGAGCGGCCCTCGAAGTTCCTGTGACCCCGCCAGGCCCGCAGCATGGTCTCCTGGACGGCGTCGTCCGCGTCGCTCGCGCCCCCCAGGAGCCGGTAGCAGTAGCCCGTCAGCTCGGACCGGTACGCGTCGAGCGTCTCCGCGAGGGCGTCGTCTTCGAGCACCTGTGTCATGGGTCACACGCTACGCCGGGGGTCCGACACCCTCGGCGTGGAGCTCGAACCACACGGTCTTGCCGGCGACGTCCTGCCCGTGCCGGCCCACCACCTCGGTGCCGTCGTGCTCGATGACACCCCAGCGGGCCGCGAGCCGGTCGAGGAACTGCATGCCGCGCCCCGAGAGCTCGTGCGGCTCCGGCTGCTGCACGCGCGGCAGCTCGGCGGCGGAGTCGCGCACACCCACCCTGACCTGCGACGACGCGGGGTCCACCTCGACCGTGGCGGTCACCGGGCCCTCGCCGTGCTCGATCGCGTTGGTCAGCAGCTCGCTCGACAGCAGCATCGCCGTGCGCCGCAGGCGCCGCGCCACCCCGGCCCGCTCGAGGATGTCGTCCACCCAGCGCCGCGCGGGCCCCAGGTCGGCCAGGGAGTCGGCGACCCGGCGCTCGGCGCGCACCATGGGCCCGGGTGGGGCGGTGGCCCGCGCGCGCACGGCCAGCACGGCCACGTCGTCGCGCTGGGGCGGGGGCACGAGCGCGCGCAGCAGCGTGGCCGGCAGCGCCGCCGTCGCGGTGCCGTTCGCGCTCGACAGCGTCTCGGCCAGCAGCCGGATCCGGTCGGCCAGCAGCGACCCGCGCTGCTCCACCAGCCCGTCGGTGTACAGCAGCAGGGTCTCGCCGGGCCGCAGCACCGACGTGTGGTCCGTGCGCGCGGTGCCCGGCTCGATCCCGAGCAGCAGGTCGGATCGCGGGTGCAGCACCTCCACGGACCCGTCGTCCCGCAGCATCAGCGGCGGGGGGTGCCCGGCGTTCGACCAGGTCACCACGTACGTGCCGGGCTCGTGCCCGTGCTCGCCCACGGGGGGCAGGCGCTCCAGCCGCACGACGACGGCGGTCGCCCCCGCCCCCGGGCCGAGCTGGGCGTTCGCGCGGTCCAGCAGCGTGAGCAGCACCGACGGCAGCTCGTCGTGGCTCCACGCCAGGGCACGCAGCATCGACCGGAGCTGGCCCATGTGGGCGGCGGCCTGCATGTCGTGGCCCGTGACGTCGCCGATCATCAGCACGGTCGTGTCGTCGTCGACCGCCACGACGTCGTACCAGTCGCCCCCCACCTGGTCGGTGCGGGTGGCCGGCGCGTAGGTCGTGGCGATGTCCAGGTTCGCGACGTCGGGCGGCGCGGTGAGCAGGGCGTCCTGCAGCGTGGTGGCCACGCGGCGGCGCTCCTCCAGCAGGGCGACGCGGTCGAGCGCGTGGCCCACGTACGGGGCGAGGGCCGCCTCGAGCGACGTCGTGTCGGGGTCGTGCTCGCGCTCGTCGGCCCACTGCGTGCAGACGACGGCGACGACGCGCCCGTCGGAGCGCACGGGCAGCAGCGAGCACGCCCCCGCGTGGTCGAGCTGCCCGGCCATCTGCGGGAACCGGGCCACGACCTCGGCCCCGCTGCGGAAGAACAGCGGCTGGCCGCGGCGCACCACCTCGCCCACGGGGGAGCCCGGGGCGGTGCGCGCCCGCGCCGACGGACCGCGCTCGTCCTGCGGAGCGACGTCGGGGCGCCCGCCCACGAACGTGACGCCCCGCCGGTCCGCGTCGACGATCGCCAGGTGCGCCGCCGACGCCCCCGTGCCGCGCGCGACCACGCGCCGCAGCGCCTTCTCGACCTCGACGGGCGTGGTGGCGCCGGCGAACGCCTCCGACAGGCTCAGCAGCAGCTGCGAACGCCGTTCCTCGCGGCGCGCGGTGCGCTCGGCCTGACGGGCGCGCTCGCGCTCGGCGCGCAGCCGGATCTCGCCGGTGCACGACGCCGCGAGATCTGCGAGGGTCGCGAGGTCGGCGGCGGTCCAGACGCGTGGGGCGGTGTCGATGGCGACCAGAGCGCCGACCGGCCGTTCGTCGTCGGCGTGGACCGGCAGCACGGCCACGGCACCGGACGACGCGCCGAAGAGCTCGCACAGCGCGGCGGCCTCCGGGTCGGCCGTGACGTCGGACAGCACGATCGGGTGGCCCGACTCCACGACCTTGCGTGTGAGGGTCATGTCGACCACCAGGCGGCGCGTGGTCTGGTACGGCTCCGGCATGCCGAGCGCCCCGGGAAGGATGATCCCGTCGGGCGCGAGCAGGGCCACCGTGGCGATGGACACGCCGAGCTGGCGGCGCACCAGACGGGCGACGCGGTCGAACTCGTCGTCCGCGTGCGTGAGCCCCAGGCGGGGCTGCGGCGCAGCCTGCACGTCCGGAGCCATTGGCTCAGGATGCTGCAGATCGGGCGGGCGAACCAGTAGCGGCGCTCAGCGCGCGCCACCTCACGCGCGCAGCAGCCCGCGCCGGTGCGCCACGTCCACGGCCTCCGCGCGCCCCGTCACACCCAGCTTGGCCAGCACGTTCGACACGTGGACGCTCACGGTCTTGGCCGAGATGTAGAGGCGCTCGCCGATCTGCCGGTTGGACAACCCCTCGGCGACGAGGGCCAGCACCTCCTCCTCGCGCTCGGTCAGCGAGGTCTCCGACGCGGCGGGTCGCGGCGCCCCCGGCAGGGGCACCCGCGCGCGGCGCGCCCACTCGCGCAGGGCGCCCGCCAGCGGGGCGGCGTCCATGGCGTCGGCCTCCTCGAGGGCGGCCGCGGCCTCGCGCTCAGCGGCGTCGGTGTCGCCCGCGGCGTGCAGCGCCTGGGCCCAGCGCCAGCGGGCGCGCGCCGTCTCGTAGCGGTGCCCGTAGCCGAGCTCGCGGACCGTGGCCTCCCAGAGCGCCGGGTCGGCGAGGGCGCCCGTCGCGGCGGCGCGCAGCCGGGCCTGCTCGGCGTCGACCCGCAGCAGCCAGGCGCGGCCCTCGGGTCCCAGCCGGCCGCCGCGGGGGCGGCCGCGCTCGGCGGTCGCGTGCGCCACCTCGGCGAGCGTCATGCCGTCCTCCAGCAGCTCGGCGCGCTCGGCGGCGGTCTGGTGCGGCGTCGACCCGGGCCGGGCGAGCTCGGCGGCGTCGGCCAGGGCGGCGAGGGCCAGCGCGCTGATCCAGATGCGGCCCAGGAAGTACTCCGACCACACCGCGCCGAGGAACTCGGCCAGCTCGACGGCGCGCGCCACCGCCTCGTCGTAGCGGCCCGCCCAGGTGAGCGCGTCGACCTCGTTCCCGCCCGCGTACAGCGCGATCTGGCCGTCGCGCTCCCACGTGGCCCGGAGCCCCTGGGCCCGGACGAGCGCGTCGGCGTCGCCCCGCGCGACCCCCGCGTACAGGCGCACGGCGACCAGGAACGGGATCGCCTGGGCGGTGGTGCCCGCCGGCGTCTGCCGGTCGGCGAGGTCGCCGTCCATGTAGTCGACGAGCTCCGCGAACACGTGGAGCTGGATGCCCGACGCGCTCCAGCCCAGGCCGGTCGCCTCGGCCCGGCGGACGCCGTCGGTGGTCCCCTCGCGGGCGCGGGCGAGCTCGCCGTCGTAGTAGTACGTCGAGGCGAGGCTCAGCGTGATGCGCAGCTCGGTGAGCAGGTCGCCCGAGGCGGCCGTCCGACGCCGGGCCGCGGTGAGCAGCTCGGCGGCGGCGGCGGGGTTCTCGACGTCGAGGTGGGCGAGCGTGACCAGCGCGTCGGCCTCCGCGCCGGGCGTGCCGGAGGCCCGGGCCACGTCGACCGCCGTGCGCGCCGCGGCCGCCGCCTCGTCGTCGCGCTCGACGTTGAGCAGCGCGCGGGCGAGCCGGGCCGTGGCCCACGCCCGGGCGCGCGTCGGGCCTTCCGCCTCCAGCACGTCGACGGCCCGCTGCGACTGCTCCACCGCCTCGTCGACGCACTCGAGGTCCAGCAGGTGCCGAGCCAGCAGCGTCCGCGCCGCGGCCTGGCGAGGCGGGTCCTCGCCGAGCTCGTCGACCGCCGCCCGGGCGAGCTGCTCGGCGCGCGGGAACAGGCCCGCCCGCCCGGCGGCGTCGGAGGCCGCGAGGGCGACGGCCACGCGGTCCGTACCCACGAGCCGGGCGGCGTCGGGCACCGAGTCCCACAGGGAGAGCACGCGCTCGCGGTGGCGCAGCTCCTCGTCGGGGGCCAGCACCGCGGCGGCGAGGTCGGCCGCCTCCGCCGACGCGGCCAGCGCCGTCGGCAGGTCGTGGCCCTGCTGCGCGTGGTGGGCGCGCTGGGCGGGCATGCCGAGGGCCGGGTCCCGCGTGAGCGCGGCCAGGTAGGCGCGGTGCAGCGCCGCCTGCTCGCCCGGGAGCAGGTCCAGGTACAGGGCCTCGGCGAGCAGCGCGTGGCGGAAAGCCAGGTGCTCGCCCTCGACCTCGAGCACCTGCAGCGCGACGGCGTCACGTAGCGCCCCGGCGAGCGTGTCGGGGTCGGCGAGGCCCGTCGTGAGCGACGCCGCCGCCCGCAGCAGGTCCTCGCGGACGGCCCGCCCGGCGACAGAGGCGATGCGCGCGACCTCCTGCACCGCCGGGTCGAGGCGGGACAGCCGGGCGTGCAGCACGTCGGTGAGCGACCAGGGCAGGCCCGCCGACGGCCCGTCGGACCCCAGCAGCTCCTCGGCGAAGAACGCGTTCCCCTCCGACCGCCGCAGCACCTGGTCGAACTCGGCGTCGGGCAGCGGCGCCTCCGCGACCGCGGTGGTGAACTCCCGCAGCTCCGCCTCGGTGAACGGGTCCAGGTCCAGGCGCTCGACGGCCGAGAGCCGGTACAGCTCCGCGAGCAGCGGGCGCAGCGGGTGCCGGCGGTCGACGTCGTCGGCGCGGAACGTGCCCACCACCAGCAGGTGCTCCGACCGCAGCCGCGTCACCAGGAACCGCAGCACGTCGCGCGTGGACGGCTCGGCCCAGTGCAGGTCCTCGACCACCAGCACCAGCGGGGCGCCCGACGACCCCGCCGCGGCCAGGGCCGACGCGATGCCGTCGAAGAGCTGCAGGCGCTCCGCCGCGTCGGCGACGCCGGAGGGAACGCCGGCCGGGTCGAGCAGGCGGGCCAGCGCCGGGCGCTGCGCGATCGCGGCGTCGACCGGGCCGCCGTCGTCGCGCAGCAGGCCCAGGGCCTCGGAGAACGGGAGGTACGGGATGCCGACGTCGCCCAGGTCCATGCAGTGCGCGACCACGACGCACGCCCCCGACTGCTCCGCGAGACCGGCGAGGTGCGTGACGAGCCGCGTCTTGCCGACGCCCGCGTCCCCGCCGACGAGCAGCACGCCCGGACGGCCCCCGGCGGCCGCGTCGAGCGCACGCCGGAACCGCGAGACCTCGGCCTCGCGCGCGACCAGCGGCACGGTGGTGGATCGGCGCACGACTCCGATCGTGCCACGGAGGGCCGACACGACCGGATTGCGATGTGGGTCACACCGCGCGCACACTGGAAGAACTCGACCGTGGGGGTGGAAACGTGGGTATCCAGAGTTTCGACGCATTGCCCATGCTGGGGCGCGGCAAGCACCGCAACCCGAAGCGGGGTGCCTGCTTCATGGAGCTCGCATCGTTCCTCGCGGGCGAACGTTGGAGCGACCACCCGCAGTGCACGCACCCGCTGCTGGCCATGCTGGCACGGGCCGTGAACGACCTGACGTCCGACGAGGCGCGGCCCCAGCTGGCCCCGCTCATCCCGTCCGTCATCGGCCTGACCAGCGACGACCCGCGCTGGGACGTCCGGATCGCGCTGCGCGCCGCGCGCACGGCCATCGCGATCGCTCCCGCCGACCGCCAGCAGACGCTGGCCGTCGCGATCATCGGCTCCGAGCGCATCCTCGACAGCCTCGACGGCCGCCCCGAGGGCACCATCGAGCCGGAGAGCGCCGAGGCGCTGGCGACGGTGCCGCGCACTGCCGAGTGGGCCCGCAAGTTCTGCGAGGGCACGCACGTCAAGCCTCGACGGTTCGTGCGCGACGCCGCGCCGTCCGTCGTGTCCACCGCCGTCCAGGGCATCAGCGAGGCCTTCGTGCCCGACGTCGACGCCCGCCTGCGCACGCTGCTCACGGAAGCGATCGCAGACGCCCGCGTGTGGGCCGGCCGGCTCGACGAGGACACGGCACCGCTGGTCAAGTCGGACTGGGAGCCCGTGGTGCGGACGGTGCGGGCGAGCTAAGCAAGTCGCTTCCGCGCAAAGTGTCGAGCCCCGGGAGATCCGCCCATCGGCGGTCCCCGGGGCTCACTCTTTCGCGGGGTTCGGCGCGGGCCCAGTTCTAGCGCCACCCACGGAGCGGCCGTAGTGATTGGTCACGTTGAGGGCGCGTTGCAGTGACCGATCACTACGGTCGACGCTCCGTCACTCCGTCCGCACTTGCTCCACCGTTCGTTCGTGCAGTCACGTCGGGCTCACCAGCGAGTAGTACGGAATCCCGCTGCCGTCCGCGCGTCCGACGGGAACGACGTCCTCCGGCAGGCGCACCCGCTGAGGCACCATCCCGTACAGGCAGGAGTCGCACCAGAAGGCCACGACGGCGCTGGTGTCCTCGGGCCGGTCGACCACGAACGCGATGCGGAGCGAGCGTGCTCCGCAGTCCGGGCACGGGATCGACCCGACGCCGAGGGGGTCGCGGGTCGCGGCCTCGAGCGCCTCCGTCCACAGGTCGTGTCCCACAAGTCCTCCACATGCCTCAAGCAACCGAACGCAGCGGCAACCTACGGGGCCTTCCGCGGCTGGGGGAAGGGCTGGAGGGTGTCCACAAGTGGACATGACGCCGGGTCGGGTCGGCGCCGGGCGCCGGTCAGCCGTCGAGCCAGCCGCGGCGGGCCGCCTCGACGCCCAGCGCGAGCCGCGACTCCGCGCCCACCCGGGCGGCCATCGCGTCGATGGCCCGCCGCACGGTCCGGGGCGAGACGTCCATGGAGCGCGCGATCGCCTCGTCCTTCACGCCGAGCTGCATGCTGCGCAGGATGGAGCGCTCGACGGCGGAGATCGAGGAGGTCTCCGTCTCGCCGGGAAGGTCGACGGCTCCGTCCCAGAGCACCAGGAAGAGCCCGGAGATCGCGTCTGCGAACGCGGAGTCGCGCGCGGTGACGCCGCGGGCTCGCGGTGTCCGTGCCCCGGTGATGACGAAGGCGACCTTCTGGTCGAACACGATCGCCCGCGCAGGCGTGACGGCGCTGGTCCGGACGCTCGCGCCGCGGCCCTGGAACGCCGCGGCGTAGTCCCGCACGTAGTCGAGGTCGCGCGCGGCGGCGGGGAAGATCGACCGCAGCCGCACGCCCCGGCGCAGCGGCTCGGTGTCCTTCGCGAGGGCGACGTCGAGCGCCTCCTTGGTGGGCACGTGCGGCAGCAGCGAGTCCATCGTCTCGGTGGCCTCGTCGCTCAGCCGCGCGATCTCCCGCAGGATCGCCTCGGACCCGTGGACGACGGTCAGCTCCGTGCCGTCCCCACGGGTCGTCAAGACCGGGTCCATCGCGCCATCCCTTCCTGCGCCGTCGTCGAGCGGCGACCCTAGCGCCACCCCGGCAAACCTGTTCCACGCTGTCCGAGGGGTCCGCTAGCCTGCCCGCGTGCGCACGCCGACCGGCACCACCCCGTCCCCACTCCACCGGTTCGCGCGCGGGCTGACGCCGCGGCGCGTCGTCGCGCTGGCGCTGACGTCGGCGCTGGCGCTGCCGCTCGTGGCGTGCTCGCCCGACGTCCCGGCACCCAAGCCCGCCGTGAACGCGCTGGTCACGGGCCTGAAGACGGGCACGCTGGCGAAGGTGCCGATGACGGCGGACAGCACGGGCGACCCGCAGCAGCAGCTCACGGAGATCCTCGCGCCGCTGCTCACGGCCGTGGGCGCCAAGCAGCCCGACGTGAAGCTCGCCAAGCTCGCCACGCTGCAGGACGGCGACCAGGCGGGCAAGAAGGCGACGGCGACGCTCTCCTGGTCGTGGCCGCTGGGCGACGGCGAGACGTGGAACTACCTGACGCGCGCGGAGCTCACGTGGACGCCGCCGGCCAAGGGCAAGGACGGCCCTGGCACGTGGGAGACGGCGTGGGCGCCCGAGGTGCTGGTGCCGGGCCTGGCGCCGGGCGAGCGCGTGACGGTCAAGCGCGTCGCCCCGGTCCGCGCCGACGTGCTCGACGGCAAGGGTGAGCCGCTGGTCACCACCCGCAAGGTGTGGACCATCGGCGTCGACAAGACGCACGTCGCCTCGACGGCGTGGGACGCGACGGCGCGGGAGCTCGCCCGGATCGCGACGGCAGGCGGCGTCACGGTCGACGCCGACGCGTACGCGAAGCGGGTCGCGAGCGCCGGGCCGAAGGCCTTCGTCCAGCTGGTCACGGTGCGTCAGGACGCCCCGGCCATCGACGTCGACGCCGCCCGGGCGACCGACGGCGTGGGCGTGCTCGACGGTACGGAGGCGCTCCCGCCGACGTCGACGTTCGCGCGAGCGATCCTGGGCCGCTCGGGCGAGGCGACGGCCGAGATCATCAACCAGTCGAAGGGCCGCGTCCAGAAGGGCGACATCACGGGCCTCTCGGGCCTGCAGAAGGCGTACGACGCGCAGCTCGCCGGCACGCCCGGCATCGAGGTCACGGCGGCGAACCCCGACGACAAGGACCCCCAGCCCCGCGAGCTGTACACGAAGAAGGCCGTGAACGGTACGCCGCTGCAGACGACGTTCGACGTCGGCCTACAGGAGCGCGCCGAGAGCGTGCTCGCGGGGGTGACCGACTCCGCGAGCGCGATCGTGGCGATCCAGCCGTCCACCGGGAACGTGCTGGCCGCGGCGTCGGGCCCGGGCAGCAACGGCCTCGACACGGCGATGCTGGGCAAGTTCGCGCCGGGGTCGACGTTCAAGCTGGTCGACGCGCTGGCGCTGGGCCGCAAGGGCGTCACGCCCGACACCAAGGTGCCGTGCACCCCGACCATCACCGTGAACGGCAAGCAGTTCCAGAACGTGCCGGGCTACCCGCAGAGCGCGATCGGCGACATCCCCTTCAAGGAGGCCATCGCGCAGTCGTGCAACACGGCGATGATCAGCCAGGCCGGCAAGGTCACGCAGGCGGAGCTCTCAGCCACCGCGGCAGACCTGGGCCTGGGAGTCCAGACGCCGACGGGTGCCGGGGCCTACGTCGGGAACGTGCCCACCGACGCGACGCCGGCCCAGCACGCCGCCACGATGATCGGCCAGGACCGCGTCGAGGCGTCGCCGTTCGCGATGGCCCGCGTGGCCGCGAGCATCGCGGCGGGCAAGCGCGTCGACCCGGTGCTGGTGCGGCCCGCCAAGGCACCGGCGGACCCGCAGGCCGCGGCCTCCACGCTGACGGCCGCCGAGGCCGCGACGCTGCGCAGCCTCATGGCCGGCGTCGTCGCGACCGGCAGCGCCACGATCCTCAAGGACGTGCCCGGCATCGTCGGGGCGAAGACCGGCACCGCGCAGTTCGGCGACGGCACCAAGCAGCACACCTGGATGATCGCGATCGACGGCGACCTGGCGGTGGCGGTCTTCGTGGAGGTCGGCGCGCTCGGGTCCACCACCTGCGGACCGCTGATGCACGCCTTCCTCACGGGTCACTGAGGGCGGCGTCCGGGGGTCTCCGGGCGCAGCACGGCCAGCCGACGACGGTACTCGGCCTCGTCGATCTCGCCGCGGGCGTAGCGCTCGCCGAGCACCGAGACGGGGTCGGGGCCGGTGCCCCGCGCCCACGGCGGGCCACCCGCCGCCCACATCCGGCGGCCGCGGCGCACCAGCAGGAAGATCACGGTCAGCCACACCAGGCCCCAGAAGATCGGGAACACGATCCACCAGCCAGGGCCGCCGGGTCCGGCCGCCCAGCCCGGGTGGGCGACGACGGTGGTTGCAAGGGTCGAGAGCATCTCAGCCTCCAGAACGGTGCCAGCCGGTCTTTCCGGCCGCACCATCACGGTCCCCTGGAAGGCCCGCCGCCGTCGTCGGCCTGCGGTACCGAGACGACTACCCCTGGGGTGCCGCCCAGCCGGGCCGCACCAGCCCCGCCTCGTACGCCAGCACCACCAGCTGCGCGCGGTCGCGGGCGTCGAGCTTGGTGAGCACGCGGCTGACGTGCGTCTTGACCGTCGACTCGCTGAGGTAGAGCGTGCCGGCGATCTCCTCGTTGGACAGGCCGCGGGCCACCTCCACCAGCACCTCGCGCTCGCGCGGGGTCAGGTCGGCGAGGGCCTTGGGCGCGCTCACCGGGCGGGTCGCCGTGGCCACGCGGGCCAGCAGACGGCGGGTCACGGTGGGGGAGAGCAGCGCGTCGCCCGCCGCCGCCACGCGCACCGCCCGGATCAGGTCCTCCGGCTCGGTGTCCTTGACCAGGAACCCCGACGCCCCGCCGCGGATCGCCTCCGCGACGTACTCGTCGAGCTCGAACGTGGTCACCACCACCACGTGCACGCCCGCCGCGCGTGGGTCGGCCACGATGCGGCGGGTCGCCTCCAGGCCGTCCAGGCCGGGCATGCGGATGTCCATGAGCACCACGTCGGGCAGGTGCTCCAGGGCGAGGGTCACGGCGTCGTCGCCGGTCGCGGCCTCGGCGACGACGCGCACGTCGTCCTCCGCGTCGAGCAGCGCGCGGAAGCCCCCGCGTACCAGCGCCTGGTCGTCGGCGAGCAGCACGGTGATCATGCGAGGTCCCTTTCCTGGTCGGGCCACGGGACGGTCGCGCGGACTCGCCAGCCCGCGGCGGTGGGGGCGGCCTCGAAGGTGCCGCCGGCGTCCTCGACGCGCTCGCGCATACCGAGCAGGCCGAAGCCGGGCGCGGCACGCGAGCTGCCGCCGGTGGTCGGGCCTGTCGAGGCCACCCCGCCGTCGTCGTCCACGCTCACCGTCACGGACCGGGCGGGCCCGGCACCGCCGACGACGACGCGGACCTGCGCCCGCGACGCGCCGGGCGCGTGCCGGCGCACGTTGGTCAGGGCCTCCTGGGCCACCCGGTAGACGACTCCGGCGAGCCGTTCGGGCAGGTCGTGGGCCTGCGGGTCGACGTCGAGCGTGGCGGTGAGCCGCTCCGTGCCGGCGAGCGCGACGAGCCGGGGCAGCGCCTCGAGGTTCCACGTGGGGGCGAGGGGCGCCTCGCCGTCGCGCACCACGCCGAGCACCGCTCGCACCTCGTCGAGCGCCTCCGCGCTGGTGGCGCGGATGTTGGTCAAGGCGGTGCGGGCCTGGGCCGGGTCGCGGTCGAGCAGGTGCAGCCCCATGCCGGCCTGCACGCTGATGGCGCTGAGGGAGTGGGCGAGCACGTCGTGCATCTCGCGGGCGATGCGCAGGCGCTCCGCGGCGACGGCGGCGCTCTGCCGCTCGGCGAGGCTGCGCGCCTGCGCGGCGCGGGCCTCCGCGAACCGGGCGGAGCGCTCGCGCATCCCGTTGGCCATGAGCAGCACGACGGCCGCCCACGCGGCGCCGCCCAGCAGCGAGCCCACCGCCGGCGGGTGCTCGCGCAGCGTGCCTGCCCCGACCACCGCGCCGAACAGCAAGGTCGCCCCCGCCCCCGAGAGCACGCGCGCCTGCCGGGCCTCGCCCGTCAGCATCACGAGGAACAGCAGCACGATCCCGCTGAACACCGCCGGCCCCCACGGGTACCCGAGGGCCACATAGGTGAAGGTCGCCGCGGCCGAGGCGAGGGTCGCGGTGCGCGGGAACCGGGGCAGCAGCGCGAGGATCGCCACGGGCGTCACCAGCGCGAGCAGAGCGGCGCCAGGAGCGAGCCGCGGGCCGGCGTGCTGGGCGTGCCACGCGCCGAAGGTCCCACCGATGCTGATCAGCGCAAGGATCACGGCGATCCCCGCCCGCGGGCGCCGTCGGGCGAACAGCCGCCCGTCGCGAGGCTGCGCGGCCGCACCCCAGCCGAACCAGGGCGGCCCGTCCGGGGGCACCATGCCCTCGACGGTACTTGTTCGGGCCTGTCGGGGCGTCGTGCTGGGGTGCCGCGCGCCGTCGTCCCGGGGTGCCGCGCTCCGCTAGGGTCGCGCGCATGACCGAGGCCACCGCCACCGCCGTCGAGGTGGAGCGGGCCGCGGCTCTCTGAGAACTGGGCAGCTTCGGACTCAGATGCGGAAGGTGATCTGGTGCCGAGCCCACCTGGCGCCGAAGCGGGCCGCGAGCGCGACCAGAGCGATCACGGTGACGGCGCCGGCACACTCAGCCGCCTGCGCAGCCCGCCACTCGGGTGGCACGACCCGGGCGGCGACCGCCCAGGCGGCGAAGGCGCCGGCCACTCGGACGACGACGCTCCCGACGCCGACCGCGAGCGGAAGCGCGGGTTCCCGCAGATGGCGCGCCGCGCCCCCGAGCGCCCACGTGCTCAGCGCGATCGACGCGGTCGTGATCAGAGCGGCCGCCGGAAAGATTGCCCGCGGAGCCGAGACAGACGAAACCATGAGGGCGCACCCGAGGACGATCGCCGCGTCCAGGACTGCGGCGAGCGGAAGCGTGTATCGCGTGATCGAGAGAGACGGAGCTGCGATCCATCGGGCTCGTTTCTGCAGCTCGAGGGCAAGCAGGAGCAAGGCGACTCCGGCGAGGCCAGTCACCGTGGCGATGACCAGGCTGAGCGGTGTGTCTATGGGCACGGCCGAGGCAGTTCCGAGCGCCACGGCGATGAATGCGCCTCGAGACACCGCGTACGCGGCGCCGAGCCGTACCCACACCGCTCGCGTCGTGCGGTCGCGCTTGCCGGATGTCATCTGAGGTTGCTCCTCTTCAGAGTGGTCGCATAGGTGTCGCGCGAGTCGCCGCTCGTGGCGGTCTTGTGGACGGCCTGACGGCTCACGCCGAGGACCGCCGCCAGGTCCGCGACGCTGACCCGTTGAAGCAGGCGCCCGTAGGCCAGCCGTCGGCGCGCGGCCGCCCGTTCCTGGGCGTAGGCGAGATAGGCACCCAGCTCGACAAGCAGCACCGCGTCTCGTAGATCGGCTTCGGTCTCACCAGCGCCCCCCGCTCGGCGGCACAGGGCGTCGCCCAAGTCGGTGAACGCCGCGTCGACGTCGGACGCTGTCAGCCCGACGGATGTCAGCCGCTCGATGACTGCCCCCCGCGCGGCCTCCTCGCGATGCGGGAGGGCCGCGACCCAAGCGGCACTGGCGTCTTCGCTCATGAAGGCAGTCAACCCGGGGTTGCGACCAACGTCAACCCCGGGTTGCGCGCTCCTCTGCCGCACGCGCTTGTCCGGGCCGATGCGGCCTCAGCCCCGACCTCCCCGGACGACAAGCGGGGGACTACGTGCCCGCCAGCAGCTCCTGGAGGGCCGCCAGGTGGCCCGCCAGCGCCTCGCGCCCGGCGGACGTCAGGCGGGCCCGGACCCGGCGTCGGCCGGCGTCGAGCACGCGGTCCGTGGCCACGTACCCGGCCTCCTCGAGGGCGCTGAGCTGCTTGGACAGCGCCGAGTCGGACAGCCCGAGCCGGTCCCGCAGGAACGCGAACTCGGCCCAGTCGGCGGCGGCGAGCGCTGCCACGAGCTGGAGGCGGGTGGCCGGGTGGATCAGCTCGTCGAAGCGGGGCGCGACGTCGGTCATGACCCTGCCGACCAGCGCACGAGCCGCGGGCCGCCCGCCACGATGATGGCCGCGGGGAGAACGGAGGCGATGGTGCCGGGGTGGCGGGCGCCGTCGGCGGCGATCAGCAGCGCGAACCCGGCGCCCACCACGATCATCGCGAGCAGCAGAAACCAGACGTTCAGCATCGTGCGGCGGCCGGCGACCTCACGGCTCACGGTCACCAGCGACGTGCGGCGCCGGCCGTCGGCCACGCGGCCGAACACCCAGGAGTGCACGGCGCCGAAGACCAGCGTGGCCACCGAGGTCAGCCACCAGGTGCCGAGGTCGCCGATCGTGCCGAGCGCGATCCAGCACGCGCCGAGGCCCCACCAGTACCAGGCGGGCAGGCCGACCTCGTCGGCGACGGCGCGGCGCCCCGTCTCTGCGGCCGCGAGCGCGGCGCGGGCCTCGTCGGGAGAGATGCTCATGTCGATCCCCTCACTTTCCTTGTTGGAAAGAGAGTCCACTTTCCCAAGGGGAAAGTCAAGGGGTATCGACAGGCTCCGCCCCCGGCACCGTCTCCAGGTCCGCCAGCCATGCCGCCGCCGACGCGTCGGAGGGCATCCGCCAGTCGCCGCGCGGCGACAGGGTCCCGCCCGCCGACACCTTGGGCCCGTTGGGGATCGCGGACCGCTTGAACTGGTTGGCGAAGAACCGGCGGAAGAACAGGTCCATCCAGCGCTTGATGGTCTCGATCGAGTACTCGTTGCGGTCGGCGTCGCCGAACCCGGGCGGCCAGGCGCCGAGCGCCGCCGAGTGCCACGCGTGCCACTGCAGGAACGCGATCTTCGAGGGCCGCAGCCCGTGCCGGAGCGTCCAGAACAGCGTGAAGTCCTGCAGCTCGTACGGCCCGATCTTGGCCTGCGTGGACTGGAGCACGCCGTCGGCGTCGGCGGGCACGAGCTCGGGGGAGATCTCCTGGTCGAGGATCTCGTCGAGCACGGCGTTGGTGTCACCGGAGAACTGCTCGGAGGCAATCACCCAGCGGATCAGGTGCTGGATGAGCGTCTTCGGCACCCCGGAGTTGATCACGTAGTGCGACATCTGGTCGCCCACGCCGTACGTCGCCCACCCGAGGGCGAGCTCGGACAGGTCGCCCGTGCCCAGCACGATGCCGCCCAGGTGGTTGGCGAGCCGGAACAGGTAGTCGGTGCGCAGGCCGGCCTGCACGTTCTCGAAGGTCACGTCGTACTGGCGCTCCCCGCGCCCGTACGGGTGGCCCAGGTCGCGCAGCATCTGCTCGGCGGCGGGCCGGATGTCGATCTCCTCGAAGCTCACCCCGAGCGAGCGCCCCAGCCGCCACGCGCGGTCCTTGGTCTCGGTGCCCGTGGCGAAGCCCGGCAGCGTGTACGCGAGGATGTCCGACCGTGGACGCCCCAGCCGATCCATCGCCTTTGCCGCGACGATGAGCGCGTGCGTCGAGTCCAGGCCGCCGGAGACGCCGATGACCACCTTGGGCGTCCCGATGGACGTCAGGCGCTTCTCCAGCGCGGTGACCTGGATGTTGTAGGCCTCGTAGCAGTCGAGCGCGAGCCGCTCGGGGTCGTCGGGCACGAACGGGAAGCGGTCCACGTGCCGCAGCAGCCCGATGTCGCCCGACGGCGGCCCCAGCTCCAGCCACACCGTGCGGAAGCCCGACGTCCGCGCGGCCAGGGCCCGCCGGTTGTCGTCGAACGAGCCCTGCCGCAGCCGCTCCTGCCGCAGCCGGTCGAGGTCGACGTCGACGACGGTGCGCCGCGGCCCGTCCGGGAACCGCTCGGACTCGCCGAGCAGGTCGCCCAGCTCGTAGACCATCGTCTGGCCGTCCCACGACAGGTCGGTCGAGGACTCGCCCTGGGAGGCGGCCGCGTACACGTAGGCGGCGTTGCAGCGGGCCGAGGCGGACCGCACCAGCAGCCGCCGGTCCTCGGCCCGCGCCACCGTGATGGGCGACGCCGACAGGTTGGCCAGCACGGTCGCCCCGGCGAGCGCCGCCTCGGCCGACGGCGGCACGGGCACCCACATGTCCTCGCACACCTCGACGTGCAGCCGCAGGCCCGCGACGTCGGACGCCTCGAAGATCAGGTCGGGGCCGAACGGCACGTCCTCGCCGAGCACCCGCACGGACGAGCCGCGGCGGTCGTCGCCGGGCGCGAACCACCGCTTCTCGTAGAACTCGCGGTAGTTGGGCAGGTAGGACTTGGGGGCGACGCCCAGCACGCGCCCGCGGTGCACCACGGCCGCGCAGTTGAGCACGCGCCCGCCGGCCTCGAGCGGCAGGCCCACCACCAGCACGGTCATGAGGTCGGCGGAGGCCTCGACCACGTCGGCGAGGGCGTCGGCGGCGGCCTCGAGCAGCGGGTCCTGGAGCAGCAGGTCGTCGATCGCGTACCCCGTGAGGCACAGCTCGGGGAACACCGCGACGGCCACGCCGTCGTCGTGGCAGGCACGCGCCTGCTCGACGACGCGGGCCGCGTTGGCGGCCGGGTCGGCGACGGTGACCGGGACCGTGCACGCGGCGACGCGTGCGAACCCGTGGGAGTACGCGGACCAGAACGGGGCGACCATGCCCCGAGTCTGCCCGACGCGCGCCCGCGGTGCGGCGAATCTCATAGCGACCGGCGCACGGTGCGGTGCCGGGCGCCTCTAGGGTCGGGGGCATGAGGTCGCTGCGTCGTCTTGTCGTGCCCGTGGTCGTCGCGTTCATGGCGGTGGTCGGCATCGCCGCCCCGGCGAGCGCCCACGACCGCCTGGTCTCCTCCGACCCGGCCGACGGCGCCACCCTCACCGCGGTGCCCGCGGCCTTCACGTTCACGTTCGTCGAGGACCCTCTGGCCACCGGCGCGCAGGTGGTCATCACCCCCCAGGGCGGCGAGCCCATCCGCCAGGACGCCACCGTCTCCGGCACCAAGGTGAGCGTCCCGGCCCCGCCGGCGCTCGCGAACGGCAGCTACGAGGTGGCCTGGCGCGTGGTGTCCGACGACGGCCACCCCGTCGAGGGCACCATCCACGTGACGCTCGCGGTGCCGCAGGCCGCCAGCCCGTCGCCCACGCCGACGGCCGACCCGGCCACGCCGTCCCCGACGGCCAGCCCCACCGTCGCGCCGGCCACCACGGGCGACAGCTCGGGCATGTGGACCGGTGTCGGCGCGCTCGTCGTCGCGGCGCTGGCCGTGATCGGCCTGCTGGTGCTGCGCCGCCGCGGGCTGGACCCGAACGGGCCCCGCGGCCAGCACTGACTCAGGGCACCCGGTCGGCCAGGATGGCGCGGGCCGCGGCGAGCTGGGCGGGCGTGAACGTGCTCTGGTAGCGCACCGTCCTGGCCCCGAGCAGCACGGCGACGGCGTCCGCCGACCTCTCCACGCCCTGGCCGTCGAAGATCGTGTCGAGCCGGGCCTCGTAGGCGGGCAGCGGCATGCCCGTCGCCGCCATGGTGCGGTTCTGGTGCACGTGCGCGATCTCGTGGCGCAGCACGTCCTGCGTCAGGGGCAGGTTCCCGTCGAGCTGGGCCGGGTTCAGGATGATCGTGCTGGAGCCGGGGATCCACACCCCGCCCAGGTGCCCGTGGGGGTCGCCCCAACGGATGGTCGCGGCGTCGCCGCCCGGCAGGGAGCGCAGGAACGCCTCGGCCTGGGCCCGGTAGAGCGTCACGGCCGCCTGCGCGGGCGGTGCGAGCGCCGTCACCGACGCGACCTGCGACGACGTCCACGCGCGGGGGTCGGGGAGGGGCGCGGCACCCGCCGCACCCGCCCCGCCGACCAGGACCAGGCTCACCGACACCGCCGTGGCGGAGCGGGACACCCAGGAACGGCTGCTCACCTGCACCATCGTGGTGGTCGCGCCGTCGTCGCGCGCGGCGAAGCAGCGACACCCCTGGGCGCGGGATCGGTCACGGAAAACCGGACACAGGGGGGAGAAGTCGCGGATTTCCGCGAATCCTCTCTAGTGTGGCCCACAGTCCTCCCGGCCTACGGGCTGCGGATGGCTCACACACGTGAACCGGAGAAGGGAAACGCATGTCTCTCAACAAGTCCGAGCTCGCCTCGGCCATCGCCGGCAAGGCCGAGCTCACCAAGGCTCAGGCCGAGGCCGCCCTCAACGCCTTCCAGGAGGTGCTCGTCGAGTCGCTCGCCAAGGGCGAGGCCGTGAAGATCACGGGCCTGCTCTCGGTGGAGCGCGTCGAGCGCGCCGCTCGCACGGGCCGCAACCCGCGCACGGGCGAGGAGATCCAGATCCCCGCCGGCTTCGGCGTCAAGGTCTCGGCCGGCTCGGTGCTGAAGAAGGCCGTCTCGGAGTGAACTAGCCGATGAGGCGAAGGCCGCCCCCGCGTTTGTTCGCGGGGGCGGCCTTCGTCGTCCTCAGAGGTCGTTCTTCGACTCCAGGTAGCGCATCGCCACCCAGCCGATCGGCACGCGGATCCAGTACGACATGACGCGGTACAGGAGCGTCACCGTGGTCGCGATCGACAGCGGCAGGTGCGCGGACGTCAGGCCGGCGATGAGGGCGCCCTCGACTCCGCCCAGGCCGCCCGGGGTGGGCAGCAGCGCGCCCAGGGTGTTGCCCACCAGGTAGATGACGGCGACGTCGACGATGGCGAGCGAGCGGCCGAACGCCTGGAGCGACGCGTCGAACGCGAGCACGTACCCCATGGTCATGATGACGTTGCCGCCGATGCCCAGGGCCAGGCGGGTGGGCTGCCCGAGCATCTGGGACAGGCGGGGCCACACCTGCTCGAGCGTGGGGCGGGTCTTCTCCCACGCCCACCGGCGCACCCACGGCACCAGCAGCAGCGCCAGCACCACCAGGGCGACGATCGCGACGGTGATGAGCACCGTGTTCGACGGGAGCTGGATCAGGCCGCCCGAGCCCGTGGTCAGCGTGATGATGATCAGCAGGATCACCGTGACCACGATGTTCGAGATCTGTACCAGCGCCACCGTCGCGACCGCCATGGGCACCGCGACGCCGCGCCGGTTGAGGAAGCGCAGGTTGAGCGCGGCGGGGCCGATGCCGGCCGGCGTCGCCAGGGCCACGAACGACCCGGCCATCTGCGCGAGCGTGGCCCGCAGCACCGAGATCCGGCCCGGGGAGAACGCCACGAGCGTCAGCGCCGCGCCGAACCACGTGGTCCCCGCGAACACGAACGACGCCGCCACCCACCAGGGGTTCGCCTCGGAGATCGCGGTCTTGATGTCCTCGAAGTTCATCGTGCCGACGATCACGAAGACGGCGGTGATGGTCAGCGCCAGCGTGATGATGGTGCGCGCCCCGAAGCGGGTCAGGCGCGTGGGCGCGACGTCGGCCTCCGGCATGCGCTCCAGGAGCGCCGTGCGGATGTCGTCCATGAGGCCCTTGGCGCGCCGCACCGCCAGGCGCGTGGTGGTGGGCAGCGCGATGGTCTGCAGCAGCGGCCCGATGGCGCTCATCTCGGAGTCGGGCAGGGCCTTGGTGGCTGACATGACGGCGCGCTGCGCCCCGACCCGCAGGGCCAGCACCGCCAGCAGCTGCGTCAGGTCGAGGCGGCGCGACAGCGTGGACGAGGCGATCTCACCCTGCTCCCAGCCCGTGATCCACACGTGCGGGGCGTCGTCCGGGCCGCGGTGCACCAGCAGCACGTCCTCGGTGATCTGGTGGTGGGCCAGGCCGGCGGCGTGGGCGCGCAGCAGCTGCTCCCACGCCTCGGAGAGCACGGCGTCGCCGCGCTCGCCCTCGAGCTCGATGTCGGGCAGGTCGCGCAGCGAGACGGCCCCGCGGGCGTGCTCCAGCACGAGCGCCACGGAGTCCTCGGCCATGCCCAGGCCCAGGATGCGGGGCGTGCGAACCCCCGCGCCGGCGGCGGCGTAGCCCAGCAGGGCGGTGCGCTCGGCCACGGCCTTGAGCGAGATCGCCGCCCGGCCCTCCAGGCCACGCATGCGCAGGGCCCGCCACAGCCGGGTCACGATGCCGACCACCTGCCGGTCGCCGTCGAGCACGACGACGTCGTGCCGCATCCCGGACTGGTCGACCATGGCGTACACGCGGTTGTCGCCGGAGCGCGTCAGGGCCACGGCCGCCGGGTCCGACGACGTGGTCACGGCGGCGACGTCCTCGAGGCGGGCCAGGTCGTCGACGCCCGACGCCGCACCCAGGTCACGCACCCGGACGAGCGCCGTCGGGCGGAACCCGGCGCGTCGTACCGCCTGGACCAGCGCGGGGCCGTACGCGCGCTCGGACCGCACGCCCGAGAGGTACTGGATGGCCTGGCCCGCGAGCCGGCCGATCAGGATGGCCAGCAGCACGCCCGGCAGGGACACGCGGCCCACGATCAGCACGATCAGCAGCGCGACGAACAGCAGGTTCCACGACCAGCGCACGGTGCGGCGGCGGGTGCGCGGCCCGGCCACGGTGAGCAGCGCCGACACCGCCGACACGTACGCGGGGATGGTGAGGCCGACGTCGGGCGCCGACAGCCCTCGGATGAAGTCCGGCGTGCCCAGCTGCCGCACCAGCACCAGCGCGACGATCCCGAGCGCCATGCCGACGGCGGCCGCGGCGATCGACTCGACCACCTGCCGCCCCAGGCGCCGCGCCGCCAGCTCCACCAGTACGGCGACCGGCAGCACGATGACGATCAGGCCCTCGAGCACGTTGACCGGGAACACGAGGATCTCGCCGAGCAGGCGGTCGAACCCGCCCTGCACGTCGGACGTGACGCCCTCGGTGGTGCCGTGCGCGATCACCGAGAGGAACAGCACGAGCGCGATCCCCACCGCCGAACCGATCATCCCCAGGACGTCGGAGGGGTGGCGCACGCGGCGCTCGGGGGTGTCGACGACGCGGACCCGCTCGGTGTCGGGAGTCAGGTCTTCGAAGAGGACGGCTCGCAGGGCGGCCGTCTGCGGGCCCGTGGGGGTCGCGGCCGCACCGGGGGGAACCGTCTCGGGCATGTCTCGCAGTTTAGGTCGCGACCCTGGACGGGGCCCCAGGCTGGCCGGTTGTGCCGACTGTCACGATGTCATCACGAACGGCGAAGGTGTGATCCAGGTAACACCCCGGCGTGCTAGAACGCTCGCACCGCGGACACACCGCGCCGAGCGAGAGGGGATCACACATGAGCTCCGTCCGAGCGACCCGAGGGCGGCTGGTGGCGGCCGCGGCCGGCGTCGCCGCGCTGACCCTGGCACTGACCGCCTGCAGCAGCGGGAGCCACGGCGCCACCCACGGCGGCGGCGGAGGTGGGTCCCTCACCATCGGCACCACCGACAAGATCACGTCGATCGACCCCGCCGGGTCCTACGACAACGGGTCGTTCGCGGTGATGAACCAGGTGTACCCGTTCCTCATGAACACCCCGTACGGCAGCCCGGACGTGAAGCCGGACATCGCCGCCTCGGCCTCGTTCACGGCCCCCACCGAGTACACCGTCAAGCTCAAGCCCGGGCTCAAGTGGGCCAACGGCCACGACCTCACGTCGTCGGACGTCAAGTTCACGTTCGACCGCCAGCTCAAGATCGCCGCGCCCGACGGGCCGTCGTCGCTGCTGTGGAACCTCCAGTCGACCGACGCCCCGGACCCCACCACCGTGGTGTTCCACCTCAAGTCGCCCAACGACCAGACGTTCCCGCAGGTGCTGTCGTCGCCCGCTGGCCCCATCGTCGACGAGCAGGTGTTCTCGCCCACCGCCGTCACGCCGGACCAGACGATCGTCTCCGGCAACGCGTTCGCCGGGCCGTACGAGATCAAGAGCTACGCCGTCAACCAACTCATCAGCTACCAGGAGTACCCCGGCTACCAGGGCCTGCTCGGCAAGCCCGCCACGGCCGACGTCAACGTCAAGTACTTCGCCGACGCCTCGAACCTCAAGCTCGAGATCCAGCAGGGGTCCGTCGACGTCGCCTGGCGCTCGCTGTCGGCCACCGACATCGACTCGCTCGGCAAGGACAAGAACGTCAAGGTCGTCAACGGGCCCGGCGGCGAGATCCGCTACATCACGTTCAACTTCAACACCATGCCGTACGGGGCCAAGACGCCCCAGGCCGACCCGGCCAAGGCGCTCGCCGTCCGCGAGGCCGTCGCCGACCTCATCGACCGCAAGGCGATCGCCGACCAGGTCTACAAGGGCACCTACACGCCCCTGTACTCCTTCGTGCCCGACGGCCTGACCGGCGCGAACGAGGCGCTCAAGGGCCTGTACGGCGACGGCAACGGCGGCCCGTCGGCCGACAAGGCCAAGCAGACGCTCGCCGACGCCGGGGTCACGACGCCGGTCAAGCTGTCGCTGCAGTACTCGAACGACCACTACGGCCCGTCGTCGGGCGACGAGTACGCGCTGATCAAGGACCAGCTCGAGGCGAACGGCCTGTTCCAGGTCAACCTGCAGACCACCGAGTGGGTGCAGTACTCGAAGGACCGCACCTCCGACGTCTACCCGGCCTACCAGCTGGGCTGGTTCCCGGACTACTCGGACGCCGACAACTACCTGACGCCGTTCTTCCTCACGAAGAACTTCCTCGGCAACCACTACAGCAACCCCGCCGTGGACAAGCTCATCACCGAGCAGGGCGTCGAGTCCGACAAGGCCAAGCGCTCGCAGCTCATCGGGCAGATCCAGGACGCCGAGGCCAAGGACCTCTCGACCGTCCCGTACCTGCAGGGCGCGCAGGTCGCCGTCGTGCGCACCGGGGTGACCGGGGCCGACAAGACCCTCGACGCCTCGTTCAAGTTCCGCTACGGCGCGCTCTCCAAGGGCTGACGTCCGCCCGTGGCCGCGCGTCCCCCGGCAGGAGGCGCACTCGGACGGTACGTCCTGGTGCGCTTCCTGCTGATCATCCCGACGGTGTTCATCCTCGTCACCACCGTGTTCGTGCTCATGCGCGCCACGGGTGACCCGATCACGGCCGCGCTCGGCGGGCGCCTCACGCCCGACCAGCTCGCCGAGCGCATCCACGCGGCCGGCTACGACCGGCCGATCCTGGTCCAGTACGTCGACTACCTCGGCGCGGTCGCGCGCGGCGACTTCGGCACCACGCTGTCGGACAACCGCCCCGTCACGCAGGTGCTGGTCACCTACGGGTCGGCCACGCTGGAGCTCGCCGTGTACGCGGTGATCGTGGCGATCGTGCTGGGCGTGCCGCTGGGCATGCTCGCCGCGTACTTCCGCGACCGGTGGCCCGACGCCGTGCTGCGCATCCTGGCGATCTTCGCCTACGCCACGCCCGTGTTCTTCGCGGGGCTGCTGCTCAAGCTCGTGTTCGCCGTCGGGCTGGGCTGGCTGCCCGTGGCCGGGCGCGTGTCCACCGACGGCGAGATCGCGATGCAGCAGGCGCACGCGACGTCGGGGTTCATGCTCGTCGACGCGATCCGGACGGGGCAGCCGTGGGTGGTGGTCGACGTGCTCCAGCACGCCGCGCTGCCCGCCACGGCGCTGGGCCTGCTCACCGCCGGCGTGTTCCTGCGCCTGGTGCGCACCAACATGATCGGCACGCTCGGCCGGGAGTACGTGGACGCCGCCCGGTCGCGCGGGGTGCGCGAGCGCCGCCTGGTGACGGCGCACGCGTGGCGGCCGGCGCTCATCCCGATTATCACCGTCGTGGGCCTCCAGGTGGCGATGCTGCTGGTGGGGGCCGTGCTCACGGAGACGACGTTCGAGTGGCGCGGACTGGGATTCCAGCTCGCCCAGTACCTGCAGGCGCGCGACTTCGTGGCCGTCCAGGGGATCGTCGCGCTCATGGCCGTGGTGGTGGCGGTGACCAACTTCCTGGTCGACATCGTCGCCGCCCTGGTGGACCCGAGGGTGAGGTACTGACATGGCACGCATCGAGGCGGGCAAGCTGCCCGTGGTGCGGCAGCTGCGGCAGAGCGTGGGCCTCCAGCGCGGGATGCTGGTCGCCGGCTTGGTGCTCACGGGCCTGTTCGTGCTGGTCGCGGCCCTCGCGCCCGTGCTGGCCCCCTACGGGCACAGCCAGCTGCGCGACGCCGCCGGGCCGTTCGGCGCGCAGGAACCGCCGTCGGGCCGGCACCTGCTGGGCACCACCGTGGGCGGGTACGACGTGCTGTCGCGCGTGATCTTCGGCGCCCAGACGGCGCTGCTCGTGGTGATCGCGTCGATCCTCGCCTCGATCGTGCTGGGCGTGGCGCTCGGGCTGCTCTCCGGGTACTTCGGCGGGTGGCTCGACCGGGTGCTGGTGCTGGTGGCCGACGCGATCTATGCGTTCCCGTCGTTGCTGCTGGCGATCCTCGGCGCGATCGTGATCTCGGGCGGGCAGTCGTCGCTGGCCTCCGGCGTCGGGGCCACGGCCCTGTCGATCACGGTGGTGTTCGTGCCGCAGTACCTGCGCGTCGTGCGGGTCGAGGTGCTGCGCGTCAAGGGCGAGGCGTTCGTGGACGCCGCCCGGGTGATCGGCACCGGAAGCTGGCGCATCATGACGCGGCATGTGCTGCGCAACGCCGTGCGCACGCTCCCGCTGATCGTCACCCTCAACGCGTCCGAGGCGATCCTGACGCTCGCGGGCCTCGGGTTCCTGGGCTTCGGCATCGAGCCGACGGCTGCCGCGGAGTGGGGCTACGACCTGCAGCGGTCCATCGCCGACGTCACGTCGGGCATCTGGTGGACCGCGCTGTTCCCCGGCCTGGCCATCGTCGTCGTGGCCCTGGGGATGACGCTGGTGGGCGAGTCGCTCAACGACCTCGCCGACCCCCGGCTGCGCACGCGCGTGCGCGCGGCCTCGGCCTCGACCTCGCCCTCGACCGTCGCGGAGGACGCCCGATGAGCACACCCGTCGTGCAGGTGCGCGACCTCGACGTCACCTTCGCCACCGACTCCGGCCCCGTCCACGCCGTCGACGGCGTGACGCTCGACGTGGCGCCGGGGGAGGTGCTGGCGATCGTCGGCGAGTCCGGGTCGGGCAAGACCGTGACGGCCAAGGCCGTGCTCGGCCTGCTCCCGGCGACCGCGACCACGCGCGGCGCCGTCGTGCTGGCCTCGCGCGGCGGCGGGGCCACCGACGTCGTGACCGTCCCGGCCGCCCGGCTGCGGGAGGCGCGCGGGCGCGACGTCGCGATGGTGTTCCAGGAGCCGTCCACCGCCCTCAACCCCGTGTACACCGTGGGCTGGCAGATCGCGGAGGGGCTGCGCGCCCACGGGCCCGTGACGTCCGCGCAGGCTCGGGTCAAGGCGGTCGAGGCGCTGCGGCAGGTGGGCATCCCCGACCCCGAGCAGCGCGTCGACCACTACCCGCACCAGTTCTCGGGCGGGCAGAAGCAGCGCATCGTCATCGCCATGGCCCTCGCGCTCGGCCCGGCGCTCATCGTCGCGGACGAGCCGACGACGGCGCTCGACGTCACCGTCCAGGCCGAGATCCTCGACCTGCTGCGCCGGCTGCGCGACGAGACGGGCGCCGCGATCGTGCTCATCACGCACAACATGGGCGTGGTCGCCGACCTCGCCGACCGCGTCGCCGTGATGTACCAGGGCAAGCTGGTGGAGCAGGCGCCGGTGCTCGACCTGTTCGCCAACCCGCAGGCCGAGTACACCAAGCTGCTGCTCGCCGCCGTGCCCCGCGTGGGCGACGGGCGGGCGCGCGCCGAGCGCCGGGCCGCCGCCCGGCAGCCGGGCTGGGAGGACGCCGCGCCCGTCGTCGAGGCCCGCGACCTGGTGATCACCTACCCGGGCCGGTTCAGGCAGCCCGCCTTCACCGCCGTCGACGGCGTCTCGCTGCGCATCCGGCCCGGCGAGGTGCTGGGGCTCGTGGGCGAGTCCGGGTCGGGCAAGACGACGGTCGCGCGCGCGATCGCCGGGCTCCAGCCCGTCGCGGACGGGTCGCTCAGCGTGCTGGGCGCCGAGCTGCGCGGGGTCAAGGGGCGCGTGCTGCGCGCGCTGCGGCCCCGGCTCGGGTTCGTGTTCCAGGACCCGGCGACGTCGTTCAACCCGCTGCTCACCATCGCGGAGTGCGTGGCCGAGCCGCTGGTGGTGCACGGCCGGTTCGGGTCGCCGGGCGCCGCGCGGCGGCGCGTGGACGAGCTGCTCGAGGCCGTGCAGCTGCCGCGCGCCTACGGCGACCGGTTCCCGCACGAGCTGTCCGGCGGGCAGCGCCAGCGCGCGTCGCTGGCCCGGGCCCTCGCGCTGGACCCCGAGCTGCTCGTGGCCGACGAGCCGACGTCGGCCCTCGACGTGTCCGTGCAGGCGCGCGTGCTGGAGCTCTTCGCCGACCTGCAGCGACAGCTCGGGTTCGCGTGCCTGTTCGTGTCGCACGACCTCGCCGTCGTCGACCTGCTGGCCGACCGGATCGCGGTGATGCACCGCGGCCGCCTGGTCGAGGAGGGCACCGGCCCCGACGTGCTGGAGCACCCCCGCGAGGACTACACGCGCCGCCTGCTGGCGAGCCTGCCCGTGCCCGACCCGGCCGCCCAGCGCGCCCGCCGCGCGATCACGTGATGCCGAGCGAGTGCCGCCAGGAGGCCGGGATCAGCGCGTAGCCCACGAACGCGACGACGTCGAGCAGCGTGTGCGCCACCACCAGCGGCAGCACGCGGTTCTTGCCCCACCGCGAGCGGTACCACCACGCGAACACCACGCCCATGACGGCGTTGCCGAGGAACGGCCCGAAGCCCTGGTACAGGTGGTAGCTGCCGCGCAGCAGGGCGCTCGCCGTGAGGAACCGCCAGTCGAGGCGCGACGTCTGCGACCAGCCCAGGTCGCGCGTCCGCTCGAACAGGTACGCCACGACGATGAACTCCTCCAGCGCGCCGTTCTGCAGGGCGGAGAGCACCAGCACGGGCACCGTCCACCAGTGCTCGGACAGGGCGCTGGCCTGCACCGACACCGTGATGCCGAGCAGCCGGCCCAGGGCGTAGAACGCCAGCCCCGGGACGCCGATCGCCGCCGCGAGCGCGACGCCCCACGCCACGTCCCGCCCAGGGCGGCGGGCGTCGAGGCCGATCGCCTTCGTCACGGGCGGCGCACCCCGGCGGATGGCCAGCAGGTACACCGCCAGCAGCACGGGGACCAGCGCGAACGCGATCGACAGCAGCTGGTAGGTGAGGTCCAGGTACGGCCGCGGGGACTGCGACGGGTTGAGCGTGGCCGTCTGGTCGGCCAGCGGTGTGCCCTGCGTGAGCCGCGCGAAGATGTTCACCACCGCGTACACCGCGGAGCGCCCCAGGCTCAGCCCCAGCAGGATCCAGATCTCCCACTGGATGCGACGGCGTTCGATCACGCGCCCAGGCTAGGGGGCAGGGCTGGGCGGGCGCTGCATCCGCGCGCGCAGGCCCGCCGCCTCGATCTCCACGAACCGGCGCGCCTTGCCGCCCAGCAGCACGCTCATGACCGGCGACAGCGGGCCGTGCTGCTCCAGCGTGAGGGTCACGCGGCTGCCGTCACGCGTCGGTGCCACGACGTGCGAGCCCGACGTCGTCACGCCCGTCGCGTGCGACACCCACGTGAACGACGCCCCCTGCTCCACCGACGTGACCGTCCACTCGGCCGGCGGGAGCCCCGGCTGGCGCACCTTCACGTGCTCGCCCGCCTGCAGCGGGCCGGCCGCCGAGCGGCGCACCGACGTCATCGAGCTCGTCCAGGTGGGCCAGGCCTCGACGTCCTGCAGCACCGCCCAGACCGCGTCCGTGGGGGCAGCGACGTCCACCGTGGTGTCGTACCGCATGCCCTCACCGTGGGCCCGTCAGCCCGCGCGGCGCAACCGCAGCGAGTTCGCCACCACCAGCACCGACGACGCCGCCATCGCGCCGCCCGCGATCATCGGGTTGAGCACGCCCGCCGCCGCCAGCGGGATCGCCGCCACGTTGTACGCGAACGCCCAGAACAGGTTCTGCTTGATGACCCGCAGCGTGGTGCGGCTCAGGCGGACGGCGCTCGCGGCGGCGCGCAGGTCGCCGCGTACCAGCGTGATGTCGCCGGCCTCGATCGCGACGTCGGTGCCCGTGCCCATGGCCAGGCCGAGGTCGGCGGTGGCGAGGGCGGCGGCGTCGTTGATGCCGTCGCCCACCATCGCGACCGTCCTGCCCTCGGCCTGCAGGCGGGCCACGGCGGCGGCCTTCTGCTCGGGGAGCACGCGGGCCACCACGTCCTCCTCCGCGATGCCGACGGCGCGCGCCGCCGCGCGGGCCGCGCCCTCGCCGTCGCCCGTCAGCAGCACGGGCCGCAGTCCCAGCGCGCGCAGCTCGGCGACGGCCTGCGCCGACGTCGGCTTCGCGGGGTCGCGCAGCTCCAGCACGGCGCGCGCCGTCCCGTCCCACGCCACGACCACGGTGGTGGCGCCGCCGTCCTCGGCCCGCTCGACGGCGGCAGCGACGTCGTCGGGCACGGTGAGGCCCACCTGGGCGAGCCAGGTGACGCGGCCGACCACGACGCGCCGGGCGTTGCCGCCGCCCAGCGGAGAGAGCCCGGCGTGCGCGACGCGCACGACCCCCTCGACGCCGCCGCCCGGCGTGGCGACGAACTGGGTGACCTCGAGCTGCTCCGCGCCGTCCGTGGCAGGGAGGTGCTGACCGCGCTCCAGCACGGACAGCGCGGAGGTCGCGATGGCCTGCGCGATCGGGTGCTCGCTCAGCGCCTCGATGGCCGCCGCGTAGCGCAGCGCCTCGCCGGCCTCGACGCCAGCCGTCGGCGTGACGCGCTCCAGCACCATGCGGCCCTCGGTGACCGTGCCCGTCTTGTCGAGCACCACGGTGTCGATGGTGCGCGTGCGCTCCAGGATCTCCGGGCCCTTGATGAGCACGCCCAGCTGGGCGCCGCGGCCTGTGCCCACGAGGATCGCCGTCGGCGTCGCCAGGCCCAGCGCGCACGGGCAGGCGATGATCAGCACGGCGACGGCCGCGGTGAACGCGTGCTCGACGTCGCCGGTCGCCAGCAGCCACACGGCGAGCGTGAGGACGGCCAGCACGATGACGATCGGCACGAACACGGCCGAGATCCGGTCGCCGAGCCGCGCGATCGGGGCCTTGCCGGTCTGCGCCTGCGTGACCAGGCGGCCGATGCGGGCCAGCGTGGTCTCCGCGCCGACGCGCGTGGCGCGCACCAGCAGGTGCCCGGCGGTGTTGACGGTGCCGCCGACGACGGCGTCGCCCACCGCGACGTCCACGGGGACGGGCTCGCCCGTGACCAGCGACGTGTCGATCGCCGAGGCGCCGTCGATCACCTCGCCGTCGGTGGCGACCGTCGCGCCCGGGCGCACCGCGAAGACGTCGCCCACGTGCAGCGCCTCGACGGGCACCAGGGTGGTGTCCCAGGCGCCGTCGGCCCGGCGGACCGGGTCGCCGCCGGCGGTGAGGGCGACGCGCTCGGCCTCCTTGGCACCCAGCTCCAGCAGGGCCCGCAGGGCGTCGCCGGCGCGGCGCCGCGACCGGTGCTCGGCCCAGCGCCCCGCCAGCAGGAACGTGACGACGACGGCCGCGACCTCGAAGTAGATCCCGTGCGTGCGCCCGAGCGACAGCTCGACGGCCGACCACACCATCGCCGCGATCACGCCGATCGACACGAGCGTGTCCATGGTGGACGACCCGTGCCGCGCCGCCTTGAACGCCGCCTGGTGGAACGGCCAGCCGGCCCACGTGGCGACGGGCAGCGCGAGCACGCCCACCACCCAGCCCCAGCCGGGGAAGTGCCAGGGCATCACCATCGAGATGGTGACCACGGGGAGGCTCAGCACCGCCGCCACGACGAGGCGGCGCAGGAGGTCGCGGCCGCGCAGGTCGATGTCGCCGGCGTAGCCGACGTGGCCGGGTGTGGGGCCGCCGTCGTGGCCCCCCTCCTCCGTGGTGTCCGTGGCGGCCGGGTCCAGGCCCCGCCCTGGCACGGACGGGTCGGTGGAGGTGATCGTGGCGCCGTAGCCCGCCGCCTCGACCGCAGCGATCAGGGCGTCGTCGTCGTGCGGCTCGGTGAGCACCACGTGGGCGCTCTCGAGCGGCAGGTTGACGGTCGCGACGACGCCGGGCAGCTTCTGCAGCTTGCGCTCGACGCGCGCGACGCAGGACGCGCAGGTCATGCCGGTGACGGCGAGGTCGACCTCGCGCAGGGCGGTGGGGGTGCTCATGGGCTCGCGTTCTCTGGGCGTGCGTGCGTGCGTGCTCTCTCCCGTTGTGGGTCCCTGGGGCTCCGGTTACCGGGGCTCATCACCGGAGTCCCAGGGACCCACAACGGGGAAGGCTCAGTTCAGCGGGACGATCGGGAGGCCGATGCCCAGGCCCTGGCGGCCGTGGCCGCCGCAGCCGCACGCGCAGCCTCCGTGGGGTTCGGCGGCGGCATCGGCGTCCGCCGGTGCCTCCGCCTCGGCGCGCACGCCCGTCGCGCGGTAGGCGTCCGCGCGCTCGTTCATCTGCTGGGTCAGGGCGTCCTCGAGCACCTCGACGCCGGTGACGTCGTAGCCGGCCTCGTCGACCGCCTCGCGCAGCGCGGCCTCCGCGAGCGGGGCGGCCGAGTGCACGGACACCGACGACGTGCCGCCGTTGCGCAGCGCGACGGTGACGCGCTTGACGCCCTCGACGGCGCCGAGCTCGCGGGTCACGGCCGAGACGCAGTGCTCACAGGTCATGCCGGTGACGGAGAGGGTGGTGAGTGTGGTCATGGGGAGGGTCCTCTGCTCGGGAAAGGGGATCAGCTGCGCACGAGGCGGCCGATGGCGTCGGCGGCCTCGCGCACCTTCTCGGCCCCGGCGTCGGGCGACTGCCGGGCGGCGTCGACGACGCAGTGGCCGAGGTGGTCCTCGACGAGCGCCAGGCTCACGGCCTGCAGCGCGCTCTTGACCGCCGACACCTGCGTGAGGATGTCGATGCAGTACACGTCCTCGTCGATCATGCGGGCGATCCCGCGCACCTGGCCCTCGATGCGGCGCATGCGCTTGAGGTACGCCTCCTTGTCGGAGGCGTAGCCGTGGGGGCCGTCGTGCGTGTGCTCGCTCATGCACCCAGGTTTATACCCCTAGGGGGTAGGGGTCAAATCGCTGACGCGTCGTGCCGGTCGGGATGTCAGCGCACGACGTCGTACGTCACGTGCGTCGCGGTCGACGACGCGACCGAGTCCCGCTGCACCAGCGCCACGGGTCCCACCGGCGCGCCGTCGACCCCGGCGAACAGCGGCGTGCCGCCACCGAGCACCAGCGGCGAGATGTGCAGGTGCAGCCGGTCGACGAGCCCCGCGGCGAGCGCCGACCCGATGGTCGCGCCGCCGCCCATGAGGACCGCGTGGCGGGGCTCGTCCACCGCGGCGGAGGCGGCGTCGGCGAGGTCGCGGGCGCGCGCGACGGCGTCGCGCAGGCCGGTGGTGACGAACTCCCAGAAGGGCAGCCGCGTCGTGGCCGGTGGCGTCGAGGTGACCACGACGAACGCAGGCTTGCCGACCTCGCGGGCGCCGTAGCCGACCTCCTCGTTCCAGCCGCCCGGGCCGTCGACGACGTCGAACAGGTGGCGGCCCAGCACGACCGCGCCGCTGCGGGCGGTGCCGGAGGCCAGCTGGGCGGCGTCGACCGGGTCGTCGCTGAACGCCCACGTGTGCAGCGCCTTGCCGCCGTCCCCGAGCCCGTTGGCAGGCCCGGCGTTCGGCCCGGTGACGAAGCCGTCGAGGGAGATGGTGATGTCCGCGATCACGAGTGCCATGGGATCGGGACGACGCAAGGCTCCGACACTCATCGGCGGAGCGAGTCCTGCGCCTCGTGCCGGTACGGCTCGTACCTGCCGAACGCCGGGGTGTCGGGCCGTGGCTCGAACACCACCTGGTCGGCGGGCACCTGGGTGCCGTCGTCGTCCACGAACCCGACGCCGACCACGCCGTCCGGCGTGCCGTCGTCGGCGTGGCGGCGGCGCACCACCGTGGGGCCGAGGTCGGACGGGACGTACCGGTCGCCCCACTGCTGGAGCGCGGCGAGCACCAGCTTGAGGTCGTGGCCGCGCTCGGTGAGCACGTACTCCTCGCGCGGGCGGTCGCCGGGCTCCTGGTACGTGCGGCGCTCGAGCACCTGCGCGTCGACCAGGTCGGCGAGGCGGGAGCTGAGCACGTCGGGCGTGATGCCCAGCAGGGTGCGGAAGTCCGCGAACCGGGTCACGCCGTTGACGGCCTCGCGCAGGATCAGCAGGTTCCAGCGCGGGCCAACGATGTCGAGGGCGCGCGCGATGGTGCACGTCGAGTCGTACGCGGTGCGTCGCATGGTTACTCCGTGGCCAGGGCGGGGGCGTTCCTATGGTCGCGCACGGACGCCGCGAACGTGGCGATCGCGACGACGCCGGCACCCACGGCCCCGACGAGGAGTGCCCGGCTCAGCCCGTCCGACGTCGCCACCAGGCCGAGCGCGATCGCCGTCGCACCCTGCAGCACGTACGCGACGAGGTAGACGGCCGAGATGGTGCCCGCCCGGTGGTGTGCCGGGGCGTGCCGGCTGACCAGCCCGAGCCCACCCGAGAACAGCAGCGCGTACGCGGAGCCGGCCACCACGGTGGTGACCAGGAACAGCGGCAGCGACTGCTCGGACGCCGACGCGAGCAGCAGCGCGAACGCGACGAGCACCGTGACGCTCCCGGCCGCGACCGTGCGCCGCGGGGCGACGCCGCGCGTGGCGACCGCGGTGACGCCGATGAGCACCGACATGAGCGCGAGCACCGCGCCCACCACCAGCACGTTGCGGGTGTGGATGAGCTCCTCGGCGACGTCGGCCCCGAGCGACAGGAACACGGCGCCGAACATGTACGCCGTGCTCACGGCCAGCGCCGAGACGACGTAGACGCCGCCCAGCCCGGGGGCGATGTGGATGGCGCGCGGCCGCCAGCGGGCGACGTCCTCGGCTCGCGTGTGCCGCGGCAGGAACCACGCGCTCACCCCGACGCCCACGAGGACGACGGCGAGCACCCAGAAGTCGAGGTGCAGCGGGAACGCCGCGTACTGGATCAGGGCCCCGCCCACGAGCGTGGCGAGCGCCAGCCCGAGCGCGGTCGACGCCGTGACCACGGACCCGGCGGCGCGCTCGCGCCCGGGCCGGGACAGCTCGGCGACGGCGGCGGATGCGGGGGAGAGCGCCAGCCCGACACCGACGCCCATGAGCACACGCCCGGCGAAGACCCAGGCCACGCTGGGTGCGACGGCGAACAGGAGCGTCCCGGCGAGCATCGCCCCGACGCCGAGCAGGATGGTGGTACGCCGCCCGAGGTGGTCGGCGAGGTCGCCGAACACGAGCAGCACGACGACGAGCGCCGCGGGGTAGACGGCGAAGATCGCCGTGGTGACCGCCGGGGTGAGGTGCCAGGCGGCGCCGTACAGCGGGTAGGCGGTGCTGGGGGCCGCGCTCGTCCACAGGGCGACGGCGGCCACCGCGGCGGCGGTCCAGTAGGCGCCGGCCCGGGGAAGGGTGCGTGCAGCGGTCAGGGTGGTCATGGCGGCGACAACCCTGACCGCTGGATAGGAATTCCCGACTCAGGATCGAGTCGGCCTCACGATCAGCCCCGGGCGGCCGCCGCAGCCTTCGCCGCCGCCGGCAGCGCGTCGATCACGCGGCCCAGCGCGGCGTCGTCGTGCGCGGCGCTGACGAACCAGGCCTCGAACACCGACGGCGGCAGCGTGATCCCCGCGTCGAGCATGCTGTGGAAGAACGCCGTGTACCGGTACCCCTGCTGGGCCTGCGCCTCGACGTAGTCGCGCACGGGGGCCGGGCTGAAGAACACGCTGAACAGCGACCCGGCGTGCTGCACCTGGTGCTCCACACCCTCCGCGGAGAGGGCGTCGCCGACGGCGGCCGAGAGGGTCGCGGCGGCGGCGTCCACGTGGGCGTACACCCCGGCGTCGGCGAGGCGCAGCGTGGCCAGGCCCGACGCGACCGCGACCGGGTTCCCGGACAGCGTGCCGGCCTGGTAGACGGGGCCCTCGGGCGCGAGCCGCGACATGATCGCGGCCGGGCCGCCCAGCGCGGCGACGGGCATGCCGCCGCCGATGACCTTGCCGAACGTGAACAGGTCGGGCGTGTACTCCTGGCCGGTCGCCTGGTCCAGCCCCCAGAACCCCGACGGCCCCACGCGGAAGCCGGTGAGCACCTCGTCGAGGATCAGCAGGGCACCGTGCTCGGCGGTGATGCGGCGCAGGCCGGCGTTGAAGCCGGGCAGCGGCGGCACCACGCCCATGTTGGCGGGCGCAGCCTCGACGATCACGGCGGCGATGCGCTCGCCGTGCGCCGCAAAGGCGGCCTCGACGGCCTCGAGCGAGTTGTACGGGAGCACCAGCGTCTCGGCGGCGGTCGCCGGGGTCACGCCTGCCGTGCCGGGCATGCCGAGCGTCGCGACGCCGGAGCCGGCCTCGGCCAGCAGCGCGTCGACGTGGCCGTGGTAGTTGCCCGCGAACTTCACGATCAGCGGGCGGCCGGTGACGCCGCGCGCCAGGCGGATCGCCGTCATCGTGGCCTCGGTGCCGGTGGAGACCAGGCGCACGCGCTCGGCGGCCGGGACGCGCCGACGCACCTCCTCGGCGAGCTCGACCTCGGCCAGCGTGGGCGCACCGAACGACAGGCCGCGCGACGCCGCCTGCTGCACCGCCTCGACGACGGCCGGGTGCGCGTGGCCCAGCAGCGCGGGGCCCCACGAGCACACGAGGTCGACGTACTCGCGGCCCGCGACGTCGTACACGAACGGGCCCTCGGCCCTCGAGACGAACGTCGGGTCGCCGCCCACGGAGCGGTACGCGCGCACCGGCGAGCTCACTCCGCCGGGGATCGCCGTCTGGGCGCGCAGGAACGCGCCGTGGTTGTCGGTGATGGGGAGGGTCATGCCTGTCCGATCCACTCGGCGAGCTCGAGGGCCCAGTAGGTGAGGATGATGTTCGCGCCGGCGCGCTTGATGCTGGTCACGGACTCGAGGATCGAGGCGCGGCGGTCGATCCAGCCGTTCGCGGCGGCGGCCTCGATCATCGCGTACTCGCCGCTGACCTGGTACGCGGCCACGGGCACGTCGGACCGGTCGGCCACGCCGCGCAGCACGTCGAGGTACGACATCGCGGGCTTCACCATGACGATGTCGGCGCCCTCGGCAAGGTCGAGGTCGGCCTCGCGCAGGCCCTCGCGGAGGTTCGCCGCGTCCATCTGGTAGGTGCGGCGGTCGCCCTGGAGCGCGCTGTCCACAGCCTCGCGGAACGGGCCGTAGAACGGGCTGGCGTACTTGGCGCTGTAGGCCAGGATGCTCACGTTCGTGAAGCCGGCGTCGTCCAGCGCGTCGCGGATCACTGCCACCTGGCCGTCCATCATGCCGCTGGGCGCCACCACCTCGGCTCCGGCGCGGGCCTGGGCCACGGCCATGGCGGCGTAGCGGTCCAGGGTGGCGTCGTTGTCGACCTCGCCGTCGGCGGTGAGGACGCCGCAGTGGCCGTGGTCGGTGAACTCGTCGAGGCACGTGTCGGCCATGACGACGGGGCCGGGGCGCCCGGTCTCCGCCTCGACAGCGGCCACGGCCTGGCGCGCGATGGCGATGCCGCGCTGCAGGATGCCGTCCGGGTCCTCGGCCTGCGAGCCGACGGCGTCGCGCTCCTCCGGGATGCCGAACAGCATGACGCCGCCCAGCCCGGCCCGCGCCGCCGCGGCGACGGCGTCACGCAGCGACGCCTCGGTGTGCTGCACCTGCCCGGGCATGGAGCTGATCGGCACGGGGGCGTCGATCCCCTCCTTGACGAACAGCGGCAGCACGAGCTCGGCGGGGTGCAGCCGGTTCTCGGCGACGAGCCGCCGCACCCGGGTGGTGGCGCGCAGCCGGCGGGGCCGGTAGACGATCCCAGAACTCACGTGATGCTCCTCGGGGTGGTGTCCAGGGTGATGGTCAGGGCTTCGGTCAGGGAGACGTCGGTCGGGGCCGCAGCGGTGGCGACGACGGTCAGCCCGGCCTGGCGGGCCGCCGTGGCGGACGGCTCGCCGATCGCGACGACGGGCGGGGCGTCGGCCCCCAGCTGGCGGGCCAGCTCGCGCGCGGCCGAGCCGGCGGCCACGACGGCGGCGTCGATCCCGCCCGCCCGGGCGAGGGCGGCGACGTCGTCGGGCAGGTCGACGAGGACGGTGCGGTAGGCGACCACGCCGGTCACGGACCAGCCGAGGGCGGCGAGCCCGTCGCTCAGCGTGGTCCGCGCGAGGTCCCCGAGCGGCAGCAGCACCGACGTGTCAGAACCAGACCCGACCGGGGTGTGCCCTGGTTCTGACACGCAAGGGAGGGGGGCCGGGCTGTCAGAACCAGGCTCGCCTCCCACGGAGCCTCGTTCTGACAAGTCGGAGAACAGGTCGCCAGCCGTGCCCGCCGACTCGACCTCCACGCGCACCCCCGCCTCCCGCAGCGCCGCAGCCGTCGCCGGGCCGACGGCGGCCCACCGGACCGGAGCCGCGTCCAGCGCCACGCCCGTCCGGGCCGCCGCCTCGACGAGCGCCTCGACGCCGTTGACGCTGGTCACGGCCACCCACGCGAAGCCGGCCAAGCCACGCACGGCGTCGTCGAGCGCCGCCGCGTCCAGGGCGGGAGCCGTCGCCGTCACGGGCGCCACGAGCACGCGCGCCCCCAGCCCGCGCAGCAGCTCCGCGAGTGCGCGCGCCCGCGACGGGACGCGCAGCACCAGCACGGTGCGGCCGGCGAGGGGTGCGGCGGTCACGATCCGGGAGCGCCCGCCTCGGTCGGGTCGACGGGCTCGCCCGGCGCCGGCAGCACGGCCGCCGACCCGAGCGGGGCCAGGCGCTCGGCACCGTCCGCGAGCAACGCCTCCGCGACGCGCACTCCCAGGGCGCGGGCCGCGTCGTCGTCGGCGGCGTCGTCGTGCGTGAGCGCGATCGCCGAGCGGTGCTTGAGCTTCTCGGTGCCGTCGGTGCGGGCCACGACGG
This sequence comes from Promicromonosporaceae bacterium, assembly GCA_009783295.1. Lineage (GTDB taxonomy): Bacteria > Actinomycetota > Actinomycetes > Actinomycetales > Cellulomonadaceae > Xylanimonas. Next base: position 119,629 of record WRHK01000002.1, read on the forward strand.
CGTCGAGCAGCAGGCGGCCCTCCTCGACGCGGGCGAGCGCGCCGACGGGGGCGGCGCAGCCGGCCTCGAGCCGCGCGAGCACGGACCGCTCGGCGATGACGGCCAGGCGCGTGGGCCGGTGGTCGAGCCCGGCGAAGGCCTCGGCGAGGGGCCCGGAGGCCAGGTCGGCGGTGCGCGCCTCGACGGCGAGCGCCCCCTGCCCCGGCGCGGGGGCCACGACGGCGGGGTCGAGCGCGTCGGTCACGGCGTCGGTGCGCCCCAGCCGGGCGAGCCCGGACCAGGCGAGCACCACGGCGTCGAGGTCGGCGTCGGGGCCGAGCGCGCGGTTGAGCCGCGTGTCGACGTTGCCGCGGATGTCGACGACGTCGAGGTCGGGCCGGGTGGCGCGGATCTGGGCGGCGCGGCGCGGCGAGCCGGTGCCGACGCGGGCGCCGCGCGGCAGGGTCTCGAGCGTGAGTCCGTCGCGGGCGCACAGGGCGTCGCGCGGGTCCTCGCGCTCGGGCGTGACGATGGTCAGCCCCTCGACGGCGGCGGTCGGCAGGTCCTTGAGGCTGTGGACGGCGACGTCGCAGCGGCCCTCGAGCAGGGCGTCGCGCAGCGCGGCGACGAACACGCCCGTGCCGCCCAGCGAGGCGAGCGACCCGGTGCGCACGTCGCCCTCGGTGCGGACGTGCACGAGCTCGACGGGGCGGCCGGTCAGCTCCTCGATCCGGCGGGCGACCATGCCCGACTGCGTGGTGGCGAGGGCGCTGGCGCGCGTGCCCAGGCGGATGGGAGTGTTCACGGGGCCAGTCTCACCCATCACAGCTCCCCGGCCGTCGTCTGGGCGTGCGTGACGATCGACGCCAGCCCCGTGCCGGCCACCCAGCCGCCCACGACGGCGAGGCCCTTGGTCTGCGCGACGGCGCTGGTGAACTCGCCGAGCGCGGCCCGGTAGGCGGGCGTGGGGGGCGGCAGGGAGCCGTCCCAGCGCTGCACCAGGTGGTCGCGCACGCGCCCGTCGAGCCGCACCCCGAGCAGGGCCGAGGCGTCGTGCGTGGCGCGGTCGACGTCGGGCTCGACGACGGTTTCGCCCAGGCGCCCGTAGCTGAGCCGCACCACGTGCGCGCCGTCGCCCGCGGCGGCCTGGACGCGCGCGGCGAGCCAGGGCCACTTGGCGGTGGCGTGCGTGAAGGCCTTCGCGGCGACGCCGGTCATGCCCGCGCCCGAGGCGTCGGGGGCGATGAGCATGCCCGTGCCGCGGGGGGCGGCGTCGAGCTCGGGGGCGTCGAGCAGCAGCGCCACCAGGGCGATCGGCGCGCCCGGGGCGGGGGTCGGCGCTTCGGCTCCCACCGTCGGGGCGAGCAGCGGCGCGACGGCGGGCGTCGCCACCACCAGGCGAGGGGCCGTGAAGGTCTCGCCGATAGCGGTCGTGACCTGCCAGGCGCTGTCGGGACGCGAGATCCCCACCACCTTCTGGCCCGTGCGCACGCCGGCGCCCCAGCGCTCGGCGTCGGCGTTGAGCTCGCCGACCAGCGCCTCGACGATGGCATGGATGCCGCCGTCGACGCCGCGCACCATCGACCCCGCGGGGGCCGCCTTGCGCAGCGACCCGACGGCCCGCGACAGCGACCCCTCGCGACGGAAAGCGTCCAGCAGGCCGGGGGCGACCGCGTCGACGTCGAGCGTGTCGAGCGTGGCCGAGTGCACGCCGGCGGCGACGAGCGTGACCAGCCGGTCCGCGACCCGGCGGCCCAGGCGGGACCGCACCAGCGCGCCGAGCGAGGACGTGTCGGCGTAGCGCGCGGGGAGCACCCGGTCGAGCGACGCGCGCAGCACGCCCGGCCAGCCGATGGCCCGGCGCACGTCGGCGTGCCACGGCACGGACGGGATCCCCAGGATCCCGGCTGCCGGCAGCGGGAACGTGCGCCCCGCCGAGTAGCCCCACGCCTGCGCGGCGGCGGGCTCGACCACGTCCAGGCCGAGGGCCTCGGCGAGCTCCGTCACGGCCGTGCCGCGGGCGGCGTACGACTCCACGCCCACGTCGACCGGCACCTGCGGCAGCGTGGCGAAGTGCCCGCCGCGCACCGGCCCGCCGGGCAGTGCGTCCGCCTCCAGCACCACGACGCGCAACCCGCGGCCGATGAGGGTCCGGGCCGCGGTCAGCCCGCCGATCCCGCCCCCGACGACGACGGCGTCGGTCTCGACCACCGGGGTGCCCGTCACAGCGAGTGCACCAGCTCGACGACCCGCGTCAGCACCGTCGGGTCCGTCTCGGGCGGCACGCCGTGCCCGAGGTTCACCACGTGCCCCTGCGCCCCGGCGCCCCGCGCGACGACCTCGCGCACGTGCGCCTCGAGCACCTCCCACGGCGCCGCGAGCAGCGCGGGGTCGATGTTGCCCTGGATGCTGACGCCCCTGCCCACCATGGCCAGAGCCTCGTCGAGCGGCGTGCGGTAGTCGACCCCGACGGCGCGGTCCGCGATGCCGGCGGTCGTCAGGACGTCGCGCATCGCGGGGAGCAGGTGCCCGGTGCCCGTGCCGAAGTGGATGCCCGGCACGCCCAGGTCCGCGACGTGCGACAGCGCCTGCGCCGACGCCGGCGCGACGCGCGCCGTGTAGTCGGCCAGCGACAGGCCGCCCGCCCACGAGTCGAACAGCTGCACGGCCGACGCACCCGCCAGCACCTGCGTCCGCAGGAACTGCCCCGTGAGCTCGGCCGTCCACGCCACGAGCCGGTCCCACGTCTCCGGGTCCGCGTGCATGAGCGTGCGCGCCGCCAGGTGGTCGCGCGACGGCTTCCCCTCGACCAGGTACGCCGCCAGCGTGAACGGCGCCCCGCCGAACCCGATCAGCGGCGTCGAACCCAGCTCCGCGACCGTCAGCGCCACGGCCTCCCGGATCGGCGCCAGCGCCTCGTCCGTCATCGACAGCGCGGTGAGCTTCTCGACGTCGGCCGCCGTGCGGTACGGCTGGTCCATCACCGGGCCCACCCCCGGCTTGATCTCCACGTCCACGCCCGCCAGGCGCAGGGGCACCACGATGTCGGAGTAGAAGATCGCCGCGTCCACGTGGTGCCGGCGCACCGGCTGAAGTGTGATCTCCGTCGCAAGCGGCGGGTTCAGGCACGAGTCGAGCATCGCGTGCCCCACCCGAACCTGGCGGAACTCGGGCAGCGAACGGCCCGCCTGACGCATGAACCACACCGGCAGACGCTCCGGCCGGTCGCCGCGCAGTGCCCTGACCAGCGGAGACGCAGCCGTCCGTCCGTCGTTGAGCGGGTGGGCGGCCGGGAGGGCGGACGTCGTCGCGGGGGTGGTGGCGCCGGACGGCGTGGATGCCGGAGTGTGGGAGGTCACGGGCAAGGATTCTGCCTCGCCCAGCCCGGCAGCCTAAAGTCTCTGCACTGTGGTACTGCTCTCCCTCACCGCCAGCCACCGCGAGCTGGACCTCGACGCGCTCGAGCGCCTGTCGACCGGTTCCGCGTCCGTGGGACGCACGGTCGTGGGCACGTGCGAGCCGGTGCAGGGCGCCGTCGTCATCTCCACCTGCAACAGGTTCGAGGTGTACCTCGACGTCGAGGCCCCCATGAGCGGGCCCGCGCTCCAGCACGCCACGGCCCACGTCGCCGAGCTCGTCGCCGTCGCGTCCGGCGTGGACGCCGCCACCGCCGTCGAGTCGTTCACCGTGCGCACCGCGTCCGCCGTGCCCGAGCACCTGTTCGCCGTCGCCTCCGGCCTCGACTCCATGGTGATCGGCGAGCGCGAGATCGCCGGGCAGGTCAAGCGCGCCCTCGAGATCGCCCGCGACGAGCACACCACCTCCAAGACCCTCGAGCTGCTGTTCCAGACGGCGTCGCGCACCTCCAAGCGCGTCGGCGCCTCCACCGAGCTCGGCGCCACCGGCCGCTCCGTGGTCAGGCTCGCGCTCGACCTCGCCGCCGACACGCTGCCCGAGTGGCGCTCCGTCCGCACCGTCCTCATCGGCACCGGCTCCTACGCCGGCGCCACCGTCGCCGCGCTGCACGGCCGCGGCTCCGACGACGTCCGCGTCTTCTCCCGCTCCGGCCGCGCCGAGGTGTTCGCCCAGGGGCACGACGTCGTCGCGCTGGGCCAGGACGAGGAGGCCCTGGTCGAGGCGCTCGCCGAGGCCGACCTCGTCGTCTCCGTCTCGGGCGCTCGCGGCCGCGCGAACCCGGACTCGGAGGCGTCGCTCGAGTACGTGCTCGACGCCGCCGCCGTCGCGCGGGCCCGCGTCCGCGCCACGGAGCGCGCCTCCCGCATGCGGGGCGTGCCGCGCCCGCTCGTGGTGCTCGACCTCGCGCTGCACCGCGACGTCGACCCCGAGGTCGCCGACGTCGAGGGCGTGCTGCTCTACGACCTGCAGTCCCTCAAGGCGCACGCCCCGGCCACCGCGCGGGCCGTGGTGGACGGAGCGCGCGAGATCGTGGACGGCGCCGCCCGCGAGTTCGTCGAGAACCAGGTGGGCCGCGCGGCCGACGCCGCCGTCGTCGCCCTGCTCGACGAGGCCGAGCGCGTCGCCCAGGCCGAGATCGACGCGACGGTCGCCCGCCTGCGCGACGAGCTCGCCGCCCGGGGCGAGCTCGACGCCCTGGGCCGCCCGGCCGAGCCCAGCGAGGACGACGTCGAGCGCATCTCCCGCGACGTCCGCAAGCGCGCCCACGCCGACCTGCACACGCGCATCGTGGCGGTGCGGGCGCAGGCGGTGGCGAACGCCCGGGCCGCGGAGCGCGAGGTCGCCGAGGCGGCCGAGGAGCTCACGGCCGACCAGCCGTCCCCCGAGCGCACGTCCTGACGGGGACTCAGACCTCCCAGCGCGCGTGGTCGGTGCCCCACGGTCGCGCCGGGAACGGGTAGTCCTCGAAGCCCGGGATCGCCGGTCGCGCCGTCGTGACCTCCGGGTTGTGGCCGTGGCTCACCACCGCCGAGCGCGGCGGCGTCGCCGCCCGCGGGTGCTGGGGGTCGCGTCCGGGGGCGTCCAGCAGCCAGGCCGCGGTCCGCGCGAGCGACACGACGACGTCGCGCCCCTGCCCGTCGCGGGCCCGCGCGGCGAGCGCGTCGACGACGCCGGCCGCCAGCAGGTACCCCGACGCGTGGTCCAGCGCCTGCGCGGGCAGCGCCCCCGGGCCGGCCGCCTCGCGCGCGTCGCCGCCCAGCGACTCCACGATCGAGATCCCCGTCGCCGCCTGCACGATCGAGTCGAAGCCCCGGCGCTCGGCCCACGGCCCGTCCTCGCCCCACGCGTCGACGCGGGCGTGCACGGCCGCCGCGGGCACCTCCAGGCCGTACGTCTCGACCGCGCCGGGGCGGTAGCCGGTCACCAGCACGTCCGCCACGTCGAGCAGGTCCTGCGCGCGGGCGATGTCGCCGTCGTCGTGCAGGTCGAGCAGGGCGGTGCGCTTGCCCTGGCCGGTGTCGAGGTGCTGGGAGCGGATCTCCGCCGGCACGGGCGGGTCGACCCGCAGCACCTGCGCGCCCAGCAGCGCGAGCGTGCGCGTGGCGACAGGCCCGGCGATCACGCGCGTGAGGTCCAGCACGCGCACGCCGCGCAGCGGCTGGGGCCCGCCGGCCAGCGGTGTGGAGGGGCCCTTGTCCTCGCGCGTCGTCAGCCGCACCAGCGGGCCCGACGCCGCCGCCACGCCCTGCGGGGACGCCCGCCACTCCTCCTCCGTGCGGACGCGCACCGCGACGGCGCCGCCCGCCATCGCGCTGTCCTCGACGTTCTGCGCGTCCATGACGGCCAGCGCCTCGGCGAGCCGCTCCGGCCCGACGGCGGCGCCAGCCCGGTGCAGGCCCAGCATCGCCAGCGCGCGGTGGGCGTGGTGCGGGTAGTTCGCGTGCGTGCGCACCCAGCCGTCGCGCGTGCGGAAGAACCCCGACAGCGGCGCGAAGCCCGGCACCTCGTGCCCGTCGAGCCGGAACACCTGGTCGGCGGAGAACGACGCCGCCAGCCGCCCCAGGTCGAGCGGCGCGTCCACCAGCGGGCCCGCCGCCCCGGCGCGCGCCGCGGCCCGCCGCAGGGCCTGCACCGACCCCACGGCCAGGTCGAGCACGGGGAGGGTCGCGGCGAGCCACGGCTGGTCGGTCCCGGTGAGTGCGCCGAGGTCGGGCCCGCCGTCGGTGTCGCCTACGATCCCGGCGCCCGCCTCGTAGTCCGCGACGAGCGTGGCCCCCGTGCCACTTCTCTCCATGGACCGACCGTAGGCCGCGCACGCGACCCTCACCACAGCGGGCAACCGGCTCGCCGCCCGGCCGGTACGATCGCCCGCATGGCCAAGAGCTCCGCGTCCGACTTCGTGCTGCGTCCCTTCGAGGGTCTCCCCGGTGAGCCGGACTGGGTCGCGTTCCGCGAGATCGTGCCCGCGGCGACGGCCACGGCGCGCACGGTCAAGGAGCACGGCGGGCGCGACGTCGTCGTCGTGACGATGCTGCCCGGCGGGTACGCGGCCATGAACCGGCCCGACGGCACGGTGCTGCTGGCCGTGCAGGGCGCGCTGAGCTCGGGCGACCTGTCGCGCGACCTCGCCGGCGCGCTGCTCGAGGCGCTCGACGCCGAGCCGGGCACCGCCATCGTGGCGAAGCCGTCGGAGGGTCCGCGGCTCCAGGACGTGCTCGACCCGACGGTCCCGTTCGAGGTGACCATCCAGGACGACTACGAGTTCTGGGCCGACGCGACGGCCGAGCGCACCGCGGAGATCGACGCCGCCCTCGAGGAGGCCGCCGACTCCACCATCCCGACGCGCCGCCTCACCTCGGTCGAGCACGCGTACTGGTGCCGCATGAACAAGGAGTTCCTGCGCTGGGCCCGCACGGAGGACGAGGACGCGCTGGTCGACGCCCTCGCCCGCCTGCACGCCAAGCGCGAGTCCGCCCTCAAGCTCGACGACGGCGAGGGCCGGTTCCTCGGCATGTTCCGCGCCGCCGGCCTGGTCGTGCCCGTGTGGGAGCTGCCCGCCGGCACCGAGGCGGCCGACGTCGAGACGCCGGCGGCCCAGCTCGACGCGCGCCTCGCCGCGGCCCTGAAGATCACCGCGCCGCTCGACGCCAACGAGCGCCGCGCGCGGGCGGGCATCGTCTCGCGCCAGGTGACGCTGCGCTGATCGCAAGCCGCCCCGGCACCACCTGCGGGGACGCCACCGGCTGGGGGATTCCCCTACCGGGGGAGTAGCATTCTGCGGGTAATCCTTTGCACTACCCATCCCATCCTCTTCGACGTGCAGGCAGGACGTGTGAACGCCGACCACGTGCGGGGCCGCATGGACCCCGACATGGTGACGACCCCCGGTGACGGGCAGCAGCAGGCCGCGGGAAGCCTCGATCTCCCCGTGGCCAAGACGCCGCGCCCTGACGGCGGCCGTCGCGCTCGCGACCTGCAGCGCGTCGCCGTCGTGATCCCCGCCAAGGACGAGCAGGAGCGCATCGCGGCCACGGTCCGCGCCGCGCGCGCGATCCCGCACGTCGACCTGGTGCTGGTGGTCGACGACGGCTCCGAGGACGACACGCAGCACGCCGCCCGCGCCGCGGGCGCCGTCGTGGTGCGGCACTCGCACAACCGCGGCAAGGCTGCCGCGATGGAGACGGGCGCCGCCGTCGTCGCCATGCGCGACGCCCCCGGCCGCGCCCCGCGCCTGCTGCTGTTCATCGACGGCGACCTGGGCGACACGGCCGTCAACACGGCCCCGCTGGTCGCGCCGGTGCGCGAGGGCGTCGCCGACCTGGCGATCGCGCTGCTGCCCCCGCAGCCCGGCGCGGGCGGCCGCGGCATCGTCGTCGGCGCGGCGCGGCGCGCGATCCACGCGCTGACCGGCTGGACCCCCACGCAGCCCCTGAGCGGCATGCGCTGCCTCACGCGCGAGGCGTTCGAGGCCGCGACCCCGCTGGCCCGCGGCTGGGGCGTCGAGACGGGCATGACCATCGACCTGCTGCGCCGCGGCTACGTGGCCGTCGAGGTGCCGTGCGACCTCAAGCACCGCCCGTCGTCGAACGACCTCAAGGGCCAGCTCCACCGCGCCGCGCAGTACCGCGACGTGACCGTGGCGGTCAACGCTCGGCGCGTGCGCGGCGCGTTCGACGCGGTGCGCGGCGTGCGCACGGAGAGCGCGCAGCACTAGGGCGTGTCTCTTAACTGCGTGGCCAGGTGATGATGGCGGCGAGGGCGACGGCGCTGCGGCAGATCGTGGCGTGCTTGTCGTATCGGGTGGCCAGGCCGCGCCATTGCTTGAGCTTGGCGAAGGAGCGTTCGACGACGTTGCGGCCCTTGTAGGCGACGGCATCAAGGGTGACGGGGCGACCGCTGCAGACCCTCGCCGGAGCCGATTGGTCCTCTGGTCGGCGCGTTCGGGGATGACGGCCTTGATCTTGCGGGCGCGTAGCCGGGCGCGGGTGGCCTTCGAGGAGTAGGCCTTGTCGGCCAGCGCGGCGTCGGGGCGGGTGCGGGGCCGACCGAGGCCGCCGGGGCGTGGGACGCGGATCTCGCCCAGGACGACCTGAAGCCACACGCCGTCGGCCGCCTGGCCCGGGGTGACGACGATTCCCATCGGGCGCCCGCGCCCGTCGGTGGCGTGATGGACCTTGGTCGTCAGCCCGCCACGCGAGCGGCCAACGCCGTGACCTGCAGGTTCACGCTCACCGCCGTGGAGGCTGTGGACGAACCCGTCGGGCAGCTTCGTGCAGTTCGATGTCGCCCCCTGTGTCCTACTCGGGGCGGGTCGTGTTCGTCGCGTGCTGGTGGGCCCGGTTGATCGAGGAGTCCACCGACACGTCCCAGTCGACCTGGCCCGCCGCGTCGGCCTCGGCGATCAGCGCGGTCAAGATCTTGTCCCAGGTCCCGTCCTGGGTGAACCGGTGGTGCCGCTTCCACACCGTGCGCCAAGAACCAAAAGGGTCGCGGGGCAGGTCCCGCCACGGGATCCCCGTCCGGTACCGGTAGATGATCCCCTCGACCACCGTGCGGTGATCAGCGAACGGACGCCCGCCCCGCAGGCTCGCGACCGGCATGAACGAACAGATCCGCTCCCACTCAACATCCGACAACACCGCTGTACGACTCACGGACCACAGTCTGCCGCGCGCCCCCGCCACTGGTTAGGAGACACGCCCTAGGTACCGGACTGGTATCCCGTGGCGGGACCTGCCGCGCGAGGCGTTCGGTCCGTGGCAGCCGGTGCGAAAGCGGCACAAGAAGCTCGCCGACGACGGCACCTGGGACCTCGCCCTTCTATCCATTGACGTGCGAGTACGGCCCCGCTAGCGTCCCTCCTGCGTCCAGGAAGATCGGTTGTGCTCTGCAGAAATCGGCCGTCTTGCCCTCAGCGTGGCTGTGCTGTCCAACGATCGCGGCTCCCCATTGTCGAGGCGTCGCCGAGAGAGCGACAGGGAATCAAATAGGCCCGCACGGCACACGACGCACGTCAATCGGTGTTTCGAATGCCATTCGTTCGACGAGGAGGTTGACATCTTGAAGGGCAGACATCCGTCGCGGATCGCGGCTCTGTGCGCTGCGCTCGCGGTGGGACTTGCGGTGCTCATCGGCTCGGCCGGCCCGGCCGCCGCGGCGACCTACGCCCTGCATACGTCGGTCTGGGGTGCGTGGACGCAGTACAGCCAGCAGGAGTCGAACTGGTGCTGGGCCGCAGCGACGAAGTCGATGATCCAGAAGAAGGCCGGCAGCTCGCCCGACGAGTGCACGATCGCGCACAACGGACTCCAGCAGCCCCCGTACGCCGCGTGCGCCAACTCCGGTGGAACCGCCGCCAACATCGAGAACGCGATGAGTGCTTCGGGTCTGTCCTACAAGTACTTCGGGTCCGTTCCGTCCATGACGACGATCCGCAACGAGACCGTTGCGGGCCGAGGGATCATCGGGTCTATCTTCTGGGCCTCGGGAGGTGGGCACGCGATGCCGCTGATCGGAAGCAACACGAGCAACGAGATCTATGTCACGAAGATCGACACGACGAGCGTGTCCGGGATCTGGATCAGCTACAGCTCGTTCACGAGCGGCACCGGCGGCTGGCCGGCGCTGTACACCCCGAGCTGGGCTGTGGGGTACAACTGATGGGGGCCCGACTCATGAAGCGAGCACTCGCCGCCGCGGCCGTCGTGCTGGGAGCGGGCCTGCTCGTCGCTGGCGCCTGCGCGCCAGCCGTCGCTGAGCCGTCGCCGGACTGGAGCACCAACCCGGCGATCCCGCAGACCGTCGGGGACAGCGTGCACGGCGGCAAGGGCGCCAAGAACGTCGCCAACCTCGACCAGACCAACCCCGACGGCACCAAGAACCACTCGACAGCGGCAGCGAAGAAGGTGGCTGGAACGACGTTCGGCGACCCGGTCAGGTACGTCTTCCTCGACCTCGTCCCGGCCTCGACCGCGAAGGCGCTGACGCCGGAAGACTTCTCCGTCGTCAACTATGCGGCCGTGCAGTACGTCGACGGCGCCGCCTCGAACGTCCTCGTCGTCGACGAGAGCGGGGAGTTCGTCCAGCTCGGCTGGCCGTTCGAAGACATCAAGGACATGGTCCACGTCAGGCCGAGCGAGATGCTCGCCTCGGGCGGACCCGACGGGGACCTGTACGAGGTCTCCAACAACCTCATGCAGGTCCGACCGCTCAACGCGGTGGCCCGGGCCATCATCGGCACCGGTGCGATGCCGGTCGAGAAGTTCCGGGACGTCAAGGCCAAGCAGATGGCCGCACGCGCCGCCGAGTACGCCAAGGAATACCAGGCAGCCATCGACTCCGGCCAGATCCAACCGGGAGACGACCTGCTGGGGAACCCGGGATCGTTCATCACCGGCGCTCCGCCGGCCGGAACGACGAAGCGCCCGACCGTGAGCACCCCCGGCGTCATCGCAGGGGCGGTGCTGACGCTCGGTGCGGGGTACCTCCTGGTGCGCGAGGTGCGCCGCAGGCGTACGTCCTCAGCGTCGCTCTGAACGATTCGGGCAACTCGTCAGAGCCGACCGTCGGCCAACGGTGGCCAACGGCTCTGACGGGTTGCTCGGGTCGGCGATCCGTCGCGCCGGTCAAGCGAGGGAAGCGTTGCCTCCAAGGTCACGAGGCGACATCAGCCGTCGGGCTGGTCCGGCGGCGGTCAGTGCCGTGCCCTGCAAGCCCCTCACCGCCGCTGACGGATCGGCGGCGCACCCGTGACCGGTGGTCCGGGCCACGGAGGAGCAACGCCGCGGCGCAAGTTGCAGCTACCCCGTGGGGAGACACGCCGTCGTCGGACGGTGCCGCCGGCTACACGGTGCCGCGCAGCCCGTCCTCGTCGTCGGCGCTCAGCGCCGGCAGCAGCAGCAGCGGCACGGCCGGGATCACCGCGATCATGGCGATCCGCAGCCCGAAGTCGTTGACCAGCGACCCCGCCACGGCGGCCACCCAGATGGCCAGCACGGCGGGGCGCAGCAGCGGCCACGCAGCCTCGGACCGCGCGAACCAGCGGGGCGTCCACCGCGCCCGCGCGGCCGCGGTGCCCAGCAGCGGCACGGCGGCGAGCACGCAGATCGCCAGGGTGACCCACACCGTGGGCCCGCCCGTCACCGACTGCAGCGCGGCCACGCCCTTGCGGTAGAGGATCGCCCAGGCGTCGCCGTCGATGACCTGCCCGACGAAGTTGCCCAGGTGCGTGCGCTCGGTGGGCGGGCGCAGCCAGTCGAGCACGCCCACCAGGGCGACCACCCCGACGCCGGCGGCGGCCACCAGCAGGAACCGCTTGACCGTCACGCGCGACCCGGACGCCACCATCCCGACGATCACGAACGCCGGGACCAGCACGAGCCCACCGCCCAGGTCGGCGCCGAACGCCGGCCAGACGTCCACGATCATCGCGACGGCGCCGATCACGCCGACCACGGCGGCCGCGAGGCGGCGGCGCCCACCGTGGACCAGCGGCTGTGCGAGCGCGGCCGCGAACAGCAGCCCCGTCACGGCGTAGACGGAGAAGGTCGGGTTGCCGAAGCCGAAGAACCGCGCCCCGAACGTCGGCGCGGAGCCCAGCGGCGACGTCCGGTTGAGCGGGGTGCCCAGCACGCCGTCGAGCGTCAGCACCACGAACGTGATGCCGCTGATCACGGCCACGCGCGACCACACGGGCCGGCGTGGAGCGATCGCGGCGAGCCCCGCGACCACCACCGTCATGAGGGCTGTCCCGAGCCACAGCGCGACGGTGGGCGAGCCGAACGTCCACCAGCTCGTCAGCCCGTTGAGGAACGACGCCGCGGGGAAGGCGGCGAGCAGCAGCGCGACCACCTCGGCGGCCCGCCGCGCGGGGGCGGTCACGCGGCGGCGCAGGGCCGGCACGGTGCCCGCCGCCCAGCACAGCGCGGCGAGCGCGAGGCCCACCCAGAACGGGTAGTCCACGAACCCGCTGTAGGTGGAGCGCCGCACGAAGTCGCGCGCGGTGACGTCGGCGAGCTCCTGGGCGGTGGCACCGGCGTCGGCGGGGCGCACGTCGGAGCGTACGAGCGGGCTGTCGATGATGGCCGACGGCACGGGCAGGCCCGCGGCGGCGAGCATCGTGGCGGGCAGGTCGAGCAGGCGTGCGACGCCGTCCGTCCGGGTGGACGTGCTGGACAGGAACCGCGGCCGGTCCTGCACCTGCGACGGCGAGCGCACCAGCGCGACGCCGAGCGCGGGCCGCGCGCCGGGCACGGGGGCGACGTCGACCACCACGACGGTGGCGTCGGCGGGCGCGGCCGAGAGCAGGGAGCCGACGGTGGCGCTGACCTGGGCGACCTGGGTGTCGCGGTCGGGCAGCGTGGGGTCGACCCCGCCGGCGTCGACGACGGTCACGGGGCACACGAACGCGTCCGACCCGTCGGCCGTCGCCTGCTCGAGCGTGCGGTAGCGCGCGACGGTGCCGTCCTTGCCCGCCAGCGCGACGGCGGCGCCCGGCCCCACGGCCGTGGTGCACACCGAGGGGCCGTGCAGCGCCTGGCCCAGGGTACCCAGGTGGGCGCCGAACGCCGAGCCCTGCTGGAGCGCCACGAGCTCCTGCCAGCCGGTCACGCTGGCGCCCGAGGCCCCCGCGGGCTGCACGTCGAGCGCCGGGCAGGGCCCGCCGGCGACGGACACCTCGGCGAGGGTCCCGGCGGAGAGCGCCAGCCAGCCGCCCTCGGCGCAGCGGGCGGCCCGCCCGACAGGCAGGGACACGCCGCCGGCGTCGGCGCCGTCGGCCAGCATGCGCGACAGGACGGACGCGGCGCCCTCGGGCTGGACGTCGGGCCAGCGCAGGCCGGACGTGCCGATCACCACGAGCGGCGAGTCGGTGGTGCCGACGGCGGCGCCCGGTGCGAGCGGCGACGCGGCGACCGAACCGCCGGCGAACCCGCGGCCCTCGGTGGGGGGCGCCATGCCCGCCACCAGCAGGAACACCAGCAGCATGGCGCCGCCGACGGCGACCTGCCGCGTGGCGTCGGCTCGCACGGCGCGGGCCGTGACCGGGGGCTGCTCGACCCATCGCCCCGTGGCGAGCACGGCCAGCGCGAGCATCCCGACGATGATCGCGACGGCGACCCCGGTGTCGTTGAGCGCCGACCCGAACCCGGCCACCACCACGAGCGCGATCACCGTGGCCCGCAGCGCCGGGTGCGCGGCGTACACGCCGTTGAGGGCGTCGATGCGGCCCCACGGGCGGCGTCCTGGCGCTAGCACCGCCCAGGCGACCAGCACCACGGCGATGACGGCGATCACGCCCGGCACGGTGGCGACGGTGGCCCACGCGCCCGCCATCTTCGAGGTCACCAGGCTCATCGCGTCGCCCGCGACCAGCCGCTGCACGAACCGCCCCAGGTGCGACCCGTTCGGCACCAGCCACGCCATGAGCGCGATGGCCCCCACGACGAACGCGGTGGCCGCCACGACGGCGAGCCACATGCGCACGCCGAGGCGGCGCCCGGACAGCGCGATGAGCAGCACGGCGAACGCGGGCACCAGCGAGACGATGCCGCCGGCGTCGGCCCCGAACTGCGGCAGCCCGTCGACGGCCACGGTGACGACCGCGACGGCCGCGGCCACGATCAGCCCCACCCGCTTGCCGGCCCGGCCGCGCACTGCGACCGAGAGCCCCGCCGCGAGCACCACGCCGGCCACCGAGTACACGGCGTAGACGGTGTTGCCGAACCCGTAGAACCGGGCGCCCTCGGCGAGCGACGGCCCCAGCGGGGAGCCCTGCTGCAACGTGGTGCCGGTCAGCCCGTCGATGGTGAGGACCACCCAGGTCAGCGCCGAGAGGGCGAGCGGGCGGGCCCAGGCAGGATCGGGCAGCAGGCGCCGCAGGGGCCGGTCGAGCGCGGTGGCGACCAGCGCCAGCAGCACGGCCGGCACGGCCACGCCCGCGGCCAGCACGGGCCCCGGCGCGGCCGACGACCACCACCGGGTCAGCGTCGCGAGGGACGCCGCCGCGGGCAGGCACGCCGCGACGGTGAGGGTCGCGACGGCGAGGTTCCGGGTGCCGTGCCCCGGCTCGCCGGCGCGCACCCCGCGGCGCCGCAGCACGACGGGCACGCACAGCAGCACCACGAGCCCGAGCAGGCCCAGCACGGCCCAGTTCATGGGCGGGGCGACGTCGCTGAGCGTGGTCAGGTACTGGCGGTTGTCCACCGTGGCGCCGACGTCGAGCCCGCGCGCCTGCCCGCGCTGGACGGGTGCGCCGTCGAGCCCCTCGGGGTGCACGCCGGCGGCGTCGGCGATGGTGGCGGTCAGGTCGTTCGTGAGGATGACGCCCTCGCGGCGCGACGACGCGGACGACAGCCACGACGGTGCCGCGGCGCGCCCGGCCTCGGCACGCGCGACGGCCACCTGGAGCCCGCGCGGGCCCAGCGGCGTGTCCGCGATGCCGGCGACGATCAGCGTGCCCTCGCCCGGCACGGCGGCGTCGAGCATGCCCACCTTGGCGTCCAGGTCGTGGAGGGCGTTCGCGCGCTCGACGCCCGGGTCGGGCAGCTCGCCCAGGTCGACCACCGAGACGGGGCACGCGGTGAGCTCGGCGCGCAGCACGGTGGGGTCGTCGCTGAGCGCCGCCGCGTAGTGCGCGACGTGCCCGCCCGACGTCGCGAGCGCGACGGCCGCGCCCGGTCCGAACGCGGCCGAGCACACCCCCGCCTGGGCGAGCGCGTCGCCGAGCGTGCCCGGGCGGCCCAGGCTGCCGGGCTGGCCCAGCGCCGCCGACCCGGCGGGGGGAGCGGAGAGGTTGTCCCAGCCCATGACGGTCCCGGGGCGCTGCGGCAGGTCGGAGGCCTGCTCGACGACGCCCGGCACGGAGCGGCAGCGCAGCGCGCCGGAGTCCGTCTCGGTGCCCGTCGCGGGCCCGGTCTCGCGTGCGCCGGTGACCCTGCTGCCCGCCGACATCGTCAGCCACGCGTCGACCGGGCACGTCGGCGCCAGCGTCCGCACCGCGATGGAGGCGACGTCGCCGTCGCCCACCAGGCGCCACAGGTTGGGGGTGCGCGTGCGGTCGAGGTCGGACCACTCGAGCCCCGCCACGCCGGCGATCACGACGGGCGACTCGGGTGTCGCGGAGGCCGCGACGGTCGTCTGCCGCGTGGGGCCGACCTCCGCCGCCGAGGCGGTGCCCGCCAGCGCGGTCAAGCCGACCAGGGCGACCAGCAGCGACGTGAGGAGGGCTCGGGGGCGGAGAATCACGCGCCCCAGCCTAGGAGAGAGTTCTCAGGGGGCCCTGACAATCAGCGCGCCAGGATCGACCCACGCCTCCAGCTCGATCAACCGGCCCATCGGGTCGCCGTCCACCTGGGCGTGCTCGCCCCCCTCGACGCGGATGCGCGTGTGCGTGGCGCGCGCGTGGTCGATGCGGCCGATCTTGCCCGGCAGGTCGTTGTGCAGCCCCGCGCCCTGCATCACCACCTCGCCGAGCAGCTGCGCCCAGCCGGCCAGCCCGCCGCGCGTGTCGATCGCGGCGACGTCGAGCACGCCGTCGTCGATCACGGCGTCGGGCAGCAGCGTGACGCCGCCGGGCAGGCGGCCGCAGTTGCCCACCATGATCGAGCGCAGGCGCGTGCTGACGGGCTTGCCGTGGTCGAGCGTGACCTGGGCGCGGATGCGGCGCCCGTGCAGGTGGCGCACGCCGGCGAGGAAGTAGGCGATCCAGCCGACGCGGCGCTTGAGGGCGTCGTCGGCGTCGGCCACCATCGCGGCGTCGAACCCGAGGCCGGCGATCACCAGGAAGATCTGGGTGTCGCCGGGGGTGGCGGCGTCCTCGCGTGGCTCGCCGTCCAGGCCGCGGTCGGTCTCGGCGACGCGCGCCCAGCCGACGTCGATGTGCCGGTCGCGGCCGCCGATCACCACCGCCATCTGCTCCTCGACGGAGGTCAGGGGCACGTCGAGGTTGCGCGCCAGCAGGTTGCCGGTGCCCACGGGCAGCACCGCCATCGGCACCGTCCCGCCGGCCATCGCCCGCGCGACCGACCGCACCGTCCCGTCGCCGCCGGCCGCGACGACGACGTCGGCCCCCGCCGCGACGGCCTCGCGCGCCTGGGCGGTGCCGGGCTCCTCGACGGTCGTCTCGAAGAAGAGGGGGACGGGCAGCGCGGCCTGCTCGGCGACGCGCCGCACGGTGTCGACGAGCGCCGCGGCGCCCTCCTTGGACGGGTTCACGACCACGGCGATCTGCGGGCCGGCGTTCTCACCCTCGTCCTCGTCCACGGGCTCCTGCGCGGGGGCCGCCTGGGGCGCGCCGACCAGCCGCGGGTGCGAGCGCCGCCACAGCACGATCGCCAGGGTGAGCGAGGCGAGCGCGATCACCACGGCGGCGATCGTCAACCACAGCTCCCATCCCATGGGGAGCACGCTAGACGCCGGACGGCGCCCGGTCCCGATAATCGGCGCCCAAGCGACGAGGGGCCCCGTTAGGCTTCCCTCCGTGATCGACCTTCGACTGCTGCGCGACAACCCCGACGTCGTCCGCGCGAGCCAGCTGGCCCGCGGCGACGACCCCGCCCTCGTGGACGCGGCGCTCGACGCCGACGCCCGCCGCCGCTCGTCCCTCGCGGCGTTCGAGGAGCTGCGCGCCGAGCAGAAGGCCATGGGCAAGCAGGTGGCGCAGGCGCAGGGCGACCACAAGCAGGCGCTGCTGACCCGCACCAAGCAGATCGCCGAGGAGGTCAAGGCGCGTCAGGCCGAGTCGGGCGAGGCGGCCGAGGAGCTCGACGGGCTGCTCTACCGGATCGCGAACGTCGTCGAGGGCGCCCCCGCCGGCGGCGAGGACGACTACCTGGTGGTCAAGCACGTCGGCACGCCGCGCGACTTCGCGGCCGAGGGCTTCGAGCCCGCCGACCACCTGGCGCTCGGCGAGGGCCTGCGCGCCATCGACATGCAGCGCGGCGCCAAGGTGTCGGGCGCGCGGTTCTACTTCCTCACCGGCATCGGCGCGCGCCTCGAGCTCGCGCTCCTCAACGCCGCGATGGACCAGGCCGTCCAGGCCGGGTTCACGCCCGTCATCACGCCCACCCTGGTCAAGCCCGAGACGATGCGCGGCACCGGGTTCCTGGGCGCGCACGCCGACGAGATCTACCGCCTCGAGAAGGACGACCTCTACCTCGTCGGCACCAGCGAGGTGGCCCTGGCGGGCTACCACGCCGACGAGATCATCGACCTGGCCGACGGGCCGTCGCGCTACGCCGGCTGGAGCGCCTGCTACCGCCGCGAGGCGGGCTCGGCGGGCCGGGACACGCGCGGCATCATCCGCGTGCACCAGTTCCACAAGGTCGAGATGTTCAGCTACTGCCGCCCCGAGGACGCCGCCGCCGAGCACCAGCGGCTGCTCGCCTGGGAGGAGGCCATGCTCGCCAAGGTGGACCTGCCCTACCGCGTCATCGACACGGCGGCCGGCGACCTGGGCTCGAGCGCCGCCCGCAAGTTCGACTGCGAGGCCTGGCTGCCCACGCAGAACCGTTGGCTCGAGCTCACCTCGACGTCGAACTGCACCACGTTCCAGGCGCGCCGCCTGGGCGTGCGCGAGCGCACCGAGGACGGCTCGACCCGCAACGTCGCCACGCTCAACGGCACGCTCGGCACCACGCGCTGGATCGTCGCCATCCTCGAGAACCACCAGCAGGCCGACGGCTCCGTCGTGGTGCCGGAGGGTCTGCGGCCGTACCTGGGCGGCCTCGAGGTGCTCGAGCCGGTCAAGTGACGCCCTGGCTCGTCGCCCTCGACATCGACGGCACGCTGCTCACGTTCGACGGCGAGCTGTCGGACGCCGTCCGCGAGGCCGTGGCCGCCGTGGTCGCGGAGGGCCACCACGTGGTGCTGGCGTCGGGCCGCTCGCTGGTCTCGATGGTGCCGGTCGCCCGCACGCTCGGGATCGACGGCGGCTGGATGGTCTGCTCCAACGGCGCGGTCACGGTCCGGCACGACGACGCCGCCCCGCTCGGGTGGACCGTCGAGCAGATGGTGACGTTCGACCCGGAGCCGGCCCTGCGCCGCCTCTCCGAGCGGATGCCCGACGCGCGGTTCGCGGTCGAGGACGTCGGCTTCGGCTTCCGCCTCACCGAGCTGTTCCCCGACGGCGAGCTCGACGGCGACCACCGCGTCGTGGACCTCGAGGACCTGTGGGGCCGGGAGGTGACCCGCGTCGTCGTGCGGGCCCCCGAGTCCTCCAACGAGGACTTCCACACCGCCGTGGACGGCCTCGGCCTGGCCGACGTGACGTACTCCGTGGGCTGGTCGGCGTGGATGGACATCGCCCCGAAGGGCGTGACCAAGGCGTCGGCGCTCGAGAAGGTGCGCGCCGCGCTGGGCGTCGCGCCCCAGCGCACGATGGCGGTGGGCGACGGGCACAACGACGTCGACATGCTCCGCTGGGCCGCCCGGGGCGTCGCGATGGGCGACGCCGAGGACTCGGTCAAGGCCGCGGCGGACGAGGTGACGAGGACGATCGCCCAGGACGGCGCGGCCTACGCCCTCCGCCCGTTCATCCCCGCGAGATAGAGCCCGCCCCCGCGAGCTAGAGCGGGCCCCCGCGAGTTAGGGCGGGCCCCCGCGAGTTAGAGCCCACGCTCTAGCTGTACTCGGCCATCACTTTGGTGACAGTCGCGTGATGGGGGCTGCGCCGACGGCGTTGGGGTGACGCTCATTGTTGTAGTGAGTCAGCCAGATGGGGAAGGCGTCGGCGCGGTCCTCGTTCGAGTCGTAGGCGCGCACGTAGGCCCACTCGGTGGCCAGGGTCCGGTTGAAGCGCTCTACCTT
>WRHK01000003.1 GCA_009783295.1 Promicromonosporaceae bacterium
GGGGGGCCCCCGGGCCGGCGGGCGCGGGCCCGCGGGGCGGGGGGCGGCCGGCCGGGGGGTGGGCCGTCGCGGGCGCCGACGCGCCCGGCTCGCGCGTCGAGCCGCTGCCCGGGGGCCACTGGATGACCGGCGTCGACGAGCGCGTCGACGCCGTGCCGCTCGGCGACCCCGGCTCGACCGCCCGCACCCCGTGGGCCGAGACCGACGTCGTGCCCGGCACCTGGGTGGCGACCGCCGTGGGCCTCGGCCGCGACCTCCCCACCCGTCCCACGCTCGAGCTCGACGGCACCACCGCCGTCGTGACCTGGGCCGACGGACTCACGACCCGCTCCGCACTGCCGGCCTGACCGGCGACCACCTCTAGGGCCCGATGACGAGCCCTGACTCGAAGGAGAGCAACCGATGAAGCGCACGATCCCGGCCGCGATCGGCATCGCCGCCGCCGCGTCCCTGGCTCTGACCGCGTGCAGCGGCAGCAGCGACGCCTCGGGCGGCTCCTCGCCGACCGGACCCGTCACCATCACGGTGTCGGGCTGGAGCCTGGCGACGACGCCCGAGTTCCAGACCCTGGCCGACGCGTTCCACGCCAAGGACCCGAACGTCACGGTCCAGCTGAAGGAGTACGACCCCGCGCAGTACACGACGCTGATCACCGCCGACCTGGCGGCCGGCAAGGCGCCCGACATCGTGACGCAGAAGGAGGTCAAGAACGTCTCGGTGTTCCAGTCGGGCGGCCAGCTCATGGACGTGAGCGACGTCGTCTCGAAGCTGCCCAAGGACGTGAGCGGCACGAGCTCGTACAAGATCGACGGCAAGTACTACGGCGTCCCGTACCGCCAGGACTCGTGGGTGCTGTTCTACAACAAGGACCTGTTCGACAAGGCCGGCGTCAAGTACCCCGACGGCACCTGGACGTGGGACGACTACGCCACCGCCGCCAAGACGCTCACCACGAACCTCAAGGGCAAGGGCAGCAAGGCGCTCGGCACCTACGAGCACTCGTGGCAGTCGACGCTGCAGGGCTTCGCGAACGCGCAGTCGCCGGGCGCCGACATCCTGTCGGGCAAGTTCGACTACCTGAAGCCGTACTACGAGCGCGCCCTCGGCCTGCAGAGCGCCGGCGCGCAGGTGGACCTCGGCACCATCACCACGAACTCGCTCACCTACCAGGCGCAGTTCGGCAAGCAGCAGGCCGCGATGATGCCGATGGGCAGCTGGTACGTGGCCACGCTGATCTCGCAGCAGAAGTCGGGCGACGCGGACACGTTCAAGTGGGGCTTCGCCCCGGCGCCGCAGCTCGACTCGTCGACGACCGGCCTGGACAAGACGCCGGTGACGTTCGGTGACCCGACGGCGTTCGCCATCAACGCGAACATCGACAAGTCGAAGGTCGCCGCCGCCAAGGAGTTCCTGACCTTCGCCGCCAGCGAGGAGGCCGCGACGGACCTCGCCAAGATCGGCATCACGCCGTCGATCACGAACGACTCGGTCGCCCAGACGTTCTTCTCCGTCGCCGGCGCCCCGACCGACGACCTGTCGAAGTTCGCGTGGACCAAGCACGAGACGCACCCGGAGAACCCGACGTCGTCGAAGACCGCCTCGGTGCAGACCATCCTCAACGACCTGCACACCGCCGTGATGACGGGCTCGAGCCCGATCGACAAGGCGATCAAGGACGCCCAGGACCGGTTCAAGAGCGAGGTCGGCAGCTGACCGACGGCCGGGGAGGGGTCCGCACGGGCCCCTCCCCGGCCAGCCTCTGCCGTCACCGCACCGAGGAGTCACCATGGCCACCGTCGTCACCGACGACCGCATCTCCACGGAGCGCCGCAGCCCCCGGCGCTCCCGCCCGGGCCGCGCGCTCGCACGCCGCAACACCCTGATCGGCTGGACGTTCATCCTGCCGAACTTCGTCGGGTTCGCGCTGCTCACGCTCGTGCCCGTCATCGTGCTGTTCTACATGTCGTTCACCAGCTGGAACGTGTTCGGCAAGGCCCCCTGGGTGGGGCTCGCCAACTACACGCGCCTCATCGACGACAAGAGCTTCCACACGGCGTTCCTGAACACGCTCTACTACGCCGTGATCCACATCCCGCTGACGCTCGTGGCCGCGCTCGCGCTGGCCCTGCTGCTCAACCGGAAGATGCGCGGCGTCACGTTCTTCCGCACCGTCGCCTTCTTCCCGTACATCACGTCGATCGTCGCGATCGCGTTCGTGTGGAACATGCTCTTCAGCCCCAAGTACGGGCCCATCAACCAGTTCCTCGGCCTGCTCGGCGTCGAGCACGGGCCCGGGTGGACCGTGTCGGCCCAGTGGTCCATGCCCGCCGTGCTGATCGTCGGCACGTGGCGCGAGATGGGCTACTACATGCTGCTGTTCCTCGCCGGCCTCCAGACGGTGCCGGCCGAGCTGCACGAGGCGGCGCGCGTTGACGGCGCGAACCCCTGGCAGCGGTTCTGGAACGTCACCATGCCGTGCCTGCGCCCCACGACGTTCTTCGTCACCGTGATGCTCACCATCGGCTCGTTCAAGGTGTTCGACCTGATCCTCGTGATGACCAACGGTGGTCCCGGGCAGTCGACCCTCGTGCTGAGCCAGTACATCTACCAGAAGGGGTTCGGCGAGTTCCAGTTCGGGTACGCGTCGGCGATCTCGGTCGTTCTTTTCCTGCTGTGCATCGTCGTCACGATCTTCCAGTTCCTCTGGAACAAGAGGAGGGAGTCCTGATGCGCACCCGCGTTCTCGGAAAGACCGTCGGGTACGTCGTCCTCGCGGTGGCGTCGATCGGGCTGCTGCTGCCGTTCTTCTGGATGGTCATCTCGTCGCTGAAGCACAACAACGACGTGTTCACGGTCCCGGTGCAGTGGTTCCCCAGCCCCGTCGTCTGGCACAACTACATCGAGATCTGGCAGCGGTCGGACATGACCACCTGGCTGCGCAACACGCTGCTGCTCGCCGTGGTGGTCACGGTGCTCCAGGTGTTCACCGGCAGCTTCGCCGCCTACGGGTTCGCGCGGATGCGGTTCCCCGGGCGCGACATCCTGTTCCTCGCCTACATCGGCACGATGGCCGTGCCGTGGCAGTCCTACATGATCCCGCAGTTCGTGCTCATGTCGAAGATCCACCTCAACGACACCCTCTGGTCGATCATCGCCCTGCAGGCGTTCGGTGCGTTCGGGGTGTTCCTCATGAAGCAGTACTTCGAGTCCGTGCCCGAGTCGCTCAACGAGGCCGCCCGCATCGACGGCCTCTCGGAGTACGGCATCTGGCGGCGCATCATGATGCCGCTGTCGATCCCGGCGATCGCCTCGCTCACGCTGCTGACCTTCGTCAACACGTGGAACGACTACCTCGGCCCGCTCATCTACCTGCGCAGCGCGCAGAACTGGACCATCCAGCTGGGCCTCAAGACGTTCATCAGCCAGTACAACGCCGAGTACGCGCTCATCATGACCGGCTCCGTGCTGTCCGTGCTGCCCATCGCGGTGATCTTCCTGCTCGGCCAGCGGTACTTCGTCGAGGGCATCGCGTCGACCGGGGTCAAGGGATGACCGCGCCCGCCGTCGCGCCCCGCCTGCGCGTGTCCGGCCAGATCTACACCACCGTGTTCGGCACGCTCCTGACCGGGCTGGTGGTCGACGCGATGCTGCTGGTCGCGTGCCTGCCGCTCGTGGTGATGCTGCTGACCACCGACCCGTCCCGGTCATGGCCGGCGCTCGCGGTGCTCGCGCCGCTCGCCGCGCCCGCCGTGGTCGCCGCGTTCGCGGTGTTCCGGCAGGTGTCCGACGACGGCGCGCCGACGCCGGTGCGCACCTTCTGGTCCGCGTACCGGAGGCACGCCCGCCGGTCGCTCGCCGTCGGGGGGCTGCTCGCCGCCGTGAGCGTCGTCGGGCTCGTGGACCTACGGTTCCTCGCCGGGCACCGGGCGGGCGCGCTGGCGACGCCAGGCATCGCCGTCGTGCTGCTGCTCGCCGCCCTGACCGGCGTCGTGGCGCTCGCGGCCGTGCCGGAGCTGCCCGCGGCCCGCCTGCGCGACCTGCTGAAGGCTTCCCTGTTCCTCGCGGTGCGGCGGTGGTACCTGGCCGGGGCGGCGCTCGTCGTGCTCGCCCTGCTGGCCGGCGTCGTCGCCGCCCGCCCTGCTCTGGGGCTCGGGCTGCTGCCCGCCCCGCTGCTGTACGTCGCCTGGGGGGCCGCGCGCTTCGCGCTGCGCCCGGCGATCCCCGAGACGCGGCCCGCGGGGTCGTTGGAGGAGATTCGATGACCAGCGTTGACGAGCTCGCCACCACGGTGGGCTCCGCGATCGACGACGCCCTGACGACGGTGCGCGGCACCGCGAAGGCGTTCGCCGACCGCTATCCCGACGACACCACCCGGGGCAACCAGTACCCGGTGCGGCCCGCCGACACGACCCACGCCGAGGGCGCCAACCGCGGGTGGACCACCAGCTTCCCCGCCGGGATGGACTGGCTCGCCTGGGAGCTCACGGGCGACGACGCCCTGCTCCAGGCCGGGCTGCGCCACCTGCACGACTTCGACCGGCGGGTGCACGAGGGCGACGACCTCGAGACGCACGACCTGGGCTTCCTGTACACGCTCGCGTGCGTGACGCCGTGGCGCCTGCTCGCTCCGGCCGCCGAGGCCGGCGACGCCGAGGCGGCCCGGACGCTGGCGGCGGCCCGCGAGGCCGCGCTGCTGGCCGCCGACCACCTCATGGGCCGGCTGCTCGAGCCCGCGGGGATCATCCAGGCGTGGGGCGACCTGACCGACCCCGCGCAGCGCGGGCGCACCATCATCGACTCGCTCATGAACATGCCGCTGCTCACCTGGGCCGGGCAGCAGACGGGCGAGCCGCGCTACGCCGACGCCGTCCGCCGCCACACCGCCCAGCTGCGCGAGCACATCCTGCGCGCCGACGACTCGACGTTCCACACGTTCTACTGGGACACCGAGACGGGCGAGGCCCTGCGAGGCGGCACGGAGCAGGGCGCGTTCGACGACTCGTGCTGGGCGCGCGGGCAGGCGTGGGGCGTCTACGGGTTCACGCTCAATCACGAGGCGACGGGCGACGTGCACCTGCTCGACGCCGCGCGCCGGTGCGCCGACTACTTCCTCGACCACCTGCCCGCCGACGGCGTCCCCTTCTGGGACCTCGCCTACGGCGACGGCAGCGACGAGCCGCGCGACTCGTCCGCCGCGGCGATCGCCGTGTGCGGGCTCCACGAGCTGGCGCGCGTCGAGCCCGACCCCGAGCGGGCCGCCCGGTACGCGGCGGAGGGCGTGCGCATCCTGCGCGGGCTCATGGCCGGGTACACGCCGACGGCGGAGGGCGTCGCGTCGGACGCGCTGCTGCTCCACTCGGTGTACGACGCACCCAAGGGCAACGGCGTCGACGAGGGGTCGCTGTGGGGCGACTACTTCTACCTCGAGGCGCTGGTGCGCCACGCCCGCCCCGACTGGGAGCGGTACTGGTGAGGCTCGTGACGTGGCTCGGCCCCGGCGGGGCCGAGCGTCCCGGCGCGGTGGTCGACGTCGACGGGACCGACCGCGTGGTCGACCTCGCGCCGGTGGCGGGCAGCGTCGTGGAGGTCCTCGCGGACCCCGCGCTGACCGCCGTCGCGCGGGCCCGCGCCGAGGCCCCCGCGGCGGGGCTTCCCGCGCTGGACGACGTCGAGCTCGCCCCGCCGGTGCGGCCGGGCACCATCCTGTGCCTGGGCTACAACTACGCCGGCCACGTCGCCGCGAGCGCCGCCCCCGACGACGTGCCGGAGTACCCGAACGTGTTCGTCAAGACGCCCAACACGCTGGCCGGCCCGCGCGACGACGTGGCGCTGCCCGCGGTGTCGCAGCACACCGACTACGAGGGCGAGATCGCCCTGGTGATCGGGCGGCGGGCGCGCAACGTGCCGCTGGCCGAGGCAGCCGGCTACATCGCCGGGTACACGCTGCTCAACGACGTGTCGTCGCGCGACTGGCAGGACCGGTCGTCGCAGTGGGAGCTCGGCAAGTGCTTCGACGGGTTCGCGCCGCTGGGCCCGTGGGTCACCACGGCCGACGCCGTGCCCGACCCGCAGGACCTGCTGGTGGAGGTGGTGCGCGACGGCGTCGTCACCGTCTCGCAGAGCACCGAGACCACCGTGTTCCCGATGGCGTTCGTCGTCCACTACGTGTCGCAGGTGCTCACCCTCGAGCCCGGCGACGTCATCTCCACGGGCACGCCCCAGAAGCTGCCGGAGGCGCTCGCCGCGCACCGGCCGCTCGCGCACGGCGACACGGTCACCGTGCGCGTCGCGGGGCTCGGGGAGCTCACCACCCGATTCGTGCAGGAGGCAGCACAGCGATGATCCTCGACTCGTTCCGGCTCGACGGGAAGGTCGCGCTGGTCACCGGCGCGCACCGCGGCCTGGGCCAGGGCGCCGCGCTCGCGCTCGCGGAGGCCGGCGCGGACGTCGCGCTCCTCGAACGCTCCCGCTCCGAGGAGACGATCGCCGCGATCGAGGCCCTGGGGCGGCGCGTGCACGTCGTCACGCAGGACCTGCTGACCGCCACGCCGGAGGACCTGGCGGCGGCGGTCGCGTCCGTCGTCGAGCACCTGGGGCGCCTCGACGTGCTGGTCAACAACGCCGGGACCATCCGCCGTGCGCCCGTGCTCGAGCACTCCGCGCGGGACTGGGACGAGGTGCTGGCGGTCAACCTCGACGCCGTGTTCCACCTGTCCCAGGCCGCGGGCCGCGTCTTCGTCGCCCAGGGCTCGGGCAAGATCATCAACGTCGCGTCGATGCTCTCGTTCCAGGGCGGCATCCTCGTGCCCGGCTACGCCGCGTCCAAGCACGCCGTCGCCGGGCTCACCAAGGCGTTCGCGAACGAGCTCGCCGCCCACGGCGTCAACACCAACGCCATCGCCCCCGGGTACATGGCCACCGACAACACCGCCCCGATCCGGGCCGACGCCGCGCGCGAGCGCTCGATCGTCGAGCGCATCCCCGCCGCCCGGTGGGGCAGGCCGTCCGACCTCCAGGGGGCCGTCGTGTTCCTCGCCTCCCTGGCGTCGGACTACGTCAACGGCGCGATCATCCCCGTCGACGGCGGCTGGCTGGTCCGGTAGCCCGAGCATCCACCACGCAGAAGGAGAAGACATGGACCAGCGTTACGCCTCGCACCCCGCCCAGATCCCCGGCATGGACACCGCCGCGCTGCGCGACCGCTTCCTCGTCGAGGACGTGTTCGTGCCCGGGCAGGTGTCGCTCACCTACACCCACCACGACCGCATCGTCCTGGGCGGGGCCGAGCCTGCCGGCACACCGCTGCGCCTCGAGACGTCCGACGAGCTGCGCGCCGCGTACTTCCTCGAGAACCGCGAGATCGGCATCGTCAACGTGGGCGGCGCGGGCACCGTCACCGCCGACGGCGAGGTCTACGAGCTGCCGACGGGCGCCGCGCTGTACGTCGGGCGCGGCACGCGCGACGTCGTGCTCGCCGACGCGGCCGACAGCTCGGGCGCCCAGTTCTACCTGTTCTCCGCCCCGGCGCACACCACCTACCCGACGGTGCGCGTGCTGCCCGAGGAGGCGAACGTGCGCGAGCTCGGCGACCAGGCCACGAGCAACCGCCGCACGCTGCGCCAGTACATCCACGCCGGCGGCGTCCGCTCGTGCCAGGTGGTCATGGGCGTCACCACCCTCCACGAGGGCTCCATGTGGAACACCATGCCGGCGCACACGCACGACCGCCGCACCGAGTGCTACCTGTACTTCGACCTGCCCGCGGACGCGCGCGTCATCCACCTCATGGGCGAGCCCACCGAGTCCCGCCACCTGGTGGTGGCCGACCGGCAGGCGATCATCTCGCCGTCGTGGTCGGTGCACTCCGGCGTCGGCACGTCCGCGTACGCGTTCGTGTGGGCGATGGCGGGGGAGAACCAGGAGTTCGACGACATGGACTCGGTGCCGCCGACGGCGCTGCGCTGACCCGCGCGATGAGCGAGCAGGCCTTCGACCGGCACCACTTCGACTACGCGCCGTGGGAGTTCGCCGCCCAGGCGGACCCCGCGGCGCGGGCCGAGCAGCTGGGCGCGCAGGACCGCCTGCGCGCCCAGCTGCCGGGTACCTCGCTCGGCGAGGACGTGTACCTGTCGCCCCTCGCCACCATCCAGACCGACACCCTCGCCGTCGGCGACCGGACCACCGTCGCCGCGCTCGCCCACCTCAGCGGCGACGTGACGCTCGGCGCGGACTGCTCGGTCAACGTCAGCACCGTCGTGCGCGGCACGGTCGCGGTGGGCGACGGCGTCCGCATCGGTGGTCAGACGTCGCTGCTCGGGTTCAACCACGGCACCGACCCGGCGGCGCCCATCCGCACGCAGCCGCTCACCACGCGCGGCATCACGGTCGGCGACGACGTGTGGGTCGGGTCCCACGTCGTGGTGCTCGACGGCGTGACGATCGGGGCGGGGGCGGTCGTCGGGGCCGGGGCCGTCGTGACCAAGGACGTGCCCGCGGGTGCGATCGTCGGGGGAAACCCCGCCCGGGTGATCCGGTGGCGCACGCCGCCCGCGTCGCCCGTGGCCGGCCTCGAGGAGCGGCTGGGCGACCTCGGTGCGCGGCTCCCCGACGACCTCGTCGCCCTGCTCGAACGCTGCTGGGACCCCGAGCGCTCGCTCTTCCGGGACGTTCCCGGGGCGGAGCCGACGCTCCGCGCGCAGTGCGACGCCGTCGAGCTGGCGGCGCTCGCGGGACTCGACGCGCCGCCGCAGTGGCCGCGCGAGGACTTGGTGGGATGGCTCCGCGCGCGGCAGGACGCCGCGACCGGCCTCGTCGCCCCGCTCGACCGCCCCGGCGCGGAGCTCGACCTGCGCGACGGCGAGGTGAGCTACCACCTGCTCAGCGTCGGCTATGCGCTCGACCTGCTGGGCTCCGACCTGCCCCACCCCGTCGCGCCGATCGCCACCATGGCGCCGGGGGAGGTGGTCGCGCTGCTCGACGGGCTCGACTGGGAGCACGAGGCCTGGGGCGCCGGCCACCTGGTCGACGCGCTCGGGACGGGCTGGCGCTGGAACCTCGCACAGGGGCTGCCCGGCGCCGCGGGTTCCCTCGAGGCGCTGGTCGGCTGGCTCACCACCCGCCAGTCGCCGCGGCTCGGCGTGTGGGGCACCGAGCAGCCCGGCGTCGGCCTGCTCCAGGTGGTCAACGGCTTCTACCGGGCAAGCCGGGGCACGTACGCCCAGCTCGGGCTGCCGCTGCCGTACCCCGAGCGGACGGTCGACACCGTGCTGCGCCACGCCGCCGACCTGCGGTACTTCGTGCCCGAGCGGCAGAACGCGTGCAACGTGCTCGACGTCGTCCACCCGCTGTGGCTGGCGGGCCGGCAGACGGCGCACCGCCGCGACGAGGTGGTTGCGCTCGCCGAGCGGCTCTGCTCGGATGCTCTCGGCCGCTACCGGGGCGGGTTCGCGTTCGCGGCCGGGACGGCCCGCCGACCGGACCCCGACCGCGCGGTGGCGCTGCGCGGCACCGAGATGTGGCTCGCGATCCTCTGGTACCTGGCCGACCTGCTCGACCTGACGCCGGCGCTCGGCTACCAGCCGCGCGGCGTGCACAGCCCCGATCCCTTCGCGCCGGGCCCGAGCGGGCTCGGCGGCGGGCGGTGATCGCGGGGCAGAGGCGGGGCTGACACGCACGACGGGTTCCGGCGACGCCGACGACGTCGCCGGACACTCGCATGCCCGCGCCATTCTGAGCTTGACCTTCGATGCACTTTCCATTCCTTTCGCTTTGAATGGAAAAGGTTTCAGCGTTCGCCGCCACACATCATCCCCGCTACCATCCCCGCGTCCAGAGCGATCATTTTCGAACATATTGACAGCGTCGGATTCATCGGCGAACAATTCCTAGGCCGACGCCATTCGTGCGCCAGGCAGGGCACGCAGACGTGCCCTCTTTCAATGACGAAAGGGATCGCCATGAGACATGCACGCATCGCCGTGCTTGCCGTGTCCGCCCTGCTCGTGAGCGGGGTCGGGGTGATGGCCCCGTCGGCCACGGCCGCCGGCTCGAGCGTGGACGTCACGGTCGACGCCGACACCGTCGCCGCCGACAACGTCAACGGGCTCACGTTCAAGGGCTTCGGCGTGCTGAGCGCCAACTCGACCAGCGCGCTGCTGATGGACTACAAGTCGCAGCAGCCCGCGGCCTACGCCCAGCTGCTGCAGGTGCTGTTCGGCGGCGACCACCCGCTGATGAACCAGGTCAAGATCGAGATGGGCGACGACCGCAACAACTCCACGGGGTCCGAGGCGGCGACGATGCGTACTGCCGACGAGCCCGCGAACGTCACCCGCGACCCGGGCTTCCAGCTCGCGGCCGACGCCAAGAAGCTCAACCCGAACCTGCGCGTGAGCATCCTGCGATGGAACGCCCCGCCCTGGGCGAGCACGAACGACAAGATCTACACCTGGTACAAGAACACGATCCTCGCGGCGTACCGCGAGTACGGGTACATGGTCGACTACGTCAACCCGGGTGTGAACGAGCAGAAGGCCGACCTGACCTGGACCAAGGACTTCGCGAACCGCGTCCGCACGGACACGACGGGATATGTGAGCGACGACCCGTCGCTCGCCGGCTTCCGCCCCGGTGAGGCCGACCTGTTCCACCAGATCAAGACCGTCATCTCCGACGAGTCGAGCCTGGCGACGTTCGGCAGCCAGATGTTCTCCGACCCGTCGCTGCAGGACGCGGTCTCCGTCGCCGGGTACCACTACAACACCGACGACGACAGCGCCAAGAGCTACACGCGCATCGCCGAGCAGCTCGACAAGGAGGTCTGGAACAGCGAGGCGCAGGCCACGTTCAGCAACTCCTCGTTCCGCCCCAACAACAACACCGCCGACCCGACGGTCGCCGGCACCGGGCTGGGCGGCATCAACAGCCCGCTCGAGATGGCCGACACCATCGTCAAGGGCTTCGTGAACTCCCGGCGCACGCACTTCATCTACCAGCCGGCCATCGGCTCGTTCTACGAGGGCGGGCAGTACTCCTACAAGGAGCTGGTCAGCGCCCGTGACCCGTGGTCGGGCTGGATGCACTACGACGCGGGCCTGGCGATCCTCCAGCACTTCAGCGACTTCGCCGTGACGGGCTGGGAGAACCCGGACAACACCGCGGGGATCTGGCGCGCGGTGCCGAGCGCGAGCATGGCGACGGCGACGGGCACCAACCCGGTCAACGGCCGCAACGGCCTGCCCGACTACCTGACGCTCGCCGCGCCCGACAAGAGCGACTTCTCGACGGTCGTGGTCAACGACTCCGAGCAGGCGAAGACGTACCGCATCACGCCGGAGCACTTCACGTTCGCGCAGGGCAAGCCCCTCGCGGTCTGGGAGACGCGTGCGGCCGGCACGGGCCAGGCCTTCAACGCCGACTACAAGCAGCACGTCGCCGACGTGGCGCCCGCGGCGGACGGCAGCTACACCGTCACGGTCGACCCGTACGCGATCGTCACGGTCACGTCGCTCGACGTCTCCGGCGACTCCAACTGGACCACACCCCTGCCGGTCGAGGGCCAGCGCACCGTGCTCGACGCCGACCCCACCCACAAGGTCCTGTGGCAGGACGGCTTCGACTACACCGGCAAGACCGTGCCGGTGATCGCCGACGGCGGCGGCCTTTCGGGTAGTTCGGAGAGCTTCGTCGCCTCGCGCGGCGGGGACACGGGCACCATCCCGCTCTACACGTGGGACCGCAACGGCACGTTCGAGGCCGTGCGGCAAGCGGACGGCGGGTGGGCCCTGCAGCAGCAGGTCGACCGGCAGACGACGGGGGTGGGCGGCGCCTGGAACGGCGGCGACCCGATCACGGGTGTCGGCGACCTGCGCTGGACCAACTACAAGGCGTCGGTCGACGTCGCCTTCTCGCAGACGGCGGCCCCGGCCGACGCCTACGCGGCGATCGGCGCCCGCTCCACGGGCGGCGACAGCACCAACACGCTCAACGGCACGCCCTACGCCCTGCGGCTGGACCGCGACGGCGGGTGGCAGCTGGAGCGCGTGGGCACGGCCGTCGCGAGCGGCACGGTGGCCGGGGGCAAGTACGACCCCGCGGCGTGGCACCACCTGGCGATCCAGGTGGCCGGCACCGACGTGACGGCCTGGGTCGACGGCACGCAGGTCGCCGACTGGACCGACGCCGGCACCCCGTACCTGTCGGGCCGCGTCGACCTGGCGAGCGGGTTCTCCACGACCCGGTTCGACAACCTCAGCATCGAGCGGGTCAAGGGCTACGCGCCGTACTACAGCGAGTACCTCGACGGCATGGAGATGAACGACCTCGCCGACCCGCCGGCCACCAAGCTCGTCTACGACGGCGCGTGGAAGCACGCCGACGGCGGCGGCATGTACGAGTACCAGCGGTCCTCCTCGGTCAACCAGGCCGCGGGTGCGGGTGTCTCCTACACGTTCACCGGGACGGGCCTCGACGTCGTCGGGCAGAACGACGGGTCGGCGCGGCTCAAGGTGTCGGTCGACGGCGACGTCATCGACGCCAACGCCGCGACGCACGCGTCGGCCTACTACCAGCAGACGTACTCGCTGCGCGGCCTGCCGTACGGCAAGCACACCGTCCGGCTCGAGGTGCTGACCGGCAAGATCGACGTCGACGCCGTCGGCGTGGTCGAGCAGCCGCCGGCGTCGCCGTTCCCGCCGTCGGACCTCACCAAGGCCGTCAACGCCGCGCGGAAGGTCCAGCGGGACGCCGACTACACGGACGCCGACTGGGCGCTGTTCCAGCGAGACCTCGCGATGGCACAGTCCGCGGTGTCCGACCCGTCGGCCTACCGGCTCGACGGCGAGGGCGCTCAGCAGCTCGCCGCCCGGCTCGCCGGCGCGGCCCGCCCGCTGGCGAACCGCGTGGTCAGCATGCCGCAGACGTGGCGTGCGGCCGTCGCCGGCGGTGCGACGCCGGACCTCCCGGCCACCCTCCCCGCGACCCTGACCGACGGCGCCACGCGTGACCTGCCGATCACGTGGGACCTGACCGGGTTGGACCTCACGCAGCCGTGGAGCACCGTCACGGTGCACGGCTCCTACGGCAGCGCGGCGGCGACGGCGCGCGTCGAGGTGGTCCCGGCGGGCGTGCTGGCGTTCGCCGACGTCAACGGGACGGCGGCGGCGCTGGGCGCGGAGTCGCCGTCGTACCGGGCGATCGCGGACCTCGTGGGCCCCGGGCTGCTCAACCAGGCACCCGACCAGGTCTACGAGAACGGCGCCACGTGGGGCCACTACGGCCGCAACGCCGCCGGTGCGCGGACGATCAACTACAAGGGGATCGTCGCGGGGCCGTACGACAAGCTCACCACGACCGGGATCTACGCCTCCGACCAGGTGGGCGCCGAGCTGACCTACACGTTCACGCTCCCCGCCGGCCGGTACACCGTCGCCGCGGGCAGCAACTCGTGGTGGCCCGGCAACGCCCGCACCGAGGACGTGTTCCTCGACTACGACGGCCAGGCCCACAAGGTCGACACCGTCACGCTCGACAGCGGGCACCCGAGCAAGGTCATGGGCTACACGCTCGACCTGGCGCAGCCGGGGCCGGTCACGCTGCGGCTCCGGGCCGTCAACGGCCAGTCGCCGATGCTGTCGTGGGCGGCGGTGGTGCAGGGCTGACGAGCCCGGAAAGGCGGGGCCCGGCCGGCGGGGCGTCATCGCCCCGGCGGCCGGGCCTGCCGTCTGTCCAGGTCAGGCGTTCGCGAGCCGGGCCCGCAGCCCGTCGAGCTGGTCCGTGAGCTCGACGGGGACGCGGCCGCCGAAGCCCTCGAAGAACGCCTCGGTGAGGTCGGCCTCCCGGCGCCAGGCCTCGGCGGGCACGTCGAACAGTGCGGCCACGGCGTCCTCCGTCAGGCCGAGGCCGGTCAGGTCCAGGGAGCCCGCCGCCGGCAGCAGGCCGACGGCGGCGCGGACGGCCCCGACGTCGGACCGTTGGCCGCGCGCCCGCTCGACCTGCTCGGTGATCCACGCGACGACGCGCGTGTTCTCGCCGAAGCCGGGCCACAGGAACCGGCCGTCCGCACCCTTGCGGAACCAGTTGACCTGAAACACGCGGGGGCGCCGGGCGGGGGCCAGCGCGTCGCCGACGGCGAGCCAGTGCGCCCAGTGGTCGGGCATCGCGTACCCGCAGAACGGCATCATCGCGAACGGGTCGCGGCGCAGCTCGCCGACCGTGCCCTCGGCGGCGGCGGTGCGCTCGGAGCTGATCGTGGCGCCCAGGAACACGCCGTGGTCCCAGCTCAGCGCCTGCGTCACGAGCGGCACGTTGGTGGCGCGGCGGCCGCCGAACACGATCGCGTCGACGGGCACGCCCGCCGGGTCGTCCCAGTCGGGGGCGATCGACGGGCACTGCGAGGCCGCGACGGTGAACCGCGAGTTGGGGTGGGCTGCCGGGCGGCCCGAGTCGGGCGTCCAGTCCCTGCCCGTCCAGTCGACCAGGTGCGCGGGCGGCTCGGGCGTGAGGCCCTCCCACCAGACGTCGCCGTCGTCGGTGAGCGCCACGTTGGTGAAGATGACGTCGTGCGACAGCGTGGCGATCGCCGTCGGGTTGGTGTCCGGGCCGGTGCCGGGTGCCACGCCGAAGAAGCCCGCCTCCGGGTTGATGGCGCGCAGGGCGCCATCGTCGTCGGGGCGCATCCACACGATGTCGTCGCCGAGGGTCTCCACCTGCCAGCCCGGCAGGGTGGGGCGCAGCATCGCGAGGTTCGTCTTGCCGCACGCGCTCGGGAACGCGGCGGCGAGGTGGAACCGGTGGCCCGCGGGGTTGGTGACGCGCACCAGCAGCATGTGCTCGGCGAGCCAGCCCTCGTCGCGGGCCATCACCGACGCGATGCGCAGCGCGAAGCACTTCTTGCCCAGCAGCGCGTTGCCGCCGTACCCCGAGCCGAACGACCAGATCTCGCGGGACTCCGGGAAGTGGGCGATGTACTTGGTCTCGTTGCAGGGCCACGGCACGTCCCGCTCGAGCGGGCCGAGGGGTGCCCCCACGCTGTGGACCGCGGGCACCCAGTCGGCTCCCTGGTCGATGAGCTGCAGCACCCGCGGCGAGACGCGCGTCATGACGTGCATGGAGACGACGACGTACGGCGAGTCGGTGATCTCGACGCCGACCTGCGAGATCGGGCCGCCCAGGGGGCCCATCGAGAACGGCACCACGTACAGGGTGCGGCCCCGCATCGCGCCGGCGAACACGCCGCGCAGCTCGGCGCCCATGCGCGCCGGGTGCTCCCAGTTGTTGGTGGGCCCGGCGTCCTCCTGGCGCTCGGAGCAGATGAAGGTGCGCGACTCGACGCGCGCAACGTCGGACGGGTGCGACCGGGCGAGGTAGGAGCCCGGGCGCCTCCCCTCGTCGAGCCGCACCAGCGTGCCGGCCTCCACCATCTCGGCCAGCAGCCGCTGCTTCTCATGCGCCGAGCCGTCGCACCAGACGACGGCGTCGGGCTGGGTGAGCGCCGCGACCTCGGCGACCCACGCCTCGACGGACCGGTCCCCGGGGTCGACGACGGCGCTCGGGCGGCGGTAGGCGGTGGCGGCGGGGTGCTCGACGGTAGCGGTCATGTCTCGACCCTTCCGCGGTTGGCTCCACCCTTGCCACGGTTCAGCCTGTCAAGATCGGACGATCTTGACGTAGCGTGAAAGGCGTGGCCACCGACGTCCCCGACCTGCTCACCCTCGGCCGCCGCGTGCGGCACCTGCGCACCCGGCGCGGCCTGACGCTCGACGCGCTCGGCGCCGCCGTCGGGTGCACGCCGTCGCTGCTCTCGCTCGTCGAGAACGGGCGCCGCGAGCCGCGCCTGTCGCTGCTGCGCGCGATCGCGGCGGCGCTCGACGTCGGCGTCGGCGACCTGCTCGCTGCCGAGGCGCCCGACCGGCGGGCCGCCCTGGAGATCGAGCTGGAGCGTGCCCAGCGCGGGCCGCTCTTCGGGGAGCTGGCGCTGCCGCTGGTGAGGCCGTCGCAGCGGCTGCCCATGCCGGTGCTCGAGCAGCTGGTGGGCTTGCACGCCGAGCTGGCCCGGCGCGAGGAGCAGGCGATCGCCACGCCGGAGGAGGCGCGGCGGGCCAACACCGAGCTGCGCCTGGAGCGGCAGGGGCGCAACAACTACTACCCGCACATCGAGCAGCTCGCGGAGGACCTGGTCACGCGCGCCGGGTACCCGGGCACGGGGGCGGTATCGCACAGCACCGTCGCCCGGATGGCCCGATCGCTGGGGTTCGAGATCCTGCACGTCACCGACCTGCCGCGGTCGGCCCGGACCGTCACCGACCTGCGCCACGGGCGCATCTACCTGCCGCAGGCGTCCACGCCGGGCGGGCACGGGCTGCGGTCCCTGGCGCTCCAGGCGGTCGCCCACCGCCTGCTCGAGCACGAGCGCCCGCGCAGCTACGCCGAGTTCCTGCGCCAGCGCGTCGAGATCACCTACTTCGCCGCGGCGTGCCTGGTGCCGCAGCAGGCCGCCGTCGCGTTCCTCGCCGCCCGCAAGCGCGACAAGGACCTGGCCGTCGAGGACTTCCGGGACCACTTCGGCATCACGCACGAGGCCGCCGCGATGCGCCTGACCAACCTCGCCACGGAGCACCTGGGCATCTTGCTGCACTTCGTGCGCGTCGGCGACGACGGCTCCCTGTTCCGCGGGTACGCCAACGACGGGATGCCCCTGCCGCAGGACGTCACGGGGGCGATCGAGGGCCAGCTCGTCTGCCGCGCCTGGGCCGCCCGCGCGGTGTTCGAGCGCCGCGACGTGGCCACCGAGTACTACCAGTACACGGACACCCCGGCGGGCACGTTCTGGGGCTCGGTCCAGATCGGCACCCAGGGGCCCGAGGGATCCGGCGCCGGCGCCTTCTCCATCACCGTCGGGGTGCCGTACGCATACGCGAAGTGGTTCCGCGGGCGGGAGACGCGCGAGCGCCGCGTGTCCACGTGCCCCGACCCGGCGTGCTGCCAGCGCCCGTCGGCCGACCTCGCCGCGCGGTGGTCCGACGTCGCGTGGCCGAGCGCGCGCATGCACCAGCAGATCCTCACCGCGCTGCCGCGGGGCGCGTTCCCCGGCGTCGAGGACGTGGAGCTCTTCGCGTTCCTGGAGCGGCACGCCCCCGCGGAGTGAGGGCTACCGTTCGTGGGAGAGGTCGCCCACCGCCGGAGAGACCATGAGCTTCGAGAACACCGCCGTTCCGAACCAGCTGTTCGACGCCGAGCACTCGGCCGCGATCGTCGCGTCGAGCTTCGACGCCACCCCCGACCCGCGGCTGCGCGAGCTGCTCACCGCGCTGGTCGCGCACCTGCACGCGTTCGTGCACGAGGTGCGCCTGACGCCCGACGAGTGGGAGCGGGCGATCGAGTTCCTCACCGCGACGGGGCACATGTGCACCGACTCGCGGCAGGAGTTCATCCTCCTGTCCGACACGCTGGGCGTCTCGATGCTCGTCGAGTCGCTCGCGGGGGAGGGCGGGGCCGACCTGACCGAGGCGACGGTCGAGGGCCCCTTCCACGTGGTGGCCAGCCCGGAGCGCGAGAACGGCGCCTCCCTCAACGACGCCGACGAGCCCGGCGACCCCCTGCTGGTCACGGGCCGCGTCACCGACGAGGCGGGCGCCCCCGTCGCTGGGGCCACCGTGGACGTGTGGCACGCGAACGCCGACGGCTTCTACGACGTGCAGAAGCCCGAGGCGATGGGCGTCGGCGACCTGCGCGCCGCGCTCACCACCGACGACGGCGGGCGGTTCTGGTTCCGCTCCATCGTGCCGTCGTACTACCCGATCCCCACCGACGGCCCTGTCGGCGGGATGCTCCGCGCGACCGGCCGCCACGAGTTCCGGCCGGCGCACGTCCACTTCCAGGTCACGGCTCCGGGCCTGCGGCGGCTCACCACGCACCTGTTCGTGGGCGGGTCGCCGTACATCGACTCCGACGCCGTGTTCGGGGTCAAGGAGTCGCTGGTCTTCGACTTCCCGTGGGTGGACGACGCCGCGCGCGCAGCCGAGGTGGGGCTGCCGAACCCGTTCCGGCACGTCGACTTCCCCGTCGTGCTGCACCGCGAGGAGCCCGCAGGCACCGGGGCCGGCGGCACCGTCGGATGAGCGACCGGATCCGGGTCCAGACCGGTGTGGCCACCCGCGTGCTGCTGGGTCCCGGCGCGCGCCATCGCGTGCCCGACGAGGTCGAGCGGCTCGGCGCCAAGGCGGTGCTGCTCGTCGCCGGCATGCGGCAGGACGCGGCGGGAGAGCTCGCGGACGCCCTGGGCCGGCGGCTCGCGCTCCGGTTCGCGCGCCCCACGGTGCACACCCCGGTCACCGTGACCGACGAGGTCATGGGGCTCGTCGCCGACCGGGGCGGCGTGGACGCCGTCGTCGCGCTGGGCGGGGGCTCCGCCGTCGGGCTTGCCAAGGCCGTGGCGGCGCGGACCGGCATCCCGCAGGTCGCCGTCCCGACGACGTACGCCGGCTCCGAGGTGACGCCCGTGCTCGGCGAGACCTCCGGCGGCGTCAAGACGACCCGCAGGGACCCGGCGCTCCAGCCGGGCACGGTGGTCTACGACCCCGAGCTCACCCTCTCCATGCCGCCCGGCCTGACCCTGACCTCCGCGCTCAACGCCCTGGCCCATGCGGTCGAGGGGCTGTGGGACGCGGAGGCGTCGCCGGGGGCGCTCGCCTATGCCACCGAGGCCGCGACGACGATCCTCGCCGCCCTCCCCGCGGTGCTCGACCGGCCCGACGACGTGGGCGCCCGCGAGGAGCTCCAGGGTGCGGCCTGGCTGGCCGGCGTCGTCCTGGCGCAGTCGCGCATGGGGCTGCACCACCAGCTTGCGCACGTGCTGGGCGGGGCGTTCGACCTGCCGCACGCCCCGCTGCACGCGATGCTGCTGGCGCACGTCATGGAGTACGACCTGCCGGCGGCGCCGCGGGCGCAGGCGCGGCTGGCGCGGATCGCCGACGGGGACCCCGTCGCGGCGGTGCGCGCCCTCGCCGCGCGCTTCGACGGCCCGCGGGCGCTCCGCGACCTCGGCGTGCCCGAGGACGGGCTGCGCGCGATCGCCGAGCGCGTCGTCGCGCACCCGTACCCGAACCCGCGGGCCCTGGACGTCGCGTCGGTGCACGCGCTGCTGCGCACGGCGTGGTGAGTCAGCGCTCCCGCGGGTACCGGAGCGAGGCGCCGGGGCGCAGCACGGCGAGCTCGCCGCCCCACGCCCCGAGCCGCTCGACCAGGGCGTCCCACGTGTCGCGGATGGTGCCCATCGGCCGGGACGACGGCGTCGCCGCGCGGAACAGGCTGTTCCAGTGCAGCGGCACCACCACCCGCGGGCGCACCGTCGAGACGGTCGCGTCGAGGAACGCGTCGCGGTAGCGCGCGTCGTCGGCGACCGAGCCGGCGGTCGCGAGCAGCAGGACGTCGGCGCGCACGCCGTCCAGCGCCCCGGGCACGAAACCCGCGGACCCCTTGACCAGCACCGTCGCCGCGGGGTGCTCCACCAGGAAGTCGAAGGAGCCGCCCTCACGGAAGTCGCCCAGGGCGGCCGGCTGGACCAGCGGCGCGGTGATCTCGGCGCCGTCGCCGCCGAGCGTCCCGGGGGAGTGGCGCGAAGCCAGGGCGGTCACCGAGAACGCGCCCACCGGCGTGGCAGCGCCCGGGACCAGGAGCCGCAGCTGCGACTCGGGCAGCCCGCCACCACGCCCGATCTGCGCGGTCGACGCCGAGCCGTGCACGACGGCGCCAGTGCGCGCCGCGATGTACGGCGCGTCGAGGGCGTGGTCGTGGTGGGAGTGCGACACGAACACCGCCCGCACCCGGGTCGCGCCGGCCTGCGCGAGCACGCGGTCGACGTGCTCCGGCGAGGTGCGGACCCGGCGCCGGACGATGGCGCCGACCCCGACGGGGCTGACGAAGGCGTCGAACAGGAGCTGGTCGGTGCCGTCGTCCAGCAGCACCGTCGAGGTGCCGAGGAACGTGGCGTGCAGGCCACCCGGCGCCGCGCCCGCGCCGTCGTCGACCAGGTGCGAGCGGTAACGCTCGAGGTCGCGCAGCGACGGGCGCAGCGCCGAGGTGAGCACGCCGCGCAGCACGGCACCACGTCCAGCCATGGGCGTGAACCTACCGCCGTGCCGCGCGCCGCCTACAGCAGGTGGCCCAGGAACATCGTGACGAACGCGAAGTAGATCAGCAGCCCGGCGATGTCCTTGATCGACGTGATGATCGGGGCGGCGCCCGCCGCCTGGTCGATGTCGAGGCGGATCAGCACGTAGGGCACCAGGAAGCCGAGCAGCGCGGCCAGGGTCATCGCGACCACCAGGGCGAGCCCCACCGCGACGCCCAGCATCGGCATGCCCTGCCACAGCGCGGCGATCGTCCCGGACAGCACCCCGACCACCAGGCCGAGGCTCAGCCCGACGCCGACCTCCTTGAGGAAGTGCCGGAAGAACGTCTGCAGGCGGATGTGCCCGACGACGACGCCGCGCGCGAACACCGTCGACGACTGCGTGCCGACGTTGCCGCCCATGTCCATGATCAGCGGGATGAACACGGCGACCGCGACGATCGACTCGAGGGCGTCCTCGAACCCCTCGATCACCAGGCCGGACAGCATGCCGGCCACCACGGTGATCAGCAGGAACGGCAGCCGCACCTTCCAGATGCGCCAGAGGCTGCCGTTGACCAACACGTCGCTGCGGCTCGCCTCGCTGCCGGTCAGGTCGGTGAGGCCGGCCTGCTGGTAGAAGTCCTCGCTGGCCTCCTCCTCGAGGATGTCGAGGGCGTCGTCGACGGTCACGATCCCGACCATGCGGTTCTCGCTGTCGACGACGGGCACGGCGAGCAGGTCGAGTTCCTGCAGCAGCCGCGCGACGGCCTCCTGGTCCTCGCCGGTCGACACGGACACGGGCCCGCGGGCCATGACGTCCTCGAGCCGGGCGGCCGGGTCGGCGACCAGCAGGTCGCGCAGGGACAGGACGCCCCGCAGGCGGCGCGACGGCGTCGTGACGTAGAGGGTGTAGATCGTCTCGACCTCGCGGGCCTGCGTGCGGACCCGGTCGAGCGCCTGCGCGGCCGTCCAGCCGGTGGGCAGCGTGACGTACTCGGTGGTCATGATGCGGCCCGCGGTCTGGGGCTCGTACCCCATGAGCACGTGCGTGGCCGCGCGCTCCGCGGGCGACAGCGCGTCGATCAGGCGCCGGGCCACCGTGGCGGGCAGCTCGTCGAGCAGGCGGACACGGCGGTCCGGGGCGAGGGCGTCGACCAGCTCGACCGCGCCGTCGTCGGCGAACGAGCGCAGCAGGCGCTGCTGCTGGACCGTGTCGAGCTGCTCGAAGACCGCCAGGGCCTTCTCCTTGGACAGCAGGCGGAACACGATGGCCTGCTCCGCGGTGGGCAGCGCGTGGAACGCCTGCAGGGTCTCCTTCGAGCCCGCCTCGGCGAGCGTCGTCTTCAGGTCGTCAAGGTCCCGCGTGCGGGCCTGGGTCGTGATCAGTTCTTGCAGCATGGGGCACCTCCGGGCACAGCCGGGTCAGGCGGATCAGCACGTCGTGGCCGCGTTCGTCGCAGCGACTCTCTCCACTCATGCGATCACCCCCTCGGGCCGGTCCCGGAGCCCGCGACGTCGTCGCGGTGCCCGCGCCCCGCCGGTCGCGAGGCCGCGTCGGACCCTACGGGGTGGGGCTGCGTGCGGCGCCGCCCGGGGCGCGATCCGCCGCCTGGCCCGGCCCGTCGCGGTGCCTGCACGGCGTCCGACGGCGATACTGCCCACGTGCCCAACCTCGAGCCGCGCGCAGACCTGGACCGCATCCCTTCCACGTCGCTCGCGCCGGACGGCATGAGCGCCCGGGAGGCCTACATGGCCGTCCACGACGAGCTCATGCTCGACGGGAACGCCCGCATGAACCTGGCCACGTTCGTGACAACGTGGATGGAGCCGGAGGCCGGCCAGCTCATGGCCGAGGCGTTCGACAAGAACTCGATCGACCACGACGAGTACCCGTCCACGTCGCGCATCGACGCGCGCCTCGCCTGCATGGTCGCCAGCCTGTTCCACGCCCCGGGGATCGACCCGGACCGCCCCGAGTCCGCGACCGGCGTCAGCACCATCGGGTCGTCCGAGGCCGTGATGCTCTCCGGGCTGGCCCTCAAGTGGCGCTGGCGCGCGGCCCGGCGTGCCGCGGGCGCCCCCACCGACCGGCCCGTGCTGGTGCTGGGCAGCAACGTGCAGGTGGTGTGGGAGAAGTTCTGCCGCTACTTCGACGTCGAGCCGCGGTACCTGCCCGTCGAGCCTGGGCGCTACGTGATCACCCCGGAGCAGGTGCGCGCCGCTGTCGACGAGAACACGATCGGCGTGGTCGCCGTGCTCGGCACCACGTTCACGGGGGAGTACGAGGACGTCGAGGGCATCGCCCGGACGCTCGACGAGCTCGCCGCGGCCGGCGGCCCGGACGTGCCGATGCACGTCGACGCCGCGTCGGGCGGGTTCGTGGCGCCGTTCCTCGACCCGGACCTGGTGTGGGACTTCCGGCTGCCGCGCGTGCGGTCGATCAACGTCTCGGGCCACAAGTACGGCCTGACCTACCCGGGCATCGGGTTCGCCGTGTGGCGTTCGCCCGAGGACCTGCCCGGTGAGCTGGTGTTCCACGTGAACTACCTGGGTGGCGACATGCCCCCGTTCACGCTCAACTTCTCGCGGCCCGGCAACCAGATCGTGGGCCAGTACTACAACTTCCTGCGGCTCGGCACGGCCGGGTACACGCGGATCATGGCCGAGCTGCGCGCCTACGCCCTGTGGCTTGCGGGGTTCGTGCGGGAGGCGCTGCCCGTGTACCGGGTGGTGAGCGACGGGTCGGCGCTGCCCGTGATCGCCCTGAGCCTGCCCGACGACAGCCCCTTCACCGTCTTCGACGTCTCCCACGAGCTGCGCGCCCAGGGGTGGCAGGTCCCCGCGTACACGATGCCCGCCGACGCCGAGAACGTCGCGGTGCTGCGCATCGTGCTGCGGCACGGGTTCAGCGCCGACCTCACGCAGCGGTTCGGCGAGGACCTCGCCGCCGTCACCGCGAAGCTCCAGCGGCACGGGTCGGTGGACGCCACGGCCCGCCACTTCGCGCACTGACCCGGTCCGCCGGGCGCGTCCCTGCCGGAGGTGCGAGGGTCGGCTTGTCACCACCCGGCACGGCCCAAGGAGCGCCCCCATGTCCGTCCCCGACCTGACCCTGAACAACGGCGTCACCCTGCCGGCCGTGGGGCTCGGCGTCTTCCAGACCCCGCCGGAGGAGACGGTGGCTGCCGTCGAGACCGCCCTGCGCGTGGGGTACCGGCACATCGACACGGCTGCCGCGTACAACAACGAGCGCGAGGTCGGCCAGGGCATCGCCCAGAGCGGCGTGCCCCGGGACGACGTCTTCATCGAGACCAAGGTGTGGGTCAGCGACTACGGCTACGACAAGACGCTGCACGCGTTCGAGAAGGCGACGGGCAAGCTGGGCGTCGACCACCTCGACCTGCTGATCCTGCACCAGCCCGCCACGGACCGGTTCG
This sequence comes from Promicromonosporaceae bacterium, assembly GCA_009783295.1. Lineage (GTDB taxonomy): Bacteria > Actinomycetota > Actinomycetes > Actinomycetales > Cellulomonadaceae > Xylanimonas. The sequence goes on from WRHK01000003.1 coordinate 23,548, forward strand.
ACCAGACGATCCAGGCGTACAAGGCCCTCGAGACGCTCTACGCCGACGGCAAGGTGCGCGCCATCGGCGTCAGCAACTTCACGCCGCACCACCTGGCCGAGCTGCTCGCCCAGACCGAGGTGGTCCCCATGGTCAACCAGGTGGAGCTGCACCCGTACTTCTCGCAGCCGGAGGTCCGCGCGGCCGACGCCGAGCACGGCATCCTCACCCAGGCCTGGTCGCCCATCGGCGGGATCACGTTCTACCCGGGCTGGGGCGACGAGCGGCGCAGCGTCATGCAGGACCCGACCATCGCCGAGATCGCCGCGGAGCACGGCAGGTCGCCCGCGCAGGTGATGCTGCGCTGGCACGTGCAGCAGGGCCGGTCGGCGATCCCGAAGTCGACCAACCCGTCGCGCATCGCCCAGAACTTCGACGTCTTCGACTTCGAGCTGTCGGCCGACGACGTCGCCCGCATCGACGCCCTCGACACGGGCGTGCGCTCGGGACCCGACCCGGACACCCCTCGCCCCGAGATCTTCGACCGAGTGGTGCCGGAGGCCTGAGCCCGCGGCGACGCCGCGGGCGGGCGAGCACGGCAAACGAGCCCGCGAGATAGAGCGCGAGCCCGCGAGATAGAGCGCGACCGGGCTCTATCTCGCGGGCTCGGGCTCTATCTCGCGGGGTGGTCGCGTGTCAGCAGGTGTCTCAGGGGGCGACGAGCCCGTCCGTCAGCGACTGCAGGTTGCGGCGCATGACGGTGAGGAAGTCGTCGCCCGCCTCGGCGCCCTGGTCGGTGAGACCCTCGAGCGTGTCGAGCACGGTGGCGTGCACGCCCAGGTCGGCGGCCAGCGTCTGCACGACCCGCGGGGACACGAGCGTCTCGTAGAAGATCGTCGCGACGTTGTGCTCGCGCACGACGTCGCTGATCTCGCGCAGGCGGGCCGGCGACGGCTCGATGTCGTGGCTCAGGCCGGTGATGCCCACCTGCTCCAGGCCGTAGCGCGCGGCCAGGTAGCCGAACGCCGTGTGGTTGGTGACCAGCGTCGCGCCCTGGAACGGGGCGAGCGCCTCGGCGAACTCGGCGTCCAGGTCGGCCAGGTCCTGCTCGAGGGCGGCGGCGTTCGCGTGGAACGCGTCGGCGTTCGCCGGCGCGGCGTCGGCCAGCGCGTCGGCGACCGGCTGAGCGAGCTGCGCCAGGCGGGTCGGGTCCAGCCAGAAGTGCGGGTCGTAGCCGCCGATGTCGTGCGAGTGGCCTTGGTCGTGGCTCTCGTCGTGCGCGTGATCGCTGTGGCTGTGACCGTCGTGGCCGTGGCCGTGGCCGTGGCCGTGGTCGTGCGAGCCGCCGGCGTGCGCGTTGGCGGGCAGCAGGTAGACCAGGTCGGCGGCGTCGACCACGCGTGCCGGCTGCTGCGTCTCGACGGCGGCGTCGACCGCGTGCATGAACCCGCCGAGCGTGACGACGACGTCGGCGGTGCCGACCTCGCGGACGCGGGCGAGCGAGAGCTCGAGGTGGTGCGGGTCGGCGGCGGGCGGGGTGAGGTTGACGATGTCGGCGTGGTCGCCGGCGACGCGCTCCGCCACGAACTGCAGCGGGTAGAACGAGGTCACCACACGGAGCCGGGGGTCGTCGCTCGAGGCCGCCGGGTCGGCGACGGGGTCTCCGTTGGCGGTGGCGGCGAAGGCCACGGCGACGAAGGCGACGGGGATGGCGGCGGCAGCGACAAGGGCGCGTCGGCGTCTGAACATGAGAACGATTCTCGGGTGTAGATGAGAATCATCATCAACAGTCGGCGCAGGGTGCACGACGCCGTGACCGGGTGCGGACGCCGTCGTCGGCCCGGTCTCCGATGACTTCCCCGTGCGCGGGCCGTCCATCCGTGCACGACTGGGAGCACACCCCGAGGCACGGAGGCCGAAGATGACGCGCTACCTGATCTCGTTCGACGACGGCGCGATGACGTTCCCGCAGGAGGACCTGCCCGCCGTGGGCGACGCCGCGCACGCGGTCATGCGGGCCGCCCAGGAGGCGGGCGTGTGGGTGTTCGGCGGCTGGAGCAGCAGCAGGCCACGATCGTCGCCACCGACGGGACGGTCTCCACCGGCCCGTTCCCGGAGACGAAGGCGGTGATCGGCGGGTTCTCGATCATCGACGTCCCCACGCACGGCGAGGCCGAGGCGTGGGCCGCCCGGTTCGCGGAGGCGTGCCGCTGCGCGCAGGAGGTGCGGGAGATCATGTTCGACCCGTTGGTCTGAGAGTGCCGCAGCCCAAGCCCGCGGCGGCCGGGATGTGCCTCAGCGGGGGTCCTGGTCCGGTCGCGCGTCGGTGCCGGTGAGCACCCGGACGTTTCCGGCGAGCTGCAGGCTCTGCCTGCCGTCGAGGATGCGGCGGGTGGTGGTGGCGCTAAACCCGTCGCCGGCTCCGCGCACCAGCACCACGGCGTCGCCCGTGGTGAGGTCGTCGACCACCTGCTCCTGGTAGAGGGGGTTGGAGGCGCGCGAGACGGGACCCGTGGCCGTGAGGACCGGCTGGTCATAGCTGAACCCGGTGAGGTCCACCGGGACGGTGCACCTCCGCTCGAGATCGAGGGTCAGCCGGTCGACCAGAGCCAGGGTGGCCGGCGCGTCGGTGCCCACGCAGCCCGATCGCGGCAGTGCTGCGTCGACGGCTCTCGCCGGGAACGGCGCGGTCGAGGCGGGGGCCGTGGATGCCGTTGCCAGGATGACGACGGCGCACGCCGCGACGGCGATAGCCGAGCGCGACCATCGGGGCGCCGCGGCCGTCGCCGACGCGACCAGGAGCACCAGCGACGGCGCCGCGAACGCGGCGTAGTGGTCGAAGAACGACGGCGAAAGCAGCAGCACCGACACCTGCGCCGCGGCGAGGAGCACCCAGAACCGGTCTCGCCGCGCACGCCAGGCGATGACCGCGCAGCAGGTCAGGCCCAGGGCGATGGCGGCAGCGAGCTCCGTGACGGCGCCGCGGGGGAGTCCCGCGGTGCTCGCTCCCGAGAGCCAGACGATGCGCGTCCCTGCACTGACCAGCGTGCGCGGCCGTCGTAGCTGGTCGAGCACGACGTCGTGCCACAGCGCGCCGCCTGCGAGCAGGGCGAACGGGCCGAGCACCACCAGCGCGGTCGCCAGCGCGCCGCACGTGGCACGCAGCGCGGCGCGGGCGCCGAGCCGCCACGCGTGCCACCCGAGCAGCACCGCCACAATGACGACGCCCCAGATCTTGGTCAGCGGCGCGACCGCGACCGCGGCTCCTGCGGCGAACGACCACCAGCCGCTCGCCCCAGCCCGCCCCGCATGTCGCGCCAGGAGCACGGCGGCGAGCAGGGCGGTGGTGCCCACGGGCTCGAGCATCGTGAGGTACTCGACCCCCGTCGCGGCCGGGAGCAGCGCATAAAGGAGTCCGCCCGTCAGGGCTGCCGCGCGTCCGCTCCGCCTGGCGACGAGCACGACGAGCGCGGTGTTGACCGCGCCGAGAGCGATGAAGGCGAGCCGCGCGGCGACGAGCGCGTGCGCGTCCGACATCCAGCGCGTGAGCTCGGCGAACGGCGACAGGACGATAACGATGCCCGGCGGGTGCAGCAGCAGGAAGTCCCGGTACGGGACGCGCCCGTGGACGAACGCGTCCGCAGCGGCGAAGTACACGCCGTCGTCGTATGCCCCGTAAGCCCACAGTCCGGCGACGCCGCCGGCGCGCGCGAGACGGGCGGCGACGGCCACCGTGGCGCACGCCCAGGCGATCGTGGGTGTTGCCCCGAGGCGCGACCACCACGCAGCCGCCCAGGTCGTGGCCGCCCCTGTGGTCCGAGCCCCCGAGTACGACATGCCTCACCGCCGGGTCGTGGGCGACGCCGCGCGCGTGCGTCCGTGACAGTCATCCTCCCTGGCCGCAGCCAAGATGCCGCCAAGGAGGTCGTCGTGCCCGTGAGCCGTCTACTCCGTTTCCTCGGGCCCGCCCGGTACGCCCTCGTGGTCGTCGGGCCGCCGGTTCACGTGCCCCACGATGTCGCGCACCATCACCGTCACGGGCGCCGAGAGCGTCGCGCCCAGCAGGCCCGCCAGCACGGTGCCGGCCACGGTCGAGCCGAGGTTGATGATCGGGTGCAGACGCAGGCGGTCGGAGGACAGCTTGGTGAGCACCAGCGTCTGCAGCACGTTCTGCATGACGAGGATGACGCCCAGCAGGATCAGCGCCTCCGTCAGCCCGCGGGACCCCAGCGCGATGAGCACGGCGAACGCGCCGGAGAAGATCGCCCCGAGGAACGGCACGTACGACGTCACGAACGTGACGAGCGCGATCGAGAAGGCGAGCGGCACGCGCAGCAGCGCGGCGGCGATCGCGATGAGCACGGCCGCGAGCAGGTTCGACGACGTCATCGCGCCGAAGTACCGCCGCAGCGTCCAGGTGGCCTGGTCGACGACGACCCGCCCGGACGTGCGCCCGAGCGCCGAGTGCCGGGCCGCGAACTCCTCGATCCGCGGCCAGTCGACCATCACGTAGAACAGGAAGAACACGGCCACGAACGTGCCGATGAGGAATGTCGCCGCGCTGGAGAACACGCTGCCGAACAGGCTCGCGACGCCGCCGCTCAGCGCGGCCGTCGCGTTCTCGAGGTCGATCAGGGAGAGGTCGAGCGACGACCCCGACACCTGCGCCTCGAGCGTGCTGAGGCCGCTCGTCAGCCGGTCGAGGATCTCCGTCGACTGCTCGATGACGCCCACCACCGTGACCCACACGGAGATGCCCACGACGGCCGCGAGCACCACGAGCACGATGCTCGCGCCGAGCCCGCGCGGCAGCCCCATGCGCTCGAACCGGTCCACGGCGGGGTGCAGCAGGATGCCGAGCACGGCGGCGACGACCAGCGGGACGGCCAGCCCGCTCAGCATCGAGATCGCGAGGTAGACCACCACGACGGCGCCCGCGATGCCGACGACGGCCCACCCCAGCCGGCCGAGGCGGAGCACGCGGTCACCGGCGGAGCGCGCGGGCTGCGGTGCGTGGTCGGGCACGGTCCTCCTCGGGTAGGTCCCGAGCATCATCGCTCGCAGGGGCCGGGTGCGCGCGCGGCGCGCAGGCGTCCGCGCACGTGAGGCGCGGCGAGGGCCGCCGTGCTGGCGCGCGGCGGCCCCGGGTGCTCCCGCTCACCTCCCGATCTTGAGGGTGAACTGCTGGGTGGCCTGATGGCCGGCGCCGTCGGTCACCTGCATGGTGAAGGCGAACTGGCCGGCCTTGGTCGGCGTGCCTGCCAGCTGGTTGCCGTTGTCGCGCGGCGCGGCGGTGGACACGAGGCTCAGCCCGCCGGGCAGCTGCCCGGTGACCACGTTCCACGTGTACGGGGCGACGCCGCCGCTGGCGAAGAAGTTCTGGGCGTAAGGAACTCCCACAGTTCCCTGGTGGAGGGCCGACCCGCCCGCAGGCAGCACGACGGCGAGCGGCAGCGCGCCGTTCACGGTGATGCTGTAGCTCAGCTGCGAGGGTGTGTCGCTCGGGCCGGTGTAGGGGACGTTGTCGACCGTGAAGGTGAACGTGCCCGCCGTGGTGGGGATGCCGCCGATGATGGTGGCGCCGGCGCCGTAGGTGGTGGGCATCTGCATGCCGGTCGGGATGGCGCCGGACACGATGGTCCAGACGTCGACGCCGCCGGTGTTGAGCAGGAACTCCTCGGCGTTCTGCCCGACGTTCAGGGCGGGCAGGACGCACACCCCGTTCGTCAGGGTCCCGCCGTTGGTTCCCGGGGAGCACTCCTGGGTGTCTCCCGTGACGGCCAGCGCGGGGCCGGCCGTGGTGAGCGCTAGCAGCGCCGTGCCTGCCGCGATCAGAAGTGCAGCTGATCGCCTCATTGAGTGCCTTCTCTCTGGCTGGCCGGTCGGTGGCCGGTCAGGCCACGGATCGCTGCCGGACGCCGGTCGGCGCCCCGGCAGCGTGACCGAACAGGTCGCAGTGTTCGACGAGAGAGAGGCCGCGTGGGTTCAACGGGTCTCGGCGACGCCCACCCGCACGAGGTTCGCCCACGGGTCCTCGAGCTCGAGCGTGCGCCCGTCGTCGCGCAGCTCCGCGCCGTGGTGCCGCATCCGCTCGCCGAGCGCGCCGACGTCGTCGGGCGTGGGCAGCAGGATGTCGACGCGGCCCAGGCCCAGCGTGTTCGCGCGGCGGCCGGCGCCGGGGCTGTTCCAGGTGTTCATCGCCATGTGGTGGTGGTACCCGCCTGCGCTGACGAACAGGGCGCTGCCGCCCAGCTCGGCGGTGGTGTCGAAGCCGAGGCGGTGCACGTAGAACTCCCGCGCCGCGTCGACGTCGCCCACGCTGAGGTGCACGTGGCCCACGCGGGCCGGGCCCACGACGGGGTCGGTCACGGCCGCCTCGTCGAGGTGCTCGCGCAGGTAGGTGTTCGGGTCGAGGGAGAGCGTGGCCATCACGACCCGCCCGTGCGTCCAGCTCCACTCGGTGCGGTCGCGGTCCCAGTACAGCTCGACGCCGTTGCCCTCGGGGTCGGTGAAGTAGAACGCCCTGCTGACCAGGTGGTCGGCGCTGCCCGTGAACGTGCCCGGCGCGTGGGTCGCCACGGAGTACACGGCCGCGGCGAGCGCCCGCTCGGTGTCGAACACGATCGCCGTGTGGAACAGGCCTGCCTCGTGGGGCGAGGCGTGGCGCAGCTGCGGCGCGTGCTCGAGTACCACGACGGGTGTCGTGCCCCGGCCCAGCACCGCCACCGGGCCGTCGTGGGCGAGCACCCGCAGCGGCACCGCCTGCGTGTAGAAGGCGATCATCCGGTCCAGGTCCGCGACGCGCAGCGTCACGGCCCCCATGCCGGTGTCGGCGGCGAGCTTGTCGGTCATGTGCCTCTCCTGGTGGCGCTGGTGCGGGTCAGCGGACGACGGCGAAGCCGGACGCCCAGCTCACCTTCCCGGTCGCGGCGAGCGTGAGCTGGAGGAACCCGAGCGCCTCGAGCTCGTGGGCGCGGGCGAGCGACCCGGCGTCGAGGGCGGCGAGCCCACCCGCCTCGACGGCGGCGACGAGCGCGGCCTTGGCCTCGGCGTCGTCGCCCGCGACGAGTACCGTGGTGGTCTCGCCGCCGATCGTGCCCGAGGCGACGGTCGCGGCGAAGTTGGTGTTGAACGCCTTGAGCACCCGGGCTTCGGGCAGCGCGGCCTGGAGCTTGGCGGCCGCGGAGCTGCCCTCGGGCACGACGAGCGAGTCGAACGTCTCGAAGTTCACGGGGTTGGTGATGTCGACGACGACCTTGCCCGCCAGCCGGCTGCCATAGGTGGCGGCGATCGTGGCGAGCGACGCATAAGGGACGGCGAGGACCACGAGGTCGCCGCTGACGGACGCCTCCGTGTCGCTGCTGCCGATGTGCTGCACCGTGGCGCCGCCGCGTGCGAGCACGCCGGCGATCGCCTGGCCCATGGTGCCGGTGCCGAAGATGGTGACGCTGCTCATCGTGTGCCTCCGTTTGTTGTACCTACAACTACACCCAAGATGCTTGTAGCGACAACTATTCCCGTAGGGTGGGGCCATGGCCTCCCGGCGCACCTTCACCGCCGACGAGCGACGCACCTGGGTGCCGTTCGCCGCCCTCCTCGAGCTGCTCCCACGCCAGCTCGACGCGCAGCTGCTGCGCGACGAGGGGCTGACCCACTTCGACTACTTCACCCTCTCGATTCTCGCCGCGTCCGAGCACCACACGCTGCGCATGACGGAGCTCGCCTCGCTGACGAGCGCGACCCTGCCGCGGCTCTCGCGCGTGGTGACCAAGCTGGAGGATCGCGGGCTGGTGCGCCGTGAGCCCTGCCCCGGCGACCGCCGCGCCACCAACGCCGTGATCACGCAGGACGGCCGGCGCAAGGTGCTCGAGGCCACCCCGGGCCACGTCGCGAACGTGCGCGACCACGTGCTCGGCGCGCTCGACGACGCGCAGCAGGCGCAGCTGCGCGCCATCACCGAGGCGGTGCTCGCACGCCTCGACCCCGAGGGCCGCACCATGGCCACGCACCGGGAGCCGCGCTGACGATTCCGGTCGCACGGCTCTGTCCGCCGGGACCTTGCGCCCTACAGACGCCGCTCCAGCAGTGGTGATGTGGAACCACCGAGGCGCCCGCGAGGGCGCGGGCGCCCGAGCGGAGGAGGCTCGACCATGAAGGCGCTCGTGTACCACGGCCCGGGCAGCAAGACCTGGCAGGACGTGCCTGAACCGCGCGTGCTGCGGCCCACCGACGCGATCGTCCGGATCGACACGACCACGATCTGCGGCACCGACCTGCACATCCTCAAGGGCGACGTCCCGGCGGTCCAGGACGGCCGGGTGCTCGGCCACGAGGGCGTCGGCACGGTCACCGAGGTCGGCGTGGGTGTGCAGGGCGTGGCCGTGGGCGACCACGTGATCGTCTCGTGCATCACGGCCTGCGGGACGTGCGCGTACTGCCGCCGCGGCCTGTACTCGCACTGCCTCGCCGACGAGGGCGCGTCCGGGATCGGCTGGATCCTGGGCCACCTCATCGACGGCACGCAGGCGGAGCTGGTGCGCGTCCCGTTTGCCGACAGCTCGCTCTACAGGGTGCCCGACGGGGTCGACGACCCGTCGGCCGTCATGCTGTCCGACATCCTGCCCACGGGCTACGAGATCGGCGTGCGCAACGGGCATGTGACGCCCGGCGACGTCGTCGCGGTGGTCGGGGCCGGGCCGGTCGGGCTCTCGGCGATGATGACCGCGAGCCTCGACGGACCGAGCCGCGTCATCGCCCTGGACCGCGACCCCAACCGCCTGGCGCAGGCGCCCCAGTTCGGCGCCACCGACGTCGTCGACGCCGGCGACCCGCACTGGTTCGACCAGGTCATGGCCCTGACGGACGGCCTCGGGGTGGACGTCGCGATCGAGGCCGTGGGCGTGCCGGACACGTTCACGATGTGCACGCGGATCGTGCGGCCCGGCGGCCACGTGGCCAACATCGGCGTGCACGGGCGGTCCGTCGAGCTGGCGCTCCAGGACCTCTGGATCAAGGACGTCACGCTCACCACGGGCCTGGTCAGCACGTCGACGACGCCGATGCTGCTGCGCCTCGTCGAGCAGCACCGCCTCGCGGCGGGCGCGTTCGCGACCCACACGTTCGCCCTCGACGCGATCGGCGAGGCGTACGAGGCGTTCGGCCACGCCGCCGAGACCAAGGCGCTCAAGGTGGTGCTGCGCCGGTGACGGCCCGGCGTCCGCCGGGCCGGGGGAGGAGAGGGGATGGTCATGCGAGCACTCGTGGTCTACGAGACCAGCTTCGGGAACACGGCCGCGATCGCGCGGGCCATCGGTGACGGGATCGGCCGGCACATGGCCGTGCGCGTCGTGCCCGTCGACGACCCGGAGGCGGGGCAGGCCGGGGACGACGAGCTCGTCGTCGTCGGCGGGCCCACGCACGCCTTCGGGATGAGCAGGCCGCGCACGCGGGCCGCGGCGCAGGAGCGGCGCGACGAGCCGCCGCGGGACCGGCCGGGGATCCGCGACTGGATCGGCGGCCTGCCCTCCGACCGGCCCGACCGGCTCTACGCCACGTTCGACACGCGCGCCCACGGCGTGCGGCACCTGCCGGGATCGGCCGCCCACGCGGCCGAGCGGGCGCTGGTGAGAGCCGGCCACCGCACGGTGGTGCCCGGCGAGTCGTTCTACGTCGCGGACGTCGAGGGGCCGCTGCTGCCGCACGAGGAGACCCGGGCGCGCGAGTGGGGCGACCGGCTGGGCCGCCGCGTCGAGCACGTCTGGTCGCGCCCGTGAGCGGGTGACCCAGGGACGACGTCAAGAGGCGCGCCGGGGCGTTCCTCTTGACGTCGCGGCCGCGAGGGGGTTACGTAAGCGCTTAAGTACGTAAGCGCTTACGTGACGTGGACGAGGAGGTCCCGTGCCCGAGCGGTCGACGATCTACGAGGTCGCGCGGCGCAGCGGCGTCTCGACGGCGACCGTCTCGCGGGTCATGGGCAACGGCACCGGCTTCTCGGAGGCGACCCGCGCGAAGGTGCTCGCGGCCGCCGCAGAGCTCGACTGGTTCCCCTCCGGGACGGCCCGCAGCCTCGCCAGCCGCCGCAACGGGATCGTGGGGCTGCTGTTCCCCGACTTCGGCAGCAGCGACGACGTCGACGTCGAGTCGCCGCTGTACGTCGACCAGGTGATCCGCGGCGCGGAGAGCGCCGCGACGGCCGACGGCGACGCCGTGCTCATCGCCGCGACGCGCGGCGCGTCGGGCCGGGCGCTCGCGCTGTCGGTGGCCAGCAAGTGCGACGGGCTGGTCGTCGTGGCCCGCGCGCTGAGCGAGGCCGACATCGCGACGCTGGCGCAGCGCCTGCCCGTGGTGGTGCTCTCCGACCAGGTGGGGCGGCGCGCCCACGTCGACGCCGTCGGCGTGGACAACCGCAGCGGGGTGCGCGACCTGGTGCGCCACCTCACGGGCGTGCACGGCTACACCGACCTCGCGTTCGTGGGCGGCCCCGCGGACTCGCCCGACTCCATCGAGCGGTTCGCCGCGTACCGCGAGGGCCTCGCCGCGGCCGGCCTGCCCGCTCCGCGCCAGCCGGACGCCGACGGCCGGTTCACCGAGGGCGGCGGCGCGCGCGCCGTCGAGGAGCTGCTCGACCACCGCACCGCCGCCGGCCACCCGGCGCCGCAGGCGATCGTGTGCGGCAACGACGAGATGGCCATCGGCGCCCTGGGCGTGCTGGCGCTGCGCCACGTCGCGGTGCCCGACCGCGTCGCCGTCACCGGGTTCGACGACCTCGCGATCGCGCGGCACGTGCGCCCCGCGCTCACCACGGTGGCGCAGCCGATCCGCGAGATCGGCGCTGAGGCGGTCCGCACCGTCATCGCGCGGCTCGCCGACGGCGACGCGGAGCGCCGCTCGGTCGTACTGACCACGCGCCTCGTGCTGCGCGGGTCCTGCGGCTGCGCGTACGGCCACGCCCACGACGACGACCGCACGGGACATCGGCAAGCACCTCAGGTCGGGAGCAGGGGATGACCACCGAGAGCGACGCACGCGCCGACTGGGAGCGTCGGATCTACCGCCGCCTGACGGACACCGCGGGCGCGGACCCGAAGCTCGCGCTGCGGGCCCCCAGGGGCCTGCGCGCGACGCCCGGGACGGGGCACGTGCGGCTCGACTGGGCGCCGGTCGCGGGGGCTGCCGGCTACCTGGTCGAGCGCACGGGCCCGGACGGGGAGCCGGGCCTGGTGCAGCACGGCGGCGCCGACGTCCCGGCCGTGCCCGCACCGCCCTTCGCGGACACCGGCATCGATCCGGGCGCCGCGTACTCGTACCGGGTCGCGGCCGTCGCCGGGGCGGAGGTGCCGGCGTGGAGCTGGTCGGAGCCCGTGCAGGCGGCCGTGCTGGACGCGGCCGGCGACATCACGCCCGTGGTGCGCGTGACGGTCGCGGCCGACCACCCCGTCGGCGACGTCACGCCCGTGTGGCGCATGGTCGGCTCCGAGCGCCTCACCCAGCTGCACACCCACGACGACGGCCACGGCAACGACGTCGGCGTCGAGTTCGCGGAGGCCCTGCGCACGGCCGTCGAGGACCTCGGCGTCACGCACGTGCGCGCCCACGCCGTGCTGCACGACGACAACCACGTGGTCACGCGGGCCGACGACGGCGCGCTGCGCTTCGACTTCGCGGTGGTCGACGCGCTCTACGACCAGGTGCTGGCGCTCGGCGTGCGGCCCGTGGTCGAGCTCTCGTTCATGCCGGCCGTGCTCGCGCGCGACCCGGCGCAGACGGTGTTCGCCTACCGCGCGATCATCTCGCCGCCCGCCGACTGGTCCGAGTGGTACGCCACGGTGCACGCGCTCGCCGCCCACCTGGTGGAGCGCTACGGCGTCGAGGAGGTCGCCGGCTGGGGCTTCGAGGTGTGGAACGAGCCCAACCTCGAGGTGTTCTGGACCGGCACGCGCGACGAGTACCTGCGGCTCTACGACGAGTCGGCCCGCGCGGTCAAGGACGTCGACGCGCGGCTGCTGGTCGGCGGCCCGTCGACGGCCGCGGGGGAGTGGGTCGAGACCCTCGCCGCGCACTGCCGCGACACGGGCGTGCCGCTCGACTTCGTCACCAGCCACACCTACGGCAACCTGCCGCTCGACGTGCGGCCCGCGCTGCACCGGCACGGGTTCGACGGCGTGCCGGTCTGGTGGACGGAGTGGGGCATCGGGTCCACGCACTTCGGCCCGATCCACGACGCCGCCGCCGGGGCCCCGTTCGTGCTGTCCGGTCTCCAGGCCGTCCAGGGCCGCATGGACCGGGTGGCGTACTGGGTGGTCAGCGACCACTTCGAGGAGCTGGGCCGCGGCCCGTCGCTCTTCCACGACGGGTTCGGGCTGCTGACCGTCGGCAACCTGCGCAAGCCCCGGTACTGGGCCGAGCACCTGGCCGCCCACCAGGGCACCCGTGCGCTCGCTACCCTGCTGGCCGGCGACGGCGCCGGCACCCTCGTGCGCGCCTGGGCCACCGGGCATCTCGACGGCACCACCGACATCCTGGTGTGGAACGGGACCATCAACGCGGCGCTCGTGGGAGGCGACCCGCAGCTCGACCGGGCCGTTCGCGTCCGCATCGAGGGGCTCGACGTGCGCGGGCAGCGCGGCGAACGCCCGGTGTCGCTGGCGCTGGTCGACCAGCACCACTCGAACATCCTCGACGGGTACCCCGCCGACACCCCGTGGCCCGACCCCGACCTGTGGGACGCGCTGCGCGCCCGCGACCGGCTCCACACGGAGCCCCTCGAGCCCGTGCCCGACGGCACCGACGCCGTCGAGATCGAGCTCCACCTGCCGATGCCCGGCGTCGCCCGCATCCGGGTCGGCGCACCGGGCACACCACCCGCGGCCTGATCCGCACGACGGCGTCCCGCCGTCGCCCGAACGGCCCGTCGCTGCGAGGCTCCCGGCCCCGCAGGCAAGGAGGTCGACGATGAACCGCTCCTACCCCCGTCCCCGACGCCGGGTCGCCCTCGCCGGCGCCGTGGTCGCCGCCACCGCCCTGGCGGTGGCCGGTTGCACCGGCGGCGCCAGCAGCTCGACCTCGAGCAGCGGCGGCGGGTCGTCGGTGCTCACCATCCAGGGCGACGCCGGCGACCCGACCCTGACGGAGAACTTCAACCCGTTCGCGACGACGCAGCTCGGCGGGACGAGGCTGATGTACGAACCGCTGGAGATCCCCAGCTCCGTGGACGGCACCTACACGCCGTTCCTCGCCACGAGCCAGAAGTTCTCCGACCCCACCACGCTCGTGTACACGCTGCGTGACGGCGTGAAGTGGAGCGACGGCCAGCCGTTCAGCGGCGACGACGTCGTCTTCACGTTCGACCTGCTGAAGAAGTTCCCGGCCCTGGACACCACCGGCGTGTGGACGCAGCTCGCGTCCGTGGCCGGCAGCGGCAACACCGTGACCATGACCTTCAAGCAGCCCAACGTGCCGTTCGCGGCGACGGTCTCGCAGGTGCCGATCGTGCCCAAGCACGCGTGGTCGTCGGTGGCCGACCCCACCAAGTACACGAACACGAAGCCGGTGGGCACCGGCCCGTTCACGCTCAAGTCCTTCGCCCCGACCGAGTACATCCTGGCGAAGAACACGAGCTACTGGCAGGCGGACAAGATCGTGCCGACGCAGGTGAACTACCCGGCGCAGTCCAGCAACCAGTCCACCAACCAGCTCGACGTGACCAGCGGCAAGTTCGACTGGTCGTACAACTTCCTGCCGAACGTGCAGCAGACGTACGTCGACCGCGACAAGCAGCACAACACGTTCTGGTTCCCGCCGGGCGGCACCATCGGGCTCTACCTCAACCTGACCAAGCCCGTGTACCAGGACGTCAACTTCCGCCAGGGCATCTCGCAGTCGCTCGACCGCGCGACCATCGCCAAGAAGGCCGTCAACGGGTACACCGACGCGGCGAGCCTGTCCGGCCTGATCCTGCCGAACCTGCAGAAGTGGCTCGACCCCAGCCTGGAGAACCAGGGCGTGGTCAAGCAGGACTCCAGCGCGGCGACGGCGTCGTTCGCGAAGGCGGGCTGGACCTTGCAGGGCGGCAAGCTCATGAAGGACGGCAAGCAGGCGACCATGTCGATCGTCATGCCGACCAACTTCTCCGACTGGGTCGCGGCGGCCACCGAGGTCAAGACGGAGCTGGGCAAGGCCGGGATCGACGTGACGCTCGACCTGCCGCAGTTCGCGCAGTACCAGCAGGAGATCGGCGCCGGCACGTTCGACGCCGCGATCGGCGGGTACGGCGGCTCCGGCAACCCCTACACGGACTTCAACAACGCGCTGAACAGCCAGTTCGCGACGGCCGTGAACACCCCGACGGTGAACAACTTCGAGCGGTTCAAGGACCCGGCAGTCGACCAGGCCCTGGCCACGCTGGCGAAGGCGACCGACATGTCGCAGCAGCAGCAGGCCACGTACGCGCTCGAGCAGGTCATGTTCACCAAGGTGCCGATCGTGCTCATGTACTACGGCGGGTCGTGGGGCCTGTTCTCCACGAAGAACTTCACGGGCTGGCCGTCCAAGGACGACCCGTACACGCTCCCGACGCCGTACAACAACGCCGTGCTCCTCGTGGTGACCCACCTGAAGAAGGCCTGATGCGCTATCTCCTGACCCGCGTCGGGCTGTTCGTCCTCACGCTGTGGGCGGCGGTCACGCTCAACTTCGTGCTGCCGCGCCTGATGCCCGGCTCGCCGCTCGACGCCGCCCTGGCGCGGCTGGCGGCGAGCGGGCAGCAGGTCACCAACGCACAGGTGCGGGCCATCGAGGCTCAGCTGGGCTCCCCGCACGGGAGCCTGCTGAGCCAGTACGGGCAGTACCTGTCCGACATCGTCCACCTGCGGTTCGGCACGTCGTTCACGGACCCGACCCAGTCGGTCGCCTCGGCGATCGGCCGGGCCCTGCCGTGGACGCTCGTGCTCGTGGGCGTCACCACGATCATCGCGTTCGTGCTCGGCACGCTGCTCGGTGCGTTCGCCGGGTGGCGCCGGGGCCGGCGCTCCGACGCCGTGATCACCACGACGGCCACGTTCTTCGGTGCCTTCCCGCCGTTCTGGTTCGGGCTGCTGCTGCTGTTCGGGCTCGCGTTCCGGCTGCAGTGGTTCCCCATCTCCGGCGGGTTCTCCGAGGGCGCGACGCCGAACCTGTCGTGGTCGTTCCTCGGCGACGCCGCCACGCACTCCGTGCTGCCCGGGCTGACGCTCGCCATCACCACGCTGTCCGGGTGGGTGTTCGGGATGCGCAACACCATGATCAACACCCTGGGCGAGGACTACGTCGTGTTCGCGGAGGCCAACGGCCTGCGCGAGCGGACGGTCGCCCTCGGGTACGCGGCGCGCAACGCGCTGCTGCCCAACGTCACCGCGTTCGGGCTCTCGCTCGGCGCCGTGGTGGGCGGGTCGGTGCTGGTCGAGGGCGTGTTCGGCTACCCCGGCGTGGGGCAGCTGCTGTTCAAGGCCGTGACCAACCACGACTTCCCGCTCATGCAGGCGCTGTTCCTGGTCATCACGGTGAGCATGCTCGTGACGATCTTCATCGTCGACCTGCTCTACACGCGGCTCGACCCGCGCGTGCGCGCCGAGGGAGGTGACGCGTCGTGAGCGTCCTGTCCGCGGGCTCGCTCGCCGAGCCCGGTGCCACCCCGGGCGCCGGCGAGCACGGCCCGGTCGTCGTCCGCGAGCACCCCGGGGTGCCCGGTCCGCTCGTGTTCCTGGGCCGTGCGGGCGCGACCATCTGGAGCAACGGCAAGGCCCGCGTGGGGGTGGTGATCCTCGGGTTCTTCGTGCTCATGGCGCTGCTGGCGCCGCTGGTCGCGCCGCACGACCCCGCGGCCACCGACTTCACTCCGTATCTGGGCCCGAGCGCCACCAACTGGTTCGGCACCACCGGAAACGGGCAGGACGTGTTCTCCCAGTTCCTCTACGGGGCGCGCGTCTCGCTGCTCGTGGGCCTGGCGGCGGGGTTCGGCGCGACGTTCGTCGCCGTCGTCCTCGGACTCGTCTCCGGCTACCGGCCCGGTGTGGTCGACGCCGTCATCGGGTTCGTCACCAACCTGGCGCTGGTGCTGCCCGGCATCCCGCTGATGATCATCCTGGCCGCCTACATCCCGTCCCACTCGGTGTGGACGATCGTGCTGGTGGTGGCCCTGACGGCCTGGGCCACGGGCGCGCGCGTGATCCGCTCCCAGGCGGCGACGCTGCGCACGCGCGACTTCGTGCGCTCCGCGCAGTTCTCCGGGGAGCGGCTGGGCCGCATCGTGTTCCGCGAGATCCTGCCGAACATGACGTCGCTCGTGGCGGCGAGCTTCTTCGCCGCGTCGACGGCGGCCGTCATGGCCGAGGCCAGCCTGGAGTTCCTGGGGCTGGGCAACCCGGCCACGATCTCCTGGGGCACGATCCTCTACCAGGCGCAGCAGCAGAACTCCCTGCTCACGGGCCAGTGGCTGATGATCTTCGCGCCCGGCCTGGCCATCGCGCTGCTGGCGATGTCGTTCACGCTCATCAACTTCGGGGTGGACGCGCTGTCCAACCCCCGGCTGCGGGAGAAGGCATGAGCGCGCCTGTCGAGTCACCGCGGCAGGCACCCCCGCTGCTGACCGCCCGGGGCGTCGACGTCGTCTACGAGCCCGCGCGCGGCGTGCGGATCTGGTCCGTGCGCGGCGTCGACCTGGACCTGGCGCAGGGCGAGTTCGTGGGGCTGGTGGGGGAGTCGGGGTGCGGCAAGTCCACCCTCGGGTTCGCCCTCACACGGCTGCTGCGCCCGCCGGCCCGGCTCGACGGCGGCTCGATCGAGTTCGACGGCACCGACATCGCCACCCTGACCGGGGAGGCGCTGCGCCGCCAGCGGCGCGGCGGGTTCGCCCTGGTGCTGCAGTCGGGCATGAACGCCCTCAACCCCGTCCGCACCGTCGAGCACCACGTGCGCGACGTGCTGCGAGCCCACGCCCGCCCCGGCGAGCGGTGGGACCGGCCGGCAGCTCGCGAGCGGGCGCGCGAGCTGCTGGCCATGGTCGAGCTCGACGCCGACGTGCTGGGCCGCTACCCGCACGAGCTGTCGGGCGGCATGCGCCAGCGCGTCTCGATCGCGCTGGCCCTCGCGCTCGAGCCGCGCCTGATCGTGTTCGACGAGCCCACCACCGCCCTCGACGTGCTGGTGCAGAAGGCCGTCATGGGCACCATCGCCCGGCTGCAGGCCGAGCGCGGGTTCACCGCGCTGCTCATCAGCCACGACCTGGGCACCGTGCTCGAGGCCACGCAGCGCACCCTGGTCATGTACGCCGGGCGCATCGTCGAGGACTCGCCGTCGGACGCCCTGCGCACCGGCAGCCACCACCCGTACACCGAGGCGCTGCTGGCCTGCTACGCCGACCCGCGTGCCGACGAGGTCACGCTGGGCGGCATCCCCGGGTCGCCGCCCGACCTGTCGCTCGACGACCCCGGCTGCCCGTTCGCGCCCCGCTGCGCGTACGTGCAGGACGTGTGCCGCGTCGTCGACCCGGAGCTCACGCCTCTGGGGCGCGGGCGCGCCGCGTGCCACGTGCGCGCGGCCGAGGCCGGCCTTCCCGTCCCGGAGGTGGAGCGTGTCCGCTGAGCCGCTGGTGGTCCAGGACGTCACCAAGGTGTTCACCTCGCGGCGCCGCGGCCGCGACGGCCGCCGCCTGCGCGTGCACGCCGTCGACGGCGTCTCGTTCGAGATCGCGCCCGGCGCCGCCGTCGGGCTGGTCGGGGCGAGCGGCTCGGGCAAGTCCACGATCGCGGCCATGGTCACGGGAGCGCTGCGCCCGACGTCGGGAAGCGTGCGGTTCGGCGGCGTCGACGTCACCGCGCTGCGCGGCAACGGCCTGCGCGGCTACCACCGCGACGTGCAGATGGTGTTCCAGGACCCGTACGGGGCCCTCAATCCGCTGCACACCGTCGGGTACACGCTCACGCGGCCGCTCGAGAACCTGCTGGGCCTGAGCGCCGCCGACGCCGCCGCCCGGGTCGACGAGCTGCTCGAGACCGTCGGCCTCACGCCGGCCCGGCAGTTCGCCCCCAAGCTGCCGCACCAGCTCTCCGGCGGGCAGCGGCAGCGGGTCGTCATCGCCCGCGCGCTCGCCTGCGAACCTGGCCTGATCGTCGCCGACGAGCCCGTGTCGATGCTCGACGTCTCGCTGCGCTCCGGGGTGCTGCGGCTGCTCGCACGCCTGCGCGAGGAGCACGGCCTGAGCCTGCTCTACATCACCCACGACCTGCTCTCGGCGCGCGTCGTCACCGACGAGATCCTCGTGCTCTCCGGCGGCAAGGTCGTCGAGCGCGGCGTCACCAAGGAGGTGCTCCAGCACCCCCGCGACCCGTACACCGAGCGCCTCCTCGACGCCGTGCCCAACCCGTACGCGGAGGCCGAGACGTAGCGCACCAGCACACACATCTAGCGAATGGGGAGCACGATGAGACACGCACGTCTGGTCACCCGCACCCTCGCCGGCGTCGCCGCCGCGGCGCTCGCCGTGGGGCTGGGCCCCGGGCTGACCGCGGCGGCGGCGTCGCCGCCGTCGTCGGCGCAGCAGCCGCTCAGCGCGCAGCAGCGCGCGGTGCTGCGGGGCATCGCCAAGGACACGTGGGCGTTCTACGGCAACGACGTCGACCCGCACACGTACCTGCCGCTCGACAACGAGGGGCCCGGCACCACCCGGGGCACCTACACCTCGGCGTCCAACGTGGGCGTCTACCTGTGGGCCGTCGTCTCCGCGCACGACCTCGGGCTGATCACCACCGGCGAGGCCGTCTCCCGGCTGCGCCACACGCTCATGTCCGTCCAGGGCCTGCAGCGCACCGACGGGTTCCTGTACCAGTGGTACGACACGTCCACCGGCCAGGTCATCCTCAACCCCGGCCAGGGCGCCTGCCCGCAGGTGGGCGGCACCACCGACAACTGCTCGTTCCTGTCGGCCGTCGACAACGGCTGGTACGCGAGCGGGCTCGTCGTCGTGCGGCAGGCGCTGCCGCAGCTCGCCGGGCTGGCCTCGTCGCTGCTGGGCCAGATGGACTTCTCCATCTTCTACGACAACCGCGCGCAGACGGGCTGCAACGTCAACGCCGACCTCCAGTTCCAGCCCACGGGCCAGCAGTACGGCGGCTACTACGCCGGCGTCGGGCCCGCCGGGTACCACAACGGCGCCCTCTACTCCGACCCGCGCATCTCGATGTACATGGGCATGGGCCTGCACCAGATGCCCGGCGACGTCTGGTGGCGCTCCTGGCGCACGCTCCCGCCGAAGCTCTGCGCCACCGACCCCGACTTCTCGTGGCAGGGCCAGTGGCCGCCGCAGGGGTACTGGACCAACATCACAGACCCGCAGTCCGGCAAGGTGTTCCCCGTCTGGGAGGGCCACTACACGTACCCGGGCACCGACCTGACGTTCGTGCCCACCTACGCGGGCGGCATGTTCGAGGGCCTCATGGCCAACGAGGTGGTGCCCGAGGTGCAGTGGGGCCCGCAGTCGTTCGGGCTCGCCGACCAGCGCATCGCGCAGGTGCAGATCAAGTACGCGACCGAGCAGCTCGGCTACCCCGTGTGGGGCATGTCGCCGTCGAGCACCGCTGACGACACCGGCGGCTACGGCGGGTTCGGCGCGGCCGGCCTGAAGTTCCCGCAGGGCCAGTGGCTCGCCCAGGGGCCGTGCAACGGCTGCCTGCCCGACCCGGAGTCCGTGGTCACGCCGCACGCGTCGTTCCTGGCGCTCGCCGTGGCCCCGCAGCAGGCGTACGCGAACATCACCAAGCTGCGCCAGTTGTACCCCGACCTCTACACGCACGACGGCGGCTTCTACGACGCCGTCAACCCGACCACCGGCCAGGTGGGCCACCGCAGGCTGGTGCTCGACCAGTCGATGATCATGGCCGCCCTCGACAACGCCCTGAACGGCGGGCAGCTGCAGCACTGGTTCGCGCAGGACCCGGTGTCGCACGTCGCGAAGGTGTACCTCGGCGTCGAGAAGATGTCGCTCGACTGACCGTCACCACGAACGCCGGTCCGGGTGGGCCCCGTGCCCGCCCGGGCCGGCGCCGCAGCACTCGCAGCGGCAGGCGCAGCGGCGCTCCGGCTCGGCCTTCCGGTCGTGGGCGTTGGTGGGGTGCTCGTGGACGTGGTGTGCGTGCGCGTGCTCGCGCGGGTGCTCGCACCACGGCTCGTGCTGCCACTCGCGCGCGTGCTCGCAGTCCCGCACGTGCTCCCACCCCTTCGGGCGCTCGCGGCAGCCGCGGATCGACCCGTCCCAGTCGCCGTTCGGGTCGGCCGGCACCTCGTCCGGGTCGCCCCCGAGGTCGCGCACGCGCGCGGCGACCTGGTCGACGTACCGCACCATCACCGGGTGCCACCGGCTCAGCAGCGGGGTCGCGTCCAGGATCCAGCGCAGCACCGAGAGCAGACGCAGCTCGGGCGCGAGCAGCTCCTCCTTGGTCGACACCGGGATCGTCACCTTGAACATCCCGAGCACGCGGCGCCAGCGCACCAGCGCGCCCTTGCCCTCGTGGAAACCCTCCGCGGCGACCAGCACCACCGGGGCGTCGACCTCCTCGCCCTCGTCGTCCTCCAGCCCGGGCCTGCCGTCGCCGGCGAACACGACACCGTGGTCGAGGTCGCGCACCTCGCGGCCGCCCACGCGAGAGAGAGCGAGGGTGAGCTGGCGCACCGTCACGTCGTGCACGTCGCCCTTGTGGATCCCGGCGGGCAGCTCGACGGTCAGCAGGCCCGCGAAGTTCGGGTCCGCGCCCCGCGGCACCGGCAGGTAGGTGACGCCGCCGCTCGGGCAGCCGACGGTGTGGTCGTCCACCCGGGTCAGCCGGTGGCTGTCGTAGAGGTCGTCCGCCAGCGCGAGGATCTCGTCGGCGCTCGCCGACGGCAGGCAGATGCTCGCCGTCGTGCCGTCGGGGATGCTGCCCCACTCGAGCATGAGCTCGTCGGGCGGGAAGTCCGGCGGGAACGCCGGCGGCGTCGGCCGCACCTCGAAGGTCTGCGGGGCCCACCGGGACTCCATGAGCCCCGGGTTCGGGACGTTCACGAAGGTCAGGTTGCGCTGCGCGAGCTTGTCCGACGTCGACGGGTCGGTGCCCGGGCGCACCGGGACGGGGTCGAACGCGATCTCTGCGATGAGGCACTGGTGCGCGCTGCGGACCAGACGCTGGATGGGCAGCAGCGTGCCCATCCCCGTGAACGGGCCGTCGGGCAGGTTGGCGGCGACCGGGCCCACCAGCCGTGCGGGGAGCACCAGGTCGTCCGGCTGGTTGATGTCGAGCCACGCCCCGAAGAACGCGGTCACCTCGCCGCCCCCGAGCGGGTCCGGCTGGATGGACCGGACGTTCGGCGCGTCGGTCTGGTTCACCATCTTCGTGGTCGCCGTGTCCACGCGGGGCGTGGCGAAGAACGGGATGGTCATGATCTCGTCGTCCTGCCGGCCGAGCAGCGCGATGCGGTCGCCCGTCGCGGTGGGCGGGGACGTCCGGTACAGCGTGTTGGGGTCGAAGACGGCGTTGGTCTGCTGCGCGGGCCACATGCGGAAGAACACGCGCACCTTGTCGGCCGGGATGGTGTCGCGGTACCGCACGCGGGCGAGGGCGAAGTTGTAGACCGCCGTGCCGCCGGAGTCGGTGGGGGCGAGGGCGAGCGTCGACTGGTCCTCCGCGGACGGCAGGCCGTCGAAGATGCTGTTCGCGGTGGCGACGCTCGCGTTGAAGTTGGTCATGACCTGCTGGATGAACCCGGTGGCCGCGGTGCGGGCCCCGCCGCTGGTGGCGACGTGCGCGCCGAACCGGGTGTCGCCAGCCTTCGCCTGGAACACGCGCAGGTCAACGCTCAGGTACCAGTCGCCGCCGTGGGCGGTATCGCCGTGCAGGATGTACGGGTTCGGGGTGCGGACCAGCTGCAGCACGGCGGCGTTGCTCACGGTGCTGCCCGCCGCGGTCAGCGACGCGGTGATGCCGACGTCGAGCGTGCTGGCCGCGAAGCCGAACATCGACGTGTCGGCGAGCTCGGCGCTGAACGGGAACGTGAACCGCTGCGGCGACGCCGGGAGGGACGGGTCCTGGGGGATCACCGGCCCGGAGAAGCGGAAGGTGATGCCGTTGACCGAGGGGATGGTCGGCTTGTGCGGCGGGTTGGCCAAGTTGCCCGGCGTCAGGCCCAGGTCGGCGGCGGTGAACCCCTCGACCACCACGTAGAGCGCGGGGTCGAACCGCGCGGGGCTGCCGTAGAGGTTGATGAGCGAGGCGACCTCGCCCTCGCTGAACGTGCTGCGCGCCACGATGAGGTAGCAGTCCTGCGCCGCGACCTTGACCGGCACCGAGTCGGACGGGATGCCGTTGGCGACGACGGTCAGGTCGTACTGGCCGGGGGCCAGCGAGGCCGGCACCTGCATCGACGCGGTCTGCGGCGTCGAGCCGGTGGCGATGCCGAGCGACGAGAAGGCGGACGTCCGCGCGTAGGCGACCTTGTTCGACCCGCGCCGCTTGAGCCGCGCGATCGGGTAGTTGGTCGCGACCCCGGCGTCGTCCCCGTAGGACGACGTCTGGGACAGCCCCGTGAGCTGCGTGCCCGTGATCGTGTAGGTGTGCCCGGGCTGCACCGTGGCCGGGTGGTCCGTGATCACCGGCTTCCACGACGCCTGCGGGGCAGCGGCGTCGGCGTCGACCGTGAGGATCTCCATGACGTTGCCCTGCTGCGCCGTGAAGGCGACCTGCCCCGTCGGCAGGGTGAGCAGGCGCGACTTCCAGGTGTCGACGTTGGCGCTCGACGGCTGCGGGCTCAGCTGCGTGATGGCGTTGGTGGCAGGGTCGAACAGGTACAGCACGCACGGGTTCGACCAGAACGACACCGGCCCGGTCTCCCGTACCGTGTTGCCCGCCACGAACAGCACCTGGCCGTTGGGCAGCAGGGTCCCGGGCGTGTCGATGGCGGTCTGCAGGTTGCCATTGACCTGGTTGTAGGTGTTGGCGGACGTGTCCGCGGGCAGGTTCGGGCCCGCCGCCCAGGTGCCGGCCTGGGACGGGGTGGCGCCCTGCGTGTAGAGGGCCGTCCTGCCCGTGCCGCCCACGAAGAAGGCGCGGCCGTCAGGCAGGGTGATGCCCGGCCCGATCTCCCGGATGGTGACCGTGCTGCCCGTGACCGGGTCGACGAGCGACGCCAGCGGGAGGGTTCCCGGGGTGCTCCCGCAGCCGACCCACTGGTCGATGTCGGGCACGTACTTCATCGTGTTGGGCGTGTTGAACGTCTCGACCGTCAGCACGGTGCCCTCGGCCAGCAGGCACCAGCTCTCCTCGTTGGTGCTGCCGAGCTTGGTGTTCGTGGCCGACGTGCCGAACGCGAGCCCGGACTCGGTCCAGAGGTCCAGCACCGGGTCCCAGATCGCCGTGCGGGGGCCGCCCTTGGAGCCGAAGATGACGCGCCCGTCGGGCAGCACGCACGACACGGCGTCGGAGTAGATGAAGTCGAACGACGGCGTGGGCTTGTTCATCGGCGACCACGTGTTCGTCGTGGGGTCGAAGATCTCCCCGAGCGGCGTCGAGCCCCCGCCGGCCGCATCGGAGTACTCGGCGCCGACCACGAAGACCCGGCCGTCCTTCAGCACGCCGGACGCGAAGAACTGCCGCGTGTTGGCCATGGTGAAGGGGCCCGTCCAGGTGCCGCTCTCGTACTTGCCGGTGTCGTCGGGCGCGAGCCGGTAGAAGGCCTTCCCGTACGCGTCGTGCACGAAGACCGACCCGTCGGTGAGCAGCATCATCGTGTCGGGCGTCAGCGCGCTCGGGATGTGCGCCACCGAGGTCCACGTGCTGGCCATCGCGATCTCCTCCTCGGGAGCGTGGCGCACGCGTGTGCGCCCCCACGGGTGGGGAGGTTCGTGAGGACCCGTCAGATACAGCGGCGCGCGGGGCCGCTCATCCGCGCAGCAGGGCGCATCCGTGCGGCTCCAGCGTGAGCCGCACGGCTGCGCTGCCCGGCGCGACGCCGCGCGCGTCGTCGGACTGCGTGCCTACGGGCATCACCGGCAGGTCCGCGCCGGTCCAGAGCTCGCGCACCACGCCGCCCGACGGCGCCGCCGGCAGCCCGACGTTCGCGACGTCGAGCGTGACGGCCAGCGGCTCGGCGCCGAGGTTGAACGCGGCGGCGTACCGTTCGCCGGCCGGGCCCTCTGCCGTCCAGAGCACCAGGGGGTCCTCGCGGAACACCTCGCGCGCGCCGCGGCCGTGCGCGTGCACGGCCAGCACGTCCGGGTTGGTGAACAGGGCGATCGTGGCCGGGTCGGTGGTGGGCAGGTCGCCGCCGATCATGAGGGGCGAGCGCGCGACCGCCCACAGCGTCATGAGGGTGCGGCGCTCCGCGGGCGTCAGACGGTCGTCGCGGGGCTCGCCGCGCTCGGCGCGCAGGCCCACGCGCCCCAGCGGCAGCATGTCGCCGTCGGGCCAGCCGGCGTCGCCCGCGTGGGGCGCCCAGCGGGCGAACCGCGCGAAGTTGGCCTCGACGTCCTCCCACCGGTCCCACAGGTCGTCGCAGATGCGCCACATGGTGGCGTGCTCGCGCAGGTGCTCCAGGCGGGTCAGCGACAGGTCGCGGCCGGGCGACAGGCTCAGCTCGATGGGCCGGCCGGTGCGCTCGATCGCCCGCGCGTAGGCCTCGATGTCGGCGACCTGGTAGGGCCAGAGCATGTCGTCGGACTTGATGAAGTCGACGCCCCACCCGGCGTAGAGCGCCAGCGTGGAGTCGTAGTAGGCCTGGGCGGCGGGGTGGGCGTGGTCCAGCCCGAACATGTCGGGGTTCCACTCGCACACGTTGGTCCGGTCGACGACGTCGGCAGCCGTGGCCTGCGTGCCGAGGACCGGCGACGCCTGCTCGACCGCCAGGCGAGGGATGCCGCGCATCGTGTGGATGCCGAACCGCAGGCCGAGCGCGTGCACCTGCGCGGCGAGCGGGCCGAAGCCGGCGCCGCCGCGGGAGCTGGGGAACCGGCCCTCGTCCGGGACCAGCCGCCCGTGCGCGTCCATCGCGAGCGGAGCCCCGGCGTTATAGCCGTGGGCACGCGCCGTCGGGTCGGACCAGTCGATGTCGACCACGACGGTGTCCCAGCCGAACGGCAGCAGGTGCTCGGCCATGAACCGCGCGTTGGCCAGCACCTCCGCCTCGGTCACGGACGTGCCGTAGCAGTCCCAGCTGTTCCAGCCCATCGGCGGCCTGGCCATGTGCGTCCTCCTCGACGTCGTCGCCCTCGCGCCGGACCCTATCGACATCCCTCCTAGGCTGGCGCCGTGGCGCGCAGCAGGAACACCCCCGACCAGCCGATGCTCGACCCGGTCGCCCTGGCGAGCCTGACGCCCGTCGGCGTGGACGCGCTGGCGCCCGGCGCGGACCTGGAGGGCGTCGAGGTGCTCGACGTCGAGGCGGCCACCCTCGACCTGTCTCGCGCGGACGTCCACGAGTCGCGGCTCGCAGGCGTTCGTGCGCGCGAGCTCGTGCTGGGCGGCGCGACCCTGGTCGAGTCGGTGATCTCCGACGCCGACGCCCCCGTGGTCCGGGGCGTGCGCGGCACCTGGCGCGACGTCACCGTGCGCGACAGCCGGTTCGGGTCGGCGGAGCTCTACGAGTCGCGGTGGCGGGGCGTGCACCTGGTCGGCTGCCGGCTCGGGTACGTGAACCTGCGCGGCAGCGAGCTCATGGACGTGCAGCTGACCGACTGCGTGGTCGACGAGCTCGACCTGGTCCAGGCGACGGCCACCCGGCTCGCGCTGGTGGGCACCCGGGTGCGGCACCTCGACCTGCAGGCGTCCACGCTGCGGCACGTCGACCTGCGCGGGGCGCAGCTCGAGGAGCTCTCGGGGGTCGACGCGCTGTCCGGGGTGACGATCACGCCGGACCAGCTCGGCGACCTTGCCCCGGCGCTGGCGGCCCACCTGGGCATCACGGTGCTGGACGGTTCGGAGTCCCGGCGAGCGTAGGGATGAGTCACGGTTGCGGGCCGAATGCGTGACCGATCGCTACGGTCGAGCACTCTTTCAGGGTCCGGTGTCATTCTGGGAGCGTGGTCGTTGAGCCGCGCCCGCACCGGCGCCTCAGCCGCTGGTGGGCGGCCCTCGCGGGCGTCGTCGCCGCCGGCGCGGGCCTGGCCCTCGGAGAGCTGGTCGCCGCCTGGGTCGCGCCCGGTTCCAGCCCCGTCCTCGCCGCCGGCGGCGCCGTCGTCGACTCCGTGCCCGGCTGGCTCAAGAACCTCGCCGTCGACTGGTTCGGCACCCACGACAAGGCCGTGCTTCTGGGCACGATGGGCGTCGTGCTCGCGGCCGGTGCGGCGCTCGCCGGCGTGCTCGAGCTGCGGCGGCCGCCGTGGGGCGCGGTGCTCATGGGTGCGGTCGGCGTCGTGGGGGCCGTGGTCGCCGTCGGGCGGCCGGGCGCGAACGCCGCGTGGGCCACGCCCAGCGTGGTGGGCATCGGGGCCGGCGTCGTGCTGCTGCGGCTCGTCGCCCGACGGCTGCGCGTCTGGTCGGGCGCGCAGGTGCGGGCCGGCGCGCCGGGCGCCGACGACGAGTGGCGCCGCGCCGCGGAGCGCGACGCCACGCTCGACCGGCGCGGCTTCCTGCTGGTCACGGGGCTGACCGCCGTCGGCGCGGTGCTCGCCGTCGTCGCGTCGCGGGCTGTCGGCGCCGGGGCGCGGGCGGTGCAGACGGCCCGCGCTGCGCTGCGGCTGCCGACCCCGGCGAAGCGCGCCCCGGCCGTGCCCGCGGGCGCCGACTTCCACATCGACGGCCTCGCCTCGTACATCACGCCGGACGACAGCTTCTACCGGATCGACACCGCCCTGCGCGTGCCGCTGGTCGACCCGGACACGTGGTCGCTGCGGATCACGGGCCTGGTCGACAACCCGTTCACGCTCACGTGGGCCGACCTGCTGGCGCTGCCCCTCGAGGAGCACCACCTCACGCTCGCGTGCGTGTCCAACTTCGTGGGTGGCGACCTGATCGGCAACGCGCTCTGGCTCGGCTACCCGCTGCGGTCCCTGCTCGCCCGGGCGAAGCCGCACGCCGACGCCGACATGGTCCTGTCCAGCAGCGCCGACGGGTTCAGCGCCGGCACGCCGCTCGAGGTGATGCTCGACCCCGGCCGGGAGAGCCTGCTCGCCATCGGCATGAACGGGCAGCCGCTGCCCTACGAGCACGGGTTCCCGGCACGCCTCGTGGTGCCCGGCCTGTACGGGTACGTGTCGGCCACCAAGTGGGTCACGGAGATGAAGGTGACGAAGTTCGCCGACGACATCGCGTACTGGACGCTGCGCGGCTGGTCGGAGCGCGGCCCGGTCAAGCTCGAGTCGCGCATCGACGTGCCGTCCGACGGCGGCGTCGTCACCCCGGGCTCGGACGGGACGGTCGTGGTGGCGGGCATCGCCTGGGAGCAGCACACCGGCATCCGGGGGGTGGAGGTCCAGGTGGACGACGCGCCGTGGCAGCCCGCGACCCTCGCCGAGACCGTCGGCCCGGACACGTGGCGGCAGTGGCGCTACGCGTGGGACGCCAAGGGGTCGGGCACGGGCCAGCACACGCTGCGCGTCCGGGCGACGGACGCCGACGGCCACGTGCAGACGAGCGACGTCGAGCCGCCGCCGCCCAACGGGGCGACGGGCTGGCACACCATCCAGGTGGCCGTGAAGTGACACGCCGGTGCACACCTGGTCCGTTCAGAGTGTGCAATCGCGCGTAGCGTGGATCACATGCCGCACACGCACCTGACCATCCACCCCGAGGACGTCAGACGGGCCGCCGTCGGTGGCACGCAGGGCTGGCTCGACCGCCTCGCGGACTTCGTGAGGGAGGCGGCGTCTGTCGGCGAGACCGTGACGGTCACGTCGCGGCGCCGCATGATGACGCCCGAGGAGGTGGCCGACTCGCTCGGCGTCTCCCGGTCGACGATCTCCCGCCGGATCAAGGCGGGGGACATCAGCGCGGTGAAGGTGGGCAACCGCAACCGCATCCCGTACGACGAGTTCGAGCGGTACGCCGTCGCGGCGAACCGCCGCATGCTCGCCCTGGTCGTGGACGACATCGACGTGGAGCTGGTGCCGGATGAGTGAGCGCACGCTCGTGTTCCTGGACGCCGGGGTGCTCGCCGACCCCGTCACGCGGACGCTGCTGATGCTGTCACGCCCGCACAGCGACTTCACCGCCGTGTGGAGCGTGCGCGCCGAGCGCCAGGCGACGGGCCACCTGCGCCCCGACGCCGCGCCGCTCGCCACCGTGCGCGACGCCTACGGCACCGAGACGACGCCCGCCGGATCGTTCCCCGACCGGTTCACGGCCACGAAGCCGGACGACCGCGCGTCCCTCGCGGACGCAGAGGCCGCGGGGGCCCGCTTCCTCGTCACGCGCGACGTCCACGGGTTCGACCTCGCCGACCTCGCGACTGCCCGGATCTCCGCCGTCGGCGCCGACCTGTTCCTCGCCGAGCGGATGTCGAGCGCGTCCTACGTGGACGCGCTCGACCTCTTCAGCCAGACCCGGGCCCGGCCGCGCCGCACCCTGGAGCGGCTCCACGCCGCGATCGCGGCCCGCTACCCGCAGCTCTTCGCCGTCCACGCCCACCTGTACGACGTCGACGTGGTGCAGCGGCTGCCCGAGCCGCGCGAGCAGTTCCGCGGCCTGCGCTGCCTGCGCTGCGAGCGGGTGACGATGCGGGCCGACGACCCGCACAGCGGCGTGTGCGCCACGTGCCTGCACGAGGCCGAGGCCGGCTCCCGCGAGGCGCTGCGGGCCGTCTGACCGGCGCCTACTTGCCGTGCGGGTCGAGGCGGTTGAGGGTCGCCACGACCTGGTCGTAGTCGCCGCGCGCCTCGCCGTAGCGCAGGAACTTGACGTTCTCGACCTGGATCTCGCGCGCGTCCGGGTTGGCCTCGATGAGGCCCATCACCTCGTCGGCGAAGTCGTCGAGCGGCATCGCGAACGCGCTCTCCCGCTGGCCGGGAACCAGGTCGGTGGCGACCGACGGCGGCTCCAGCTCCATGACCTGGACGCTCGTGCCGGCGAGCTGGAGGCGGATCGACTCGCTGAGCAGGTGGATCGCCGCCTTGCTCGCGTTGTAGCTGGGCGTCGCCGCGAGCGGGGCGAACGCGAGCCCGGACGAGACGGTGACGATCGTCGCGTGCGGCCGGCTCTGCAGGTGCTCGATGAGCGCCGCGATCAGCCGGATCGGCCCCAGCACGTTCGTGGTGACCGTCCGCTCCGCGCTGTCGAGGAACCCGGGGGTGGTCCAGTCCTCCGGCTGCATGATGCCGGCCATCGCGACGAGCACGTCGAGGTCGGGGTGCTCGGTGACGACCTGCTTGGTGGCGGCCTGGATGCTCTCGGCGTCCGCGGTGTCGATCTGGACGGCGTCGATGCCGGGGTGCTCGGCCACGATCTGCTCGAGCAGCGCCGTGCGCCGGCCGCCCACGATGACGGTGTTGCCCCGCTCGTGCAGGCGGA
This sequence comes from Promicromonosporaceae bacterium, assembly GCA_009783295.1. Classification (GTDB taxonomy): domain Bacteria; phylum Actinomycetota; class Actinomycetes; order Actinomycetales; family Cellulomonadaceae; genus Xylanimonas. The sequence goes on from WRHK01000003.1 coordinate 53,022, forward strand.
GCGCCAGGGCGAGGCCGATGCCGCTCGTGGCGCCGGGGATGAAGACGGTGTTTCCGGTGATGTCCATGGCCCCACCGTCGTCGGCTCCGCGGGGGCCATCCAGGGACCGCTTGTCGGGGGACCGGCGATCCCTGGATCGGCCGCGCGGGCCCGTCGGATACTGCGGGGGTGAACCGAGAAGCCCTGGCCGCGTTCCTGGTCCAGCACCGTGCGGCGGTGCAGCCGTCCGACGTCGGGCTCGTCACCGGACCGCGGCGCCGGACGCCGGGGCTGCGGCGCGAGGACGTCGCCCAGCTCGCGCTGATGTCCACGGACTACTACACGCGCCTCGAGCAGGCCCGCGGCCCGCAGCCCAGCACGCAGGTGCTGGGCTCGCTGGCCCGGGCCCTGCGGCTGACCCCCGACGAGCGCGACTACCTGTACCGCATGGCCGGGCACAGCGCCCCGGACCGCGGGGCGACGTCGTCCGACTACGTGGCGCCGGGGCTGCTGCGCGTGCTCGACCGCATCACCGACACCCCGGCCCTGATCCTGTCCGCGCTGGGGGAGACGCTCGTGCAGAACGAGCCCGCCCGGGCGCTGTTCGGCGACGTCACCGACCTCACGGGCTGGGAGCGCAGCGCCATCTACCGCTGGTTCGCCCCGCCGCAGACCGAGCGCCGGCTGTACCCCGCCGACGACCACGACCGGCAGTCGCGGGCCCAGGTCGCGGCCCTGCGCGCCGCCTACGGCACGATGGGCGCGCAGTCGCGAGCCGGCGAGCTCGCGCGGGCCCTGAGCGCCGTGAGCCCGGAGTTCGCCGGGCTCTGGGACGCCCAGGTGGTGGCCCGCCGGTTCGAGGACCACAAGGTGCTGGTGCACCCCGACCTCGGGCCGATCGAGGTGGACTGCCAGGCCCTGTTCACCGAGGACGAGTCCCAGACGCTGCTGGTGCTGACCGCCCCGCCCCGCTCCGAGGCCGACGGGAAGCTGCGGCTGCTCGCCGTGCTCGGCACGCAGCAGCTCACATGACGTACCCGCCGCCGCACACGAGCACCTGCCCGGTGATGTAGTCGGACTCCGGCAGGCACATCAGGTAGACGGCCCCGGCGGCCTCGGCCGGGGTGCCCGGGCGGCCGAGCGGCACCTGCACGGACATCGCGTCGAGCAGCTGCCTGCTCATGCCGACCCCGATCTCGTGGCCCTGCACGGTGATGGTGCGGCTGCCGTCGGCGGGGGCGTCGGTGAGGCGGGTGGTGATGATGCCGAACGCCACCGTGTTGGCCGTGACGTTGTAGCGGCCCCACTCCTTGGCGATGGTCTTGGTCAGCCCCGTGACGCCCGCCTTCGCGGCGGCGTAGCTGGCCTGGCCGGCGTTGCCGCCCAGCCCGGAGATCGACGAGATGTTGACCACTTTGCGGCACGGGACCGGCTCGCCGGTCTCGCGCGCCGCCTTGACCGCGGCGGAGATGACCGGCTGGGCGGCGCGCAGGATGCGGAACGGCGCCCGAAGGTGGACGTCGAGGATCGCGTCCCACTGCTCGTCGGTCATCTTCTGCACGACGGCGTCCCACGTGTAGCCGGCGTTGTTGACGATGATGTCCAGCCCGCCGAACGCCTCGACGGCCGTCTGCACGAAGCGCTCGGCGAAGCCGTCCTCCGTGACGCTCCCCGCGCACACGACGGCGCGGCCGCCGAGGGCCACGACGTCCTCGACCGTGCGCGAGGCGGGCTCCTCGTCGACGTCGTTGACCACCACCGCGGCGCCCTCGGACGCGAGCTTGAGCGCGATCTCGTGGCCGATGCCGCGACCGGCACCGCTGACGATGGCGACCTTGCCGTCGAGCGTTCCCACGCCTGCCCCCCCTCACACCCCGAGGATGACGGCGGACCCCTGCCCGCCGCCCCCGCACGCCGCCGCGACGCCGACCGACCCCGGGCCGAGCGCCTCGAGCCGCCGCGCCAGGTGCCCCACGATCCTCGCCCCGGACGCCCCGATGGGGTGGCCGAGCGCGATCGCGCCGCCGTTCGCGTCGACCACCGCGGGGTCGAGCCGCAGGTGGTCGGTCGAGGCCAGCACCACGGACGCGAACGCCTCGTTGATCTCGACCGCCGCGAACCCGTGCCCGTCGAGCCCGGCGCGGGCGCACGCGCACGAGATCGCGTGGGCGGGCTGCAGGTGCAGGCCCACGTCGGGGCCCGCGACCAGCCCGTGGCCGAGGATGCGGGCGCCGGTCAGGCCGCGCTCGGCGGCGAGGTCGTCCGCGACGAGCACCAGGGCGGCGGCGCCGTCGGAGATCTGCGACGCGTTGCCCGCCGTGATCGTGCCGTCGGGGCGGAACGACGGGCGCAGGCGTGCCAGGCCCTCGACGGTCGTGTCCGCGCGGATGCCGTCGTCGGCGCTGACAAGCGTGGGGCCGTGGCGGCCCGGCACCTCGAAGGGCGCGATCTCGCCCGCCAGGAACGACGCGGCCGCGGCGGCGCGCGCGTGCGAGGAGGCGGCGAACTCGTCCTGCGCCTCGCGGGTCTGCCACGCCTCGCCGGCATGCTTGTCGCCGTACCGCTCGGTGCTCAGGCCCATGGAGTCGCGCTCGAACGCGTCGGTCAGGCCGTCGTGCTGCATGGTGTCCAGCAGCTCGACCGGCCCGAACTTCTGGCCCGCGCGCGAGCCCACCCACACGTGCGGGGCCAGCGTCATCGACTCCATGCCGACCGCGACCACCACCCGGGCCTCGCCTGACGAGATCAGCCGGTGCGCCTGGACCACGGCCTCCTCGCCCGACAGGCACACGACGTTGAGGGTGATCGCCGGCGTCGTCATCGGGATGCCCGCACCGACCGCCGCCTGGCGAGCCGGGTTCTGCCCTGCGCCGCCCTGCAGCACCTGCCCGCCCAGCACGTCGTCGACGTCGTCGGGCGCGATGCCGCACGACGCGAGCGCCGCCGCCACGGCGTGCGCGCCGAGCGCGGTGGCGGGGACCGTGGCGAAGGCCCCGTTGGCCCTGACGAAGGGGGTGCGGCGGTACCCCACGATGACGCTCATGGCTGCTCCTCGAGGTCGACGGCGATCTCCGGCTCGGTGGCGGCGCGCACGTCGTCCACGGTGACACCCGGAGCCAGACGGCGCAGCACCACGCCCGACGGCGCGACGTCGAGCACCGCGCGGTCGGTGACGATGCGGTCCACCACGCCCTCGCCCGTGAGCGGCAGGGTGCAGCGGGCGCGGATCTTGGGGGAGCCGTCGCGGGCCACGTGGTCCATGACCACGACGATGCGCGGCGCGCCCACCACCAGGTCCATCGCCCCGCCGGGACCCTTGACGAGCTTGCCCGGCACGGTCCAGCTGGCCAGGTCGCCCGTCTGCGACACCTCGAGCGCGCCGAGGATCGCGATGCGCACGTGGCCGCCACGGATCATCGCGAACGACTCCGCGGAGTCGAAGCAGCTTGCCCCCGGCAGCATCGTGACGGTCTGCTTGCCGGCGTTGATGAGGTCGGCGTCCTCGTCGCCCTCGAAGGGGAAGGGCCCGATGCCGAGCAGCCCGTTCTCGGACTGCAGCGTGATGTGGACGCCGGGCGGCAGGTGGTTGGCCACGAGCGTAGGGATGCCGATGCCGAGGTTGACGTAGTCGCCGTCGCGCAGCTCGCCGGCGGCGACGGCGGCCATCTCGTCGCGGGTCCAGGTCATCGGGGGGCTCCCTCGGCGATCGGGCGGGTGGTGCGCTGCTCGATGTTCTTGACGCGTTCCCGCGCCGGCACGAGGTGGTCGACGTAGATGCCGGGCGTCACGACGACGTCGGGGTCGAGCGGCTCGTCGAGCACGTGCTCCGCCTCGGCCACGGTGACGCGGCCCGCGGCCGCGACCAGCGGGTTGAAGTTGCGGGCCGTGAGCCGGTAGGCGAGGTTGCCGAACCGGTCCGCCCGGAAGGCGTGCACCAGGGCGAGGTCGGCCACGATGGCCCGCTCGAGCACGTAGCGGCGCCCGTCGAACTCCTCGACCGGCTTGCCCTCGGCGAGCGGTGTGCCGACCCCGGTCGCGGTGTAGAAGGCGGGGATCCCGGCGCCGCCGGCGCGCAGCCGCTCGGCGAGCGTGCCCTGCGGCACGAACTCGACGTCGAGGTCGCCCGCCAGGAACCGCTGGGCGAACAGCTTGTTCTCGCCGACGTACGAGGCGAGCACGTGCCGCACCTGGTCGTTGTCGAGCAGGATGCCCAGGCCCAGGCCGTCGACGCCCATGTTGTTGGACACGACCGTCAGGTCGCGCACGCCGGAGTCGCGCACCGCCTCGATGAGGTCGTCCGGGTTGCCGCTCAGCCCGAACCCGCCGACGGCGATGGTCATGCCGTCGTGCAGCAGCCCGTCCAGCGCGTGCCCGGCCGTGGGGTGGAGCGTGGTCATGGTCGTCCTCCGTCCTCGGGGCCGGTCGCCGCGCGGCGCAGCACGGCGTGCGCCTGGGCCAGCAGCGGGCCGTCGATCATCCGGCCGTCCAGCGCGAAGACGCCGTCGGCCCGCTGCGCCGCCGCCAGCACGGCGCGGGCCTCGGCGACGTCGTCGTCGGACGGCGCGTACGCCGCCCGGATCACGGGCACCTGCGAGGGGTGCACGCACAGGCTGGCCGCGAAGCCGACGGCGGCGGCGTCCGTCGCCTCGTCGCGCAGGCCGTCGAGGTCGGTGATGTCGAGGTGCACGGCGTCGACGGCCGCCTTCCCGGCGGCCCCGGCGGCGAGCAGCACCGACGAGCGGGCGTACCGGGCCACGTCGCGGTACCGGCCGTCCGCGAGCCGGCTGGAGCTGCCGCCCAGCGACGCGACCAGGTCGTCGGCGCCCCAGGCCAGCGCGACGACGTCGGGCCGGGCGGCCAGCGCGGACGCGGCGACGACGCCCGCCGCCGTCTCGCACAGCGCCACCACCGCGTAGGGGGCGCCGTCGGGCGTGACCAGCGGGCCCACGAACCGGCCGTCCGCCTTGGGCAGCAGCACCGTGCGGTAGGCGGTGCGGGCGAGCGCGGCGAGGTCGGCGTGGTGCTCGCGCGTGCCCGCGGCGTTGACCCGCACGACGGTGCGCGTGGGGTCGAGCGGGTTGTCCACCACGGCCTGCCGCGCGGCCTCCTTGTGCGCGTGCCCGACGCCGTCCTCCAGGTCGAGCACCACGGCGTCGGCGCGGTCGAGCGCCTTCGCGAACCGGTCGGGGCGGTCGGCGGGGCAGAACAGCAGCGCGGGGCCCAGCGCGAACGGGACGGGGTTCATGGCCGTCCGTCCCGCGTGCGCACCAGCGCCGTGCGGACCGCGCGGGCCACCAGCACGTCGTCCTGGTTGAAGCCCACGTGCTCGAACGTCACGACGCCCTCGCCCGGCCGCGACCGCGACAGCCTGCGGGCCCGCACCATCGTCTCCCCGTACAGCGTGTCGCCGTGGAACAGGGGGTGCGGGAACGCGACCTCCTCGAACCCGAGGTTGGCCACCGTCGTGTCCCGGGTCAGGTGCGCCACCGCCAGGCCCACGAGCGTGGCCAGCGTGAGCATCGAGTTCACGAGCGGGCGGCCGAACGGCTGCGTCGCCGCCCACGCCGCGTCCAGGTGCAGGCCCTGGGGGTTCATCGTCAGGGTCGAGAAGAGCACGTCGTCGGCCTCGGTGAGGGTGCGGCCGGGGCGGTGCACGTAGCGCACGTCCTCCTCGAGCTCCTCGTAGAAGAGCCCGCGCTGGACCTCCTCCCTGGTCATGGCGTCAGGCCGAGGTCGCGGGCGATGATCATGAGCTGCACCTCCGTGGTGCCCTCGCCGATCTCCAGCACCTTGGAGTCGCGGTAGTGGCGCGCGACGGCGTTCTCGTTGAGGAACCCGTAGCCGCCGAACACCTGGGCGGCGTCGCGCGCGTTCGCCATCGCGGCCTCGGAGCCCACCAGCTTGGCCACCGACGCCTCCGCCTTGAACGGCAGCCCGTGCACCAGCTTCTGCGCGGCGTCGACCCAGCACGTGCGCGCCGAGTGCACGCGCGCCTGCATGCGCGCCAGCATGAACGCCACGTGCTGGTGGGAGCCGATGCTGCTGCCGAACACCGTGCGCGACCCCGCGTGCCGCAGCGCCTCCTCGAGGCAGCCCTGCGCGGCGCCCGTGGCGAGCGCGGCGAACGCGATGCGCCCCTCGTCGAGCGCGTGCAGCGCGTTCGCGTATCCGCGCCCGCGCTCGCCCAGCAGGTTCGCCCCGGGCACGCGCACGCTCGTCAGGGTGAGGGGGTGCGTGTCCGAGGTGTGCCAGCCCACCTTGTCGTACCCGGGCCCGACGACGAGCCCGGGGGTGCCCGCCGGCACGAGGAACGCCGACAGCTCGTGCTCGCCCGTCACCGCCGTGATCGTCAGGACGCTCGTGATCGGCGTGCCCGAGTTGGTGATGAACTGCTTGCCGCCGTCGATCACCCACGCGTCGCCGTCCTGGCGGGCCGCCGTCTTGGTGGCGCCCGCGTCCGAGCCCGCCTCCGCCTCCGTGAGCCCGAAGGCCGCGAGCGCCCGCCCCGCCATCAGGTCGGGGAGCCAGCGCTCGTGCTGCTCCGGGGTGCCGTGCCGGTAGATCGGCATGATCCCGAGGCCGACGCCGGCCTCGAGCGTCACCGCGATCGACTGGTCCGCGCGCGCGAGGGCCTCGACCGCGAGGCACAGCGACACGTAGTCCTTGCCCTGCCCGCCGACCTCCGCGGGGAAGGGCAGGCCGAACAGCCCCAGGTCGCCCATCTGCCGGATGATCTCCAGCGGCAGGCGTCGCTCGGTGTCGTAGCGGTAGGCGGCGGGCGCGACCACCTGGTCGGCGAACTCGCGCACGGTGGCGGCGAGCTTGCGCTGCTCGTCGGTGAGGCCGTGGGTGTCGGTGATCATGGCGCCTCCTCGGTGTCGGTGGTTGAGCCCGTCGAGACCACGGCGACCACCTGGTCGAGCCGCACCTGGTCGCCGGGCCGCACGCGCAGGCTGACGGCGCCGCCGCGTGGGGCGGTGAGGGCGTTCTCCATCTTCATCGCCTCGACGACGACGACGGTCGCGCCCGCCTCGACGGCCTCCCCGTCGGCGACGGGCACGGCGGTGACGGTGCCCGGCATCGCTGCCCGGACCTCGCCCGTGCCCGTGACCTGCGCGGACGACGGGTTGGTGGCGGCGCGGCGCCGTGCCGACTGCTGCGCCCGGTCGAGCACCGTCAGGGCGGCCGTGCGCCCGCCGGCGGAGACCCAGACGACGGCGCCGTCGCGCGCGGCGTGGACGGTCCGGGTGGTGCCGTCGAGGGTGAGCAGCCACGCGCCGGGGTGCCCGGCGGGCCGCCAGGACGCGGGGACGTCGGGTCCGTCGTCGAGGGCGACGCGGGCGTCGGCGACCGGCCCGGTGATGCGGAGCGAGTGCGCGTCGCCGGCGCCGTCGAGCAGCTCGACCCGCAGCGGGACGGCGGGCGCGTTGAGCCGCCACCCGTCGTGCGCGGCCCAGGGCCCGGCGGCGGTCGGCGTACCCATCGCAACGTGGGTTCCGGATCGGAACGTGCCTCCGGGCGCACGTTCCGATCCGGAGACGACGTTCCGACCGGCCGTGGCGCCGCCCGCCGCGCCGGCCACCGCGAGCGCGGCCGCCACCAGCAGCGTTGCCGGCGCCTGCGCGCGCTCGACCGACGGGAGCGTCAGGCGGCCGATCAGCCCCGTGTCCAGGCGGCCGGCGCGGACGTCGTCGTCGGCGAGCAGGTCCCGCAAGAAGCCCTGGTTGGTCTCGACGCCCAGCACCACGAGCCGCGCCAGCAGCCCGTCCAGCCGGTCGATCGCCTGCGCCCGGTCGGCGCCGAACGCGACCGCCTTGGCGAGCAGCGGGTCGAAGTCGCCCGTCACGGCGGCCCCCTGCGCCAGCCCGCTGTCCAGGCGCAGCGGCGTCGCGGACGGCCCGGCCGGGACCCCCGCGTCGTCGTACACGAGCACCCGCCCGGTCGCGGGCAGGAACCCGCGGGCCGGCGCCTCGGCGTACAGCCGCGCCTCGACCGCGTGCCCCGCGACGCGCACGTCGTCCTGCCCGAACCCCAGCGGCTCCCCGGCCGCGACGCGCAGCTGCAGCTCCACCAGGTCCAGGCCCGTGACCAGCTCCGTCACCGGGTGCTCCACCTGCAGGCGGGTGTTCATCTCGATGAACCAGAACGACGCGGGGTCGTCGGCGGGCACCAGGAACTCGACCGTCCCCGCGCCCACGTACCCCACCGACCGCGCCACCTCGCACGCCGCGTCGCCCAGGCGCGCGCGGGTCGCGTCGTCGATCGCCGGCGACGGCGCCTCCTCGACCACCTTCTGGTACCGGCGCTGCAGCGTGCACTCGCGCTCGCCGAGGTGCACGACGCCGCCGCGCGAGTCAGCCAGCACCTGCACCTCGACGTGCCGCGGGCGGTCGACGAGCCGCTCGAGCAGCAGCGCATCGTCGCCGAACGACGCGAGCGCCACGCGCCGCGCCGAGTCGAGCGCGGCGGGCAGCTCGGCCAGGGTGCGCACCACCACCATGCCCTTGCCGCCCCCGCCGGCCGCGGGCTTGACCAGGAGCGGCAGCCCGACGGCGCTCGCGGTCGCCTCGAGGGCCTCCGGCGGCGTGCTCGGCGCGAGCGCGTGCGCGTCCAGGGTGCCGGGCAGCACGGGCACCCCACGGGCCGCGACCAGCCGTTTGGCGGCGAGCTTGTCGGCCATGAGCTCGAGCGCCCCGACGGGCGGCCCGACGAAGGTCACCCCGGCGCGCTCGCACGCCCGGGCGAGGGCCGGGCTCTCGGACAGGAACCCGTAGCCGGGGTGGATCGCGTCGGCGCCGGCGGCCGCGGCGGCGCCCACGACGGCGTCCGGGTCGAGGTAGGCGGCGCGGGCGTCCTGGCCGTCCCCGAGCAGCACGGCGGCGTCGGCCTCGCGCACGTGCCGCGCGTCGGCGTCGGCCGGCGTGTGCACCGCGACCGACCGCACGCCCAGGCGGCGCAGGGTGCCGATCACCCGGCAGGCGATCTCGCCACGGTTGGCCACGAGCACGGTCGCGAACATGCCGGGTCACATCCTGAACAGCCCGAACGCGGGCTCCGGCAGCGGCACGCGCGCGCACACGGACAGCGCGAGGCCCAGCACGCGGCGGGTGTCGGCGGGGTCGATGATGCCGTCGTCCCACAGGCGGGCGGTCGCGTGGTACGCGTCGCCCTGGCGCTCGTACCGGTCGCGCACCTCGGCGCGGAAGGCGGCCTCGTCGTCGGGGTCCCACGCCTCGCCGCCGCGTGCGAGGGCCTCCTTGCGCACCGTGGCCAGCACCGACGACGCCTGCGCGCCGCCCATGACCGAGATGCGGGAGCCGGGCCACGACCACAGGAACCGCGGCGAGTAGGCCCGCCCGCACATGGCGTAGTTGCCCGCCCCGAACGACCCGCCGACGATCACCGACAGCTTCGGCACCCGCGTGGTCGCGACGGCGGTGACCATCTTGGCTCCGTCGCGGGCGATGCCGCCCGCCTCGGCGTCGCGGCCCACCATGAACCCGGAGATGTTCTGCAGGAACACCAGCGGGACGCCGCGCTGGTCGCACAGCTCCACGAAGTGGGCGCCCTTGAGGGCCGACGCCCCGAACAGCACGCCGTCGTTCGCGACGACGCCGACGGGGTGACCGCAGATCCGCGCGAACCCGGTCACGAGCGTGGTGCCGTACTCGCGCTTGAACTCGTGCAGCTCGCTGCCGTCGACGACGCGGGCGATCACCTCGCGGGGGTCGTAGGGCTGCTGCACGTCCGTGGGCACGGCGGCGTACAGGCCCGCGGGGTCGACGGTGGGCTCGACGGCATCGGCCACATCCCAGGCGGGTGGCGGGTCCGGGGGCAGCGTCGCCACGATGTCGCGCACCACGTCGAGGGCGTGCTCGTCGTCGTCGGCCAGGTGGTCGACGACGCCGGAGCGGCGTGCGTGCAGCTCGCCGCCGCCCAGCTCCTCGGCTGTCACGACCTCGCCGATCGCAGCCTGCACCAGCGGCGGCCCGCCCAGGAAGATCGTGCCCTGGCCGCGCACGATGACGGTCTCGTCGCTCATCGCCGGCACGTACGCGCCGCCCGCGGTGCACGATCCCAGCACCGCCGAGATCTGCGGCACGCCCGCCGCCGAGAGCCGGGCCTGGTTGAAGAAGATCCGCCCGAAGTGGTCGCGGTCGGGGAACACCTCGTCCTGCAGGGGCAGGAACGCGCCGCCCGAGTCGACCAGGTACACGCACGGCAGCCGGTTCTCCAGCGCGACCTCCTGCGCGCGCAGGTGCTTCTTCACCGTGAGCGGGTGGTAGGTGCCGCCCTTCACGGTCGCGTCGTTGGCCACCACCATGACCTGCCGGCCCTCGACCAGCCCGATGCCCGCCACCAGCCCGGCACCGGGCCACGCGGCGCCGTCCACCCCGTACCCCGCCAGCGGAGCGAGCTCCAGGAACGGGCTGCCCTCGTCGAGCAGGCGCTCCACCCGGTCGCGGGGGAGCAGCTTGCCGCGCGCCACGTGCGTGGCCCGGGCGCGCTCCGGCCCGCCGACGGCGGCCGCCGCGGTGCGCTCGCGGAGCTGGTCGGCGAGCGCGCGCTGCGCGGCCTCCGCGGCGCGGGCGGCGTCCGAGCGCGGGTCGACGGCGGTGGCCAGCACGGTCATTCGCCACAGCCCCCCTCGGGGTCGACGCCGAGCAGCAGGGCGGGGACGGGGTCGGCGAGCACGGCGCCCAGCTCGGCCAGGAATCGGGCGGCCTGCGCGCCGTCGGCCACCCGGTGGTCGAACGTCAGGCTGAGCGCGACCACGTGCCGCAGCGCCACCTGGCCCTCGTGCTCCCAGGGCAGGCGGCGCACGGCGCCGAGCCCGAGGATGCCCGGTTCGCCCGGGTTGAGGATCGGCGTCCCCGCGTCGACGCCCAGCACCCCGACGTTCGTGATCGTGAACGTGCCGCCGGTCAGGCGCTCGGGTGCGGTGCGGCCGGCCCGGGCGGTCCGCGTGAGGTCGTCGAGCGCCGCCGTGAGCGCGGCCAGCCCGAGGGTGTCGGCGGCCGGGATGTTCGGGACCACCAGGCCGCGGTCGGTGTCGACCGCGATGCCCAGGTTCACGTGGGCGGGGCGGACGATCTCGGCAGACCCGTCGGGCAGGTCGGACCAGCGGCCCGTCAGCGCCGGGTGGCGGGGGAGCAGCGCGCAGACCGCCCGCGCCACCAGCGCCAGCACGGTGACGTGCTCGCCGTGCGCGCCCGGGTGCGACCGCAGATGCCCGAGGAGCTCCACGGTGGCCGTCGCGTCGGTGGTGAGCTGGACGGTCGCCTGCGGGGCGGTGAACGCGCTGGCCACCATGGCGGCGGCGGTGTGCTTGCGCACGCCCCGCACGGGGGTGCGGGTCTCGGGGGCGGGCTCCTGGGCGGCGGCGGTGCTGCCCTCGTCGCGGGTCTCCGCGGGCTCCTGGTCCGAGTACCGGCGCGGGCGGCGCGCCGGGTGGCCGCCGCGCTCCGGGGCGGCGCCGTAGCCGACGAGGGTCGGCTCGGCGGGCTCCGGCCTGGCCGGCGGTTCTGGCGCAGGAGCGGGCTCCGGCACGGCAGCGGCCTCCGGTGTGGGAGCCGCTGGGGCAGCCGCGGCGGCCGGCGCCGCGGGAGCCTCGGCTGCGTCAGCCGCCGCAACCGGCGCCGCCGGAGCCGCACCCGACGTGCCGTTCCCGGCGTCGTCCGGCACCTCGAACGTCACCAGGGGATCCCCGACGCTCACCGTCTGCCCGGGCTCGGCGTGGAGCGCGGTGATGACGCCGGCGAACGGCGACGGGATCTCGACCAGGGCCTTCGCCGTCTCGACCTCGGCGATCACCTGGTCGAGCGCGACGGCGTCGCCGACGGCCACCGACCAGCCGACGATGTCGGACTCGGTGAGGCCCTCCCCGAGGTCGGGCAGGCGGAACTCGCGCAGCGTCACCGGGCCGCCTCCTCGAGCGGGGCGGGCACGCGGCCCAGCACGCGGTCGACGCCGTCGAGGATGCGGTCGAGGTCGGGCACGTGGTGGCTCTCGAGCCGCGCCGGCGGGTAGGGGATGTCGTGGCCGGTGACGCGCACGGGCGCGGCCCGCAGGTGCTCGAAGCTCCGCTCGGCGACGGTCGCCGCGATCTCCGCGCCGACGCCGGCCTCGCGCGCCCCCTCGTGGGCCACGACCAGCCGTCCCGTGCGGCGCACGGACTCGGCCACGGTGGCGTGGTCGACCGGGGAGAGCGAGCGCAGGTCGATCACCTCGAGCGACACGCCCTCGTCCGCGGCGGCGGCCGCGGCGTCGACCGCGGTGGCGACCAGGCCGCCGTACGTGACCACGGTGACGTCCCGCCCGGGCACGACGACGCGCGCCGCACTCATCGGTAGGGCCGTGGCGAGCGCGCCGTCGGTGTCGACGTCGCCCTTGGCGTAGTAGCGGCGCTTGGGCTCGAAGAAGATCACGGGGTCGTCGCACGCGATGGCCTGGCGCAGCATCGTGTACCCGTCCTGCGGGTTCGACACGGTGACCACGCGCAGGCCGGGCGTGTGCACGAAGTACGCCTCCGGTGACTCGGAGTGGTGCTCGGCCGCGCCCGTGCCGCCGCCCACGGGGATGCGGATCGTGACGGGCAGCCGCACGGACCCGCCGGTGCGGGCGTGCATGCGCCCGAGCTGGCTGACGATCTGGTCGAACGCCACGTACACGAACCCGTCGAACTGGATCTCGACCACGGGCCGGTACCCGCGGTACGCCAGCCCGACGGCGGTGCCCACGATCCCGGCCTCCGCGAGCGGGGTGTCGACCACGCGCCGCGGCCCGTACCGCTCCTGCAGCCCGTCGGTGACGCGGAAGACCCCGCCCAGGTGGCCGATGTCCTCGCCGAGCAGCATCACCGACGGGTCGTCGGCGAGCGCCCGGTCCAGCCCCGCGCCGAGCGCCTTCGCAAGCGTGAGGGTGGTCATGCGGCACCCCCGGGGGAGTCGGCGAACCCCGCGAGATAGCGCGCGTACTCGTCGCGCTCGGCGGCCAGCGCGGGGTGCGGCTCGGCGTAGACGTGGTCGAAGATCGACAGCGGCGGCGGGTCGGTCACCTTGACCAGGGCCTCGCGCAGGTCGGCGGCCATGCGGTCCACCGCCTGGTGCACCTCGGCGTCGACGTCGTCGGTGAGCACACCGCGGCTGCGCAGGTACGCGGCGAACCGCGCGACCGGGTCGCGCTCCTCCCACTCGGCGACCTCGTCGGCGGTGCGGTAGCGCGTCGGGTCGTCGGCGGTGGTGTGCGGGCCGCGGCGGTAGGTGACCGCCTCGATCAGGGTGGGCCCGCGGCCCGTCCGGGCACGGTGCAGGGCGTCGCGCGTCACGGCGAGCACGGCGAGCACGTCGTTCCCGTCGACCCGCACGCCCGGCAGCCCGAACCCGTGGGCCCGGTCGGCGAGCGGCACCCGCGACTGCAGCGACACCGGCTCGGAGATCGCCCACTGGTTGTTCTGGCAGAAGAACACCACCGGCGCCGTCCACGTGGTCGCGAAGGCGAGCGCCTCGTCGACCGCGCCCTGGCTCATGGCCCCGTCGCCGAAGTAGGCGACGACGGCAGGCGTGCCCTCCGCCGTGGTGCCCGCCCGCTCCGCGTCCGCGAGGATGCCGAGCGCGTACCCGACCGCGTGCGCGGCGTGACCGCCCACGATGACCTGCGGCGTCGCCATGTTCACCGAGTACGGGTCCCAGCCCGCCCCGACCACGCCGCGCCACGCGCGCAGCAGGTCCAGGGGCGTCACCCCGCGCACGCGGGCCACCCCGTGCTCGCGGTAGGTGCTGAACACGAAGTCGTCCGGGCGCAGCGCGCGCGCCGAGCCCACCTGCGCGGCCTCCTGCCCCAGCGACGGCGGCCACAGCGCCAGCTCGCCCTGCCGCTGCAGCGACGTGGCCTCGGCGTCGATGCGCCGCACCTCCACCATGTCGGTGTACAGCTGCAGCAGCGTGGCGCGCGCGTGGGGGCCGTCGCCGTCCACGTCCGTGAGCCACTCGTCGTGCTCCGGCCACGGGTGCCGAGCCCCGTCGGTGTCCAGGAGCCGGACCGCGTCCGTCGTCGAAACCGTGATGCCGGCCATCGTCGCCTCGCCTCACATTCCCGAGAGCCCTCGCCGTCGGGGGCCTCTTCGCGCAACGTAACCCCGGTCACACGGGGCGGCCAGCACCCCTCCGTCCCTTGGGCGGAACGCTCAGCGACCAGCGGTTACGCTGATCAGTGTGCGCAGCTACGACGCCGTAGACCTCGCCATCCTGGCGGCGCTCGCGGACGACCCGCGGGCGACGGTGGCCGCCCTGGCGGAGGAGCTGCGCACGTCCCGCAACACCGTCCACGCGCACCTGGGCCGTCTCGTCGAGGAGGGCGCGTTCCTCGACTTCGACCGCTGCATCGACCCCCAGTTCCTGGGCCACCCGCTCATCGCGTTCCTCGAGCTGGAGGTGCGGCAGAAGGACCTCGCCCGCATCGTGGCCGAGCTGGGGCGCATCCCCGAGGTGGTGCAGGCGTACGGGCGCAGCGGCACGGCGGACCTGCGCGTCCAGGTGGTGTGCCGGGACACCGACCACCTGTTCCGCGTCGACGCGGCGATCCTGGCGATCGACGGCGTCGAGCGCACCGAGACGTCGCTGGCGATGGGCGAGCTCATCCCGTACCGCCTGCGGCCGCTCATCGAGAAGGTGCGCCGCACGCTGTGAAATCAGGTGGCCCGCGCTCGACGGGCCCCGGTACGGTCGGCGCAGACCGTGACCCGATCCCTGGAGGTGAGACCCGTGACCATCATCGATGAACCCTCGTGGGTGCTCCCCGGATCCGTCACGGGGCGCGCGGCCTGAGAGCCGCCGGGAGCGCCGCCCTTCTTACTGAGAGGCACTCCCATGAACGCCCTGAACCCTGCAGACCTGCGTCTGCTCTCCCACACCACCTCCGACGGCGTCACCACGCGTGAGCTTCTGCTCGGCGACGTGACCGCCACCCTCTGGTCGCCCGAGCATGCCGCGCCGGGCACCCCGCTCGTGCTGCTCGGTCACGGCGGCGGACGCCACCGCCACCATCCCTCCATGTCGGGTCGGGCCCGGCTGCTCGCCGAGTCGGGCTTCCGGGCCTGCGCGCTCGACGTCGTCGGCCACGGTCCGCGCCCTGGAACCCCGTACGACGACGAGCAGGTCGACCTGCTGCGCGCGGCGTTCGAGACGGACGAGCCGCTCGGCCCGGTCGTCGAGCCCTACAACGCCGACCTGGCCCGCCGCACCGTGCCCGAGTGGCGCGCCCTGCTGGCGGGGCTGCTCGCGGTGCCCGAGATCGGCGCGGCACGCGTCGGCTACTGGGGCATCGCGCTCGGCACGGCGATCGGCGTGCCGCTCGTCGCACAGGAGCCCCTGATCGGGGCAGCGGTGTTCGGTCTCTTCTGGTCGTCGTCGCTGGTCGACGCCGCACGGCGCATCACCGTGCCCGTCGAGCTCGGCGTCCAGCGGGACGACGAGCTCGTCCCGTTCGCCGACGGGCTCGCGCTCTACGACGCGTTCGCGTCCACCAAGAAGTCGCTGCACGTGAACGCGGGGGAGCACGCCGCGTTCCCGCGCTTCGAGGCGGCGTCGGCGGTGCGGTTCTTCGAGCGGCACCTGATGGCCTGAGGTATCAGCACCGGTCGGCGGGACCTCGTCCCGGGTATGAAGCGACTCGTCCTCTGCTGCGACGGCACCTGGAACTCCCCGGTCGCCGCGCAGGTGTCCAACATCGAGAAGCTCGCCCGGTCGCTCCAGGTCGGCGTTGTCGACGACGTCCAGCAGGTCGTCGAGTACATCGCCGGCGTGGGCTCCCACGGGTATCTCGCCGACCGGCTGCTAGGCGGTGCGTTCGGCTACGGCTTCACCTCGAACGTCGTCGACGGGTACAGGTTCCTGGCGCTGAACTACGTGCCGGGCGACGAGATCGTCGTGCTCGGGTTCTCCCGCGGCGCGTACACGGCCCGCAGCGTCGTGGGCATGATCTCCGCCGTCGGGCTCATGACGCCCGAGGCCCTCATCGACTCCCGGCTGAGCGAGGCGGAGGCCGCCTACCGCGACCTGAGCCCCGACCGGCAGGAGCGGCAGGCGAAGTTCAAGGCCGACCACAGCCTGCCCGGCGTGCGGGTCGCGTTCCTGGGCGTGTTCGACACGGTCGGCGCCCTGGGCGTGCCCGGGCCGACCCAGCGCAAGAACCTGTTCCACGACGTCGCGCTCTCGCCCATCGTGGACCGCGCCCGGCAGGCGCTGGCCATCGACGAGCACCGCATCACCTTCGCGCCGTGCCTGTGGCAGGTGCCCGACGACGACCCGCCCGGCCGCGTCGAGCAGGTCTGGTTCCCGGGCACGCACGGCGACGTCGGCGGGGGCAGCGCCCGCACCAGCCTGTCGGACCTCACGCTCCAGTGGATGGCTGACGAGCTGCGCGACGTCGGCGTCGCGCTGCACGACGACCGGCTGCGCGACCAGCTGCACCCCGGCGGCGAGATCGTGCTGCACACGGCCCCGCCGCGCATGTACGTCCCGCTGAACCTCATGCACCGGCTGTCGCCCCGGCCGGGCTTCCGCGGCGCCGACCGCGTGCTGGCCTCGGGGCAGCCCGGGCCCGACGGCGCCTGGCCGGGACGGGTCCGGATCGCCGAGACCGCCTGGGACTGGTGGGGCCGGCAGTCGGCGGGGTACTCGCGTATCGCCAGGAACGTCGGCTGGTGGGCCGACCTCGCGGGCGGCGACCTGGCCGCAGCGGTCGAGCCGGTCGTGCCGACGACGTGGCGCGAGCAGGCGGTCCTGGTCGCCTAGCCCGCTCGGTCAGGTCGGTCGTCGTGGATCGGGTCGGCGGTTCGCGAGCGCCGACCTGATCTTGGACCACCGACCTGACGCCGGCCGCGCTATCAGGCGCGGGCGCTCTCCCGCGGCCCCAGGGCCGACGACGGCAGCTCGAACCCGGCCGGGCGCACGAGGATCCTCTCGAGCACCAGGTTGGGGTCGAGCGCGCCGATCGTCAGGTCGGCGACTCCGGCCTCCAGACGCACGCGCACCGTGGTCACGCGGATGTTCTCGACCACGGGCACGGACCAGCGGCGGTCGGCGGGCTCGCCGGCGTTGACGTCGGCGGCCACCGCCTCGACCACCTCGCCGTTCAGCGTGAACCGCAGCGACGTGCCGCGCACCACCACGCCGGTCGGCACCTGCCACACCTCGACGTCGTACTCGCCCGCGGCCTCGGCCAGCAGGCGGTAGGTCAGCGTGGGGGCGTCCTGGCCCGGGGCGAACGACGCCGTCGTCGGCAGCACGCGCATCGCCGACCCGTCGCGGCCGCCACGAGGCAGCTCGACGAACCGTGCGTCGCCGGCCGGCGCCGACTCCGCGGCGTGCGCCGCGTCGATCACGACGACCCCGCCGGGGCCGGGCAGGAACGTGCCCGCGGGCAGCCCGGACGTGTCGACGGCGCGGCCGGTGACCACGACGTCCACGCGCGACACCTGGTGCGCCTGCGCGGCGTCGACCACGACGGCGAGCCGCACCTGCTGCTCGGTGGCGGGCAGCAGCCCGCGGTCGCACGTGAGCACCACGACGTCCTGGCCGCGGGTCGCGCCGGACCGCGCCGACACGCCCAGCCACGGCACGTCCTCGCCGCCCTCCAGCCGCCACTCGAGCACGCCCGTGCCGTCGTTCGCGACCTCGATCGCGACCGACGTCTGCCCGGCGTGGCGGAAGTCGTCCACGACCACCCGCATAGGCCAGCCGTACCGGCGGTGGTAGACGGGCGCGGCGTCGGCGCGGGAGACCGCCAGGCGCGGCTCGTGCCCCATCGGCTCCACGACGTGGCGGACGGGGTAGCGCGCGCCGTCCTCGTTCCAGCCGGTGAAGCCGACGTGCGCCTCCTGCTCGTGGCCCGTCCACTTGCCGCCCGCGAGCTCGCGGATCTCGTCGGCGATCGCGCGGTCCGCCGCGATGGCCTCGGTGACCCTGCCGGCGAGCTCGTTGGCGACCGGCTTGCCCTGCGCCGCGAAGTGGGCGTTCTTGGCCGCGTTCACGTGCATGCGCAGCAGGTTGACCGAGGCGCGCGCCGGCAGCCCGACCAGCGAGGTGTAGGCGAGCAGGGTGCGGCCGTCGTCGTCGAGCGCGGAGAGCGCCGCGACGACGGCACGGTCCAGGCCCGCGACGGCGTCGGCTCGCGCGAGGACGCGGTCCGCCTCGCCGAAGTGCGCTGCCGCGTACACCGACGGGTCGAGCGCCTCCGGGCGGCGCGCGGCGTTGAGGCGCAGGTACCCGTGCAGCACCTCGCCGATCGACTCCCGCACCGACGGCGCCGCCGCCGGGAACGTCGATGCGAGCCATGACGCCGTGTGCTGCGCCGCCGCGTCACGGGTGCCGTTGCCGTAGGTGTCCATGTCGTACGCCATCGCCATGAAGAAGGCGAAGGGCACCTCGTTGAACTTCAGGTCGCCCACGTTGACCACCCAGACGTCCCGTACGCCGTGGTCGTAGGCGAGGGAGAGCTGGTCGTGCACGCGCTCGAACGACGTCGACGGCATCCACTCGTAGCTGGCCGGGCCGCCGTGGTAGTCGAGGTGGTAGTACATGCCGGCGCTGCGACGCTCGGCGTCGGTGGCCGGCAGCGACCGCATGAAGCCGAAGTTGTCCTCGCAGAACATCAGCGTCACGCCGTCGAGGCCTTCCCAGCCGCGCAGGCCGGGCACCGTGTCGGAGCCGTAGTAGTACTCCTCGACCTCCTTGTAGAGGGCGAGCATCTCCGTGGCCCCGGGGGCGTGCTGGGCCACGAGGCGGCGCTGCTCGGTGATCGCGTCCTTGAGCAGCTCGACGTTGGCGGCCAGGCCGGCGTCCTCGCCCAGCAGCTCGGAGTCGCGCTCGCCGCGCATGCCCAGCATGACGATCTTCTCGAACATCCCCGAGCGCTTGAGGCCGTCCTCCCAGTAGCGCAGCAGCCCGTCCCGGTTGGTCAGGTAGTTCCACTCGTCGCCGTACGGCGAGTACGGGCCGCGCACCAGGTCCCACTCCTCGGAGGCGCGCAGGCACGGCTCGTGGTGGGACGCCCCGACGACGATGCCGTAGACGTCCGCGAGCTCCTCGTTGAGGGAGCCGGGGCCGTCGAGCGCGAAGCTGGAGGTCCACATGGCCGGCCACAGGTAGTTGCCCTTGAGGCGCAGGATCAGCTCGAAGACGTGGTCGTACATCTCGGCCGTGAACCCGCCGAAGTGCTCGTGGGTCCAGGTGCCGAAGCACGGCCACTCGTCGTTGATGAACAGGCCGCGGTAGCGCACCGACGGCTCGCGGGTGGCGGTCGTGACGGCGTCGTCGAACGTCACCGCCTCGCGCGGGTGCGGGGCGACGTCGCCCCAGTAGTGCAGCGGCGAGACGCCCGCGTGCTCCGAGAGGGCGAACAGCCCGTAGATGGTGCCGCGCTTGTCGGAGCCGACGACGACGAGCGCGCGCTCGACGCCGGGCGCCTCGGCGAAGGGCGCCTCGACCAGGGCGATCGCGTAGACCTCGCGCCGGCCCTCGACGGCGGACACGTCGAGCCTGCCGTCCGCGACCAGCGCGTCGACCAGCGGGCTGTGCCCGAGCGTCGCCGCGAGCACCACGGACGCCGTCCCCGCGGCGGCGGCGGACTCGACGACGGCCGGGGCCGCGCCCGTCACGCGCTCGAGGTCCCCGGCCACCTTCCCGGCGACGCGCCGGACACCCTCGTGCGCGGCAGCCTCGACGACGAACGACACGGGACGAGGGGCGCTGTGGGACACGGCGCGCATGGCGGCTCCTTCGAGGCCGGAGAGGGACCCCGTGACCTTAGAGGGTTGACCGCGGCAACTCACAGTCGTTACGCCCCTCGGACACCCGCCCGAGAGTCCCCAGGAGGGTGCGCTGCACCCGACCTGCCGCTACGTTGTGAGCCGCATCACAACGACGTGAGAGGACTGAGCATGAGCCGTACGCCTCGGTGGGTGGTTGCAGGAGCAGTGTCGGCGCTCGCGGTGGGCGGCATGACCGCCCCGGCGCTTGCCGCGGAACGGGCGCCCGCACCAGGCGGGCCCGGAGGGGCCTCGCACTGGACCACGGGGGCGAAGGACGGCATCGGGACGGCCACGACGACGGCGTCGAAGGTCTGGTTCACGCTCGGCGGCGGCGCGATGGACGAGGTCTACTACCCGCGCGTCGACGTCGCCGACACCCAGGGCATGCAGCTCGTGGTCACCGACGGCTCGACGTTCACGGACCGCGAGGACGCGGACACCACCCACCAGGTGAAGCTCGCCGACCCGCACAGCCTCACCTACCAGCAGGTCGACACCGACAAGGACGGCCGCTACCGCATCACCAAGACTTATGTCGCCGACCCGGCCCGCTCCAGCGTGGTGGTCGACGTCAAGGTGACCAGCCTCGACGGCGGCCGGTACACGGCTTACGTGCTCTACGACCCGAGCCTGGCCAACAGCGGCATGCACGACTCGGGCACCACCGACGGCGACGTCCTGCTCGCCGCGGACGCGACGACGTCGGACAAGGTGGCGAGCGCCCTCGTGGCGAGCCCGGCGTTCACGGCGACGTCGAACGGCTACGCCGGCACCAGCGACGGGTGGACCGACCTCAAGGACGACCACACCCTCGACCACGCCTACACCGACGCGCCCGACGGGAACGTGGTGCAGGTGGGCCGCCTCGCGGCGACCGGCAACGGGGCGCAGGCCACCGTGGTGCTCGGTTTCGGGGCCGACGCCGCCACGGCCGAGAGCACCGCGCGCGCGTCGCTGAGCACCGGCTACAACGCGATCTCCGGTTCCTACAAGGCCGGCTGGGCCGACTACCTCAAGGGTCTCAAGAAGACGCCCAAGAGCGTCACGGGCGCCCTCGCCACGCAGTACGACGTCGCCGTGATGACGCTCAAGGCGCACGAGGACAAGACGTACCGCGGCGCCAACATCGCCAGCCTCACGGTGCCGTGGGGCGAGGCGAGCGACGCCGACGAGCCGGGCGTGGGCGGCTACCACCTGGTGTGGGCCCGCGACCTGTACCAGATCGCGACCGCGCAGATCGCGGCGGGCGACACGGCGGCGGCGAACCGCAGCCTCGACTACCTCTTCGACGTGCAGCAGAAACCCGACGGGTCGTTCCCGCAGAACAGCCGGCTGGACGGCACGCCGTACTGGGGCAGCCTCCAGCTCGACGAGGTGGCGTTCCCGATCGTGCTGGCCGACCAGCTCGGCCGCACCGACCGGTGGTCGAACGTGAAGCGCGCCGCCGACTTCGTCGTGGGCCACGGCCCGTCGACGCCGCAGGAACGGTGGGAGGAGGAGAGCGGGTACTCGCCGTCCACCATCGCGGCCGAGATCGCCGGCCTCGTGGCCGCCGCCGACCTCGCGAAGGCGGCGGGCGACAACGCCTCCGCCGCGCTCTACCTGGCCACCGCCGACGACTGGCGCTCGCACGTGAAGGACTGGACCTTCACCACCACGGGCCCGCTCGGCGACGGCCAGTACTTCGAGCGCATCGACGACGACGGCAACCCGAACGACGGCCACCCCCTCGACATCAACAACGGCGGCGGCACGCACGACGAGCGCTCCGTCGTGGACGCCGGGTTCCTCGACCTGGTGCGCCTGGGCGTGCTCCCGGCGACCGACCCCGCGGTGCTCGCGTCCCTCCCCGAGGTCGACTCCACGATCAGCGTCGCCACGCCCGAGGGCACGATGTGGCACCGCTACAACTTCGACGGCTACGGCGAGAAGGCCGACGGGTCGCCCTACGACGGCACGGGCGTGGGCCGCCTGTGGCCGCTGCTCTCGGGCGAGCGCGGCGAGTACGCGCTGGCCGCCGGGCAGCCCGCCGGCTCGTACCTCACGACGATGGCCGGGGCCGCGAACGCGGGCTACATGATCCCCGAGCAGGTGTGGGACTCCGGCGCCGCGATCGGCCAGGGGACGGGCTCGGCGACGCCGCTGGCGTGGTCCATGGCCCAGTTCGTGCGCCTGGCGCAGTCGATCGACGCCGGCAAGCCGGTCGAGACGCCGCAGGTGGTGGCGGCCCGGTACGCCGCGCCGCGCCCCGCCGCGCCCGCACTCGACGTGACGGCCCCGGCCGACGGCGCGCAGACCGACGCCGCGACCGTCGACGTCACGGGCACCACCTCGGCGCCGTCCGTCGCCGTCAACGTGGGCGGCACCACCACGAGCGTCCCCGTCGACGCCTCGGGGCACTTCACCGCGACCGTCGCGCTGGCCCGCGGCCGCAACGTCGTCACGGTCGCCGCCGTGGGGTCCGACGGCGGCACCGCGCTGGTGCGCCGCACGGTGATCTCGACCAACCTCGGCACGCCGATCGGCGCGCTCGACGACCCGGCGGGCGACGACAACGGGCCGGGCACCTACGTGTACCCAGGCAGCTCCGACTTCGCGCCGGGCGCCTTCGACGTCACCCGCCTCGCGGCGTTCGAGGACCCGACGCAGGTCAACTTCGCCATCACCATCCACGGCGCGCTCAACAGCCCGTGGGGTGGCAACGCGATCTCGGTGCAGCGGTTCGACCTGTACATCCGCACCGGGTCGGCCACGGGTCAGGTGGACGCCCTGCCCGGCACCAACGCCCGGCTCGCCGCGCCGTACGACCTGGTGGTGACGGCGGACGGCTGGACGCCCGCCGTCCGCGACGCCGCCGGCGCGACGGTGGGCACGCCGACCCTCACCGCCATCCCGGAGACGCACACGCTCGTGGTCTCGGTGCCGCGGGACCTGCTGCCGGCCGACCTGTCGCACGCCACCTACGCCCTGACGTCCATGAGCCACGCGGACGAGGCCGGCGGCGAGGGCATCGGCGGGATCCGGCCCGTGTACTCGCGGGCGTACTGGGACTCGACGGTGGGGACGGGCATGAGCTGGATCCACGACTACCGGTTCGGCGGCGGCGCCGGCGAGTGGACCGGCGACAACGCGGCCAAGGACACCGACACCCGCGACCCGAACGTGCTCGACGTCCTGGTGCCGGACGGCTCGTCGCAGGCCTCGGTGCTCGACTGGACGGCCGGGCCGGTGGTGCTGCCGTACGTCGGCCTGAAATGAGGTGAGGCCCGCGGGGGCGTGACGCGCGCGCGTCACGCCCCCGCGGCGCGCCCCGGGTCGGCGCCGGCGTCGAGCTGGGCCCGCAGCCAGAGCTCGACGCCGCCGATGTGCATGGTGGCGGCCGCGCGGGCCAGCTCGGGGTCCCGGGCCTCGAGCGCCGCGCAGATGGCGTGGTGCTCGTCGATGGTGCGCGAGACGGCGTCGCGCTGTGTCAGGCCCCGCCACAGGCGGGCGCGCTGCGTGGGCGCGGCCAGGGAGTCGAGCAGCGACGTGAGCACCGCGTTGCCCGCCGCCGCGACGACCGTGCGGTGGAAGGCGAGGTCGGCAGCCACCAGGGCGTCGACGCCAGGGGAGTCGCCGGGGGCGTCGACCGACGCGCGCAGGGCCGCGAGTCCGGCGTCGTCCATCCGCGTCGCGGCCATGGCCGTGGCGGCGGGCTCCAGGAGGCGCCGCACCTCGAGGAACTCCAGCACCGTGTCGTCGCCGTGCAGGTCGACGGCGAACGACATCGCCTCGAGCAGCAGCGGCGGCTCGAGGCTCGTGACGTACGTGCCGTCACCGCGGCGCACGTCGAGCACGTTGACGAGCTCGAGCGCCTTGACCGCCTCGCGCAGCGAGCTGCGCGAGATGCCGAGCCGCTCGGCGAGGTCGGCCTCCTTGGGGAGCCGGTCGCCGGGAAGCAGCTCGCCGTCGACGATCATCGCCTTGATGCGGCCGATCGCGGCGTCGGTGAGGGACATGCGGCCAGTGTGCCAGACATCGGACCTCTGGTGCAGAAGGTTCGCGCCCTTGAGGTGAGAAGGGTCTTGCGGCGGGCCAAACATCCGATCTATCGTCGCCGCCATGCCTCGCATCGTCGCGCTCGACACGGTCGACCTCCGGTTCCCGACGTCGCTCGACCTCGACGGCTCCGACGCGATGAACCCCGACCCCGACTACTCGGCGGCGTACGTCACCGTCCGCACCGACCGCGAGGACGGTCTGGCCGGCCACGGTTTCGCCTTCACGATCGGGCGCGGCAACGACGTCCAGGAGGCCGCCATCCGGCTGCTCGCCCCGTACCTGGTGGGGCGCGACGTCGACGCCGTGCTCGACGACCTGGGCGGCATCTGGCGCGAGCTGGTGCACGACTCGCAGCTGCGCTGGCTGGGCCCCGAGAAGGGCGTGGCGCACATGGCGGTCGCGGCGGTGATCAACGCGCTGTGGGACCTGCGTGCCCGCCGCGACGGCCTGCCGCTGTGGCAGCTGCTGGCGCGGCTCACGCCCGAGGAGCTGGTCGACCTCGTCGACTTCCGCTACCTCAGCGACGCCCTGACCCGCGAGGAGGCGCTGGAGATCCTGCGCCGCGCCGAGCCGGGCCGCGCGGACCGCGAGCGCGAGCTGCTGGCCCACGGCTACCCGGGTTACACCACGAGCCCCGGCTGGCTCGGCTACTCCGACGAGAAGATGCTGCGCCTGGCCCGCGAGGCCGTGGCCGAGGGCTACACGCAGATCAAGCTCAAGGTGGGCGCCGACCTCGCCGAGGACGTGCGCCGCCTGGCCCTGGTGCGCGACGCCGTCGGCCCGGACATCAGGGTGGCGGTCGACGCCAACCAGCGCTGGGACGTCGCCGAGGCCATCGCCTGGATCGGGGCCCTCGCGCCGTACGACCCGTGGTGGGTCGAGGAGCCCACCAGCCCCGACGACGTGCTGGGGCACGCCGCGATCCGCCGCGCGGTGGCGCCGGTGCGGATCGCCACGGGCGAGCACGTGCAGAACCGCGTGGTGTTCAAGCAGCTGCTCCAGGCGGGCGCGCTCGACGTGCTGCAGATCGACGCGACGCGCGTGGCGGGCGTCAACGAGAACGTCGCGATCCTGCTGCTGGCGGCCAAGTTCGGTGTGCCGGTGTGCCCGCACGCCGGCGGCGTGGGCCTGTGCGAGGCGGTGCGGCACCTGTCGATGTTCGACTTCGTGGCCGTGTCCGGGACGCAGGACGGCCGCGTCATCGAGTACGTCGACCACCTGCACGAGCATTTCACCGACCCCGTCGTCATGCGCGACGGGCGGTACGTGACGCCCACCGCGCCCGGTGGGTCCGGCGAGATCCGCCCCGAGACGCGGCAGCGCTACCGCTACCCCGACGGCGCCTACTGGTCCGCCGCGCTGGCCGCGACGCCGGCCTGACCCGACCCCGCCCGACACTACGAGGAGACCCTTCATGAAGCTCGCACGGATCGGCGCCGTCGGCGCCGAGCGCCCCGCCGTCCAGGACGACGCCGGCCGCTGGCGCGACCTGTCGGGCGTCGTGCCCGACGTCGCGGGCGCGCTGCTCGACGAGACGATCCCGGCCGTGCGCGAGGCGCTCGAGCGCGGCGACCTGCCCGTGATCGACGAGCCGGGCCGGTTCGGCGCCCCCGTCGGCCGGATCGGCAAGGTCGTGTGCGTGGGCCTCAACTACCGCGACCACGCGGAGGAGACGAACGCGGCGATCCCCGCCGAGCCGATCCTGTTCTTCAAGGCCGCCGACACCGTCGTCGGGCCCGACGACGAGGTGCTGGTGCCGCGCGGGTCCACCAAGACGGACTACGAGGTGGAGCTCGCCGTGGTGATCGGCCGCAAGGCCCGCTACGTCGGCGACGACGAGGACCCGCTGAGCTACGTCGCGGGGTACGCCACCAGCCACGACGTCTCCGAGCGCGAGTTCCAGCTCGAGCGCGGCGGCCAGTGGGACAAGGGCAAGAACTGCGAGACGTTCAACCCGCTGGGCCCGTGGCTCGTCACCGCCGACGAGGTGGGCGACCCGCAAGCGCTCGGCCTGACCCTGTCGGTCAACGGCGAGGTCCGCCAGGACGGCACGTCCGCCCAGATGATCTTCCCGGTCGCCGAGCTGGTCCGGTACATCAGCCGGTTCATGGTGCTGTACCCGGGCGACGTCATCAACACGGGCACCCCCGCCGGGGTCGCGCTGGGCCGCCCCGAGGCGCCGTACCTGCGCGCGGGCGACGTCGTCACCCTCGAGGTGGCCGGGCTCGGCACCCAGACGCAGACGCTCGGCGCGGCGTGATGTCCCGGTTCGAGGGCGTGCGCGCACTGGTCACGGGCGGCGCCTCCGGCATCGGGGCGGCCATCACGCGCCGCCTCGCCGCCGAGGGCGCCACGGTCGTGGTGCTCGACCGCGACGTCGAGCCGCGTGGGCTGGTCGACGGCGTCGCGGCGGTCCGCGCCGACGTGTCCGACGACGCGGGCGTGCGGGCGGCGGTCGCCGAGGGCGTCGCCCTGCTCGGCGGGCTCGACGTGCTGGTCAACAACGCCGGCATCGGCGCGCAGGGCGCGGTCCAGGACAACCCCGACGACGAGTGGCACCGGGTGCTGGACGTCAACGTGCTGGGCCTGGTGCGCGTGACGCGGGCGGCGCTGCCCGCGCTGCGCGGGTCCGCCCGGGGCGTCATCGTCAACACCGGGTCCATCGCCGCGACCGCCGGGCTGCCCCAGCGGGCGGTGTACTCCGCGAGCAAGGGCGCGGTGCTCTCGCTGACCCGCGCGATGGCCGCCGACCTGGTGGCGGACGGGATCCGCGTCGTGGCGGTCAATCCCGGCACCGTGGACACCCCGTGGGTGGGGCGGCTGCTCGGCTCGGCGCCCGACCCCACCGCCGAGCGGGCGGCGCTCGAGGCCCGCCAGCCGCACGGCCGGTTGGTCGACCCCGACGAGGTCGCCGCGGCCGTCGCGTACCTGGCCTCGGCCGACTCCGGCTCGACCACCGGCACGGCGATCGCCGTCGACGGCGGCATGGACGGGCTGCGCGTGCGCCCGCGCACGGCCTGAGCCCATGCGGGTCGACGCGCACCACCACGTGTGGGACCTCGCCGTGCGGCCGCAGCCGTGGACCGACGCTCTGCCCGCGCTGCGGTGGTCGTTCGGCATGGACGAGCTGCGGCCCCAGCTGCGGGCGGCCGGCGTCGACGCCACCGTCGTCGTGCAGACGGTGACGGTCGCGGAGGAGACCCCCGAGCTGCTCGCGCTCGCGGAGCAGGACCCGGACGTCGCCGGCGTGGTCGGGTGGGTGGACCTGGCCGACCCGGCCGTCGCCGACCGGATCGCCGCGCTGCGGTCCGGGCCGGGCGGCGGTCGGCTGGTCGGCGTGCGGCACCAGGTGCAGCACGAGCCGGACCCGCGCTGGCTGCTGCGCCCGGCCGTGCGCCGGGGTCTGCGCGCGGTGGCCGAGGCCGGCCTCGCCTACGACGTGCTGGTGACGCACGACCAGCTCGCGCAGGTGGTCGAGGTGTCTCGGCTGGAGCCCGGCGTCCGGTTCGTGCTCGACCACGCCGGCAAGCCGCCCGTCGCGGCGGGCGCGCTGGAGCCGTGGCGCGCGCACCTGGTGGACCTGGCCCGGTCGCCGAACGTCACGGTCAAGCTCTCGGGCCTGCTCGCCGAGACGGCCGAGCAGTGGTCGCCCGCCGACCTCGAGCCGTACGCCGCCGCCGTGCTCGACGCCTTCGGCCCCGGGCGTGTGCTGGCCGGCTCCGACTGGCCCGTCTGCACCCTGCGCGCCGACTATGCCGCCGCCGACGCGCTGCTGCTGTCCTGGCTCGCCCCGCTCGACCCGGACGAGCGCAACGCCGTCCTGGGCGGCAACGCGGCAGCGGTCTACCGACTCGACCTCCCGGAGGACCCTCACCGTGGCTGAGCAGCCCGCCCTCGCCCCGACCCTGCCCGGCCGCGCCGTCGGGCGCACCGCCGTGCGCGTCACCGCGCTCGGCTTCGGGGCCGCGCCCATCGGCAACCTGGCCCACCCCGTCGACCCCGACGAGGCCGCCGCCGCGGTGGACGCCGCCTGGGACGCCGGGATCCGCTACTTCGACACGGCGCCGCACTACGGGCTCGGGCTCTCGGAGCGGCGCCTGGGCGCGGCGCTCGCCGGCCGGCCGCGGGACGAGTACGTCGTGTCCACCAAGGTGGGGCGCCTGCTGGTCCCGAACCCGCACCCCCGCGGCAGCGACCTCGACGCGGGCGGTTTCGCCGTGCCCGACACCCTGGTGCGCGAGCTCGACTACTCGGCCGACGGCGTGCGCCGGTCGCTGGAGTCCAGCCTGGAGCGGCTGGGCCTCGACCGTGTCGACGTCGTGCTGGTGCACGACCCCGACGACCACGTCGACCAGGCGGTCGCCGAGACGATCCCCGCCCTGGTGCGCCTGCGCGACGAGGGTGTGGTCGGTGCCGTCGGCGTCGGGATGAACCAGTGGCAGGCGCCGCTGCGGATGGTGCGCGAGACCGACCTCGACGTCGTCATGCTCGCCGGGCGCTGGACGCTGCTGGACCGGACCGGCGAGCCGCTGCTCGACGCCGCGGCCGAGCGCGGCGTGTCCGTGCTGGCCGCGGCCCCGTACAACTCCGGGCTGCTGGCCCGCGACGAGCCGCCCGCGACCGCGACCTTCAACTATGCGCAGGCGCCCGACGCCGTGCTCGAGTCGGCCCGCGCCCTGGCCCGGACGGCCCGCGAGCACGGCGTGCGGCTGCCGCAGGCCGCGCTCCAGTTCCCGCTGCGGCACCCGGCCGTCGTCTCTGTGGTCACCGGGATGCGGCGCGCGGCGCACGTCACGGAGGCCGCGGCCCTGCTGCGGGAGGCCGTGCCGGGCGCGGCGTGGGAGGCGCTGACGGACGCGCCGTGATGCGGGAGGATCCCCGCTGACCGCCGCACCGCGTACCGTCGCCGTCGTCCTGTTCGAGGGGTTCGAGCTGCTTGACGTGTTCGGGCCTGTGGAGCTGTTCAGCCGTGTCGCCGACCGGCTCACGGTCACCTCCCTCGGCCCGGCCGCCGGCCCGGTGGCGAGCAGCCAGGGGGCCGCCGTGGTCGCCGACGCCGCCTGGGCGGACGCCGGACGCCCCGACATCGTGCTGGTGCCCGGCGGCATGGGCACGCGCGGCCTGGTGTCCGACGATGCGTTCCTGGCCTGGCTGCGCGACTGGGCCGCGGGCGCCGCCCTCGTCACGTCGGTCTGCACCGGGTCCGGAGTCCTGTCCGCCGCCGGCCTGCTCGACGGGTACCGCGCCACCAGCAACAAGCGGGCGTTCGCGTGGGCGAGCGGCCAGGGGACCGGCGTGGAGTGGGTGGCCGAGGCCCGCTGGGTCCACGACCGCGACCGCTGGACGTCGTCGGGCGTCGCCGCCGGGACGGACATGGCGTTCGCGCTGCTCGCCGACCTGTTCGGGGAGGCGGTGGCGCAGGAGGCCGCCGACGGGATCGAGCTCGAGGTGCAGCGTGATCCGGCGCACGACCGGTTCGCCGCCCTCAACGGCCTGGTCTGAGCCTCAGTCGAGCGCGAACCCCTTGGCGCGCAGCCCGTCGATGATGCCGGGCAGCGCGTCGACGGTGCCCTGCGTGAGCACGTGCAGCAGCACCACGCTGCCGGGCCGCGCCGCGGCGAGCACGCGGTCGCGCACGACGGCGGCCCCCGGCTGCTTCCAGTCCTCGGGGTCCACGGTCCAGAGGTCCACCGAGAGGTGCTGCTCGGCGGCCACCTGCCGCACGACGTCGTCGACCGCCCCGTACGGCGGGCGGAACGCCGTCGGGCGCAGGCCCGTGATCTGCGTGAGCGTGTCCTGCGTGGTGACGATCTCGGCCTCGACCTGCGCGCGCGTGAGCTTGGTGAGGTCCGGGTGGGTGGTGGAGTGGTTCCCCAGGCGGTGGCCCTCGGCGAGGATGCGGCGCAGCGTGTCCGGGTGGTCCTTGGCGCGGTTGCCGACCGCGTAGAACGTGGCGTGCACGCCCTTGGCCTTGAGGATGTCGAGGATCTGCTCGGTGTGGGCGCCGGGCCCGTCGTCGAAGGTCAGGTGCACGGTCTGGTCGCCTGTGAACGCACCGGGCGTGGCCTGCTGCACGGCGAACGGGAGCGTGGCCACGGGGACCGTCAGGGTCTCGGTGCCGCCGCCACCGGCCCGGGCCTTGACCTCCGCCGCCAGCGCGGCCGACGCGGCGACCTTGTCGAGCCGGCGGCCCTCGACGCCGGGTGCGACGACGACGTCGGCCAGGATGATGCGCAGCTGCGGCGCGGCGTCGACCTTGCCGGCGAGCGCGTCGACGTCGGCGGCGAGGCCCGCCGGGTCGGGGTGGACGGACGCCTTGCCGCCCGCGACAGTGACGGGCAGCGCGGCGAAGACCCGCTCGGCGGGCACCGTCACGCGGGCGCCGCCGGCGACGAGCGAGAGCGGGCGCTCGACGGCGGCCCGCACCGTGGCGGCGGCACCCTCCAGCGTGGCCGCCGGCACGGTCGCGGGGACGGGTGCGGTCGGCAGGTCCACGCTGCTGCGGCCCGCCTGGACGGCGTCGATCACGGCCTGCCGTGCTCGGGGCACGTCGAGGCGCCGGCCTGGCACGTCCGGGGCCACGGTCACCGTGCCGGCCTCCAGCGTGACCGCCGCGTCCTTCGGCGCGACGGCGACCTGCGGCGCGAGCGCCTCGAGCGCGGCGTCCAGGTGGGCGCCGTCGAACCGGTCGGGCGGCGGGGCGACGCTCTCCATGCCCCACGCGGCCCGCGTCTGCGTCACGGCGTCCTGCCAGAACGACCCGTCGCGCCCCGCGCCGAGCATCCGTGCGTGGAGCTCGGGCGCGGCGTCGACCAGGCCGAGCGAGCCGAGCGTGCGACGCTCCGCGTGCCCGCCGGCGCCCACCTCGATCCCGGCGCCGGCGCGGCGCGCGGCCACCTTCTGCGCGACCGCGGACGAGTCGCTCCACACCTCGCGGCGGCTCGCGCCCGCCACCTCCAGGCCCAGCACGGGACGGTGCGTCGCGATCGCGTTGACACCCAGCGGGGCCACGAGCGCGAGGACGACCGCCGCCGCGACGGCGACGGCGAGGCGCTTGACGAGCCGGCGGGCCTGCACCCGCCCAGCATCCGTCATGACCGCCGTGACACGAGGCTCACCCGCCGGTCGGCGCCGACTGCACGGTCGGGGCGGCCACGCCCAGGGTCCTGACCAGCGCGTTCACCGCGTCCCGCCCGGCGCGGTTGGCGCCGACCGTCGACGACGACGGCCCGTACCCGATCAGGTGCACGCGCGGCTCGCCCGCCACCTGGGTGCCGTCCATGCGGATGCCGCCGCCCGGCTCGCGCAGGTGCAGCGGCCGCAGGTGGTCGAGCGCGGCCCGGAACCCGGTGTTCCAGAACAGCACGTCCAGGGGAGTGCGCGTGCCGTCGGCCTCGACCACGCCGTCGGGCATGATCCGCGCGAACATCGGGTGGCGCACCAGCAGCCCGCGCGCCTCCAGGGACCTCACGTACGGCGTGCGGATGAGGCCCGTCGCGGCCACGACCGACAGGGGCGGCAGCCCCGCCCGCACGCGCTCCTCGACGCGGGCGACGGCGTCGTGCCCCGCCTGCGGCGTGAAATGCCCGTCTACCCAGACCGGCTCGCGGCGCGTGAACCACGTGGTGGTGCCGACGTGGCTGATCTCCTCCATGAGCTGCAGCGCGCTGATCCCGCCGCCCACGATCCCGACGCGCAGGCCCGCGAAGTCCTCGGCACGCACGTAGTCGGCGGTGTGGAGCTGGCGGCCCAGGAACGTCTCCTGGCCCGGGTAGGCCGGCCAGAACGGCTTCGACCACGTCCCGGTCGCGTTGACGACCGCCCGGGCCCGCACCGCGTCGCCGGCGTCCGTGGCGACCAGCAGGTGCTCGCCGTCGTCGTCCCAGCGCACCGACCGCACGCGCACCGGGCGCGCGACGCCCAGGCCGAGCTCGCGCTCGTAGTCGGCGAAGTACGCGGGCAGCACGTCGGCGCTCGCGGCCTCCGGGTCGACGGCGGGCTGCTCGATGCCGGGCAGGTCGTAGATGTCGTTCACCGTGGCCATCCGCAGCGACCGCCAGCGGTGCCGCCACGCGCCGCCCGGCCCGTCCTCGGCGTCGAGCACCACGAACGTCGGCGTCGTGCCGCCCGCCGCGGCGGACGTCGCGGGCACGAAGCCGCGGCGCAGCAGGTGGAAGCCCGCGGAGAGACCGGCCTGGCCGGCCCCGATGACGACGACGTCGGCGGACGTCGGAAGGGTGCGCACGTCCTGCCCAACCACGCGCGCCCGCCCAGGCTTCCGCGCGCCGCGCGCCTACCGTGGACGCGTGGCGCTCGCGGTGTGCCTGCTGTTCGACGGCCCGACCGACCGTGCCCTGCGACGCCTGTGGCAGCGGCTCGAGGACGACGGCGTGCCCACCCTCGCCACGCACACGCACGGGCGGCACGTGCCGCACCTGTCCCTCGCGGTGCTGCGGTCGTGGGACCTCGACGCCGTGCGGGCCGCCGTCGAGGCTCTGCCCGACGCCGGCCCCACCACGGTGCGCTTCGACGCGATCGCCGCGTTCCGCCGCGGGCGCATGAGCCTCGTGCCCGCCCTGCCGAGCGGGCTCGCCCTGCGCCAGGAGCGGCTGGTCGCGGCGCTCGGCGCGTCCGAGCAGGCGTTGCACAAGCACTACGTGCCGGGCGTGTGGACGCCGCACGTCACGGTCGCGACGCGGGTGCGGCTGGAGCAGGCACCGCTCGTGCTGGCGGCAGCGTACGAGATCCTGCCGCTCGCGGGCACCCTGCCGCGGGCCGCGCTGGTGGACGCCGGGACCGGCGTCGTGCACCCGCTCGCGACGGTGCCGTGACGGGGCGCCCAGCGCTGGCCGCCGCGGGCGGCGTCGGCCAGGGTGGGGCCATGACCTCGAGCATCCGGCCCGAGCGGCCCGGCGACGTCGACGCGATCTGGTCCGTGACCGAGCGCGCCTTCCGTGACGCCGACGTGCCGGGCGAGCGCACGGAGGCGTACATCGTCGACGCGCTGCGCGACGCCGGCGCCCTGACGCTGTCCCTGGTCGCCGACGACGACGGCGCCGTGGTGGGGCACGTCGCGTTCTCGCCGGTGACCGTCTCCGACGGCACGAACGGCTGGTTCATCCTCGGGCCGGTGTCGGTGCTGCCGGAGCGGCAGGGCCACGGCGTGGGGTCGGCCCTGATCCGGGCCGGGCTCGCCGCGATGCGCGCCGCCGGGGCCCGCGGCTGCCTTCTGGTCGGGCACCCCGGCTACTACCCGCGGTTCGGGTTCGTGCACCCCACCAACGGGCTCGTCTACCCCGGGGTGCCCGACGACGCGTTCTTCGTGCTCCCGTTCGACGGGGCCGTCCCCTCCGGCGACGTGCACGTGCACGAGGCCTTCGAGATCACGCGCCCGGCGGACGCGGACCGCGCCTGAGCGGCGGCCGCGCGTCGGTGACCGGCGTCGTTCGGGTCGCAGCGCGCGGGGACGGGAGGCAGCCTGGAAGCACCCATGCGGCGTCGAGCGAACGGGGGACCGACATGGCTGGCAAGTTCGAGCTCTGGGTCGACAAGGCGGGCGACTACCGCTGGAACCTCAAGGCGGGCAACGGGCAGGTGATCGCCACGAGCCAGGGCTACTCCTCGAAGGACAGCGCGCTCAACGGCATCGCCTCCGTCCGCACGAACGCGCCGGACGCCGAGGTGGTGGAGGTGGAGAGATAGCGACCTCAGCCGATCGGGACGTGGGAAGCGGATCGGGACGTGCGGCGCATCGCACGTCCCGATCCGCATGACACGTTCCGATCGCCAGGTCGCCGCCCCCGCTACCGCGCCGTCGACCCGCCCGCGAACTCCTGCGTGTGCTGCGCCGCCGGGATCTGCGCCTGCTCGGGGCGCACCAGGTCGAGCTGGGCGGCCGGCGGGCGGTGCCACAGGCCCAGCAGCCAGTCGGCGCCGATCCGGGCCCGGGCGGCCATGCTCGGGATCGCGTAGAGGTGGTAGCCCTTGGCCACCGCCTTGGCGAGCAGGCCCGTGAGCGGCACGCCGAGGGGCCGGGCCACGGCCCAGCGCCCGCCGAGGTCGGCGACGAGGCCCAGGTCGTGGTGCCGGTACTCGCGCGCACGGCCGTGGCCCAGGCTGGCGGCGACGTTGTCGGCGATCACCTCGCCCTGGCGCTGGGCGTGCTGGGCCGTGGGCGGGTAGGCGGTGCCGGGGTCGCCGTACGGGTTAGGGGCGCCCGCGGAGTCGCCGGCGGCCCAGACGTCGTCGCGCACGCGCAGGTGGGCGTCCACCACCAGGCGGCCCCGCTCGACGGGCAGGGCGAGCCGCTGGACGAGCGGCGGCGGCGTCACGCCCACGGTCCACAGGACGGTCCGGGTGGGCACCTGCGAGCCGTCGGTGAGCGTGACGCCGTCGTCGGACATGGAGGCCACCGACACCCCGAGCCGCACCTGCATGCCCCGGGCGCGCAGCACCTTGAGCGCGTAGCGGCCCAGGCGCGGCCCGAGCTCGGGCAGCACGGTGGGGCTCAGGTCGAGCAGCATCCAGGTGGGGTGCAGCCCGGCCAGGCGCGGGAAGCGGGACATGAGGCGCT
The DNA here is from genome assembly GCA_009783295.1 of Promicromonosporaceae bacterium. Taxonomy (GTDB): domain Bacteria; phylum Actinomycetota; class Actinomycetes; order Actinomycetales; family Cellulomonadaceae; genus Xylanimonas. Next base: position 87,425 of record WRHK01000003.1, read on the forward strand.
CGGTCTGCGTCTGCAGCTGCGCGGCCGTCTCCGTGCCGGCGTACCCGGCGCCGACCACGAGGAACGTGAGCCGGGCATCCCGCTCCGCCGGGTCGGTGGTGGTGTCGGCGCACTCGAGCTGGCGCAGCACGTGGTCGTGCACGTACTGGGCCTCGAGCAGGGTCTTGAGGCCCAGGGCGTGCTCGCGCAGCCCCGGCGTCGGCAGCACGCGGGTGACGCTGCCCGTGGTGAGCACCAGGCGGTCCCACGGGAGGTCGAACGAGCGGTCCGCGGCGCCCACCACCCGGACGGTGCGGGCGTCCATGTCGACGTCCTCGACCAGGCCTCGCACGATGCGCGCCGACCCGAGCGCGCCGTGCAGGGGTACCGCGACGCGCTGCGCGTCGAGCGTGCCAGCGGCCACCTCGGGCAGCAGCGGCGAATAGCACAGGTGGTCGGACGTGCTGACGACGGTCACGTTCGCCGCGCCGCGCGGCAGGCGGCGGGCCAGGCGGCGGGCGGCGAAGAACCCGGCGAACCCGCTGCCGACGATGACGATCTCGGGGGTGTGCGTCGTGGCCATGGCGCCAGTCTCGTGCGCGCGTGCGCCCGCGTCTTGGGTCGGTCGACTGACGCGGGATGCAGTCGACCGACCCAAGCCTGCGGGGCCGGTTCTTCGTAACGTTGCGCCTGGTGAGGCCAGGTTTCGACCACTCGGAGGGTTCCATGTCAGCCACGTTGATCCGCCCCCGTCGCCGCCGGCTGCGCGCCGCCGTGACCGCCCTGCTGCTGGTCGCCGCGACGGCCGCCGCCGTCCCCGAGGCCGTGGCGGCGCCGCACGCCGCCGCGCCGCTGCCCACGGTCGTGCTGGTGCACGGCGCCTGGGCCGACACCGGCTCGTGGTCGGACGTGATCGCGCGGCTCCAGCGCGACGGGTACACCGTCGACGCGTTCGCGACCCCGTTGCAGCGGCTCGGCACCGACAGCCAGGCCCTCGCCGACTACCTGGCCACCATCGCCGGCCCCATCGTGCTCGTGGGCCACTCCTACGGCGGCGCCGTCATCACCGACGCCGCCACGGGCAACCCGAACGTGAAGGCGCTGGTCTACATCGACGCGTTCGCGCCCGCGGAGGGGGAGGCCATCGGGGGGCTCACGGGCGCGGGCAGCGTGCTGGTGACCCACGACTCCTCGGAGCTGTTCATCCCGGTGCCGCTGGCGCCGCCCACCGCGACCACGGAGCTGTACCTCCAGCCCGACGCGTTCGTGAGCTACATCGCCAACGACCTCCCGGCGAAGAAGGCGCGCACCCTCGCCGCGACCCAGCGGCCGCTCGAGTACGGGGCCCTGGGTGACGCGTCGAGCGCCCCGGCGTGGGCGAGCATCCCGTCCTGGTACGAGGTGGGCACCCTCGACCAGGTGATCACACCGCAGTCCCAGCTGGACATGGCGCACCGGGCCGGCTCGACCGTCGTCGAGGCCCGCACCGGGCACCTGCCCATGGTCTCCGACCCGGGCGCCGTCACGCGCACGGTCGAAGCCGCTGCCGCGGGGACGGAGGCGCGCTCGTGACCGGCCAGGCCGGCGAGCTCGCAGGGCGCCGCGCCGTCGTCACCGGCGCGGGCCGCGGCATCGGGCTGGCCGTCGTGCGCGCCCTGGTGGCGCGGGGCGCGCACGTCACGGCCGGGTCGCTGCACGCGTCCGCCGAGCTCGAGCGGCTGGAGGCGGGCGGCTCCGTGCGGGCCGTCCAGGTCGACCTGTCGACGCCGAACGGCCCGGGGCGACTGGTCGAGGAGGCCACGGCGGACGGCCCGCTCGACATCCTGGTCAACAACGTGGGCGGCGCCGCCTCCCGGTTCGGGGGCAGCTCGTCGGTGACCGACGACGAGTGGCTGGCCTCGCTGCAGATCAACCTGCTCGCCGCCGTGCGCGCCTGCCGGGCCGCCGTGCCGGGCATGGTCGAGGCCGGGCGCGGCGCCATCATCACGATCAGCTCGGTGAACTCGACCCTGTCGGACCCCGTGATCCCCGACTACTGCGCAGCCAAGGCGGCACTGTCGAGCTTCTGCAAGACGCTGTCGCTCGAGCTGGGCCCGCACGGCGTCCGCGTCAACACCGTGAGCCCCGGGCCGGTCGCCACCGACCTGTGGCTCGGCAACGGTGGCGTCGCCGCCGTGCGCTCCGCGGCGGCGGGCGTCGCGCCGGAGGACGTGGTCGGCGCCGTCGAGAAGGCCATCCCGACGGGCCGGTTCACGCGGCCCGACGAGGTCGCGGAAGCGGTCGCCTACCTGGCCGGCGACGCCGCCGCGAACATCACGGGGGCCGATCTGCGGATCGACGGGGGGCTGGTCGGTACCTGGTGACGGCCGAGCTTGTCGTGAGCAGCAACGAGATCGTGGGACGCGACGCCGAGCTCGCCCACGTGCGGGCCGCCGTGACGCGGTCCGCCGTCGAGGGCCGGTCGCTGGCCTTCGTGGGCGAGCCCGGCATCGGCAAGACGGCGCTGCTCGACGCCGCCGACGACCTGGCCCGCACGCTGGGCCGCCGGGTGCTCCGCACGGCGGGGGTGGAGGTCGAGGCGCACCTGCCCTTCGCCGGCCTCTACCAGCTCCTCGTGCCCGTGCTCGACGAGGCCGACGCTCTCCCGGAGGAGGAGCGCTCCGCGCTGCACGCGGCGTTCGGGCTCGCCGACGGCGGCGCGCCCGAGCCGTACCTCATCGCCCGGGCCACGCTCGGCGTCGTCGCCCGGGTCGCCGAGACCGAGCCGGTGGTGATGCTCACCGACGACGTCCAGTGGCTCGACGAGGCGAGCCGCGGCTGCCTGCGCTACGTGGTGCGCCGCGTGCGCACCGTCCGGCTCGCCACCGTCACCACGGTGCGCGTCGAGCGCGGCGAGCCGCGCCCGCCGTTCCTCGCCGCCGTGGACGACGTCGTCACCGTCGGGCCGCTCGACGGCGGCTCCAGCGCCGCGCTGCTGCGGGGGCGGGGCATGCCGCCCGAGGCGCGCGTGCTGCGGCTCGCCGAGGGCAACCCGCTCGCGCTCGTCGAGCTGGCGCGCGGGGCCGGCCCGGACGACGACCGCGCCGAGGCGCGCGGCCCCGCCGCCCGGCTCGAGCGCGACTACGGGCGGCGGGCGGCGGCCCTTCCCCCCGCCGCCCGCGACCTCGTGCTCGTGGCCGCCGAGCACGAGTCCGGCGCGCTCGGCGAGGTCATGTCGTCCGCCGCGGCGCTCGCCGGCCGCGCCGTCACGCAGGACGACGTCGCCGCCGCGCGCACGGCCGGCCTGGCCGACGTCGTCGAGGGCGCCCTGCGGTTCCACCACCCGCTCGTCCGTTCGGGCGTGCTGGCCACCGAGCCCCTGGCGCGCCGGCAGGCCGCCCACCGCGTGCTCGCCGACGCCGCCGGCGACCCCTACCGGCGGGCATGGCACCGCGCCCAGAGCACCGTCGGCCCCGACGACGCCGTCGCCGACGAGCTCGAGGCCACCGTCGAGGAGTCGCTGCGCCGCGGCGCCGTGCCCCTCGCCGTCACGTCGCTCGAGCGCTCCGCCTGGCTCACCGGCCCCTCCGCGCGGCGCGGCCGCCGGTTCCTGCGCGCCGCCGAGCTCGCCTTCCGCATCGGGCGGTCCGACGTCGTCGACCGGCTGGTCGGCGAGGCGGCCAGCACCGACCTCGACGACCTCGACCGCGCGCGCGTCCAGTGGCTGCGCGAGATCTTCGACGACGGCATCCCCGGCGACGCCTCCCGCGTCGAGGAGCTGTGCGACGTCGCCCTGGCGGCCGCCGGGCGCGACGACGACCTCGCGCTCAACCTGCTGCTCGGCGCCGCCCTGCGGTGCTGGTGGGCTGACACCGGCCCCGGCGCCCGGGCCCGCGTCGCCGCCGCGCTCGGCACGCTCGGCTCCGACGACCCACGCGCCGTCGCGGCCCTCGCCGTCGCCGAGCCCGTGCTGCGCGGCGCCCAGGTGGACGCGGCGCTCGCGGCCCGCCCGGTCGCGGAGCTCGACGACGCCGAGACCCTGCGGCTGCTCGGCATGGCGGCCCACGCCGTGGGCGACTCGCCGCGCGCCGACGGCTACCTCACCGCCGCCGAGGAGAGGCTTCGGGCCCAGGACGCCGACGGCAGCCTTGCGCAGGCGCTGAGCATGCACACGATCGTGCTGCTCGAGCTGGGGCAGTGGGGGCGCGCCGCCCACGCGAGCGCCGAGGCCATGAACCTGGCGCGGGAGACCGGCCAGCCCGTGTGGAACACCGGCACGCTGGCGTGCGAGGCGCTCGCCCAGGCGCTCGCCGGCAAGGCGGAGCACGCGCTCGGGCTCGTGGCCCGCGCCGAGCTCGGCGCCCGCCGCCGCGGGCTCAACGACCTGCTGTCCGTCGCGCAGCTCGCGCGGGGGATCGCGCTGCTCCAGCTCGAGCAGCCGGACGCCGCCTTCGCCGCGCTGCGCCGCCTGTTCGTCGAGGGCGACCCGGCGTGGCACTGGCGCGAGTGCTTCGGCGGGCTGACGTTCCTGGCCGAGGCCGCCGTCGCCGCGGGGCAGCAGGCCGAGGCCCGCCGCGTCGTGGCCCACCTCGAGGACCTCGCGCGCGTCACGCCGTCGCCCGTGCTGCACGCCCACCTGGCGTACGCGCGGGCCGTGCTGGCGCCCGGCAGGCGGACGGCGCGCACGGAGTTCGCCCGGGCGCTTGCTGAACGCCCGGGCACGCTGGACGCTTGGCCCTGGGTCCGTGCGCGGACCCGGCTCGCGTACGGGGCGTGGCTGCGCCGGCACGGCCGGGTGGCGGACGCCCGCGCGGTGCTGACGCGCGCGGCGGTGGAGCTGGAGAGCATCGGGGCCGGGCACTGGGCGGCCGAAGCACGGCGCGCGCTGACGGCAGGCGGCGGCGCCACGACGGGAGGTGGGTCACGGTGGGGACGCTGGACCTGGTGAGCGGGTCGCTCGTGGGTCGCGGGGCCGAGCTCGACGAGCTGCTCGGGGCCGCCGTCGACGGGGCGGCCGAGGCGGGTGCGGTGCGGGTGCTCGTCGGCTCGCCGGGCATCGGCAAGTCGAGCCTGCTGCGTGCGCTCGCCCACCACGCGCGCTCGGCGGGCCACCTGGTGCTCGACGTCGTGGGCATCGAGGCCGAGCAGCTGCTCCCGTACGCCGGGCTGGCCCAGCTGCTGCGCCCCGTGCTCGGCCACGCCGACGCCCTGCCGCCCACGCAGAGGCGCGCCGTCCTCACGGCGTTCGAGCTCGAGGACGGCCCCGCACCCCAGCCGTTCCTCGTCGCGCTGGCGGCGCTCGGTCTGCTGGTCGAGGCGTCGGCGCACCAGCCCGTCACCGTGGTGGTCGACGACGCCCACTGGCTCGACCAGCCGACGCAGGAGGCGCTCGCGTTCGCCGCCCGCCGGCTCGACCGCGACCGCGTCGCGCTCGTCGCCGCGGTGCGCCCCGGGGTCGACGGGCCGATCGCCGCGGGCGGCCTGCCCACGCTGCCGCTCGCGGGCCTGGACGTCGACGCCGCGCACGAGGTGCTCGACGCCACCGCGCCCGACCTCGACGCCGTCGCGCGCGCCTGGGTGCTGCGCGAGGCCGAGGGCAACCCGCTCGCCCTCGTGGAGCTGCCCGTCGCCTGGCGCCTGCACCGTGGCCTGGACGGCGACGAGCCCGGGTTCGTGCCCCTGACGGCACGGCTGGAGCACGCGTTCGCCGCCCGCACGGGCGAGCTGCCCGCCGCGACGTGCGACGCCCTGCTCGCCGCCGCCGTCGACGACGAGGACGGCACCGCCGAGATCCTCGCCGCGGCCTCGGCCCTGGCGGGGCGGCCGGTCGGGGTCGAGGTGCTCGACGCCGCCGTCGCCGCCGGGCTCATCACGTACGACGCGCGGCGCGTCGCGTTCCGGCACCCGCTGGTGCGCTCCGGCGTCGTGCACGCCGAGCGGCCCGCGCGGCGGCACGCCGCCCACGCGGCGCTCGCCACGGTGCTGGGCGAGCAGCCGTACCGCAGGGCGTGGCACCGCGCGCAGTCGATCCTGGGCCCGGACGACGACGTCGCCGACGAGCTCGAGCGCAGCCACGTGATAGCGCTGCGGCGGGGCTCGGTGGCGACGGCGATCTGGGCGCTGGAGCGCTCGGCACGCCTGTCCACTGACTCGGCGGTGCGCGGCCGGCGGCTGCTGCTCGCCGCCGAGCACGCGTTCGGCCTGGGGCGCGCCGACCTGGTCGACCGCCTCGTGGCCGCCGCCGACCGCGAGCAGCTCTCGGAGGTGGACCGCGCGCGCATCCGGTGGCTGCGCGAGATCTTCAACGACGGCGTCCCCGGCGACCCGGCGCGCGTCGTCGAGCTGTGCCGGTCCGCGGAGGACTCGGCGGCCGCGGGCGAGGTGGACCTCGCCCTCAACCTGCTGCTCGCCGCGGCGCTGCGCTGCTGGTGGGCCGACACGGGCCCGGCCGCGCGGGCCGAGGTCGTCGCGGCCGCGGGCCGGGTAGCCGACGGCGCCGGCCCCGAGGTGGTCGCCGACCCGCGCCACCTCGCCGCCCGCGCGGTCGCCGAGCCCGTGCTCGCCGCAGGGCCGGTGCTGGCGCGCCTGGCGGAGGTGGTGCTGGAGAACATCACCGACCCCGACGCGCTGCGCCTGTACGGCATGGCGGCCCACGCCGTCGGCGACCCGGTGCGGTCCGTGGACTTCCTGGGCCGGGCCGAGCGCGGGCTGCGCGCTCAGGGCCGCCTCGGCCTGCTGTCCCACGTGCTCAACATGCTGGGGTACGACCTCATCGAGCTCGGCGACTGGGAGGGTGCGGCCATCTGCCTCGACGAGGGCCGCCGCGTGGCCGCCGAGACGGGGCAGCCGATCTGGAGCGACGGCTCGACGACGCTGAGCGCCGTGCTGCACGCCGTGCTCGGCGAGCACGACGAGGCCATGGCCCAGGCCGCCCGCGCCGAGCACACCGTGGGCGGCCGCCGCCTGACCAACCTGCTGGCGTGCGTGCAGCTCGCCCGGGGGCTCGCCCTGCTCTCCGCCGGCCAGTACGCCGACGCCTACCTCGCGCTGCGGCGCATGTTCGACCCGGCCGACGGCGCCTTCCACCTCACGGAGCGGTACCACGCGGTGGGGCCGCTGGCCGAGGCCGCCGCCCGGTCCGGGCAGGTCAGCGGCGCCGCCGCGGTGCTGCGGGCGCTCGAGGCGGAGACCGACGCCGCGCGGGCGCCCATCCTGGTGCCGCACCTCGCGTACGCGCGCGCGGTGCTCGCCCCCGACGACCAGGCCGAGGACGCCTACCGCGACGCCCTCACCCTCGACCTGGTGCGCTGGCCTTGGGCGCGCGCCCGCATCGAGCTCGCCTACGGGGCGTGGCTGCGCCGGCAGCGGCGCGGCGTCGAGTGCCGCACGCCGCTGCGCTCGGCGCGCACCACGTGCGACCTCCTCGGCGCGACGTCGTGGGCGGCGCAGGCCCGCGCCGAGCTGCGCGCGTCGGGCGAGCACGACGACCACCACGGCCCCGCGAGCCTCGACGTGCTCTCCGCCCAGGAGCTGCAGATCGCCCGTCTGGCCGCGCAGGGCCTGTCGAACCGCGAGATCGGCGAGCGGCTGTTCCTGTCCCCGCGCACCGTCGGCTCCCACCTGTACCGCATCTTCCCCAAGCTCGACGTCAGCGCCCGGTCCCAGCTGGCCGTGCGGCTCGGGCCGGGCTGAGGGCTCCGGGCGGCTCCGTCGCCTGACCAGTCGACCGACCCAAGCAGGCCCGCCGCGCCGCGCCTAGCGTCGGCGGTGGCGCCAGGGAGGCGCCGCCGCCCGCGGGCGGCCGGCGGTGGAGGTGACGGCGATGCGAGCACTGCGCGCGCACGAGCGGGGCGGTCCGGAGCGGTTCGACGTCGAGGAGGCGCCGGCGCCGGAGCCCGGCCCGGGCGAGGTGCTGGTCGCGGTCACGGCCGCCGCCATCACGTTCGACGAGCTCGTGTGGGACCTGTCCTGGCAGACGGCGGACGGCGCCGACCGCACCCCCGTCATCCCGTCCCACGAGTTCTCGGGCGTGGTCACCGCCGTGGGCCCGGGCGCCGGCCCCGACGACGCGGGCGGCTGCGCCGTCGGCGAGGCCGTGTACGGCATGGTGCCGTTCGACCGTGACGGCGCGGCCGCCGACCTGGTCGTCGCGCCCCTGGACGCCGTGTCGGCGCGCCCGCGCACGCTCGGGCCCGTCGAGGCCGCGGCGCTGCCGCTCGCAGGGCTCACCGCGCTGCAGGCGCTCGCCGAGGTCGCGCGGCTCCAGCCCGGCGAGCGCGTGCTGGTGCTCGGCGGTGCCGGGGGAGTCGGCTCGATGGCGGTGCAGGTGGCCGGGCGGCTGGGTGGTGAGGTCACGGCGACGGTGCGCGGTGCGGAGGCGGCGGCCGCCGTGCGGGCCCTGGGTGCCCGCGCCGCGGTCGACGTCGCGGCGGGCGAGGTCCCGGACGGGCCGTTCGACGTCGTGCTCGACACGGTCGGGGGCGGCGCGCTCGAGGACGCCTGGTCCCGGCTGGGGGTGGGCGGTCGGCTGGTGACGCTCCAGGCGCCGCCCGACCAGGAGCGGGCGGAGGCCGCCGGGGTGACCGCGTCGTTCTTCGTGGTGTCGCCCACGCGCCGCCAGCTCGTGGACCTCGCCGCGCTGGCGGAGTCGGGGGCGTTGACGGTGCCCGTGTCGGCGACGTTCCCGCTCGAGAAGGGCCGCGACGCGTTCGAGAGCGGGCGCCGGCCCGGGCGCGCGCCGGGCAAGACGGTGCTCGTGGTGCGCGACGAGGACGTGCGGGTGGACGCCTAGCGCGCCCGGCGCGGACCGGCCCGGCGAGCGTGGGGCCGGGTTCCGTCCCACGATGGAAGAGGGCGCCCGACGGGGGGCGGCCGTTCCGTTGCTGGAGGGAACGCGATGTCGACGCCGCACGCACCAAGCACCACGACCGCCGCACATGCCCACCGGAAGGCCCTCGGCCTGGCGGTCTCGGCCGCCGTCGGTGGCTTCCTCTTCGGGTTCGACTCGTCGGTCATCAACGGCGCCGTCGACGCGATCGAGGGCCACTTCTCGCTCAGCTCGACCGTCACGGGGTTCGTCGTGGCGATCGCGCTCCTCGGCTGCGCCGTCGGCGCGTGGGGCGGCGGCCGGCTGGCCGACCGCTGGGGCCGCACGCGCGTCATGGTGCTCGGCGGCGCGCTGTTCTTCATCTCGTCGATCCTGTCGGCGTTCGCCTTCGCGGCCTGGGACCTGGCGCTGTGGCGGTTCCTCGCCGGCGTCGGCATCGGCATCGCGTCGGTCATCGCGCCGGCGTACATCGCGGAGATCGCCCCGGCGGCGATGCGCGGCCGGTTGGGCTCGATGCAGCAGCTCGCGATCACCGTCGGCATCTTCGCGGCCCTGCTGTCCGACCAGCTGCTGGCGACGTCGGCGGGCGGCGCCGCGAAGGAGCTGTGGCTGGGCATGGCGGCCTGGCGGTGGATGTTCCTCGTCTGCGTGATCCCCGCCGTCGTCTACGCGGTGCTGGCGATGACCATGCCGGAGTCGCCCCGCTTCCTGGCCGCGCAGGGCAAGGACGAGGAAGCCCACGCCGTCCTCTCCTCGGTGCTGGGGCCCGACGAGGACGTCGACGACCGCCTCGCGCAGATCCACGCCTCGATCCACCTGGACGAGGAGAACGCCCACCACTTCACGCTGCGCGGCCCCGTGCTGGGCCTGCGGCCGATCGTCTGGGTCGGCATCCTGCTGTCGGTGTTCCAGCAGTTCGTGGGCATCAACGTGATCTTCTACTACTCGACCACGCTGTGGCAGGCGGTCGGCTTCAAGGAGTCGCAGGCCTTCACGGTCTCGACGATCACGTCGATCACGAACGTGGTGGTCACTTTCATCGCCATCGCGCTCGTGGACCGGGTGGGGCGGCGCCCGCTGCTGCTCATCGGCTCCGCAGGCATGGCCGTGACGCTGGGCCTCATGGCCATCGCGTTCACGCAGTCGACCGGGTCAGGCAGCCACGTCTCGCTCACCGGGGCGTGGGGCGTGATCGCGCTGATCTCGGCGAACCTGTTCGTCGTCTTCTTCGGCGCCACGTGGGGCCCGGTGGTCTGGGTGCTGCTCGGCGAGCTCTTCCCGAACCGCATCCGTGCCGCCGCCCTCGGCGTCGCCGCGGCCGCGCAGTGGATCGCGAACTTCGCCATCACGCTGACGTTCCCGCCGCTGCTCTCGGCCTTCGGGGCGTCCATCCCGTACCTGCTCTACGCGATCTTCGCCGTCCTGTCGTTCGTGTTCGTCTTCACGAAGGTCAACGAGACCAAGGGCCGGGAGCTCGAGGACATGGACGACCACGTGCCCACGCGCAAGCCCGCGGACTCCTGACCGTCAGGAGGCGACCGCCCCGATCAGCTCCACGGTGCCCACGCCGATCGCGACGGCCACGGACAACCCCGTGGTCACGAGGTTGTACCCCACCCGGCGGCCGGGCCGCGCGAGCGCCCACTCGTAGGCGACGCTCATGACCACCCCGTCGACGGTGTCGAGCAGCGCGATCCCGGCCGCGAACAGCGTGGGCAGCACGAGGACCGCGTACCAGGGCAGGCCCGCCGCGCCGGCGCCGCCGGCCAGGACCAGCAGCCCGATCTCGGTCGCGGTGTCGAAACCGAGCCCGAACAGCAGGCCCACGGGGTAGACGTGTGCGGGCCGGCGGATTGCCCCCGCGAGCGAGCCCAGCAGGCGGGTCACGGGGCCACGCCGCTCGAGGAGGCGCTCGAGCTCCGCGCCCGAGGCTCCCGCGCTGCGCGCCCGCGCCAGCCGCACGATCCCCACCAGCGCCGTGAGGTTCGCGAGCCCGAGCACCCACAGGAACGTCCCGGACACCGCCGGCCCGACGACGGCGGCCACGACGTGGACGCGCGACCCGCCGTCGAGCACCTGCCCGGCCACGGCCCGCACGCCGGCGGCCAGCGCGACCGCCAGGGCGACCACCACGGTCGAGTGCCCGAGCGCGAACCAGAACCCGACGCTCAGCGGCCGGGCCGCGGTGCCCCCGCCCTCGGCCCGGTCGGTCAGCAGCCGGCGGACGGTGTTGTCGACGGCGGCGATGTGGTCCGCGTCGAACGCGTGCCGCAGCCCGAACGCGTAGGCGAGCACCCCGACGCCCACGCCGAAGACGGCGTGCCCGCCGCCCAACGCGAGGTGCTGCGGGGCCACGACGGCGACCAGGACGCCGAACCCGGCCAGGTGCAGCGCGAGGATCACAGCCGCCATCGAGACGAGCGAGCGCCGCTCGGCCAGCAGCAGGCGGCGGGGCGGGGCGGCGGTGGTGGCGGCCGTCGTGGCTGTCATACCTCGCGACGCTAGGCGCGTCCCGGTGCGGCGGCATCAGTCACGCGACCGCCGCGGCGGCCCCGGCGCGGCCAGTCGTCTGACGCAAGCCGCTGCGTCATCGGCGTTCCTAGCGTGGCCGACGTCCTTACCCGCCCCACGCACTCCCACGGAGGCGACCGTGTCGCACCACCTCGACTCGCCGGCGTCCCGCCAGGACCCCCGGCTCAACCTCACCGACCTGTACGTGTTCGACCGCGACGGTGCGACCGTGCTGGTGCTGGTCACCAACACGTCGCTGGCGGCCGCCCTCGGGCTCGAGCGCACGCCCGGCTTCCACCCGGAGGGCCGCTACGAGGCGAAGGTCCACCTGGACGGCTCCGCCGCCGAGCAGGTGACCTACCGGGTCACGTTCGACCCGGCCGACGCCCTGGGCGACCAGCGCTACGTCGTCGACCGGCTGGCGGGCGCCGACGCCGCCGACGACCTGGCCACCGGCACGCGCGTCGCCGAGGGCACCACGGGCCGTACGGTCCGCGGCGACGGCGTCACCGTCTGGGCCGGCGCCGCGGCCGACCCGTTCTACCTGGACCTGCACCACCTCGACCACATCCTCGAGGGGCTGCAGCACGGCACCCCGATCGACGACGGCGACTGGACCACCGAGAAGGCCGAGAGCAGCTTCACGGGGTCGCAGGTCGAGGTCGTGGTGCTCGCCGTGCCCACCACGGACCCCGAGCTGCGCGACGGCCGCCAGGTCGGCGTCTGGGGCACCACCAAGCTCGCCACCGACGCGGGCGGCTGGCGACAGATCAACCGCGCCGCCATCCCGATGGTGTGGCCGCTGTTCCGCGCGATCGGCGGCGACGACGCGAGCCCCGAGTACGGCCGAGACACCCTCGCGCACCCGAGCGAGGACCGGGCCAACGACGCCGGCCGCGTCGCCTCGTTCGTCGCCGCCGCCGTCGCGCCCACCGGGGTCGCCGACCCCGACGCCTACGGGCGTCAGGTCGCGGCCCGCCTGCTGCCCGACGTCCTTCCGTACACGGTGGGCACGCCCGCCGCGTTCACGTTCGCCGGGTTCAACGGCCGCGCGCTGTCGGACAACGCGCCCGAGGTCGTCTACGGCCTGGTCACCAACGCCGCCGTCCCCACCGGTCTGGTCGCCGCCGACGCGGCCGAGACCCGCCAGCCCCAGTTCCCGTACGTCGTCCCCGCCAACTCCTGAGGAGATCACCATGGACGAGCTCGCCTCCACCGCCGACGGCGACGTCGTCGCCGTCCCGGAGCACCTGCGCTCCCTGTTCAACGCCCCCGACGACGTGCGCGTGCAGGTGCTGCCGTGCAACCTGCCGGGCCTCAAGTCGATGGCCGTGCACTTCGGTGCCGGCGCCCGCACCGTGCCGCACGTGCACCACGGCGGGCAGCACCTCGTGTACGTGGACGGCGTCGGGGTGGTGGGCGACGAGACGGGCGTGCACGTGGTGCGGCCCGGCGACGTCGTGTCTAGCCCGCCCGGGGCGTGGCACTGGCACGGGGCCGTGCCGTCGTCGCCGGCGACGCACGTGACGTTCGAGCAGCCGGGCGACTTCGACCGCGACGTCGAGCGCCGCGACTGGGACGACTCCTACCCGCCCGGTCTCGGCGCCTGATGTCCCTCACCTCGGCAGCGGTGGCGTCGGCGCTCGCGCTGGCGTCGCCGCTGCTGGTGCGCGCGACGCGCCTGCCGGTGCCCGACGTCGTCGTGCAGATCCTGCTCGGCGTGCTGGTGGGGCCGCAGGTGCTGGGGTGGGCGCGGGCCGACCAGCCCGTGCAGGTGCTCGCCCTGGTGGGCCTGAGCTTCCTGCTGTTCCTGGCGGGCCTCGAGCTCGACGTCGAGCGTCTGCGGGGCCGCGTGCTGCGCGTCGCCGGGCTCGGGTTCGGCGCCTCGTTCGCGCTGGCCCTCGCCGTCGGCGGGGCGCTGGGCTGGGGCGGGCTGGTGCGGTCGCCGCTGCTGATCGCGGTGATCCTCGCCTCGACAGCCGTGGGGATCGTGGTCCCCGTGCTCGCCGACGCCGGCGCCCTCGACACTCCACTCGGCCGCGTGGTCGTGGCCGGCTCCTCGCTGGGCGAGGTGGTGCCGGTGGTGCTGCTGTCCCTGCTGTTCTCGTCGGACGCCCACGACGCCGGCGCCCAGGTCACGCTGCTGGTGGCGTTCCTGGCCCTCGCGTGCGCGGTCGTCCTGGCCATCGCGCGGCTGGCGCGGAGCGGCCCGGTGCGCCGCACGCTCGACGCCCTGCAGGACTCGACCGCGCAGCTGCGTGTGCGCGGGGCCGTCGCGCTGCTCATGGGCTTCGCCGCGCTCGCGGCGGCCTTCGGCCTGGAGGCGATCCTCGGGGCGTTCCTGGCGGGTGCCACCATCGCCCTGCTGGACCGCGGGCAGGCCGTGACGCACCCGCAGTTCCGCAGCAAGCTCCAGGCGGTGGGGTTCGGGGCGCTGGTCCCGTACTTCTTCGTCGCCACGGGCATGACGCTGGACGTGCGCTCGTTCGTGACCGACCCGGGCACGCTCGCGCGCGTGCCGCTGTTCCTGGTCGCGATCCTGGCCGTGCGGGCGCTGCCCGCGCTGGTCTACCGGCTGGGGTCGTGGCGCCGCACGACGGCGGCCGGGCTGCTGCAGGCCACCACGATCTCGGTGCCCGTCGTCGGCGGGCAGATCGGCGTGTCGCTCGGGGTGATCCGCCCGGAGAACCAGGTGGCCCTGGTGGCCGCCGCCCTGCTGTCGGTGGTGCTGTTCCCGCTGGTGGCGACGGCGCTCGTGGCGCGGGATCCCGTCACGGACGGGCAGGCCGTGCTTCCCTTGCAGGTATGAGCGACCCGGTCGGCGCCGACCAGGACGCGGCGTTCGCCGAGGACGCCGCGCTGATCACCTACTTCTACCTGCGCGTCGGCATCATCGCGCTGGTCGCGTTCCTGGCGGTCGCGGTGCTGCGCGAGAACGCGTCGCGCGCGCAGACGCTCAGCTCGATCAGCGCGTCCTGGTACACGCCCGTGCAGAGCGTGTTCGTGGCCGTGCTGGTCGCGGCGGGCGTGTCGATGATCGCGATCCGGGCGCGCGGCGTGCAGGAGCCGCTGCTCAACGTCGCCGGGCTGTTCGCGCCCGTCGTCGCGTTCGTGCCCACCCCGGAGCCGGTCAAGGTGCCGTGCTTCCACCTGCCCGGAGCGGCCGCCGCCGCGGAGCAGCTGCCGCCCCCGGGCGGCCGGTGGGACCCCGCGACCTGCGTCGCCTTCGTCGCGCGGATCGACGGCGCCGTCGTGCCGTACTTCTGGGTGGGGTCCGTGGTGCTCGCCGCGACCCTCGTCTACGTGGCCGTGCGCCGGCGCAACCCGGCGCTCGAGTACCGCCCGGCGGGCGGCGGGCTGATGCGGTGGCTCCGCGAGAGGTTCCTCGAGGGCGACGTCCGCGAGCCGACGCGCGGCGAGGAGGTGGCCGGCGTCGTGGTGGCCGGCGTCGTCTGGGTGGCGGCGATCGTCTGGTACGGCGTCGGGCGCACCTCGTTCATGGACGGCGCGCACGCCATCGCCGCCGGGGCCGTGTTCCTGCCGATGGCTCTGGTCGCGTTCCTGGCCGCCCAGACGGTGCAGCGCGGGAGCACGGCCGCCGCGCGCAGCCACGGGCCCCGGGCCCGCCGGTGGGCGGTGATCGCGTACCGCGTGGTGGCGCTCGCGATGCTGCTGGGCATCCTGGCGACCGGCGGCATGCGGCTGCTGGGCTGGACGGACGACTCGCACCACTGGTTCTGGGCCCTGGAGTGGGTGCTGCTGCTGGGATTCTGGGTGTTCTGGTGCGTGCAGACCTTCGAGGCGTCGATCCCGCGCCTGTCGCGCAAGCCGGCGCGCGACCAGGTCATCTGACGGCGTCGGCCGCGAGCCACTCGTCGAACGTGACGGTGCCGAGGCGCGCCCCCGGCCCGGCGAGCATCGCGTCGCCCGCCACGGACGGGTCCAGCGGGCCCGGCTCCACCCGGTCGGTGCGCCCCTGCGCCGCCCACGTGCGCCGGGCCATGTCCACCAGGTGCTCGGTGCGCGGCCCGGCGATGTCGACCCGCCCGCCCAGCGGCTCGGCCCCCGCGACGTCGGCGAGCAGCTGCGCCACCTCGCGGGCGTCCACGGGCTGCAGCAGCAGCGGGGGCACGCGCGCGACGCCGGCGGCCAGGGCGCGGTCGGCCACCATGGCCGGGTAGTCGTGGAACTGGGTGGCGCGCACCACGCTGTACGGCACGGGGCCCGACTCGACCAGCCGCTCCTGCTCGCGCTTGCCCGCGTAGTGCGCCACCCTGCGGTCGCGCTCGAGCCCCACCACCGACAGCACGACGTGGTGTCGCACGCCCGCCCGCGCCCCGGCCGCGAGCAGGTGCCGGGTGGTGGTGCCGAAGAAGGCGACCGCGTCGTCGGCGGTGCGGGCGGCGGAGCTCAGCACGTCGACGACGACGTCGGCCCCCGCGAGCGCGGCGTCGAGCCCGGTCCCGGCGTGCACGTCGACGCCGGCCGCCCGGCTGACCGCCACGACGTCGTGCCCGGCACGGGCGAGCGCCCCGCTGACCAGCCCACCGACGTGCCCTGACGCTCCGACCACCGCGACCCTGCGCACCATGCCGACAACCTACCGGCGGCTCAGTCGGTGGCCAGGCCCCGCTCCCGGAGCGCCGCGAGGATCCGCGGCAGGGCCGTGACGGTGCCCTCGAACAGGACGTGCAGCAGGATCACCGCGCCGGGTGCCGCCCCGGCCAGCACCCGGTCCAGCACGGCCTGCGCGCCCGGGTCCTTCCAGTCCTCCGAGTCGACGTCCCACGGGTCCACGGACACGCCCGCGTCCGAGGCGGCGGCGCGCACGGCGTCGTCGACCGCCCCGAACGGCGGCCGGAACGCGACCACGCGCGTGCCCGTGACGTCCGCGACGGCGCGCTGCGTGCCGCCGATCTCGGCCGCGACCTGGTCCGGCGCGAGCTCCGTCAGGTTCGGGTGCGTCGTGGAGTGGTTGGCGACGCGGTGCCCCTCGGCGACGATGCGCCGCACCGTCTCCGGGTGCTTCCGCACCTGCTCGCCCACCAGGTAGAACGTGGCCTTCGCGCCGTGCGCGGCGAGCACGTCGAGGACCGCCTCCGTCTGATGGCCGGGGCCGTCGTCGAACGTGAGGTGGACGGCGGCGGGGGAGTCGAACGCGGGCGGCGCGGCGGGCAGGTCGGCGAGTGACATGCCCTGATCCTGGCGCAGCCTCTGGGAGGATCGGACCGTGCACGCCGACTGGAGGGCTCGATGACCGTCCCGCTGCTGCTCGTCGAGGACGACGCCGCGATCGCCGCGATGACGGCCGAGATGCTCTCGGACGCCTACGAGGTCGACCACGCTGCCGACGGCGAGGAGGGTCTGCGCCTGGCCCTGCGCCGCCGCTACGAGGTGATGGTGGTGGACCGGCGGCTGCCCGGCATGGACGGCGTCGCGATGGTCAAGGCGCTGCGCCGGGCGCGCATCCGCACGCCTGTGCTCATGCTGACGGCGCTCGGCACGTTCGAGGACCGGATCTCGGGGCTCGACGGCGGCGCCAACGACTACCTGGTCAAGCCTTTCGACTTCGGCGAGCTGCTGGCCCGGCTGCGCGCGCTGCGCCGCGGCTTCGCCGCCGACGGCGGCGACCGCCGCCTGCTGGGCGACTGGGCGTTCACGCCCCACGACCGCACGATGTACTCCCTCACGGGCGCCCGGGTGGTGCTCACCGAGACGGAGTCGGCGATGCTCGAGGTGCTGTCCAGCAGCCCGGACCACGTGTTCAGCCGCGAAGAGCTGCTGGCGTCGGCGTTCGGCCCGGACGACAAGCCGGGCACCGTCGACGCGTACGTCCACTACGTGCGCCGCAAGACGGACCGCGACGTCATCGAGACGGTGCGAGGTCAGGGCTACCGGGCGGGGGCCGAGCTGTGAGCGGCCTCGGGGGCGCCGCCGTGCGCGACCAGGACCGGGTGCGCCGCATGACCCGCTCGGTGGGCCTCTACGTGGCGGTGGCCTCGGCGATCGCGACGGCCATCGGCACGCTGGCGCTGCTCGGCGCGATCGCGCTCACCTCCCGGCACGAGGACGGCGAGATCAGCGCCTCGCGCCCCCAGCCGAACCTCCACCACGAGGTGCACTGGGTGGTGGACCGCAACCGCATCGTGCTGCTGGTGATCATCGCGGCCGTGCTGGGCGTGCTGCTGCTCGGCGCCGTCGGGTGGCTCGCGGCGCGGCGGGCGGTCGCGCCGCTGGCGGAGGCGCTGCGCGTGCAGCGCAACTTCGTCGCCGACGCCAGCCACGAGCTGCGCACCCCGCTCACCGTGCTCGACGGCCGCATCCAGGTGCTCCAGCGGCGCCTGTCCCGTGGCGAGCCCGCGGGCGAGGTGGCCGCCCAGCTGCGCTCCGACGCCTCCGCGATGAGCGCCGTGCTCGGCGACCTGCTGCTGGCCGCCGAGCACAGCGAGCGCCACGAGGACGCCGCCACCGAGGTGGTCCCGGTGGTGCGGTCCGCGGTCGCGTCGCTGGCGCCGCTGGCCGACGCCGCGGGCGTGCGCGTGCAGGTCGAGGTGCCGGATGCGGGCCTGGTGGCGACCGTGCCGGAGGTGCCGCTCTCGCGCTGCGTCGTGGCCCTGCTGGACAACGCGCTGCAGCACGCCCCGCGCGGGTCGGCGGTCACGGTGTCCGTCGCGCCCGACGGCGAGCAGGTGGTGGTGCGCGTCGCCGACCAGGGGCCCGGCATCCGGGGGATCGGCGTCGAGGAGGTTTTCGAGCGGTTCTCGCACGGCCCCGAGACGGGGCGGCGGCGCGGGTTCGGGCTGGGGTTGTCGCTGGTGCGCGACGTCGCCCGGCGGGTCGGCGGGACGGTGGACGTCGAGTCGACGTCGGAGTCCGGGACCACGTTCGCGCTGAGGCTGCCGCTGGCGCGGTGACGCGCGCCCGCGGCAGCCGGCTGGGGGACGGTCAGCGCGCCTGGTCGACGGCGTCCTGCAGCGAGCCGATGTACCCGCCGCTCGTGTACGTGGCGCCCGAGACCATGTCGATCTTGCCGTCGGTGGTGCCCTTGGCCTCCGCCTGCAGGCGGGGGATGGCGTAGGAGTTGATCATCTGGTCGCGGCCCCCGGCGTGGGGGTAGTCGACGGCCGTGGCGTCGGTGACCTTGCCGCCCGCGATCGTGACCTTGACCTGCACGGGGCCGTACGGCGTGTTCTCGGAGGCGCCCGTGAAGGTGCCGTCCTTGAGGCCGTGGGTGGTCGCGGGGGCGGCCGGGGCGGCGGCCTTCGGGGTGCCCGCCTTCGGGGCGGGCTGCGCGGGGGCCGACGTGCTGCTGGTCGGCGCGGGGCCTGCGTCCGGCAGGGCGGCGGGCGCGACGGCCGCCGTCGAGGTCTTGTAGCTGAACAGCAGCACGATGCCGCCGACGGTCGCGAACAGCCAGGTGGCGATCCTCTTCACAGGGGGTTGCTCCTTCTAGATCGAGAACGACTCGGCGTGCACTCGCGAGGGGCGCACGCCGGCGGCGGCCAGGTCCTTGCGGACGGCGTCCATCCACGGGTCGGGCCCGCACAGGTAGACGTCGTAGGTGTGCAGCGGGCCGGCCATCTCCCGCAGGATGTCGGGGCCGGTCCAGGCCGCGTACTGCACGGGCAGCCACGACGGTCCGGTGAGGGTGCGCTGCCCGTCGATGCGGTACCAGGCGAGGCCGCGGCCGGTCACGAGGTCCTCGACGGGGCCGGTGAGCAGGGCGTCGCCGGCGTGGTGGTCGCGCGTCACGAGCACGGCCTCGCCCTGCCGCCAGGGCTGCTCCTGCAGCAGCGCGACCAGCGGCGCGACGCCCGCGCCTGCGCCCATCATGAGCAGCCGGCGGCCCGTGCGGGCCTCGCCCGTCATGAGCCCGTAGGGGCCCTCGACGAGCACGCGGGTGCCGGGCCGCATGCGCGTCATGCGCCGGGTGCCGTCGCCGACGACGCGCGCCGCGACCACCAGGCGCCGGCCGTCCGGGGCGGCGGCCAGCGAGAACGGGTGCCCGCGCGTCCAGCCGGGACCGTCGAGGAACCGGAACACCATGAACTGCCCGGCCACCGCGCCCAGGCGGTCGAGGTGCCGCCCGCGCAGCGTGACGACGACGCCGCGGGACCCGTCGCGCACCACGGACTCGACGCGCAGCCCGTGCCGGGCCGACCGCCACAGGGGCAGCAGCACGCGGAACACCAGGACCGAGCCGGCGGCGACGGCCCACAGCGTCCACCAGTAGGTGGTGGCGAGCGGCGAGGACAGGAAGTCGGCGCCGGTCCAGAGCTGGTGCGGCAGCGCGAGCCCCACGCCCACGTACGCGTACAGGTGCAGCAGGTGCCACGACTCGTACCGCATGCGGCGTCGTGCGGCCCGGATGGACAGCACCACGACGGCGACGAGCGCGGCCGTGCCTGCCGTGGCGAGCAGCATGCCCGGGTACAGGGTGACGAACCCCCAGACCTGGTGGACCAGGTCGACGTGCCCGGTGGCGCCGTACCCGAGGGTCACGAGGGTGACGTGGGCGAGCATGAGCCAGAACGACCAGAAGCCCGTGAGCCGGTGCCAGCGCGTGATCGTGTCGCGGCCGAGCCCCCGCTCGAACACGGGCACGCGTGCCATGAGCAGCACCTGGTAGAGCAGCAGGTTGGAGGCGGCGAGGCCCGTCGCGCGCCCGAGCGTCGTGAGCGCGTCGCCCCCGCCCGCGAGCACCGCCTGGATGCCGCCGCCGCGCAGCCACAAGGCCGCCACGATGATGCTGGTGCCCCAGATGACGGCGGCCGAGGCCACCGCCCAGGCGTTGCGCGCGGGGCGCGGCGCGGCGGGGCGGTCCGTCGTGGCGAGCCGGCTCTCGAGCAGCGAGGTCATGCGGCGATCGTTGCGAGAAGCGTCCAAGGTGCCGCCAAGAATCGGGACGACACGCGAACCCTCACGCGGGCTTCACAACCGGGGGGCGCGCCGGGCCGGCGATCGGGACGTGGTTCGGGGATCGGAACGTGCGCCGCGAGGCACGTTCCGATCCGCGACCCACGTCCCGACGACGTCGCCCCCCGCCGCGCGCTTCAGTCGACCGACTCAAGCCGTGCACCGGCCGGCGGCCTAGCGTCGAGCCGGAGGGCGGCGTCCGGACCGCCCGCGCGCGTCGAGGAGAGATCGTGGCAACGACCAAGACCCCTGTCGTCTTCATTCACGGGCTGTGGCTCGCGGCGTCGTCGTGGCAGCCGTGGGTGGACCTGTTCGCCGAGCGCGGGTACGACCCGATCGCCCCAACCTGGCCGGGGGAGGGCCTGACTGTCGCGGAGGCGCGCGCCAACCCCGAGGCCGCGGCCGGGTACGGCATCAACGAGGTGACCGAGCACTACGCGCAGATCATCGACGGGCTCGAGGAGCAGCCCATCCTGGTGGGGCACTCGTTCGGCGGCATGATCGTCGAGAAGCTGCTGGGCCAGGACCGCGGGCGCGCCGGCATCGCCATCGACGCCGCGCAGATCAAGGGCGTGCTGCCGGTGCCGCTGTCGTCGCTGCGCGCGACGCTGCCGGTGTTCCGCAACTTCGCGAACGAGAAGCGCGCGGTGTCGCTCACGGCGCCGCAGTTCCGGTACGGGTTCGGCAACGCGGTCACCGAGGAGGAGTCGGACGCGCTGCACGAGCGGTGGACCATCCCGTCGCCCGGCAAGCCGCTCTTCGAGGCGGCGAGCGCGAACTTCTCGCGGCACTCGCCCGCCGAGGTCGACACGGGCAACGAGGCCCGCGGCCCGCTGCTGCTCATCATGGGCGGGAAGGACCGCACCGTCCCCGAGGCGATCACCAAGGCGACGCTCAAGCAGTACGAGGGCTCGTCCGCGGTGACGGAGCTCGTGGAGTTCCCCGACCGCGGCCACTCCCTGACGGTCGACAGCGGCTGGCGCGAGGTGGCCGACTGCGTGCTGAGCTGGATCGAGGCGCGCGTCACGGCCGACGCCGAGGCCTGACCCGGCCGGCGCTCAGCCCGCAGGCCGGCTGAGCGCCACGACCAGGGCCTGGAACGTCTCGAGGACCAGGGCCTCCACCTCCTGGCGGGTCGCCGTCGTGCGGCCCGCCAGCCAGGTGGCCACGAGGTGCTCGGCCAGGGCGACCCAGCCCTCGGTGAGCAGCAGCGCGCGGGGCGAGCCGTCCGGGAGCGGCCCGCCGAGGCCGGCCGTGAGCCGCTGCACGAGGCCCTCCCGCACCCGCGCGAGGGCCGCCTCGGTCTCGGGGTCGCCGGCCAGGGCGCCCTGCCAGATGCCCTCCCACGTGCGCCGGCGCGCCAGGACGGCGTCGAGGAACGTGGTGAGCCGGGCGGCCGCCTGGGCCGGGTCGGCGGGGTGCACGCCGCCCGGCTCCTCGCCGAGCGCGGCGCGCGCATCCTCGACGGCGGAGACGGCGACGGCGGCACGCAGGCCGGTGGCGGTGCTGAAGTAGTGGAACACGAGGGGCTTGGACGCCCCGGCGCGGGAGGCGACGTCGGCGGCGCCGAGCTGGTCGAGCCCGTCGGCCTCGGCGAGGGCGATCGCGACCTCGAGGAGCTGCGCGCGGCGGTCGGCGGGGTCGCGGCGGGGTGCGGGGACCGATGTCACGGGACCGTTCTACCCCACGCGTTGACCTATGGTCAATGGGAGGCGTAGGTTGTTGACCAGAGTTCAACAACCCCTCGACCCACGAACACGGGACCCATGCCTCTCCAGCTCACCGGGGTCAGCGTGGACGGCCGCCACGGGCCGCTCCTCGAACCCCTGGACCTCACCCTCGCCCCCGGCGAACGCGTGCTCCTCGCCGCCGAGCCCGGCCACGGGCACACCGCCCTCGCCCTCGCCGCCACCGGCCGCCTGGCGCCCGACACGGGCGGCGTGCTCATGACCAGCCCCAACGCCGACCCCGCCACGCCCGCCGGGCTCGCCGTGCTGCGCGCGGCGGCCGCCGTCGTCGACGTGCCCGGCGTCGACGAGCCGGAGGACGTGCTCACCGTCGCCGACGTCGTGGCCGAGGGCCTCGCCTACGCCGGCCGGCGGGGGCTGCCGCGCGACGTGCGCGCCTGGGTGGACGGGTTCCTCGATCGCTGGGCGTGGCGCTGGCCGCACCCCGTGGACGCCGCGGCCCTGCGCCGCCGGCGCGTCGACGCGCTGCCCGCCGCCGCGCGCACCGCCCTGCTGGCCGAGCTCGCTTGCGCCGCGCCCGCCGTCCGCTACCTGGTGCTCACCCTGCCCGACCGGCACGGCGGCGACCCCGCCGACTGGTGGGAGGTGGCCCGCTCGCTCGCCGCCCGCGGGCTCGGCGTGCTCGTGCTCGCCACCCCGGCGTCGGCGCGGGCGCTCGGCGCCGACGTGCCCGCCACGCGCGGCCTGCACACCCCGCCCGTCGTCGCGCTGCGCGACGCCCCCGCGGAGGTGGACGTATGACCGCCCTGCGCCTCGCCCTGTCCGAGCTGCGCCGGCTCACGTCCGGCCGCCTGCCGCGCCTCGCGCTCGCCGCGATCGCGCTCATCCCCACGCTCTACGCCGGCCTCTACCTGTTCGCCAACCACGACCCGTACGGCAACCTCGACCGCGTCCCCGCCGCCCTCGTGGTCCAGGACGACGGCGCGCACGGCCGCCAGGTGGCCGACCAGCTGCTGCGCGACGGCGGGTTCGGCTGGCAGGAGGTCGCCACGCCGTCGGCCGCCGACCAGGGCGTGCGCGACGGCCGGTACGACGCCGCCCTCGTCATCGGCCCCACCTTCAGCGCCGACCTGGAGTCCGCGGGCAGGCTCGCCCCGCACCAGGCCAGCCTGACGATGATCACCGACGACACCAACAGCTACCTGGCCCGCACCATCGCCGATCAGATCGTCGACCAGGTGCGCGACGGGCTCGCCACCCAGGTCGGCACGCAGGCCGCCCAGACGTTCCTCGACGGGTTCGCGCAGTTCCACGACCAGCTCGCCGAGGCGGCGTCCGGGGCGTCCACGCTCGCCGGAGGCACCGCGCGGCTCGCCGACGGCGCAGCGCAGGCCGACGCCGGGGCGCACCAGACGGCGTCGGGCGCCGCGGCGCTCGCTGACGGCGCCACCCGGCTCGCCGACGGCGCGAGCACCGCGTCCGCCGGGGCGAAGAGCCTCGCCGGCGGCGCGTCCCAGGCGGCCGACGGCGCCGCCTCGCTCGCGGACGGGCTCGCCACGCTCCGCGACAAGACCGCCACGCTCCCGGACCAGGCGCGCGCCCTCGCCGACGGAGCCGCCCAGGTCGCCGCCGGCGACGCGACGGTCGCCGGGTACGGCGACCAGGTCCGCGCCGCCGCCGGGCAGGTGCTGCCCGCCCTCGACCAGGTGCGCTCCGACGTCGACGCCCGCCTCGACGCGGCCGTCGCCGCCGGCACCATCACCGCCGACCAGGCCGCCGCCCTGCGCACCCAGCTCACGCCGGTGCTCGACGACGGCCGCACCCGGGTGGCAGGCGTCGTGACGCAGGTCAAGGACGCCACCGGACGGCTCGACGACCTCGCCGCTGGGGCCACGCAGGTCTCGGACGGTGTGGCCGCGCTCGCGGACGCCGCCCCGGCCCTGGCCGACGGCATCGCCCAGGCCGCCGACGGCGCCGCCGCGCTCCGGTCGGGCACGGCCCAGGTGTCCGACGGCGCCGGGTCGCTCGCCGGCGGCGTGGCGACCCTCGCCTCCGGCGCGCACGACCTCGCGGGCGGCGCCGCGCAGCTCGGGGACGGGACGTCCGCCCTGGCCTCGGGCACCGACGCGCTGAGCACCGGCGCCCACCAGGCCGCCACCGGCAGCGCCCGGCTGCGCGACGGCCTGGAGGACGGCGTCGCACAGGTGCCGAACCCCGACGCCGCCACCCGCTCCGCCACGGCGAAGACCATCGGCGACCCGGTGGCCGTGACGACCGTCGCGCACGACGCCGCCGGGACCTACGGCGCCGGGCTGGCGCCGTTCTTCCTCTCGCTCGCGTCGTGGATCGGCGCCTACGTCATGTTCCTCGTGGTCAAGCCGCTGTCGCGGCGGGCGCTCGCCGCCGGGCGGGGCGTCGCGGCGGCGGTGGGCGGCTGGCTGGTGCCCGCTGCGATCGGCGTCGCGCAGGCCGCCGTCATGTTCTCCGTGACGCGCTGGGCGCTGCACATCGACGTCGCCCACGGTCTGGGCACGGCGCTGTTCCTGCCGCTGGTCGCGGCGACGTTCGTCGCGATCGTGCAGCTGCTCAACGTGTGGCTCGGCGCGGCGGGCCAGTTCCTTGGCCTGGTGCTCATGCTGGTCCAGCTGGTCACCGCGGGCGGCACGTTCCCGTGGCAGACCATCCCCGAGCCGCTGCGCTCGATCCACCGGTTCCTGCCGATGTCCTGGTCGGTCGACGGCCTGCGGCACCTGCTGTACGGCGGGTCGCTGACGAGCGTCGCCGTCGACGCCGCGATGCTCGCCGCCGTCGGGACGGCGGCGCTGGCCGGCACGGCGGTGCTGGCGCGGCGGCAGCGCACGTGGACGGCGTCGCGCCTGGAGCCCGAGCTGGTGCTCTAGCGGCGCACGGTCTCGAGGCCCAGCACCACCCGCACGTCCGCGAACAGGCGGTCGGTCGCGGCGAGCGAGACGGGATCGGCGTCCTGCACGAACCCGTGCTCGAGCCCGGCCTCGCGCCACTGCCGCACGGGCACGCCCGCCGCGGCCAGGCGGGCCGCGTACGCGTCGCCCTCGTCGCGCAGCGGGTCGTGCTCGGCCGTCACGACGACGGCGGCCGGCATCCCGGCCAGGTCCGCGGCGTGCAGCGGGCTGGCGACGGCGCGGTCCGCGGGGTCGGGGGTCCAGACGCGCGCGGCCAGGCCGACGAACGCGGCGTCGAGCGAGTAGCCCGTGCCCTCCGAGACCATCGACGGCGAGCCGAGCGTGAGGTCCGTGTTGGGGCACGCGAGCACCTGGGCAGCAGGCAGCGGGTCGCCGGCGTCGCGCAGCACCAGGCACGCGGCGGCCGCCAGGAAGCCGCCGGCGCTGTCGCCCGCCACGGCGACCGGCCGGGCCCAGCGCAGCGCGGCGGCGACGTCGTCGACGGCGCCCGGCCACGGGGTCTCGGGGGCGCGGCGGTAGTCGACGGCGAGCACCTCGACGTCCACCGCCAGCGCCATGCGGCGGCACAGCGCGTCGTGCGTGTCGAGGTCGCCGAGGAAGAACCCGCCGCCGTGCGCGAAGACGACGACCGGGCGGGGCTCGGCGGCAGGGCGATAGCGGCGCAGGCGCAGGCCGCCGGGGCCGGCCTCGTCGCGCACCTCCGCGACCTCCGGCCCGCGGGGTCGCGACGCGGCGCGGGCGGCCGAGCCGGCGCGCAGCTCGGCGACGAGGGACAGGTCGGCGGCGTCGGGCGTCATGCCCCGATCGTGCCCTATCGGGCTCCCGCGGCGACGGGCTCGCGTGCGGCGTCGGGCTCCGCGGCCGCGCGGGCGGCCCGCAGCGGGCGGGCGGCACCGGCCGCCAGCAGCCCCACCACCACGGGCACGGCGACGACGACGAGCGCCCCCCGGTACCCGAGGCTGCCGGCGACGACGCCGATGACCGCGGGCCCGATGATGTAGGCGCAGTACCCGATGGTCGTCACCACGGACACGCGCATCGCGGCCTGGTGCGGGTCGTCGGACGCGGCCGAGACGCCCAGAGGGAACCCGAGCGCGGCGCCCACGCCCCACACGAACGAGCCGGCGAGGGCGAGCGGCAGCCACGGCGCGAGCGTGAACAGTGCGAGGCCCACCAGCACCGAGCCGGCGCACAGGCGGAGCGCCGTGGTGCGGCCGAGTCGGTCCGCGAGCGAGGCCCCGAACAGCCGCGTGACCAGCATGGCGGCGTAGAAGACGGTGACGCCCGCGGCGCCCACGGCGTCGGACGAGCCGAACCCGGCCACGACCGCGACGGCGGTCCAGTCGCTGGCGGCGCCCTCGGCGAGCGCCGCGCCGAGGATCACCAGGCCGAGCAGCAGGGTGCGCGGCTCGCGCCAGGCGGCGAGCGCGGACCGCAGCTGGCCGCCGCGCTGCGTGCCGCCGTCGACCAGGGCCTTGGGGAACGAGCGCGGGGCGAGCAGCGGCAGGAACGCGCGCGAGGTGATGACCCCGGTGACGACGGCGACGGCGGCGGAGAAGCCCAGGTGGGCGATCAGCGGCAGGCTCGTGGCGGCCACGAGCGCGCCCAGGCTCGCCCCTGCCACGGTGCCCAGCGACTCGCCTGCCTGGAAGCGGGGGAGCGCGGAGTAGCCGAGGCGCCGCTCGACGACGGCGCCCTCGAACGTGGTGGCGGCGGCCCAGGTGCCCTCGCCGATGCCGGCCGCGAACAGGCCCGCGACCGCGAGCGGCGCGCTGCCGACCGTGACGGCCACGGCGAGCACCAGGTGCCCGGCGGCGGCCACCGACGACGAGACCGCGGCGGTGCGCGCAGCGCCCAGGCGGGCCGTGACCAGCCCGGAGACAGGCAGCGCAACCACGGACCCGAGCGCCCACATGAGCAGCACGAGGCCCATCTCGGAACTCGTCAGTCCCAGCCCCGAGCGGACCGACGGGAGCCGGGAGGCCAGCGTGCCGATGGCGAAGCCCGCCGCCGCGTACGCAGCGAAGACGGACCAGGCTGCTCGCCGGGTCCGTCGCTGCTCGTCGGGTTGCTCGGCCACGGTCAGTCGGCGACCGAGACCGGCGCGCCCTCGAACTCCCAGTGCCAGGGCTCGGGCTTCGACCCGTTCTGGCGGGCCCAGCCGGGCAGGTCCCAGCCGAACTGCGGCGCGTTCTCGCGCATCCACAGGTGCTGCGGGGTGCCGAAGCGGTTGACGCCCGACCCGAGGTCGACGGCCACGCCCCAGCCGTGGTTGGAGGTGCCCGGCACGGCGGCCAGGTGGCCGCGGGTGGCGCGGGCGCGCACCTGCCCCTCGAACGAGCGGTACGAGTCGGTGATCGACAGGTCGTGGCCGAACCGCGCACGGAAGGCGATGTTGAGCCGCTCGAGCTGGGCGGCGGCGTCGGGGCGCAGGCTGTGGCCGGACGCCCAGCTCAAGGGGGCCAGCGCGCTGCTCGCGAGCCGGCCGTTCGCCATCCCGGCGGTGGCGTTCGCCATGGAGAGCAGGCGCTCGCGGTCGGCGCGGCCCTCGGCGGCCTGCTCGGCGAGCACCTGGGCCGGGGTGGGGCGCGCGGGGGCGACGTCGACCGTGGCGGGTGTCGTGGCCTGGGTCAGGACGGCGTCGAGGTCGCTCACCGCCCGGCCCAGCGCGAAGGTCAGCACCTGCGGGGTCGCCGCGGTGAGCGGCGCGCTCTCGGTCTCGGGGGTGGCGTCGTCCTCGGCGAAGTAGGCCTTGGCCTCCGCGATCGCGGAGTCGACGGCGCCCTGGAGGTCCGGGTCGGCGGGGACGTCGTCGGTCGCGGCGGCGGGGTCCTCGGCGATGGTGCTGAGGCGCACCAGCTCGGCGACGACGGCGGACGCGCCCTGCACCTCCTCGCGCAGCGCGGGCGTGGTGCGGGTCTCCGTGGCGGTGAGCTCGGCCGCGCGGGCGAGGGCGGTGCTCGCGGCCTCGGCGACGTCGGCGGCCGGGGCTTCCGAGGCGGCGTCGGAGCCGGGCTCGGTGCGGACGTCGGACCGGCCCGCGGCGCCGGTGCGGCCGTCGAGCAACGAGGTGTCGTCGGGCGCGGGCTCGGTGCTGTCGTCGGCCCGGGTGAGGGACTCGGG
>WRHK01000004.1 GCA_009783295.1 Promicromonosporaceae bacterium
GCGGCCCCCCCGCCCGCCCCCCCCCGTCGACTCGCCCCCCGTCGCGATGGCGCTCGGGTTCGCCGCGCAGCAGGCCGCCGCGTGCGCGCCCGCGGGCTCCGACGCCGAGCACGTCGCGGCGCGCGCCTCCGCCGTCGCGGCCTCCAGCCGCACGCTCTTCCTGGTCGACTCGCTCGACCACCTGCGCCGCGGCGGGCGGCTGTCGGCCGGGGCGGCCGCGCTCGGCACGGCCCTCGGCGTGCGGCCCATCCTCGAGATCACCGACGGGCAGATCCGGCTGGTCCAGCGCGTGCGGACGCGCGCCGCGGCCCTGGAGCGCCTGCTCGCGCTCGCCGCGGAGCACGCCGCCGGGATGGAGCGACCGGGCGTCGCGGTGCACCACCTGGGCGCGCCGGACCGGGCTGCGGCCGCGGCCGCGCGGCTCACCGAGCTGCTCGGGGTGAGCCCCGTGGTGACGCCCGTGAGCGCGGTGCTCGGCGCGCACGCCGGGCCGGGTGCGGTGGCCGTGGTGGTGGCGGAGCTCGGCGGCCACTCGCACTGAGGCTGCCCCCAGCGCCTCCGCGTCCGCCGTCGTGCACAGGGCTGGTTCCTGGCGCACCCGCGCGCCTCGGCGGCTCCTAGCGTCCGGGGCGTGGACGAGGACCAGGAGACCGTGCCGTTCGAGGCGGCGGTGGGCAGGCTGCGGGCAGCGAGGCTCAGCGACGCGGGGGTCGCGGAGCCGCCACGGCCCTTCGTGGCCGGGGTACGGGCGGAGCCGCCACGGCCTGTCGTGGTCGAGGATCGCGTGCATCGCGAGGAGCCCGCCGACGGGGCCGACGAGCTGCGCGCACGACTTGCCGACCGGCGGGACGCGACTGCCGCGGCGCGCCAGGCGGCCGCCGCGTACGCCGCGCTCCAGGGGCACGTGCCCGGCGAGGAGGAGCTCGCGTCGCCGTCCGGGCGGCGATGGGTGCTGCGGCCGCGGTTGGCGATCGTCGCCGTGATCGCGGTGCTGGTGGTCGGGGTGGGGCTGGCCGTGGCGGCGGGGCGGCCGCACGCGGGGGTGGAGCCGCTCGGGGCGGTTGCCGCGCCCTCTGGTGCGGGCTCGGCCCCCGTGCCGTCCGATTCGGCGCCGCCCTCCGAGGCGCCCAGGCCGTCGCCCTCGGGGCCGGGCGTGGTCGTCGACGTCGTCGGGCAGGTGCGCAAGCCCGGGCTGATCACGCTCCCGGCGGGGTCCCGCGTCGCGGACGCCGTCGCGGCGGCCGGCGGAGCCGCCGACGGCGCCGACCTCGGGGCCGTGAACCTCGCCCGGCCGGTCGTGGACGGCGAGCAGCTTCGCGTGCCGGCGCCGGGGGAGGCACCTGCTCCGGCGGCTGCCGCGGGGCCTGCGACGGCTGCGCAGCCTGGCCCAGGCGGCCTCGTCAACCTCAACACTGCCGACGCCGCCACCCTCGACACCCTCCCGGGGGTCGGACCGGCGATCGCCGCGCGGATCGTCGCGTGGCGGGAGCAGAACGGTGCGTTCGCGTCTGTCGACGAGCTCGACGAGGTCGCGGGTATCGGCCCCGCGATGCTCGCGAAGCTGCACGACCTGGTGACGGTGTGAGGAGCGACCTGAGGCTCCTGCCGGCGGCGATCGCCACGTGGGCGGCGGCGTGGGCGCTGACCCGGTGGACGGGCGCGGCGCCCGCTGTTCTCTGTGGTTCGGCTGGCGGCGTCCTCGCGAGTGCGGTCGCCCTGCTTGCGGCCAGGGCGACCGCGCGCCGCACCGCGCGGGTCGCGGCCCAGGCGCTGCTGGTGGCCGGGGCCGTCGCGGCGGTCACGCTCGGCGCCGTGGCGCACGTGGCGGCCCGGGAGCCGGTCGCTGTGCTCGCGGCCCAGTGCGCGGACGCCGTGCTCGCGGGCCGGGTCGTCGCCGACGGCACGCCGAGCCCCTTCGGCGCGGGGCAGGTCTGGTCGCTCGACGCGGACACGGTGACCGCCCGAGCGGTGACGACGGCCGTGCGCGCCCGCGTGGAGGTGAGCGGAGCGGAGGCCGCCCCGCCGTACGGGGCACGGGCCGTCGTGCACGCGCGGCTCGCTCCGGCGGACCCGGCCGTCGAGGACGCGGCCCGCGCCACGGCAACCGATGTCGAGGTGGTCCGCAGACCGCCCGCCGTGCTCCGGGCGACGAACGCGCTGCGGGCGGCTCTGCTCGGCGTCACCGCAGACCTGTCCCCGCAGGCCCAGGGCCTGGTGCCCGGGATCGCCGTCGGCGACACGTCGCGCATGCCCCCGGACCTGGGCGCCGCGTTCAAGGCCACCGGGCTCACGCACCTCACCGCGGTCTCGGGCGGGCACTTCGCGATCGTGCTCACGCTCGTCACGGCGTTCGCGGGGATGGTGCGCGCGCCGCGGTGGGTGCGGGTGCTGCTGGTCGCGGCGATCGCCACCGGGTTCGTGCTGCTGGTGCGGCCCGAGCCGAGCGTGCAGCGGGCCGCCGTGATGTGCGCCGTGACCGTGCTCGGCGTGGCGCTGGGCAGGCCCGCGGCGTCGATGCCGTCGCTCGCTGCGTGCACGATGGTGCTGCTGTGCGCCGACCCGTGGCTCGCGCGGTCCTTCGGGTTCGCGTTGTCGTGCGCCGCGACGGGTGGGCTCGTGCTGCTCGTCACTCCGCTCGTGCGACGCCTGACGCCGTGGCTCGGTCGGGCGGGGGCTCTTGCGCTCGCGGTGCCGCTCGCCGCGCAGCTCGCATGCGGGCCGGTGCTGGTGCTGCTCTCGCCGGCCGTGCCGACCGTGTCGGTGCTGGCCAACCTGCTGGCGGCGCCCGCCGTCGCGCCCGCGACCCTCCTCGGGCTGGCCGCGACGCTCACCGCCCCGTGGTGGCCGTGGGGTGCGCACGCCCTGGCGTGGACTGCTGGCGGCGCGACCTGGTGGGTCGCCGCGGTGGCGCGGTGGTGCTCGGCGCTGCCCGGAGCCGCGCTGCCGTGGCCGGGTGGGCCGTGGGGTGCGCTCGCGATGGCCGGCGCGACCGCGCTGCTCCTCGTGCTCGTGCTGCGCCGTGCACCCGGCGAGGGCTGGCCGCTCGCGTGGTCCGAGGGTGGCCGGCAGGCGCGTCGCGCCGCGGGCGCCTACGTCCGCGCGGCCCTCGTCCGGCGGCGTCACGGCCTGCTCACGCGGCGGGACCGCCGTCTCGCGCTCGTCGCTGCGGTGGCGGTGATCCTGCTGGTCACGGGCACGACGACGGCGGTCGTGCGGGTGCTCCCCACGCGCGGTCGCGTGCCCGCCGACTGGCAGGTCGTTGCGTGCGACGTCGGGCAGGGCGACTCGATGGCGGTGCGGACGGGACCGGCGTCGGCGGTCGTGATCGACACCGGGCCCGAGGGCGACGCCGCCGGGCGGTGCCTCGACCGGCTCGGCGTCACGCGCATCGACCTGCTGGTGCTGACGCACGAGCACCTCGACCACATCGGCGGGCTCGCCGCGGTGCTGGCCGGCCGGGACGTGCGGGCGGCCTGGGTCTCGAAGCTCGACCAGCCGGCAGCGAACGCGCGCCGGGTGTCCGACGAGCTCGCCGGCGCGGGCGTCACGCGCCGGGTCCCCGATGTGGGCGAGACGGTGCATCTGGCGTCCGGCGGCTGGCAGGTCGACCTGCGGGTGCTCGGGACGGGCATCGCCTCGGGCGGGAAGCGCGCGTCGGTCTCCCGCGGCTCGGCCGAGGGCGACGGCATCAACGACTCGAGCATCGCGCTCGACGTCGTCACGAGCGGACCCGGCGGCGGGATGGACCTGGTCGCGCTCGGAGACCTCGAGCAGCCGGGGCAGGACGCGCTCCTGACGTCGCTGCAGGCGGGCGGCCCGCCGGGCGTGCTCGACGGCGTCGACGTCGTCAAGGTGGCGCACCACGGGTCGGCGTCGCAGTCCGCTCGGCTCGCCCGCCTGCTGCACCCGCGCGTCGCGCTCGTCAGCGTGGGCGCGGGAAACACGTACGGGCACCCGACGGCCTCGATGCTCGACCTCTACGCGGGTGTGGGGTCGCGGACCGTGCGCACCGACCGGTGCGGCTCGGCGGTGCTGGTGGTGAGGGGCGGTGCGATGGCCCTCGCGTGCACCTGAGGGTGCACGGGCGGCACGGGTCGGCGGCCGCGTCGGCGGCGCGTGGCAGAGTGGGCGCGTGCCCCCCGCCTCCCGAAGCCGCACCGGCCGGCCCGCCGGCAACGTCCGCTCGTGGGACGAGCCGACGCTCGCCCCCGTGGTCCTCGTGCGAGGCCCGGAGGACTTGCTCCGCGAACGTGCCGTCGACGCGCTCGTCGGGCTCGCGCGCGAACGCGACCCCGAGACGGAGAAGGTCGAGCTCGACGGCACCACGTACGGGGCCGGCCAGCTTCGGGTCGCCGCGAGCCCGTCGCTCTTCGGCGAGGCCAAGATCGTGGTGGTCACCGGCGCGGAGTCGGGCACCGAGGAGCTGTACGGCGACCTCATCGACCACGTCGCGAACCCGGACCCGGAGACGACGGTCGTGGTGGTGCACGGCGGCGGCCAGCGCGGCAAGAAGATGCTCGACACCGTCGTGGGTTCAGGCGCGCCGGTGCTGCAGTGCGATGCGATCACCCGCGACGCCGACAAGGCCGAGCTCGTCGCCCGCGACCTGCGGGCCGCCCGCCGCCGGGCCGAGCCCGAGGCGGTGCGGGCCCTGATCGACGCGGTCGGCGCCGACCTGCGGGAGCTCGCGTCGGCCGTGGCGCAGCTCGTCGCCGACACGCCCGGCACCATCACCGTCGGCGTCGTCGACCGCTACTACGGCGGACGCGTCGAGGCCACGGGTTTCAAGGTCGCCGACGCCGCCGTCGCCGGCGACGCGGGCGGTGCGGTCGCCCTGCTGCGCCACGCCCTGGCGACGGGTGCCGACCCGGTTCCGCTCGTCGCCGCCCTGGCCATGCGGCTGCGCACGCTCGCCAAGGTCGCCGCGCTCCGCGGCGGCACGGTGACCGCGCGCGAGCTCGGGCTGCAGGACTGGCAGGTGCGCAACGCCCAGCGCGACCTCCAGCGCTGGACCCCGGAGGGCCTGGCGACGGCGATCAGCGCGGTCGCCCAGGCCGACACGGACGTGAAGGGCGCCGGCCGAGACCCGGTCTACGCGGTGGAGACGGCGGTCCTGACGATCGCCCGCTCGGCCCGCCAGACGTCCCGCCGCTGACCCACCGGGGCGAGATAGAGCCCCAGCTCGCGAGATAGGACCCCACCCGGCGAGATAGAGCCCGGCCCGGCGAGATAGCGCCCGGCCCGGCGAGATAGCGCCCCAGTCCGCGAGACCGAGGTCGTCTGTCTTGCAGCCCGGGCTCTATCTCGCGGCCCAGCCCTCTATCTCGCACCCCCGCGCTCTATCTCGCGAAGCGAGGCCCGGCATGGCGAAGGGCGCCGCTCCCGTGGTGGGGAGCGACGCCCTTGCGATGCTTGCCCTGCGAGGGGCGTCAGACCTGGCTCAGAGAGCCGAGACCAGCTTCGCGATGGCCGACTTGCGGTTCGCGGCCTGGTTCTGGTGGATGACACCCTTCGAGACGGCCTTGTCGAGCTTGCGCGACGCGGCGGCGAGGGCGGTGCCCGCGGCCTCCTTGTCGCCGGCGGCCACGGCCTCGCGAACGCGACGCACGTAGGTCTTCAGCTCGGACTTGACGGCCTTGTTGCGCAGACGAGCCTTCTCGTTCGTCTTGATGCGCTTGATCTGGGACTTGATGTTTGCCACTGGTGGACTTCCTGGTGTGTTCGCCTGCCGGCGAGCGGATAGGTCGTAGAGGGCGGCCACAGCTCCGGGACTGGGGGTGGGGAACCCTTGGAGAGGAGTTGTGGCAGTGCCCGCCGACCTGGGCGGACACGCAACCACCAAGGGTAACAGAGCCGGTCGGCGGTTTCGACGGGCTCAACCGCCGCCGGCGGTCAGCGGCGCGCGGCGCCCATCGCGGCCACGACCTGCCCGAACAGCACCTTGGGCATGACGGCGCCCTCGCGCCGCACGGACGCGGGTGCGACGCGGATCACGCGGTTGAGCCGGACCTCGCTCGGACGACCCTGCTTGTCCCAGGGCCCCGAGCCGATGTCCATCCACAGCCGCCCGGCGCGGGCCTCCTGGGCGGCGTCGCGGTCGTGGTCCTTGCTGGTGAGCTGCAGCGCCAGCAGCCACGGCCCGTCGTGCCCTACGAGCAGCACCGGCCGGTCCTTGCCCTGGGCGTGGTCCTCCTCGAACGGCACCCACGTCCACACGACCTCGCCGGGGTCCGGCGAACCATCGGGGTGCGGCGAGTACTCCGCGCGCACGGTCCCGCGGAAGTCGCCGGGATAGGCGCCCGACGCCGTCGCCGTCGCCCCAGGCCGCACCGGCGCTCCCGGCCGCACCGGCGCCCCCGGCCGCGCGACGGACGCCGTCCGCGACGCCGGCCGCGACCCCTGCCGCGTCGTCGTCCCGCCAGTCCGGCGGCTGCCGGACAGCACCGTGCGCGCGACGTCCACCAGCACGTTCACCCATCGACTCGCCACGGCCGACAGCCTACGGCCCGGCGCGCTCCGGCACCGCAGAACCGTCACCACGCCGAAACACGGCGGGAACCCGTGCGCCACGGGCCGCTCCTAGGTTGCGGTCATGGCGGACCTCTTCGACGACTACCCGCTCGGCGCGGCGTACGACGAGATGCTCGACCGGGACAGCGGGGTGCGCCCCCGCTACGCCCCGGTCCACGGCACGCTGGCGGGCCTCACGGCGGACGAGGTCGCGGTGCGGGCCGACGCGCTCGCCCGCTCCTACCTGGCGCAGGGCGTGACCTTCGACTTCGCGGGCGAGGAGCGGCCGTTCCCGCTCGACGTCGTGCCGCGCGTCATCGAGCCCGACGAGTGGGACGTCGTCGCGCGGGGCGTCGCGCAGCGTGTGCGGGCCCTCGAGGCGTTCCTGGCCGACGTCTACGGGCCCCAGCAGGCCGTGCGCGACGGCGTCGTGCCCCTGCGGCTGATCCTGTCGAGCGCCGAGTTCAAGCAGGCCGCCCACGGGATCGAGCCGCCGAACGGGGTGCGGTGCCACGTGTCGGGGATCGACGTCGTGCGCGACGCCGTGGGGGAGTACCGCGTGCTGGAGGACAACGTGCGCGTGCCGTCCGGCGTGAGCTACGTGGTGTCCAACCGGCAGGCGATGGTGCGCAGCTTCCCGGAGCTCTTCTCGAGCATGCGCGTGCGGCCGGTGGTCGACTACCCGCAGCGGCTGCTCGCCGCGCTGGTCGCGGCGGCACCCGACGGCGCTGCCGACCCGACCGTCGTCGTGCTCACGCCGGGCGTCTTCAGCTCGGCCTACTACGAGCACGCGCTGCTCGCCCGGCTCATGGGGGTGGAGCTGGTCGAGGGGCCGGACCTGTTCTGCTCGGGCGGGCGCGTGTTCATGCGGACGACGCGGGGCTCGCGGCGCGTCGACGTCATCTACCGCCGGGTGGACGACGACTTCCTCGACCCGGTGCAGTTCCGCGCCGACTCGGTGCTGGGCGTGCCCGGTCTGGTCGGCTGCGCGCGGCGCGGCGGCGTCACGCTCGCGAACGCGATCGGCAACGGCGTCGCCGACGACAAGCTCGTCTACACCTACGTGCCGGACCTGATCCGCTACTTCCTGGGCGAGGAGCCGGTGGTCCGCAACGTCGACACGTGGCGGCTGCAGGAGCCCGAGGCGCTCGCGGAGGTGCTCGACCGGCTCGACGAGCTGGTGGTCAAGCCCGTCGACGGGTCGGGCGGCAAGGGCATCGTCGTCGGGCCGGCGGCCAGCAGGGCCGAGCTGGACCGGCTCAGGACGCGGCTGGTGGCCGACCCCCGGGGATGGATCGCCCAGCCGGTGGTGCAGCTGTCGACGGCGCCGACGCTGGTCGACGGCGGGTTCCGGCCCCGGCACATCGACCTGCGGCCGTTCGCCGTCAACGACGGGGACGACGTGTGGGTGCTGCCGGGAGGCCTCACCCGCGTCGCGCTGCCGCAGGGGCAGCTCGTGGTCAACAGCTCGCAGGGAGGCGGGTCCAAGGACACGTGGGTGCTGGAGGGCCCCAGGCCGGCCTCCCGCGCTCAGCAGCAGCAACAGCAGCAACAGACGACAGACCCCGCAGGAGGTACGACGTGCTGAGCCGCATCGCCGAGTCGCTCTTCTGGATCGGCCGCTACGTGGAGCGCGCGGACGACACCGCGCGGCTCCTCGACGTCCACGTCCAGCTCCTGT
Organism: Promicromonosporaceae bacterium; assembly: GCA_009783295.1. Taxonomy (GTDB): domain Bacteria; phylum Actinomycetota; class Actinomycetes; order Actinomycetales; family Cellulomonadaceae; genus Xylanimonas. The sequence goes on from WRHK01000004.1 coordinate 8,192, forward strand.
CCGAGGACCCGTGGGCCGAGGAGGAGTTCGCGTGCCGCAGCCTGCTCGCGATCATGGACCACCCCGCCCCGCCGTCCACCGAGGTGGTCGACCGTGAGCTGGTGGTGCGCCTGCTCGCCCGCGACCGCGCGAACCCGTCGTCCATCGCCGGCTCCTTGGTCATGGCGCGCGAGAACGCCCGCCGGGCCCGCGAGATCCTCTCGACCGAGCTGTGGGAGACCCTCAACACGACCCGCAACGAGGTGTCGGCCCAGAGCCTGGCGCTGCTGCCGCACGAGTTCTTCACCTGGGTGCGCGGGCGCGCCGCCGTCGTCGCGGGGATCACGGACTCGGCCACGAGCCGGGACCTGACCTGGCACTTCATGGTGCTCGGCCGTTCGATCGAGCGCGCCGACATGACGGCGCGGCTGGTCACGACACAGGCCCGGCTGGGGCCGGCCGGCCCGGGCTGGACCACGCTGCTGCGCTCCTGCGGCGCGCACGAGGCGTTCCTGCGTGCCTACCGCGGCCGCGCGGACGACGACCGTGCCGCCGGGTTCCTGCTGCGCGACCGGCTCTTCCCGCGCTCGATCGTCGCCGCCCTCACGCAGGCCGACGCCGCGCTGCGCGACCTCGAGCCTCCCGAGGCGGGTCGCGGCGCGGGCGACGAGGCCCGGCGCGAGCTCGGCATCGTGCGCACCGAGCTGGAGTACGGCCACCTCGACGACCTGCTCGCGAACCTGCCCGACGTGATGGAGCGCGTCCAGCTCGCGTGCTCCCGCGCCAACGACGCCGTCCGGCGGCGTTACTTCCCGTCGGTCGCGGCGACCGCGTGGGTGAAGGAGGCACTGTGACCGTGCTCCAGGTGGTGCACACCACCCGTCTCGACTACGCGGGCCCGGTGACGGCGTCGTACAACGAGGCCCGCATGCGGCCGGTCGACGACCGGGGGCAGCGCGTGCGCTCCGCACGGGTCGACGTCAACCCCCACACGTGGACCGACGAGTACACCGACTACTGGGGCACCACGGTGACGACGTTCGAGGTGCTGCGCCCGCACGACCAGCTCACGATCGTGGCCGAGGCCGTCGTCGAGCGCGCGCCGGTGCCGGGGCATCCCCTCGTGTGGTCGTGGTCGGAGCTGGGCGGCGACGTCGTGCTCGACGCCTACGCGGCCTTCCTCTCGCCCACCCCCACCACGCAGGTGCCCGACGACGTCGCCGCGCTGGCCCTGGCGACCGCCGCCGGGCTCGACCCGGTCGAGGCTGCCGAGGCGATCTGCCTCGCCGTGCGCGACCGGCTCGAGTACGTGCCGGGCGTGACCTCGGTGCACACGGCCGCGGCGGAGGCGTGGACCGCACGGAAGGGGGTGTGCCAGGACATGGCGCACCTGGCGATCGGGGCGCTGCGCAGCGTGGGCATCCCCGCGCGGTACGTCTCGGGCTACGTGCACCCGCGCTCGGACGCCGGCGTCGGTGAGGCGGTCCAGGGGGAGTCGCACGCCTGGCTGGAGTTCTGGACGGGCGACTGGGCCGGGTACGACCCGACCAACCGCCGCCCCGTGGGCAACGACCACGTCGTGGTCGCCCGGGGGCGCGAGTACGGCGACGTGCCGCCCCTCAAGGGCGTCTACGCGGGGGCGGGGTCGAGCGCGCTCGACGTGACGGTCGAGATCACGCGCGTCGCGTGACGTCGCGTCTCAGGGGACGATGCCGGCCGCCAGGGCGTCTGTCAGCGCCGTCGGGTCGCCGTCCACGACGGCGCCCGCGGCGGCCGGGTCGACCCGGCCCCACAGGAGGAGGTCGAGGGCTCGCGCGTCCGCGGTGACGGTCGCCGCGGCCGGCTCGGGCTCCCGCCCGTCCTCCGCCCCGCCCAGCACCCACACACGCCCCGACCCGGCCTCGCGCAGCCCCACCAGCCGGGCCAGCGGCGTGATCCGCCCGAGCCGCACCTGTCGCGGCTCGAACACGGTCACCACCTCGTCGACGCCGTCGGCCCAGAGGGCGGGGTCGACGTCGACGACGCCGTCGAGCACGTCCACGGTCCACGCCCCCGAGCGGGCGGCGGCCAGGTCGCCGAGGTGCACGAGCGTCTCGTGCACCTGCCGCCGGAACCAGAACGACGCCGGCCCCGGCCCCACGAGGGTGCGCGCCGGAGCGTCCGGCCCGACGCCCGCCAGCGTGTCGCGCAGCGCGGCGGCGTGCTCCGAGTACGACGCCGCCAGGGCGGGGACGGAGAGCCCGGCCACGTCGAGGTCGTCGTCGCGGCCGCGGTCGCCCTGGGCCATCCCGGCGGCCCAGCGGTGCACGCCCGCCAGGTGCCCGACCAGCGCGCGGACGCTCCAGCCGCCCAGGCCTGGGATGACGGCGTCGGGGTCGGTCACGGTGATCAGGCGCGCGAAGGCGGCCTGGAGCCGTGCGAGCTCGGCGAGGTACGCGGCGGGCGTCATGGCGGCACGCTAGCGGGACGACGCCGCGCGCGGGCGTCCCAAATTCAGGCATAGGGGATTTCCTGACCAGATCGCCGCTGCTACGGTGCGGGCGATGACGACGACGGCGCAGCTGCGGCACGCCCCGAGCCCGGTCCGCCGGGCGCGCGGGTTCCGCCGGCCGACCCGCGGGGTGCTCGCCAGGGTCGTGCTGCGCGCGGCGGTGCCGCTGGGCGCGGTGGCCGTGGCGGCGTTCTGGTACTCCGGGGCGCGGCCGCAGACGACTCCGGCGGTGCTGTTCGCGAACGGTGGCGAGCTGTGCGGCCTGCTCGGCTCCTACCTGGTGTGCGTGCTGCTGGTGCTGGTCTCGCGCGCCCCGTGGGTCGAGCGGGTGTTCGGGCTCGACCACCTGGTGGGGTGGCACCGCAGCCTCGGCACCACCGTGGTGCTGCTGGTCGGCACGCACGTGGTGCTCGCTTCCGTGGGCGGGGTGTTCCGCGACTCGAACCCGCTGTGGGCCGAGGTGCCGCACATGCTGGTCACCGTCCCGGACCTCGAGGCCGGGTGGGTGGGGACCGGCCTGTTCCTGCTCGGCGGGTTGGCGAGCTCGCGGGTGCTGCGGCGCGTGCTGCGGTACGAGACCTGGTGGACCCTCCACCTCGCCCTGTACGTGGGCATCTACCTGGGGTTCTGGCACCAGCTCACGGCGGGGTTCCACTTCGTGTCGAACCCGGCGGCACGCCTCGCCTGGATCCTGCTGTACTCGGCTGCGGGCGCGACGGTGGTGACGTGGCGCGTGATCCGGCCGCTGTGGCGCCTGCGCCGGCACGTCTTCCAGATCGAGAAGGTGGTCGCCGAGACGCCGCGCACCACGAGCGTGTGGCTGGTGGGCGACCACGTCGAGGAGCTCGGGGTGCGGGCCGGCCAGTTCTTCCTGGTCAAGTTCCTCACCTTCGGGCACCTGGTCACGGCGCACCCGTACTCGGTCTCGGGGACCATCGACGGCCGGATCCGGTTCACGATCGGCCACCTCGGCAACCACTCGTCGGCCGTGGGGCGGCTTCGCGTGGGAACGCACGTGCTGCTCGAGGGGCCGTTCGGGCGGTTCACGGCCGAGCGGTCGCGGGCCGAGAAGCTGCTGCTCGTCGCGGGCGGCGCCGGCGTCGGGCCGATCCGCGCGCTCGCCGAGGAGCTCGACCGGGCGGGGCGCGACGTCGTCGTGCTGCACCGGGCCAGCACGCCCGAGGAGCTGGCGCTCGGCGGTGAGCTCGGCATCGCGCTCGAGCACCGGTACATCCCGCTCGTGGGCCGCCGCAAGGAGCTGGGCTACGACCCGCTGGGCCACCGGAACGTGGCCCGCCAGGTGCCCGACGTCGCCGAGCGCGAGGTGTTCTTCTGCGGGTCCCCCGGGATGGCGGACACCCTGCTGCGCACCTGCCGCAAGCTGCGGATCCCGCCGCAGGCCGTCCACTTCGAGGAGCTGAGCTTTTCATGAGGTCACGTTGGCGCGGGACCCGGATCTTCCTGGTGACGTTCTTGCTGATCGCGGGCCTGGCATGCGGCCGGTACGAGCTCTCCGTGGACCCGGCGGCGCCCTCCCAGGCGGTCGGCTGGCTGCAGGCGCACCTTCCGGGCCGGTGAGGCGCGCTCGCGTGAAAGAATGTCTGGGCCATCCGGCAGAACAGTCGATCCAGAAGCGAGTACGCGTTGCCCATCCCCGGACCTGCGCTCCGCGCGCGCATCGAGCCGAACGCCACGGCGCCCGAGCTGATCCGCAACTTCTGCATCATCGCGCACATCGACCACGGCAAGTCCACGCTGGCCGACCGCATGCTGCAGCTCACGGGCGTCGTCGAGGCGCGCGCGATGCGCGCCCAGTACCTGGACCGGATGGACATCGAGCGCGAGCGCGGCATCACCATCAAGTCGCAGGCCGTGCGCATGCCGTGGCAGGTCGACGAGACGCCGTACGCGCTGAACATGATCGACACGCCGGGCCACGTGGACTTCACCTACGAGGTGTCGCGCAGCCTCGCCGCGTGCGAGGGCGCCGTGCTGCTGGTCGACGCCGCGCAGGGCATCGAGGCCCAGACTCTCGCCAACCTGTACCTGGCGATGGAGAACGACCTCGAGATCATCCCGGTGCTCAACAAGATCGACCTGCCCGCCGCCCAGCCGGAGAAGTACGCGGAGGAGATCGGCAACCTCGTCGGCGTCGACCCGGACGACGTGCTGCGCGTGTCGGGCAAGACGGGCGTGGGCGTCGAGGAGCTGCTGGACCGCATCGTCGCGAAGATCCCGGCCCCGGTCGGCAACCCGGACGCCTCGGCCCGCGCGATGATCTTCGACTCCGTCTACGACATCTACCGCGGCGTGGTCACCTACGTGCGCGTCGTCGACGGCAACCTGAACCCGCGCGAGCGCATCGCCATGATGTCGACGGGCGCGACGCACGAGCTGCTCGAGATCGGCGTGATCTCGCCCGAGCCGAACCCCACCAAGGGCATCGGCGTCGGCGAGGTGGGCTACCTCATCACGGGCGTCAAGGACGTGCGCCAGTCCAAGGTGGGCGACACCGTGACCACGCAGGTCAAGCCGGCCACCGAGGCGCTGGGCGGCTACGAGGATCCCAAGCCCATGGTGTTCTCGGGCCTGTACCCGATCGACGGCTCCGACTACCCGGCGCTGCGCGACGCCCTGGACAAGCTCAAGCTCAACGACGCCGCGCTCAACTACGAGCCGGAGACGTCGGTGGCCCTCGGCTTCGGCTTCCGCGTCGGGTTCCTGGGCCTGCTGCACCTGGAGATCGTGCGCGAGCGCCTGGAGCGCGAGTTCAACCTCGACCTCATCTCCACGGCGCCGAACGTCATCTACGACGTCGACCTCGAGGACCGCACCACGGTGGTGGTGACCAACCCGAGCGAGTTCCCCAGCGGCAAGATCCGCGAGGTGCGTGAACCGGTGGTGCGTGCCACGATCCTCACGCCGTCGGAGTTCGTGGGCACCGTCATGGGCCTGTGCACGGAGCGGCGCGGCTCGCTGCTGGGCATGGACTACCTGTCCGAGGACCGCGTCGAGCTGCGCTACACGCTGCCGCTCGCCGAGATCGTGTTCGACTTCTTCGACCAGCTCAAGTCGCGCACGCGCGGCTACGCGTCGCTCGACTACGAGACGACGGGCGACCAGGCGGCCGACCTCGTGAAGGTCGACATCCTGCTCCAGGGCGACAAGGTCGACGCGTTCTCCGCCATCGTGCACAAGGACAAGGCGTACGACTACGGCGTGCGCATGACGGAGAAGCTCAAGGAGCTGATCCCTCGCCAGCAGTTCGAGGTGCCCATCCAGGCCGCCGTCGGCGCGCGCGTGATCGCCCGCGAGACCATCCGCGCCATGCGCAAGGACGTGCTCGCGAAGTGCTACGGCGGCGACATCTCCCGCAAGCGCAAGCTGCTGGAGAAGCAGAAGGAGGGCAAGAAGCGCATGAAGACCATCGGGTCCGTCGAGGTCCCGAAGGACGCCTTCATCGCCGCGCTCTCCTCGGACGCGAGCGGCGGCAAGGACAAGAAGTAGCGCATGCCGCAGCTCCCCGAGGGCGTCCCCGTGCCCGACGACGGCGCCCTGCCGGCCTGGGTGGTCGGGTCGCACCCCACGCGGTTCGGCGTGTACGTCCACGTGCCGTTCTGCTCCGTGCGGTGCGGGTACTGCGACTTCAACACGTACACGGCCAGCGAGCTGGGCGGCGGCGCCTCCCAGCATTCCTACGCGACGACGGCGCTGTCCGAGGTGACGCTCGCGCGCCGCGTGCTGGACGACGCCGGGCTGGGGGAGCGGCCCGTCTCCACGGTGTTCTTCGGCGGCGGCACGCCCACGATGCTCCCGGCGTCGGACCTGGTGCGGATCCTGGGCGGCGTCCGCGACGCCTGGGGCCTGGCCGACGACGCCGAGGTCACCACCGAGGCCAACCCGGACTCGGTGACCCCGCAGTCGCTCGCGGAGCTGCGGGCCGGCGGCTTCACGCGGGTGTCGTTCGGCATGCAGTCGGCGGTGCCGCACGTGCTCGCCACGCTCGACCGCACGCACGACCCGCTGCGCATCCCCGACGTGGTGCGCTGGGCGCGCGACGCCGGCCTGGACGTCAGCCTCGACCTCATCTACGGCACGCCCGGCGAGACGCTCGACGACTGGCGCGCGTCCCTGGAGGCGGCGATCGCCACCGACGTCGACCACGTCTCGGCGTACGCGCTGGTCGTGGAGCCCGGTACCAAGATGGGCGCCCAGGTGAAGCGCGGCCTGCTGCCCCTGCCCGACGAGGACGACCAGGCCACCAAGTACGAGCTCGCCGACGCGCTCCTGGCGGCGGCCGGGTACGAGTGGTACGAGGTGAGCAACTGGGCGCGCGGCGGCATCGAGGGCCCGCACGCCTGCCGGCACAACCTCGCCTACTGGCGCGGCGACGACTGGTGGGGCGTCGGCCCGGGCGCGCACTCGTACGTCGCGGGTGCGCACCCCGAGCACGCGGGCGTGCGTTGGTGGAACGTCAAGCACCCCCGCCGCTACGCCGCGCTGCTCGAGGACGGCCGCTCCCCGGGCGCGGCCCGCGAGCTGCTCACGCACGAGGACGGCGAGCTCGAGCGCGTCATGCTGCAGGTGCGCCTGAGCGAGGGCCTGCCGCTCGACGCGCTGACGCCGTCGGCCCGCACCGCCGTCGCCACCCTGGTGGGGCAGGGGCTGCTGGACGGCCGCGCGGCGCTCGGCGCCGACGGCCGGGACCGCCGCGCCCTGCTGACGCTGCGCGGCCGCCTGCTGGCCGACGCCGTGGTGCGCGCCCTGACCTGAGCCGGGAGCGGGTCAGCGCACGAAGCGGATGCACACCGGGTAGCGGTACGGCTCGCCGCGGTAGGCGCGCACCGCGCCCTGGATGCCGAACACCAGGGAAAGCACCAGCGCGGCCAGCAGCACGAAGGCGCCGATGATCAGCACGATCGTGGCGAAGCCGACGACCACCGCGATGAGCACGGTGAGCTGGAAGTTCAGCGCCTCCTTCGCCTGGTCGTCGACCAGCCAGCTGCGGTGGCGGAACACCAGCCAGATGACCAGCGGCGCGACGAACGACAGGCTGCCGCCGCTCACCGCCCAGATCACCAGCGGCAGCCAGTGCGCGGCGGAGGCCCACATGCGGGCGTCGCTCTCGAGCATCGGGGCGGGGGGCGGTGCGTAGTACCCGCCGCCCGGCGGTCCGGCGGGCGGCTGCTGCTGGTTGCTCACGGCCCCACGCTAGAGCCCGACGGCGCCTCCCGCCTGCACACATGTCGCTCCTGCACTAGCGCCGAGGCGCCCGGAGCGGAACGCTGGGGTCATGAGCGACCCCTATGCCACCCCGCCGCCCGCCGACCCGGACGAGCCGAAGCAGCCGACACCGCCGTCGGAGCCGGAGCAGCCCCAGCCCGCCGCGCCCGCCGGCCAGCCCGAGCCGACCCGGCCCGGGCCGCCCGCGGCCCCGCCGTACGGGCAGCCCGCGCAGCCGCAGCCGCCGTACGGCCAGCCGCAGCAGCCCGGCTACGGCCAGCCCGCGCAGCCCCAGCAGCCCTACGGCCAGCCGCCTCAGCAGCCCGGCTACGGCCAGCCCGGGTACGGCCAGCCTGGCTACGGTCAGCCTGGCTACGGTCAGCCCGCCGCCCCGCAGCAGCCCTACGGCCAGCCGCGGTACGGCCAGCCCGGCCCCACCCCGCCCGGGTACGGCCAGCCGCCGCAGGGCCCGCCCACCTACGGCCAGTACAGCCCGTACCCCGCGGCGCCGGCGAGCCCGTACGCGCCCGTGGCCCCGCAGCTGCGCGTCGGTGACGCGCTGCGCTTCGCGTGGTCGAAGTTCACCCGCAACTGGGTCGCGTGGGTGGTGTTCTTCCTGGTCCTGTTCGCCATCTCGGTGCTGTTGTCGGCGCCGCTCAGCGGTCAGTACGGGGACTGGGTACGCCGCCTCACGAGCACCCCGGCGGGCGAGTCGCCCAACCTCACGTTCGGCTTCTCGGCCGGCGCGATCCTGCTCGGGCTGCTGGGCGCGCTGGTCAGCGCGGTGCTCGAGGTGTTCGCGTGGAACGGTGCGCTGCGCGAGGCTGACGGCGCCCGCCCCTCGCTCGGGTCGTTCTTCAGCGCCCAGCGCGTCGGCCCGGCGATCCTGACCGCGATCATCGTCTCGGTCGGCGCGGCCATCGCGAGCTTCATCCCCCTCGGCGGCATCGCGTGGGCGATCTTCACGGTGTTCACGCTGCCGTTCGTGCTCGACCAGAACCGCCCGCCGTTCGGCGCGATCGGCGAGAGCTTCCGCACGGTGGGCAAGAACTTCGGGTCGGTGTTCCTGCTGCTGCTCACGCTCGTGGGCATCAACATCGTGGGCGCGATCGCGCTGGTGGTCGGCCTGCTCGTGACGGTCCCGCTGTCGTTGCTGGCGATGGCGTACGCGTTCCGCCGCCTCGCGGGCGGCACGATCGTCTGACGACCGTCAGGCGGTCACGAAGTCGATGAGCTCCTCGACCCGGCCCAGCAGGGCCGGGTCGAGGTCTCTGTAGTCGCGCACGGAGCGCAGGATGCGCTGCCACGCCCGCGCCACGTCCTCCTGGCCCTCGGCGGGCCAGCCGAGCGAGCGCAGGATGCCGCGCTTCCACTCGACGCCCCGCTCGATGACGGGCCACGTCTCCAGCCCCAGCCGCGATGCGCGCACGGCCTGCCACACGTCCACGTAGGGGTGGCCCAGCACCAGCACGGTCCCGGCGGGCACGGTGCGCAGGGCCTCGTCGGCCAGGCGCCGCTCCTTGGAGCCCGGCACCAGGTGGTCGACGAGCACGCCGACGCGCCGGTCCGGCGTCGGGCGGAAGTCCGCGAGGGCGGCCGTGAGGTTGTCGACGCCGTCGAGCAGCTCGACGACCACGCCCTCGACGCGCAGGTCGTCGCCCCACACCTTCTCGACGAGCTCGGCGTCGTGCTTGCCCTCGACCCAGATGCGCGACCCGCGGGCGACCCGGGCGCGGGCCCCGTGCACGGCCACGGACCCGGACGCGGTGCGCGTCGGCGGGGCGGGGGCGCGCGAGGTGACGGGCGCGGTGAGGACGACGGGCGCGCCGTCGACCCAGAACCCCGGGCCCAGCGGGAACGACCGCGTGCGGCCGTGCCGGTCCTCGAGCACCACCAGGTGGATGCCGCCCGACTTCTCGACCCGCACGACGGCGCCCACCCAGCCGGTCTGGACCTCCTCGACCACCAGGCCCGGGTCTGCGGGCTGGGGTCGTGACGTGGGTCGGGCGCGGTGGGTGGGCGAGGTCAGGGCGTCCGGGCCGTAGCGGTCGTGCACGCCCGGGACTCTATGAGGGGTGTCAGTGGGTACGGCGCTTCGCCACGCCGACCAGGCGGCGACGGCGGTGCCGGCGGATCTGCTGGGCGGGGCGCTCGGCGGCCTGCCGGCGGTGCTCGGCCTCGATGGCCCGCTGCTGCTCCGCGGCGCGCCAGGTGATGACGTACGACTGTGCGTCCATGGGGTGCTCCTTCGTCGTGCGGACGGGGTGTGTCCGCCGTGTCGTCCGGGACGACGCTGTGGCGTCGTCGCCGGGCCGGCGACCTCGCGCCGGCACCTCCATTGTGCCATCCCCAGAGGCCTCTTGGCGCGCTCCGACGCCACATGTTGATGCAGGTCACACCGCGTTTCTGAAGCCACGATTCAGTCTTGCTTAACCCTGTCCGAGAGCACCGCCGGGGCCCGCACGGCGGCCTCCGTGCGCGACGTGACGCCGAGCTTGCGCAGGATCGCCGAGACGTGCACCGACGCCGTCTTGACGCTGATGAACAGCCGCTCGGCGATCTGCCCGTTGGTGAGCCCCTCGGCCACCAGGGCGAGCACCTGCGCCTCCCGCGCGGTGAGCGCGTCCGACGTCGCCCGCACGGGCGGCGCCTCGAGCCCGGCGCGCGCCAGCAGCCTGCGTGCCCGCGCGACCACCAGCCCGGCCCCGATCTGCTCCGCCTCCGCGGTGGCGGCCTCGAGGCGCTCGCGCGCCGCCGCCCGGTCGCCCTCGTCGACCAGCCGCTGCCCGTCGCGCAGCAGGGCGTACGGGCGCAGGTGCGCCGGGCCGTGGGCGTCCGCGACGGCCTGCCAGGGCCCCTCGCCCAGCTCGGCGGCGAACAGCGCCGACCACACCGGGTAGAGGGGCCAGGGCTCGGCGCCGGCGAACGCGTCGCGGTAGGGCCCGACGTCGGCGGCGATCCCGGCGGAGCGGGCCGCGGCGAGCGCCCGGCCGGCTACGCCGAGCACAGGCAGCCGGTACCCGGGGCCCAGGGCGTGCGGCCCGACGGCGGGCGTCACGGCCTCCAGCGCGGCGGGGACGTCGCCGCGCTCGAGCGCGAGCTCGGCGAGCGTGCGGCTGGCCCCTGCGACGATCTGGGTCTCGTTGGCGCCGTGCCGCAGCCACAGCGACCGCCGCGCGGCCGCCGTGGACTGGGCCCGCTCGCCGTGGCCCTGCCACAGGCTCAACCAGGCCCAGTTCACCGTGAGGTAGACGGCGAACGTGGAGGGCGCGACGGCGGGGACGGCGCGCTCGTACCAGTCGGCGGCCTCGTCCCAGCGGCCCAGCGCGAGGTACGCCTCGGCGACGTTGCCCTCGAGCATGGCGCGCGTGGCCCAGCCCGCCCCGACGCGGCGGGCGGCCTCCGCGCCCTCGGTGGCGAGCGCGAGCCCGCGGGCGTAGTCACCCGTCTTGAGGGCGCTGTCGCTGGCGTTGGTGTAGTAGTGCCCCAGCGCGCTCCAGACGCCGTCGGCGTACTCCCGCCCCAGCTCGAGGTCCGCGAACCCGGCCTCGAACCGGCACGCGTTGACGCGCGCCGTGCCGCGCGCGTTGGCGGCGTTCGAGGCGGCGAAGCGGTTGCCCGATGCGAGGCCGGTCTCGATGCCGGCCGTCCCCGCCTCGTCGGCCTCCTGGAAGTCGCCGCGGAGCATGGCGCCGCGCGCCTTGGCGGCGAGCAGGTCGGCGCGCCCGGCGGGGTCGTCGTCGGGGATGACGGCGAGGGCGCGCTCCAGCAGCCGGGGCGCCTCGTCGGAGGCGGCCTGGCGGGCGGTCCGCGCCACCTGCCCGAGGGTCCGTGCGAGGCCGGAGGGGTCGTCGGCGGGCCACTCGTCGAGGGCCTGGCGTCCCATGGCGAGGGCGCGGTCGAGCTGCGCGGAGTCGCGCAGGGTCAGCGAGACGCGGGCCAGGAGCTCGTGGTGGCCGATCCCCGTGAGCGCCTCCGGCTCGGGCACCATCTCCCACAGCTCCAGCGCGCGCTCGCCCAGGATCACGCCGGTCGACGTCGCCGAGTCGATCTCGGCGGCGGCCTGCGCCGTGACGGCCGCGACCAGCGCCTTGTCGACCACGCGGGCGCGGAACCAGTGGTCCGCGACCTCGGCGAGCGCGGTGATGGTGGGCCGCCGCAGGGCAAGCGCCTGCGCGTAGGCGGTGTGGAGACGGCGGTTCTCGGACGGCAGCAGCTCGGCGTCGACGGCCTCGCGCACCAGGGCGTGCCGGTAGGCGTACCCGTCGCCGTCGACCACCAGCACCAGCGCGTCGACGGCCTCGCGGGCGGCGGGCTCGGCGTCGTCGAGGCCGGCCTCGCCCAGCGCGGCCACGAGCAGCGCGCGCGTCGCGGTGTGGCCGGCGGCCGCGACGGCCCGGCACAGCTCCTGCGCCGCGGGGCTCAGCCGGGCGTAGCGCAGCAGCAGCAGGTCGCGCAGCGAGTCGGGCAGGTCGGTGCCGAGGAACCCGACGAGCTCCTCGACGAAGAACGGCACGCCCTCGCTGCGCGCCACGAGATCCTCGAGCTCCGGCCCGGCGGCCACGTCGTCGCGCAGCGCCCGCGCCAGCTCGCGCACGCGCGGGCCGTCCAGGCGCTGCAGCACGAGCCGCTCGGCGACGCGCGAGCGCTCGAGCTCCGCGAGCACGGGCCGCAGCGGGTGCAGGCGCCCGACGTCGTCGCTGCGCACGGTCGCGAGCACCAGCAGGCGCGCGCCCGGCGCCGTGCGGGCGAGACGCGCGAGGAGGGCACGGGCGGCGTCGTCCGACCAGTGCAGGTCCTCCAGCACGACGACGACGGGCCGCTCGACCGCCAGCGCGGTGAGGGCCCGGGCGAGGATCTCGGGCACCAGGCCGTCCTCGACGGCGCGGGCTCCGGTGGCGCCGAGGTCGGGGGACAGGACGCCGAGCACGTCGGCGCCAGGACCGGCGAGCTCGCGCACGCGGTCGCTGCCGACAGTGGCGACCAGGTCGGCCGCCAGGCCCGCGAGGGCGGCGAAGGGGACGGGGCCGGTGCCGGAGTCGGCGCACTGCCCCTGGAGCGCCACGGCCGCGTGCGCGGCCCGGGCGACGAGCTCCTCGGCCAGCCGCGTCTTGCCGATACCGGCCTCGCCCGTGACGAGCACGGTGCGAGTCCGGCCGGCCAGCGTGTCGGCGAGGGCCTCCTCGAGGGCGGTGAGCTCGGCTGCCCGGCCCACGAGGGGTGGTGCGAGGTACGCCATGGGCCCATCGTGCCCGACGGGGCCCACCCTGGCGGTGACCTGCAGCGTCATGCGAGACGCACGGTGCGGCGCGGGCCGTGGAAGAGGTCCGCGAGGCGGCGGCGCGGGCGAGCCGCGGGGTGCGAGGCCGTGCCGGCCTGGTCCCGGCGCTCGGCCCGGACCTGGTCGGCCAGGCGACGCTCCGCCAGGCGCGCCTCGAGCTCGGTGGTCTCGGCGCGGTAGAGGGTGGCGTATGCCAGCGAGTCCATGATCGTGCTCCGTCTGCTCGGTCCCGGTGCTCCTGCTGCTCCCCGGGCTGTGCAACCAGCCTCGGCTCTGAGGTAGGGGCGGGGGATCGGGCAAGTGCCCTATCTTTCGCGGGACCGGCGTGACGCACGCGTAAGATGGCACTCTGAGGTACCGAGTGCTAATCGGGAATGGGAACGCCTGAGGGGAGGGGACCGTGAGCGAGGACCGCCGCCTCGAGGTGCTGCGAGCCATCGTCGAGGACTACGTCTCGACGCGCGAGCCCGTCGGGTCGCGCGTCCTCACCGAACGGCACCGTCTGGGCGTCTCGCCCGCCACGATCCGCAACGACATGGCGGCGCTCGAGGAGGCCGGGCTCATCGCCCAGCCCCACACGTCCGCGGGCCGCATCCCCACCGACAAGGGCTACCGCCTGTTCGTCGACCGGCTTGCCGAGGTCAAGCCGCTGTCCAGCCCGCAGAAGCGCGCCATCGAGACGTTCCTGTCGCAGGGCGTCGACCTCGACGACGTGATCGGCCGCGCCGGGCGCCTCATCGCCCAGCTCACGGGCCAGGTCGCCGTCGTGCAGTACCCCTCGCTGCGCCGCTCCGGGCTGCGCCACCTCGAGCTCGTGCCCGTGGGCAGCGACCGGCTGCTCGTCGTGGTCATCACCGACACCGGGCGCGTGGAGCAGCGGTTCCTCGAGGTGCCCTCGGCGCCCGGCGCCGACCCGCTGGTGCTCGACGACGTCGTCCTCGCCGAGCTGCGCGCGCGCCTCAACGCCGCCGCCTCCGGCAAGCGCCTCGCCGAGCTGCCCGCGGCGCTCGCCGCGGTCGCGGCCCGCGTGGAGCCCGCCGCGGCGCCGCTCGCCGCGCTCGTCGCCGCGACCGTCGTCGACACGCTGGGCGAGGAGAACGAGGAGCGCATCGTGCTGGCCGGCACGGCCAACCTCGCCCGGTCCTCGATGCGGTTCGAGCAGGGCCTGCGCCCGGTGCTCGAGGCGCTCGAGGAGCAGGTGATCCTGCTGGGCCTGCTCACCGAGATGGCCCTGGAGCCGGGCGTCGGGCCGGTCGCGGTCCGCATCGGGCACGAGAACGGGCTCGAGGGGCTCACCGAGACCTCCGTCGTCACGTCGGGCTACGGCCCGTCGTCGGACGACGGCGGCGACGCGGTGGCCATCCTCGGCTCCATCGGGCCGACCCGCATGGACTATCCCGGGACGATCGCGGCGGTGCGGGCGGTGGCCCGGTACCTGTCGCGGGTGCTCCCTTCCTGACAGACTGCACGCATCACCACCCACGAACCTGAGAGAGCTGTGGCCGACTACTACGAGATCCTCGGCGTCGCGCGCGACGCCACGCCCGAGCAGATCAAGAAGGCGTACCGCCGTCTCGCCCGCGAGCTGCACCCCGACGTCGCGGGGGAGGCCGGCGAGGAGAAGTTCAAGGACGTCGCACGCGCCTACGAGGTGCTGAGCAACCCGGAGAAGCGCCAGCAGTACGACCTGGGCGTGGACCCCACCGCCCCGGGCGGCGGCCAGGGCGGCTTCGGCGCCGGGTTCGGCTTCCAGGACATCTTCGAGACGTTCTTCGGCGGCGGCCAGGCCGCGCAGGGCCCCATCCCGCGCGCCCGCCGCGGTCAGGACGCCCTGGTGCGCATGGACGTCGACCTCACCGAGGCGACGTTCGGCGCCAAGCGCGAGCTGCAGGTCGACACCGCCGTCGCGTGCTCGACGTGCGGCGGCAACGGCGCCCGCCCGGGCACCTCGGCCCGCACGTGCGAGGTGTGCCAGGGCCGCGGCCACATCCAGCGCGTCGCGCGCTCGTTCCTGGGCCAGGTCATGACCACCGCGCCGTGCACCGCGTGCAACGGCCACGGCACCGTGATCCCGGAGCCGTGCCCCGACTGCGCCGGCGAGGGCCGCGTCCGCTCGCGCCGCACCCTCACGGTCAACGTCCCGGCCGGCGTCGACACCGGCACGCGCATCAAGCTCACCGCCCAGGGCGAGGTGGGCCCCGGCGGCGGCCCCGCCGGCGACCTGTACGTCGAGATCCGCGAGAAGCCGCACGAGGTGTTCGTGCGCCGCGGCGACGACCTGCACGCCACCCTGCCCGTGCCGATGACGGCCGCCGCGCTCGGCACCGTGCTCGACCTGGACACGCTCGACGGCGCCCAGCAGATCGACCTGCGCCCCGGCACGCAGCCCGGCCAGATCATCACGCTCAAGAACCTGGGCGTGGGTCACCTGCACTCGGGCGGCCGCGGCGACCTGCACGTCCACATCGAGGTCACCGTGCCGGCACCCGCCGACGACGAGCAGGCCGACCTGCTGCGCCGCCTCGCCACCCTGCGCGGCGAGGAGCGCCCCGAGCCCCGCCTGGCCGCCGCGAACCCGGGCGTCTTCACCCGGCTGCGCGACAAGCTGAGCGGGCGCTGACGCCTTGAGCGCGCCGGTCTTCCTCGCCGACGGCACGTCGCTCGCCGCGCTCGCGCCCGGCGCCACCTACGTGCTCGACGGCGCCGAGGGGCGCCACGCGGGCGTGGTGCAGCGCAAGCGCGTGGGCGAGCGCGTCGACGTGGTCGACGGCGTGGGCACCCGGCTGGTGTGCGTCGTCGCGTCCGTCGAGGGCAGCGAGGTGCGCCTCACGGTCGACGACGTCGTGGCCGAGCCCGCGCCCGACGTCGTCGTGACGCTCGTGCAGGCGCTCGCGAAGGGCGACCGGGACGAGCTCGCCGTCGAGGCCGCCGTCGAGGTGGGCGCGGACGCCGTGCTGCCCTGGCAGGCCGACCGGTCCGTCGTCGTGTGGCGCGGCGAGCGGGCCGCCCGCTCCCGCGGCCGCTGGATCGCCACGGTGCGCTCGGCCGTCAAGCAGGCCCGGCGGGCGTGGCTCCCGCCGGTCGGCGAGGCCGTGACGACCCCGCAGCTCGCCGCCCGCGTGCGGTCCGTGGTCGACGCCGGCGGCGTCGCGCTGGTGCTGCACGAGGAGGCGACCACGCCCATCGCGGCCGCGGCCCTGCCCACCCCCGGCGACGCCACGCCCGAGCTGCTCGTCGTCGTCGGGCCCGAGGGCGGCATCGCCGAGAGCGAGGTGCAGGCGCTGACCGGCGCGGGCGCCGTCGCCGTGCGCCTGGGCCCCCACGTGCTGCGCACCTCCACCGCCGGCCCCGTCGCCGTGGCGTTGCTCAGCGACCGGCTGGGCCGCTGGGCATAGCCTGGGCCGCATGACGAGCGAAGCCGCTGCCGACTGCCTGTTCTGCAAGATCGTCGCCGGGCAGGTCCCTGCCGACGTCGTCGCGTCGTCCGACCGCGTGATCGCCTTCCGGGACATCTCCCCGAAGGCCCCCGTGCACGTGCTCGTGGTGCCCAAGGAGCACCACGGCGACGTGTCCGTCCTCGCGGCAGCCGACCCGTCGCTGCTCGCGGACCTGGTGGCGCTCGCCGACGAGGTCGCCACCGAGCTGTCCGACGGGCAGTACCGCCTCATCTTCAACAGCGGCCCGCGCGCCGGTCAGAGCGTGTTCCACGTGCACGCCCACGTGATCAGCGGAGCCAAGCTGGGGTGGACGCCCGCGTGAGAGACTGAACCTCAGCATGACTGCCACAGCCCCCACAGAGCGCCCAGCGGAACACCGCATCGTCGTCCCCGCGCACATCCCCATGGTGTCGCTGCTGGGCAGCCGCGACGCGGTGCTCCGCGCCGTCGAGGACGGCTTCCCCCGCGTGGACGTGCACGCGCGCGGCAACGAGATCGCGGTGAGCGGCCCGGCGGGCGACGTCGCCCTGGTGTCGCGCCTGCTGGACGAGCTCATCGAGGTGGTCGAGGGCGGCACGCAGCTGACCCCCGACGTGGTGCGCCGCTCGGTCAAGATGCTCACCTCCGAGCAGGACCACCGCCCGGCCGAGGTGCTGACGTTCAACATCCTGTCCAGCCGCGGGCGCACCATCCGCCCCAAGACGGTGGGCCAGAAGCACTACGTCGACGCCATCGACGCCAACACCATCACGTTCGGCATCGGCCCGGCGGGCACCGGCAAGACGTACCTGGCGATGGCCAAGGCCGTGCAGGCGCTCCAGGCGCACCAGGTCAACCGCATCATCCTGTCCCGCCCCGCCGTCGAGGCGGGGGAGCGGCTCGGGTTCCTGCCCGGCACGCTGTCGGAGAAGATCGACCCGTACCTGCGCCCGCTGTACGACGCGCTGCACGACATGGTCGACCCCGACTCGATCCCGAAGCTCATCGAGGCCGGCACCATCGAGGTCGCCCCCCTGGCGTTCCTGCGCGGCCGGTCGCTCAACGACGCGTTCATCATCCTCGACGAGGCGCAGAACACCACGTCCGAGCAGATGAAGATGTTCCTGACCCGCCTGGGCTTCGGCTCCAGGATGGTCATCACCGGCGACGCCACGCAGATCGACCTGCCCGGCGGCACGGCGTCGGGCCTGCGGGTGGTGCAGGACGTGCTCATGGGCGTCGACGACGTCGAGTTCTGCAGCCTGACCTCGTCCGACGTCGTGCGCCACCGCCTGGTGGGCGACATCATCGACGCCTACGCTCGCTGGGAGCCGAGGGCGCGCGCCAACCAGAAGGGCGACCGCAGGTGAGTGTGGAGGTCAACAACGAGTCCGGGTACGACGTCGACGGGCTCGACGAGCCCGAGTTCGCCGAGCTCGGGCGCTTCGTGCTGGACGCCATGCACGTCCACCCGCAGGCCGAGCTCTCGATCCTGTTCGTCGACACCACGGTGATGACCGACCTGCACGTGCGGTGGATGGACGAGCCCGGCCCCACCGACGTGCTCAGCTTCCCCATGGACGAGCTGCGCCCCGGGCGCGAGGGCGACCTGACCCCGCCCGGCACGCTGGGCGACATCGTGCTGTGCCCGGAGGTCGCCGCGAAGCAGGCGCTCGCCGCGGGGCACTCCACGGTCGAGGAGATGCTGCTGCTCACGACGCACGGCATCCTCCACCTGCTCGGCTACGACCACGCGGAGCCAGAGGAGGAGAAGGAGATGTTCGGCCTGCAGCGCCGCCTCCTTCTCACGTTCCTCGCGTCGCGATGACGGGCGTCCTCGTCCTCGTCGCCGTCGTCGGCCTGGTGCTCGCGGGGCTCCTGTCGGCGGGGGAGGCGGCCGTGCTGCGCGTCACCCGCGCGTCGATCTCCGACACGCTCGCCGAGGCGGAGCAGGGCGAGGGGTTCCAGGCCGAGACGCGAGCCGACCGCGCGCGGGCCGCCCAGGCCCTGGTCGCGGACCCGACGGCGACCGTCGCGGCCGTCGCGACCGTGCGGCTGACGGCCGAGGTGCTGGCCCTCGGCGCGATCGCCCTGCTGCTGCTCGAGATCTTCCACGACGCGTGGGAGGTGCTGGTCGCGCTGCTGGTCGTCGGGCTGGTGGCCGGCGTCGTCATGGCCCGGCTCAGCCCCCGCCAGCTCGGCTTCCGCCGGCCGCTGCGCGTGGTGCTCGCGCTGTCCGGGCTGCTCACGGCCGTGCGCCGGGTCACCGGCTGGGCCGCGCGCCGCGGCACGCGCGAGGAGGCGCCGCCGTCGGAGGAGGAGCTGCGCGACCTGGTCGACCGCGTCGGCGAGTCCGACGTCATCGAGGAGGACGAGCGCGAGCTGCTGCGCTCCGTCTTCGAGCTGGGCGGCACGCTGACCCGCGAGGTCATGGTGCCGCGCACCGACATGGTGGTCGCCGAGGCCGGCACGCCGCTGCGCAAGGTCATGCGCATGTACATGCGCTCCGGGTTCTCCCGCCTGCCCGTGGTGGGCGAGTCCGTCGACGACCTGCTGGGCGTCGCCTACCTCAAGGACGTCGCCCGCCTGCTCGACGCCGACCCGTCCGCCGCGAAGCGGCCCGTCAGCGGCGTCGCGCGCCCGCCCGTGTTCGTCCCGGAGTCCAAGCCGGTCGACGACCTGCTGCGCGAGATGCAGCAGAAGACCACGCACATCGCCGTCGTCATCGACGAGTACGGCGGCGTCGCCGGGCTCGTGACCGTCGAGGACATCCTCGAGGAGCTGGTCGGCGAGCTGGTCGACGAGCACGACCGCGTGGTCGAGGAGGAGCCCGAGGAGGTCTCCGAGGGCGTGTTCCGCGTGCCCGCGCGGCTGCCCGTCGACGAGCTGGGCGACCTGTTCGACCTGCGCTTCGACGACGACGACGTCGACACCGCCGGCGGCCTGCTCGCCAAGGCGATCGGCAAGGTCCCGCTGGCCGGCTCGAAGGCCGACGTCGGTGGGCTGCACCTCGAGGCCGAGCGCGTCGAGGGCCGGCGCAAGCAGGTCGCGACCATCCTGGTGAGCCGCGCCCATCCCGAACCTCCGGCGGCCGAGCCCGTCGACACCATCTCCGCCCCGCCGCGTGGCCTCGACAGGCTCGACCACCGCGGCTCGCACGACAAGGACGTGACCCCATGACCGACACCCACCGTTCCGGCTTCGCCTGCCTCGTGGGCCGCCCCAACGCGGGCAAGTCCACGCTGACGAACGCGCTGGTGGGCGAGAAGGTCGCGATCATGTCGGCCCGGCCGCAGACCACCCGGCACACCATCCGCGGCATCGTGCACCGCCCCGACGCGCAGCTCGTGCTGGTCGACACCCCCGGGCTGCACCGCCCCCGCACGCTGCTGGGCCAGCGCCTCAACGACCTGGTCAAGGAGACGCTCGGCGAGGTGGACGTCATCGCGTTCTGCCTGCCCGCCGACCAGAAGGTGGGCCCCGGCGACCGGTTCATCGCCGCCCAGCTCGCGCCGCTCATGACCGGTCGCCGGGCCGTGCCCGTGGTCGCCGTCGTCACCAAGTCCGACCTCGTGGACCGGGCCCGCCTGATGGAGCACCTGCTCGAGGTCGAGCAGCTGGCACGCGAGGTGGAGCGCGAGTGGGCCGACATCGTGCCCGTCTCCGCCAAGGGCGGCTTCCAGGTGACCACGCTCGAGGACGTGCTGGTCAAGCACCTGCCTGAAGGCCCCGAGCTGTACCCGGGCGGCGAGCTGACCGACGAGCCCGAGCAGATCATGGTCGCCGAGCTGGTCCGCGAGGCCGCCCTCGAGGGCGTGCGCGACGAGCTGCCCCACTCGCTGGCCGTCGTGGTCGAGGAGATCGTGGAGCGCGAGGGCTCCGCCGACGTCGAGAAGGGCCGCCCCCCACTTCTCGACGTGCGCGTCAACCTGTTCGTCGAGCGCGAGTCGCAGAAGGCGATCGTCATCGGCCGCGGCGGGTCGCGCCTGCGCGACGTCGGCACCCGCGCCCGCCAGGGCATCGAGAAGCTGCTCGGCGCCCGCGTGTACCTGGACCTGCACGTGAAGGTCGCCCGCGACTGGCAGCGCGACCCGAAGCAGCTGCGCAAGCTGGGGTTCTAGCTTCCTGATTCGCACCGGTGCTCCGATCGACGGGAAGCGCTAGCATCCGCTTGTGATGCGCGACAAAGGTGATGTGCGGGCACGCGGGTGCAGGAGCTCGCGGAGGTCGGTGGTCGCCATTACTGGCGTGATCGGAGCCATGGCCGTGGTTCTGCTGCCGCGCATCGAAGCTCACGCCGAGGGCTGCGGAACGTTTCAGAACCTTCAGGTGGGGAACTGGTCAGTGGGGGCGGCGGTTGGGGCATACGAGGGCGCGTCGGCGAATGTGAGCTTCCCTGCCGAGCCAACCCTATGTTCGACGGACACGGCTCCAGGTACAAACTTCTCGACATCTTGGACGATGGTCTTCGAGTCGGAGGGCTAGACACCAACGGTTATGTGCAGTCCGGACTGATGAAGCGATACGGAAGCTGTACACGGCTCTGGGCAGAACAGAACGAGACAGGAAGTCTCACGGACTTCGGAGATTACTAGTTGGGCGGATGTGCCACTCCGGGCACGACCTATCATTTCTGGCAGCAACTTGTGTGGACAGGAACACAGTACGTGTACCGCAGCAACGTTGGTTCGACTGTCATCCACCAGAGCGGGTGGTCGCCGATCACGGAGTGGACGCAACCGTTCACCCCAGAGTTCTCGTCAGAGACGTATTATGCGCAGTCGCATGTCATAGGGAATTTGGCAGCGCCTCGGCAAGTGTCGTCGATCCAGGCTCAGTCGTACGCCAGCGACGGCTGGATCTCGGCATGCGGAGGCTTCGGGTTTCAGACGTACAACAGTAACCCTGGTCGATGGTCGTCCAGTACGCCCGGTTGCGATCAGTTTGAGTCCTGGACCCAGTGATTCCCGCGGATGAGAGGTGAGGAATGATGCGTGATCGGCGACGATCGAGCGCGGCTCTCGTGGTCGTGACCGGCGTCGCGGCGGCCATGTCCGGCTGTGCGAGCCAGATCAGCGTCGGCGCGGGAGCCTCGCCGACGTCGATGCCTCCTGTGGCGTCGGCGCCGCCGACGCAGGCTGGGACGGCAACGTTCGAGTATCTGGGCGCTATCACTGCGCCAGAGGCGTTCACACGGTCTGGCATCGTGCTCTCTGTCCCGGACAGCGCGTCGGTTCCCATTGTCGGGCTCTCGGCGGTAGACGTCTCGTGCGCTTCGGGCGAGGCGATCTGCGCGAGCGGCGCCGCGGCCGTCACGCTCGCCCGTGCGACGAGCAAACTGGCGGGTACAGCCAGTGAGTCAGGCATCCTCGAGCCGTTGATGAAGGACACGCTCGTCTATGTGGTGCGCTGGACTGGCGTTCCGTGCGCCCCGACGGGCGGGCCGGCGCGCTCGACGAGCGGGACTAGTGGTCTGACGACGACCTGTGAGCTGGTGGACTTCCTCGACGCGCAGACAGGGAAGGTCCTGTACGCGATCGAGGCGACGTCGCTCTAGACACGCATCGTCGCCGCGCGGGTGATCGACCACACGTGCGGGTTATCCTCCGGACGTGGTTCTGCGGACGATTGCCTCCAGCGCGGCGTTGCTGGTCGGCCTGGCGATCATCGGGTCGCTGGCCGGCCCGGCCTGGGATCCCGTCCCCAACTCGGACCACCTGCGGCCCACGGCGGCGTCGACCGAGATCGGCGGCCAGGAGGCCGCCAAGGAGGCCGGGCTGATCCACCCCGTGGGGTCGTTCGACGTCCACGAGACGACCGTGCACATCCAGCTCGACGGCTACGACGTCAGCGGGATCCTGCGCCAGCCCGTCGGGGCCGGCACGGACCTGCCCGGCATGGTGTTCGTGCACGGCGCCGGCACAGGCAAGGCGTACGAGGCGTTCGTCGAGCAGGCGTCGCAGCTCGCGTCCGCCGGCGTCGTCACGCTGGTGCCCGACAAGCGGCTCGACACCTACTCGACCTGGCACCGCGACTACGTCGCCATGGCCTCCGACTACCTCAAGTCCGTGGACTACCTGCGGGGCGTGCCCGGCGTCGACCCCGCGAAGGTGGGCGTGTACGGCGAGTCGGAGGGCACGTGGATCGTGCCGATCATGCAGGTCAAGGACCCGAAGATCGCCTACACGGTGCTGGTGTCGTCGCCCGTCGTGGAGCCGCGCCGGCAGGCCGCGTTCGCCGTCGACAACTACCTGCGCGCCACGGGCGTGCCGCAGCAGGTGTTCCGGGCGATCCCGCGCGCCGTCGGCATCCAGCTGCCGCGCGGCCTGCTCGACTACGCCGACTTCGACGTCACGCCGTGGCTCGAGCAGCAGACGGCGCCCATCCTGGTCGTCTACGGCACGGGCGACCCGTCCATGCCCATCGAGCAGGGCGCGCGGCAGATCATCGCCAACGCCGCCGTCTCGGGACCCAGCGCCCCCGTCACGGTCCGGTTCTACAAGGGCGCCAACCACGGCCTGCGCATCGACGACGTGGTGGTCCCCGAGCTCGCGCGCGACATCGGCGCGTGGGTGCAGGGGCTGCCCGGCACGGCCGGCGCCGACCCCCACATCGCCGGCGACCAGCCGCACCAGGTCTACCTGGCCTCGCCCGTGCCCAAGACGCGGTGGTGGGGCAGCAGCGACGTGATCCTCGGGTCCGTGATCGGCGCCGTCGCGCTGCTTCTGGTCGGGCCGCTCGTGTGGGGCGTGGTGGCGGTGGTGCAGCGGATTGCGGCCGTCGGGCGCGGGACGCCGTCGTCGCGGCCTCGCGCGCGGCTCGCGCCCGGGATGCGGCCCCTGCTGCTCGCCCTGGGGCTGACCTCCGTCGTGACGCTCGTCGCGCTGGTCGTCTACCTCATGGCCGTCGCGCGGCTGGCGCTCAACTACATGACCGACGACCTGGTGGTCCAGGGTGGCTGGATCGGCGTGCGCCTGCTGGGCGTGGGGGCCGTCGTGGTGGCCGCGCTCATCATCGGGCGCGTGCGCGACGTGCGGCAGGCGCGGCGCGAAGGCGACGCGGGCTCGCGGGTCGCCGTGGCCTGGCCGGCGCACCTCACGCTGTGGTCGGCGCTGGCCGGTTCCGCGCTGCTGCTGCTGTGGCTGACCTACTGGGGCGTCTTCCAGCTAGGGATCTGAGCCGCCCGACCTGACAGGGTGCGGGTGAAAAGGGTAGAAACGACCGCGGGAGACCGCCGAGAACCACCGAGGGAGCACCTGCCCATGAGCGACGCCAGCGCCACCACCGAGCGCAGCCCACGCGAGCCCTTCGCGGACGTGCCCCTGCGCGAGCTGGTGCGTGACGTCACCGCAGCCGCCGCGCTCCTGGTGGGGCTCGCCCTGCCGTGGACCGCCACGTCCCGCGGGTCCGACCGGATCGAGATCGTGCTGGCCACCGTCGTGGCGCTGCTGGGCGTCGCGCTGCCGTACGCGCGGCGCGCCTCGCTGGCGCCCGCGTGGTCGGCCAACGAGTCGCTGACGCGCCTGGTCGCGGCCGCCCCGCTCGTCGTGGTCGCCGTCATCCACCTGATCGCCGACGTGATCCCGGGCGGTGCGCACGGCGTGGGCGCCGGGCTCGGGCTCGGCCTGGCCGGTGCGCTGCTGGGGGCCGCGATCACGTGGCCGCGCACGGCCACGGTCGTGGCCGGCATCCTCGCCCTCGGTGCGGTCGCCGCGCCCGTGCTCGCCGCGACCGGCGGGGACGTGTCCGGGTGGGGCCTGGTCGCCGTCGTGCTGACGGCGCTGCTCGTGCTCGGCCTGCTGTGGCTCACCGTCGTGCGGTTCGAGCGCGGCGACCAGGCGGCCGGCGTGCTCCTGGTGGGCGTGGGCATCGTGCTGGCGCTCGGCGCCGCGCTCGTGGGCGGCAACGCCCGCGCGCCCTGGATCGAGAGTGTGCACGGCGCCGAGTTCGGCCTGGTGCTGCTGCCCGTCCTGGCCGCCGTCGTGGCCCCCGCCGTGGTGCAGCAGACCGTCCTGGCCGACGCGCAGCCCCGCCTCTGGTCGGCCACCGCGTCGCACGCCTTCGAGGTGGGCCTGCTCGTGGCCGGGTACGTGGTGCTGGCCGCCGTCGTCGGGCTGGCCTCCACCGGGGCGTCCGTGCAGGGCGTGCTGCGCCTGGTCCTCGGGCTGATCATCGTGGGCGTCGCGTTCTTCGCCCGCCGCGCGCTGCTGCGCGACCTGGTGTCCGGGCACGCGACCGCCGTGGTCGGGGCGTTCGTGGTGCTGGTGCTCGGGCTGGTGCTGCTGGCCGTCCGCGCCGACGGCACGACGGCGGCCCACCCGCTCGACGTGCTGCTCACCTTCGGGGTGCCCGCCATCGTGCTGTCCGTGCTGCTGGTGCCCCGCTCGGTGCGCGAGCTGCGCGACCAGCTCGCGGCCCAGCCGGAGACCGCCGCCGCCGGCGTCCCCGCGGTCCAGACGACGTACACCGAGGCCGCGTACCCGCAGGCGGCCCCCTCCGGGCCTGTCTACGGCGCGGCCCCCACCACCCAGGTGGCGGCCCCGACGCAGTACGTCCCCGCGGAGGCGCCTGCCGATGCGACCCAGATCCTCGCCCCCATCGGGCAGGTCGAGGAGCCGCCCACCAACGGGCAGGCACCCGGCGGCGGCGCCACGCAGGTGCTGCCGCCCGTGGCCGACGTGCCCGGCTCGCGGTGGACGGTCGCGCAGGCGCTCGACCCGGCGACGCCGCTCGCTGACCTCGCCGTCATCGTGCAGGAGGCCCCCCACCTGCGCCCGATGGTCGCCGCGAACCCGTCCACGTACCCCGCGCTGCTCGACTGGCTGGGTGCGCTGGGCGACCCCGACGTCGACGCCGCGCTGCGCACCCGCTCGTGACGGTGGCGTAAGGTGAGCCCGTGCAGCGCACGGTGAGCCTCCTGCTTGTGTGCCGCGGTGGGGCCCTCTGAGGCCGGTTCCCCTGCCGCGGCTGATCTGGTGTGCCGGCCCCCAGACACCCAGCGCGAAGGAACCCCGATGACGATCCACGAGACCACCCGAGGCATCGCCGCCCGCAACCCGCAGACGGCCACCGCGATGCCCGTGCACAAGTACGTGCCGTTCCACGAACAGATCCAGGTCGAGCTGCCTGACCGCACGTGGCCCGACACCCGCATCACCAAGGCGCCGCGCTGGTGCGCGGTCGACCTGCGCGACGGCAACCAGGCCCTCATCGAGCCCATGAACGCCGAGCGCAAGCTGCGCATGTTCGAGCTGCTCGTGGCCATGGGCTACAAGGAGATCGAGGTCGGCTTCCCGTCCGCGTCGCAGACGGACTACGACTTCGTGCGCCTGCTCATCGAGTCGGGCCGCATCCCGGACGACGTCGTGATCCAGGTGCTGACCCAGTGCCGCGACCACCTCATCGAGCGCACGTACGACTCGATCCGCGGCGCCAAGCAGGCGATCGTGCACATCTACAACTCGACGTCGGTGCTGCAGCGCGAGGTCGTGTTCCGCTCGGGCATGGACGGCATCGTCGACATCGCCCTGCAGGGCGCGCGGCTGTGCCGCAAGCTCGAGGAGACGATCCCCGAGACCACCGTCTACTACGAGTACTCGCCCGAGTCGTACACCGGCACCGAGCTCGAGTTCGCGGCGCGCATCTGCAACGAGGTGCTCGAGGTCCTGGAGCCCACGCCCGACCGCCCCGTGATCATCAACCTGCCCGCGACGGTCGAGATGGCGACGCCCAACGTCTACGCCGACTCGATCGAGTGGATGAGCCGCCACCTCAACCACCGCGAGAACGTGGTGCTGTCGCTGCACCCGCACAACGACCGCGGCACCGCCGTCGCCGCCGCCGAGCTCGGCTACCAGGCCGGCGCGGACCGCATCGAGGGCTGCCTGTTCGGCAACGGCGAGCGCACGGGCAACGTCGACCTGGTGACGCTGGGCATGAACCTGTTCAGCCAGGGCATCGACCCGCAGATCGACTTCTCCGACATCGACGGCATCCGCCGCACGGTCGAGTACTGCAACCAGCTGGGCGTGCACGAGCGCCACCCGTACGTGGGCGACCTCGTGTTCACGGCCTTCTCCGGGTCGCACCAGGACGCCATCAAGAAGGGCTTCGAGCACATGGCGGCGCGCGCCTCGGCCGCCGGCGTCACGGTGGACGAGCTCACCTGGGGCGTGCCCTACCTGCCCATCGACCCGCGCGACATCGGCCGCTCCTACGAGGCCGTGATCCGCGTCAACTCCCAGTCCGGCAAGGGCGGCATCTCCTACCTGCTCAAGGCGGAGCACAGCCTGGACCTGCCGCGCCGCCTGCAGATCGAGTTCTCGGGCGTGGTGCAGAAGACCACCGACACCGAGGGCCACGAGGTGACGGGCGAGGACATCTGGCGCATCTTCACCGACGAGTACCTGCCCGTCGAGGAGGGCCACGCCGCCGGCCTGGAGCCGTGGGGCCGCCTCAAGCTCAAGGAGACGCGCACGGTCTCCGGCGAGGACGGCACCACGACGATGTCGATCGACGTCGTGGACCGCGGCGAGACGCTCACGCTCGAGGGCACCGGCAACGGCCCGGTCGCGGCGTTCGTCGACGCGATCGCGCACGTGGGCGTGCAGGTCAAGGTGCTCGACTACACGGAGCACGCGCTCTCGGAGGGCGGCGACGCCTCCGCCGCCGCGTACGTCGAGGCCCTGGTGGGCGACGACGTCCTGTACGGCGTGGGCATCGACCCGTCGATCACCACGGCGTCGCTCAAGGCGATCGTCTCGGCGGTCAACCGGGCGGCGCGCTCCTGAGGTCCGTGAGGCTCTGAGGTCTCGACGGGCTCGGCCACCGGTGGCCAGGCCCGTCGAGGCCTCTTCTGCTGTGAGCAGAGCCGCGCGCGAACCCGCCATCCACGTGCGTACCGTCCAGGCATGGCCTACGACGACCGGGAACCCCTCTGGCGGCACGCGCTCGGCGAGCACCTGCGCGGGCTGCGCCACCGCAAGGGCAGCACGCTGGGCGACGTCGCCCGGCGGGCCGGGGTGTCCCCGCAGTACCTGTCCGAGATCGAGCGGGGCGTCAAGGAGCCGTCGAGCGAGATGATCGCGGCCGTCGCGGGGGCGCTCGACGTCACGCTCGTCGACCTGACGCTCGGAGTCGCCGGTGCGCTGGGCGCCGGCGCCACCCCGGAGCGCACCCCGGTGGGCCCGCGGGCGTTCGCGCTCGCGGCCTAGGACCCGAGGGGCGGGACCCTCACGGGCTGGAGCCCCACGGGCTGGACCCCGACGGGCGCGAGCCCGCGGCAAACGACGTCGAGCACGCGCCCGGCGTCCTGGCCCTCGGCGGCGAGGCAGCCGGCGACCAGCGCCTTGACGTCAGCGAACGCCACCGCGGGCTCGACGGCGCCCGCCTGCTGGGCCGCGGCGAGCAGGCCACGCAGCCGCTCGGAGACGTTGACCCCGGCTGCGGTGGCAGCCGACTCGATGTCGAACCCTCCGCCTGCGAGCGCCTCGGCGAGCCCGCGGTGCGTGGAGCCCTCCCGGACCAGGGCGCGCAGCAGGCCGAAGAACGCGTCGCCGGGCGGCTGGGTCGCGGCAAGCTGGTCGGCGTGGCCGGCGAGGTCGCGCATGGCGTCGAGCAGCACGGCGGCGTAGAGCGCCTGCTTGGTGGGAAAGTGCCGGCCGACGGTGCCCGTGCCGACGCCGGCGCGCCGGGCGATCTCGTGGACGGGCACGGACAGCCCCTCGGCGGCGAAGGCCTGCGCGGCCGCGTGCAGCACGCGGTCGCGGTTGCGGCGGGCGTCGGCCCGCATCGGGCGCTCGTCGGGTTCCACGCTGGCGCTCCCCATCCGTTGACAACCGGGACGCCCATCCCGGATGCTAACCGGGACGGTTGTCCCGATTGTAGGAGGGAACGGACCATGAGCACGCACTGGACCGAGCACGAGGCGCCCGACCAGACCGGCCGCACGGCGGTGGTCACGGGGGCGAGCTCCGGGCTCGGGTACGAGACCGCCCGCGTGCTCGCCCGGCGCGGCGCGACAGTGGTGCTCGCCTGTCGCAGCCCCGAGCGGACGGCGGCGGCCATGGCTCGGATCCGGGCCGAGTCGCCCGGGGCGTCCCTGCGCACCGTGACGCTCGACCTGGCCTCGCAGGCGTCCGTGCGGGCGGCGGCCGACCGCCTGATGGCAGAGCACCCCCGCATCGACGTGCTGGTCAACAACGCGGGAGCGCTCGTGCGGGACTACGCGCTCACCGAGGACGGCTTCGAGCGGACCCTCGCCACCAACCACCTCGGCGCGTTCGCCCTCACCGGGCTGGTGCTGCCGTCGCTGCTGGCCACCGAGGGGTCGCGCGTGGTCACGGTCAGCAGCGTCGGCCACAAGCAGGGCGAGATGCACTTCGACGACCTGCAGTGGGCGCAGGGCTACCGCTCCCACCAGGCCTACTTCCAGTCGAAGCTGGCCAACCTGCTGTTCATGTACGAGCTCCAGCGGCGCCTGGCGGCGTCGGGCGGCCCCACCATCGCCGTGGCCGCCCACCCCGGCAACGCCCGCACGGGCTTCGGCGGGGACCAGGTCCACATCCGGGTCACCACCGACCCCCGCCTCCGGTTCCTCACGTGGTGGCTGCTGCAGAGCCCCGTGACGGCGGCGCTGGCCACCGTGCGCGCCGCCGTCGACCCGGCCGCGACCGGCGGCGAGTACTTCGGCCCCGAGGGCCGCAACGAGTGGACCGGCTACCCCGTCCGCGTCGAGTCGTCGACCCGGTCGCACGACGTCGACGCCCAGCGGCGTCTGTGGACCGAGTCGGAGCGGCTGACGGGCGTCACCTTCCCGCTCACCGTGTCTCGATGACGTGGTCGACGATGCCGTAGGCCCGCGCCTGGGTCGCGGTGAGCACGCGGTCGTGGTCCGTGTCGGTGCGCAGCGTGGCGACGGACTGGCCGGTGTGCCGGGCGAGCACGTCCTCGAGGTCCGAGCGGATCCGCAGCACCTCGTCGGCCTGGATGATGAGGTCCGGGATGGCGCCGCGGCCCTGTGCGGCCGGCTGGTGGAGCACCACGCGGGCGTGCTGCAGGGCTGAGCGCCGCCCCGGCGCGCCGGCCGCCAGCAGCACGGCCCCGACCGCCACGGCCTCGCCCACGCACGTCGTGGCCACGGGAGCCTTGACGTACCGGAGCGTGTCGTAGACGGCGAGGCCCGCGCTCGGGTCGCCGCCCTCGCAGTTCACGTAGAGCTGGATCTCGGCGTCGGGGTCGGCGGACTCCAGGAACAGCAGCTGGGCGATGAGCGCGTTGGCCACGCCCGCGTCGATCGCGGTGCCGAGGTAGATGATCCGCTCGGTGAGCAGCTGCGAGTAGACGTCGAGGATCCGCTCGCCGCGCGGGTGCTGGGCGATCACGTTGGGGATCGTGTAGCTGCCGCTCATCGCCCGAACCCCACCAGGTCGCGCCGCTGCGGGGCGACGTCGGCGAACGAGCCGACGACGGCGTCGACGAACCCGTAGTCGCGGGCCTCGACGGCCGTGAACCAGTGGTCGTGCAACGAGTCCTCGAACACGCGCTCGACTGGCTGGCCCGTGTCCTCCGCGATGATCCGCAGCACGGTGTCGCGGGTGTGCCGCAGGTCGACGGCCTGCAGCTCGATGTCCACGGCGGGGCCGCCGATGCCTGCCGAGCCCTGGTGCATGAGGATCCGCGCGTGCGGCAGGGCGCGCCGCTTGCCGGGCGTGCCGGCCGAGAGCAGGAACTGCCCGGCCGAGCACGCGATGCCCAGGGCGAGGGTGGACACGTCGTTGGGGACGGTGCGCATCAGGTCGCGTATCGCGAGCATCGCCGGCACGGAGCCGCCGGGGGAGTGGATCCAGAGGCCGATGTCGGCTGCCGGGTCCTCGGCCGCGAGGGTGACCAGCTGGGTGGCCAGGAGGGTGCCGTTGTCGTCGTCGAGGACGCCGTCGAGCACCAGCACGCGGCGCTCGTAGAGCGCGTGCCGGGCCGTGGCGTCGAAGCGGGGTGGGGTGGGTGCGTCGCTCATGCCTCCACGGTGCAGCGTGCCGGGCAGGGAGCGGGGCCTGTGCTGCCGACGGCGGATCCGCTCACGGCAGCGCTCCGGGCGCCGGGCCGGATCTCCCACGCCGCCGCCGTCGCCACGGAGTGTCAGTCGGACGGGGGAGAATGGCTCCGTGCCCCTGTACCGAGACGACGCGATCGTGCTGCGTACCCAGAAGCTGGGTGAGGCCGACCGCATCGTCACGCTGCTGACGCGCGAGCACGGCAAGGTCCGCAGCGTCGGCAAGGGGGTGCGGCGCACGTCGTCGCGGTTCGGGGCCCGGCTGGAGCCGTTCATGGCCGTGGACGTGCAGCTGCACACGGGGCGCTCTCTCGACACGGTCACCCAGGTGGAGACCATCGGGGCGTACGCGCGCCCGATCTGCGAGGACTACGCCCTCTACACGGCCGGTGCCCCGATGCTCGAGGCCGCCGACCGCCTCGTCGAGGCCGAGCACGAGCCCGCGGTCCAGCAGTACTGGCTGCTCGCCGGCGCCCTGCGCGCCCTCGCCCAGCGCGACCACGCGCCCGCCCTGATCCTGGACTCCTACCTGCTGCGCGCGTTCGCGGTGGCAGGCTGGGCGCCGTCGTTCACCGACTGCGCGAGGTGCGGCGAGCCCGGGCCGCATCACTCGTTCAACGTGGCCACCGGCGGGGCGGTCTGCTCGCGCTGCCGCCCGCCGGGCTCGGCGTCGCCGGCGCCGGAGACGTTCGCCCTGCTCGCCGCGCTGCTCACGGGCGACTGGACGACGGCGGACGCGTCGGGGGAGCGGCACCGCAAGGAGGCGTCCGGCCTGGTCGCCGCCTACACCCAGTACTACCTGGAGCGCACGCTGCGCTCGCTCAAGCACGTGGACCGGAGAGAGGCCTGATGCCCCGCACCTACGCCGAGCCGTACCCGCACCCGTCCGGGGCGACCCCGCCGCAGATCCCGGCGGAGCTGCTGCCCAGGCACGTCGCCGTCGTCATGGACGGCAACGGGCGGTGGGCCAACCAGCGCGGCCTGTCCCGCATCGAGGGACACAAGCAGGGCGAGAAGTCGCTGCTCGACGTGGTGGCCGGGGCCGTGCAGCTGGGCGTCAAGAACATCAG
The DNA here is from genome assembly GCA_009783295.1 of Promicromonosporaceae bacterium. GTDB lineage: Bacteria > Actinomycetota > Actinomycetes > Actinomycetales > Cellulomonadaceae > Xylanimonas. The sequence continues at coordinate 39,702 of WRHK01000004.1, forward strand.
CGCGTACGCGTTCAGCACGGAGAACTGGAAGCGGTCGCCCGAGGAGGTCAAGTTCCTGCTCGGCTTCAACCGCGACGTCATCCGGTCGCGGCGTGACGAGATGGGCTCGTGGGGCGTGCGGATCCGCTGGGCGGGGCGGCAGCCGCGCCTGTGGGGCTCGGTCATCAAGGAGCTCCAGGTCGCGGAGCAGATGACCAAGGACAACGACGCCTGCACGCTGACGATGTGCGTCAACTACGGCGGCCGGGCCGAGCTCGCCGACGCCGCCGCCGCCATGGCCCGCGACGTCAAGGCCGGCAAGCTCAACCCGGAGCGGATCTCAGAGAAGACCATCCAGAAGTACCTGTACGTGCCCGAGCTGCCCGACGTCGACCTGTTCCTGCGCTCGTCGGGCGAGCAGCGGACCAGCAACTTCATGGTCTGGCAGTCCGCCTACGCGGAGATGATGTTCATCCCCGAGCTGTGGCCCGACGTCGACCGCCGCCACCTGTGGAAGGCGTGCGAGGAGTTTGCGAGCCGCGACCGCCGGATGGGCGGAGCGGTCGACAAGCCGACGGCCTGAGCGGGCCCGCCGGTGGTTGAGCCGGTCGAAGACAGGACGTGGTTTCGACAGGCTCAACCACCGGGTTTCGACAGGCTCAACCAGCGAGCGTGGCCGCGATCTCCGTGATCAGCTGCGACAGGCCCTTCGAGTAGTCGAAGGTGAGGGCCGTCGGCGGGCTCACCGAGCTGACCGTGACCGGGTCGGTCACCTTGACCACGCGCCCGGCCTTGACGGCGGGGATGGCCTGGAGGGCGGGCTTGGCGAGCGAGGCGTCGACGTCGGCCTCGCTGGCGCCGTAGACGATCACGAAGTCGGCGGTGAGCTGGTCGAGCTTCTCGTAGGACAGGTTGTAGAAGAACCCGCCCTTGGACGTGTCGAGGGCGCTCACGGACGGCGCGATCTTGAGGCCGACCTTCTCGAGGATGCCCACGCGCGAGTCCCGGGGCGTGTAGACGGAGACGGACCCGTCGCCGTCCCAGATGCCCGCGAACGTGACGCCTGCGAACTCGGGGTGCGCCGCCTTCTGGTCGGCGAGGAACGTGTCGATGTTCGTGAGCACGGCGTCGCCGGCGGCGGAGCGGCCCAGGGCCTTCGCGGTGATGCGGATGACGTCGTCCCAGCTCGTGGTCCACGGGCCGTCCGGGTAGGCGACCACGGGGGCGATCGCCTTGAGGGTGTCGAACTGCTCCTGGGTGAGGCCCGAGTAGGGCGCCAGGATCAGGTCGGGCCGGGCGGCGACGATCTGCTCGTAGGGCACGGTGGCGCCGGAGGCGTCGTCGGTGAGCACGGCGGGGTGCGCGACGCCGGCCTTGTCGTAGGCGTCCTTGACCCACGGCACCAGGTTGCCGGCCCCGGCCGTCCAGCGCTGCTCGCTCACGGCGACGGGGTACACGCCCACGGCGATCGCGGCCTCGGTGGAGCCCCAGCCCCAGGTGACGACGCGCTGCGGCTCGGACGTGATGGTCGCATCGCCGAGGGCGGAGGTCACGGTGATGGGGAACGCGTCGGTGGCCTTGCTGGCGGCGTGCCCGGACGGGGCGCCGGAGGCGGCGTCGTCACCGGACGACGCGGTGCAGGCGGCGAGCGCGAGGGTGGTCGCGACCAGGGCGGCCACGACGGTCAGAGGGCGGCGGAAGCGCACGAAGACTCCTCAGGAGGGACGGATGTGAGGTAAGCCTAACCTGACCAGCGAGCATTAACGCAACGCCGCTGTGCCCTAACTCTGGCGGCGGGTCCGCCCGACCGGGACCACCAGCGGCGTGCCCGAGATCGGGTCGGGCACCACGCGCGCCTCCAGCCCGAACGCGCCGCGCACGGCGTCCTCCGTGAGCACGTCGCCGGGCGCGCCCTCCGCGACCACCGAACCCCGCGCCATGACCACCAGGTGGTCGGCGTAGCGCGCCGCGAGGTTGAGCTCGTGCAACACCATCACCACGGTGGTGCCGCGCTCCTCGTTCTGCGTGGCCAGGAGGTCCAGCAGGTCCACCTGGTGGGCCACGTCGAGGTACGTCGTCGGCTCGTCGAGCAGCACGACGTCGGTCTGCTGGGCCAGCACCATCGCGATCCAGACGCGCTGCCGCTGCCCGCCCGAGAGCTCCGCCACGGGCCGCTCGGCAAGGTCGGCGACCCCGGTCGACTCCAGGGCCCGGGCGACCACGGCGTCGTCGGTGGACGAGCGCCGGCCGAACCACCCCTGGTGCGGGTAGCGGCCGCGCGCCACGAGCTCGGCGACGCGGACGCCGTCGGGTGCGATGGACGACTGTGGCAGCACGCCCAGCAGGCGGGCCAGCTCGCGCCGCGGCATCGCCGCCACATCCCGGCCGCCCAGCAGCACGCGACCCGCCTCGAGGGGCAGCAGGCGAGCCATGCCCTTGAGCAGCGTCGACTTGCCGCACGCGTTGGGGCCCACGATCGCCGTGACCCTGCCCGCGGGCAGGTCGAGGGTCAGGCCGTCGATCACGGTGCGGCCGTCGTAGCCGAGGCGCACGCCCTCGGCGCGCAGGGCCGTCGCGGGCTCGCTGGCGGGTGCACTCACTGGGGCGAGCTCCTTCGGTCGGACCGGCCGCTGAGCAGCCACAGCAGGTAGGGGGCGCCGACCAGGCCGGTCACGACGCCGGCCGGAACGGTCATGCCGGGCAGCGCGTGCTGGCCGAGCACGTCGGCCGCGAGCACCAGCAGCGCGCCGATCGCGGCCGACACCGCGAGGTCCGCGCCGCCGTCGTCGAGCAGGCGGCGCGCGATGGCGGGGGAGACGAGCGCGACGAACGCGACGGGCCCGGCGGCCGACGTCGCGACGGCGACCAGGCCGACCGCCACGAGCAGCGCGGCGACGCGGGCGCGGTCCACGCGGACGCCGAGCGCGGCGGCGTGGTCGTCGCCCAGTGACAGGGCCCGCTGGGTGCGGGAGATCGCAGCGGCGACGACCGCCAGCACGCCGACGCCGATCGCGAGGACGGCGAGGGGCGTGTCGCGCACGTCGGCGACGGAGCCGATGGTCCACAGGAGCGCCGTCTGCGCCTCGCGGACCTCGGCGCGCGCGAGCAGCCAGCTCAGCAGCGCCCCGCACACGTAGGACACGCCGACGCCCACGAGCACGAACCGGATGGAGTGCAGCCCGCGACGCCACGCCAGCAGCCAGATCGCCGCGGCCGCCGCCAGCGCCCCGCCGAACGCCCACGCGGCGACGACCACCCCGGACGCCCCGAGCCCCAGCAGAGCCCACACGGCGCCGAGGGAGGCGCCGGTCGAGACGCCCAGGATGTCGGGGGAGGCGAGCGGGTTGCGCAGCGTCGACTGGAACAGGGCCCCGGCCAGCGCGAACGCCGTCCCGGCGAGCAGCGCCGCGAGCACGCGGGGCAGCCGCAGGCGTTGGACGACGAACACGTCGGTGGGGCTGCCGGCCCCGACGACGGCGGCCAGCGCCCGCCCGGGCGAGACGCCCGCGGCACCGAGCGTGAGGGCCAGCGTGGCGAGGGCGACGACGGCGAGCAGCACGACGCCGAGCACCAGGGAGGTGCGCCGCCGGCGCGTGGTCCGCAGACGGGCGACGAGGATCGTGGTGGCCATGCCGCTCACACCCCCGCCACGGAGCGGCCGCGCGCGACGGCCACCAGCACGGGAGCCCCCACGAACGCGGCGACGACGCCGGCCTCGAGCTCGCTGTTCGGCACGATGAGCCGCCCCACGACGTCCGCGCCGAGCAGCACCACGGGCCCGAGCAGGGCCGCCACCGGGGTCAGCCGCCGGTAGTCGGTGCCCACCAGCCGCCGCGCCGCGTGCGGCACCACCAGGCCCACGAGGGCGACAGGCCCCGCGAGCGCCGTGGCGGTCCCGGCGAGCAGCACGATCGCGGCGGCGGCGAGGCCGCGGGTCACGTTGACGTCCTGGCCGAGCGCGCGGGCGACGTCGTCGCCCATCGCCAGGAGCGTCAGGCGGGGCGCGAGCAGCGCGGTGAGCACCACGCCCACCAGCAGGAACGGCCACAATGCGGCGGCGGCGTCCAGGCCGCGGCCCGTGAGCGAGCCGACGGCCCAGAAGCGGTACTGGTCGAACGCGTTGAGGTCGCGCAGCAGCAGCAGCGCGATGACGGGCGTGACGAACGCCGTGAGCGCGGCCCCGACCAGGGCGAGGCGCACGGGCTGCGCCCGCCCGATCGAGAAGACCACGACGGCGGCGAGCGCGGCCCCGGCGAACGCGAACCACACGAACCCGAGCGGTGTCGTGACCCCGAGGAACGACACGGCGACCACCACGGCGAGCGACGCCCCGGGCGTGATGCCCAGCAGGCCGGGGTCGGCGATCGGGTTGCGCGTGACGCCCTGGATCACGGTGCCCACGCACCCCAGGGCCACCCCCGCCAGCAGCCCCAGCACGGTGCGCGGCACGCGCAGCCGCAGCACCACGGACTGGTCGGCGCTCGCGGGGTCGTGGTGGAACAGGGCGTCCCAGACCTGCCCGGGGGCGATGGTGCGCACGCCGAGCAGCAGGCTCGCGGCGACCACGGCGGCCAGCACCATGGCCGCCCCCACCAGGACGAGGACCAGGCGGGCGCGACCCCGGTCGAGCGCGGGCGGCCCGGCCACCGGCGCCCCGGCGGCCGTCGAGGTAAGCATTGCCTTACCTTCTCACGGCGTGCGGGATGGTCTCACCGCCGGCAGTCCGCGCAGATGCCCCAGAGCTCGATCGTGTGCTCGATGTCGGCGAACCCGTGCTCGGTGCCCACCATCTGCGCCCACGCCTCGACGGTGGGGCCGTCGATCTCGACGGTGCTGCCGCAGGCGCGGCACACCAGGTGGTGGTGGTGCTCGCGGCGGGCGCACCAGCGGTAGATGCTCTCGCCGTCGTCGGTGCGCAGCACGTCGACGTCGCCGCCGTCCACCAGGGTCTGCAGCGTGCGGTACACGGTGGCGAGGCCGACCGTGTCGCCGCGCTGCCGCAGCACCTCGTGGAGCTGCTGCGCGCTGCGGAACTCCTCGCTGCCCTGGAGCGCGTCGGCGACGGCGGCGCGCTGGCGGGTCATCCGGACCGGGGCGGGGTGCGGGGTGCTCATGACTCGCAGCTCTCGTCGGTGGCGCCCGCGCCCACGGTGACCGGCTCGGCGACGGCGACGTCGTCGGGCAGGTCGGGGTGCGGGTCGTGGGTGGCGAACGCCTGGCGGTGGTGCAGCAGCGGCCGGGCGGCGGCCGCGAGCAGGTACACGCAGATCGCGAGCACCACGATGGTGGCGCCGGGCGACACGTTCTGCCAGTAGGTGATCGACAGCCCGACGACGCACACCAGCACGCCCACCACGACCGCCAGGCCCATGGTGCGGCGGAACGAGTGCGTGAGCTGCTGCGCCACGGCGACCGGCACGATCATCAGCGCGGACACGAGCAGCAGCCCCACCACGCGCATCGCGACGGTCACGGTCAGCGCCGACACGACCGCGACGGCCATGTTGAGCAGCCACACGGGCAGCCCGGAGGCCACGGCGAACTCCTCGTCGTTGCTCACCGCGAACAGCGCCGTGCGCAGCCCCAGCCCGACGCCCAGCACGATGAGGGACAGCACCACGGTGAGCCACAGGTCCGAGGTCGAGACGGTCGAGATCGACCCGAACAGGTACGCCATGAGGTTGCCCGACGTGCCGCCGGCGATCCCGATGATGAGCACGCCGCCGGCCACGCCGCCGTAGAACATGAGGGCCAGCGCCAGGTCGCCCGACGTCCGGCCGCGACGGCGCACCACCTCGATGAGCACGGAGCCGATGACGGCGAGCACCACGGCGCCCGGCACGGTCAGCACGTCCACCGGGTTGAGGCCCAGCGCCGCGCCGACCAGCCAGCCGAGCGCCACGCCGGTCAGGGCGATGTGCCCGATGCCGTCGCCCAGCAGCGACAGGCGCCGCTGCACCAGGTACGTGCCCACCACGGGCGCGGCGGCGCCCACCAGGAGCGCCGCGAGCAGCGCCCGCTGCATGAGCGGGTCGGTGACCATCAGCTGCAGGTCAGCCCACATGGGTCAGCCCTCCGTCGTCTGGGGGTGGTCGGTGAAGGCCGCGGTCGCGTCCTCGATGCCGGCGAAGCCGGACTCGCCGCTGCCGACGGGCACCATGTCCTCCGCTGCGTGCGGGTGCAGGTGCTCGTGGTCGTGCTCGGCGTGCTCGCCGCGGGGGCGGGGAGGGGCGCCGTCGTGGATCACCTTGCCGTGCCGCAGCACCACGCAGCGCGTGACCAGCGGCGTGAGCTCGCCGAGCTCGTGGAGCACCACCAGCACGGTGAGGCCACGCTCGACCAGGTGCCGCATGGTCGCGGCGAACTGCTCCTGCGACGGCTGGTCGACGCCGGCGACCGGCTCGTCGAGCACCAGCACGTCGGGGTCGCGGACCAGGGCGCGGGCGATGAGCACGCGCTGCTGCTGGCCGCCGGACAGGTGGTTGGTGGCGTCGTGGCCGCGGTCGGCCAGGCCCACCTGGCCGAGGGCGTCGGCGACCCGCTGGCGCCAGCCGCGCGGCAGGCGCAGCCGCCCGGGGCGCAGAAGCCCGGAGGCGACCACCTCGGTGGCCGTGGCGGGCAGCCCGCCGACGGCGGACACGCGCTGCGGCACGTAGCCCACGTGGGCGGCGTCGGGCATCCGGATGGTGCCGGCCGCGGGCGGCAGCACGCCCACGAGCGTGCGCACGAGCGTCGACTTGCCGGAGCCGTTGGCCCCCAGCAGGGCGACCACCTCGCCGCGGCGGACCTGCAGGTCGACGCCGCGCAGCACGTGGCTGGAGCCGAGGCGGACGTGCACGTCCTTCGCCTCGATGACGACGTCGCGTTCCTCGGGTTCTGCGCTCACAGAGCGTTCTGCGCTCACGGGGCCACGAGTCCTTCCGTCAGGGTCTTGAGGTTGCTCTGCATGATCGAGAAGTAGTCGTCGCCGGCGTCGACGGACTGCTGCGTGAGGCCCTCGAGGGTGTCGAGCACCTGGGAGCGCAGGCCGTGGTCGGAGGCGAGCGTCTCGACCACGCGCGGGCTGACCAGCGTCTCGTAGAACAGCGTCGAGACGTGGTGGTCGCGGGCGATCTGGGCGATCTCGCGCAGGCGGGCGGGGGAGGGCTCGACGTCGTGGTCGAGGCCCGTGATGCCCACCTGGCTGAGCCCGTACCGCCGGGCCAGGTAGCCGAAGGCGGTGTGGTTGGTGATGAGGGTGGCGCCGGCGAACGGCTTGAGGGCCGCCGCGAACTCGGCGTCGAGCTGTCCCAGGCGGTCGCGCAGGGTCTGTGCGTTCGCCGCGTAGGTGGCCGCGTGGGCGGGGTCGGCCTGGGCGAGGGCCTGCGCCACGGGCTCGGCGACCTTGGCCAGCAGGGTCGGGTCGAGCCAGAAGTGCGGGTCGTTGCCGCCGATGGTCTCGGCGCCGGACGTGGTGCCGTGGTCGTGCGCGTCGTACTCGCCGCCGGCGCCGTGGTCGTGGCCGCTGGCCTGGTCGCCGCCGGTCACCGAGGCGGGCAGCAGGGTCACGTGGTCGGCGACGTTGACGAGGTTGCGGGGGTTGCGCTGCGCGACGGCGTCGTCGACGGCCGGCTGGAACCCCTTGAGGTACACGACGACGTCGGCCAGCCCGATCTCGCGGGCCCGGGCGAGGGAGAGCTCGAGGTCGTGCGGGTCGGCGGCGGGCGGGGTGAGGTTCTGGACGTCCACCAGGTCGCCGCCCACCTGCTGCGCCACGAACTGCAGCGGGTAGAACGAGGTGAGCACCTGCAGGCGCCCGTCGTGCGGGTCGGAGGCCAGCGCCGAGTCGCACGCCGCCAGCGCGAGCGGGGCGAGGAGGGCGGTGGCGGCCAGGGCGGCCAGCCTGCGCAAGTGCATGAGAAGCATTCTCAGCAAGAGTGAGAACCATTGTCAACTTCGCGGGGCGCGCGCTGCGGCGAGCGCGCCGGACGCGCACGCAGGGCGCGCCGCCCCGCGCCCGCCACGTAGGCTGAGGCGCCGACGCCGACCGGCGTCGTGACCCGTCCCGCCGGAGCCACCGGCGGGCCGACCGCACAGGAGTGATCCCGTGGCCGCTGCGCCTTCCGCCACCGCCCGTCTCGACGCCGTCGTCTCCCTCGCCAAGCGCCGAGGCTTCGTGTTCCAGTCGGGCGAGATCTACGGAGGCTCGCGCTCCGCCTGGGACTACGGCCCCCTCGGCGTCGAGCTCAAGGAGAACATCAAGCGTCAGTGGTGGAAGTCCATGACGCGTCGCGACGACGTCGTGGGCCTCGACTCCGCCGTCATCCTGCCCCGCCAGGTGTGGGTCGCCTCGGGCCACGTCGGCGTCTTCACCGACCCGCTGACCGAGTGCCTGTCGTGCCACAAGCGCTTCCGCGTGGACCAGATGCAGGAGGCCGTCGCGGAGAAGAAGGGCCTCGACAACCCCGACGACGTCGCGCTCGCCGACATCGCCTGCCCTCACTGCGGCACCCGCGGCCAGTGGACCGAGCCGCGTGACTTCAACATGATGCTCAAGACGTACCTCGGCCCCGTCGAGGACGAGTCGGGCCTCCACTACCTGCGCCCCGAGACGGCCCAGGGCATCTTCGTGAACTTCCAGAACGTGGCCGCGGCCTCGCGCCAGAAGCCGCCGTTCGGCATCGCGCAGATCGGCAAGTCCTTCCGCAACGAGATCACGCCCGGCAACTTCATCTTCCGCACGCGCGAGTTCGAGCAGATGGAGATGGAGTTCTTCGTCAAGCCCGGAAGCGACGCGGAGTGGCACCAGTACTGGATCGACCAGCGCACCGCCTGGTACACGGACCTGGGCATCGACGCCGCGAACCTGCGCCACTACGAGCACCCGCAGGAGAAGCTCTCGCACTACTCGACCCGCACGGTCGACATCGAGTACCGCTTCGGCTTCCAGGGCAGCGAGTGGGGCGAGCTCGAGGGCATCGCCAACCGCACCGACTTCGACCTCAAGACGCACTCGGAGCACTCGGGCAAGGACCTGATGTACCGCGACCCGGTGACGAACGAGAAGTACTACCCGTACGTCATCGAGCCCGCCGCCGGCCTGACCCGCTCGCTCATGGCGTTCCTGGTCGAGGCGTACGACGAGGACGAGGCCCCCAACACCAAGGGCGGCGTCGACAAGCGCACGGTGCTGCACCTGGACCCGCGCCTGGCGCCGGTCAAGGCCGCGGTGCTGCCGCTGTCCAAGTCGGCCGAGCTGCTCCCGACGGCCGAGAAGCTGGCCGCCGAGCTGCGCGAGCACTGGAACGTCGACTACGACGTCACGCAGGCCATCGGCAAGCGCTACCGCCGCCAGGACGAGATCGGCACGCCGTTCTGCGTGACGGTCGACTTCGACACGCTCGACGACCAGGCGGTCACCATCCGCCACCGCGACTCCATGGCCCAGGAGCGAGTCGCCCTGGACAAGGTGGCCGCCTACCTGGGCGGCCACCTGCTGGGCGCCTGACCCCTGACGCACACGAGGGGCCGGAACCCGTACGGGTTCCGGCCCCTCGTCGTTGTGGACGGCGTCCGTGCCGCTAGGCGCGCGTTCGGGAACGCGTGAACAGCATTCCGACCAGGCTGACGACCAGCACGATGATCCCGATCCAGATCAGGATGTGTGCGATGCCTGTCAGTCCGAGGACGAGCAGGACGATGCCGGCGATGATCAAGACGAGCCACAGGGGCACGGGAACCTCCTTCTCCGGTCGGCACCGGTGGGCGCCGCTCCTTCGACCGTCACGCGGTTCCGGGTGACTCGCACGCGGGACGAGGCCGCCCAAGCCCGCGAGATAGAGCCCGGCGCCGCGAGTTAGAGCGGTCTGCCCGCTCTAACTCGCGGCGTCGGGCTCTGTCTCGCGGGGAGCCCGGGGGTCAGTGGTCGACGCGCTTCGGGAGGGCGAAGACCAGCAGGAACGCCAGCACCGCCAGTGCGGCGCTGACCGCCATCGCCTGCGACGCCGCGTGCATGAACGCGTCCGGGATGGTGGTGGGGCCGGGGCGGCCCGCCGGGATGTGCAGCGAGCCGAACAGCACCGAGCCGATGACGGCGATGCCCGCCGCGGAGCCGATGCGCTGAGCCGTGCCCACGACGCCCGACGCCGCGCCGGCCTCCTCGCGCTCCACCGTCGCGACGATGAACTGCGCGTTCGGCGCGATGAACATGCCCGACCCGATGCCGGCGATCAGCAGCGGCGCGAGCAGGATCCAGTTGGTGAGGCTGGTCGCGTCGACGGCCTCGAGCACGATCCACACGGCCACGAGCCCGACGGCCACCAGGCCGGTGCCCACGATCAGCACGGCGCGGCCCAGGCGGGCGGCCAGCCGGTCGGACTGCGAGGCACCGATGATCGACCCGATGGCGAACGGGATGGACACCAGGCCGGACGAGAGCGCCGTGTGCCCCAGGCCCGCCTGCCACAGGATCGAGATGGTGAAGAAGATGCTGGTGAAGGCCGCGAAGTACACCATCGCCAGGATCACGCCGCCGGTGAAGTGGCCGTGCGAGAACAGGCGCGGCGGCACGAGCGGAACCTGCCCGCGGCGCACGACGGCCAGCTCCCACAGACCGAAGAGCACCAGCAGCACGACGCCGCCCGCGATCGACAGCCACGTCCACAGCGGCCAGCCGGCGTCCTGCCCCTGGATGAGCGGCACCAGCAGGGCCACGAGCGACCCGGCCAGCAGCACGAGCCCCAGCGCGTCGACGCCGCGCGCCTCGCCGCCCGCGACGATGCGCGGCAGCAGCAGGATCGCCGCCGTGACGGCGATGACACCGAACGGCAGGTTGACGAAGAAGATGGTGCGCCAGCCGTGCCCGGTGCCGAAGGCCTGGATGAGCAGGCCACCGACGATCGGGCCGAGCGCCGTGGAGAAGCCGATGGTGGCGCCCATGACGGCGAACGCCTTGCCGCGCAGCGGCCCGGGGAACATCAGCTGGACCAGCGCGGTGACCGCGGGGAAGAACATGCCGCCGAACAGGCCCTGGACCACGCGGCCCACGATGAGCGACGTCGGGCCGGTGGCGAGGCCGCACCACAGCGAGGCGAGCGTGAACCCGGCCAGGCCGATGATGAAGATCCAGGTGTGCCCGAACCGGTCGCCCAGCCGCCCGGCGGGGATGAGGGCCAGGCCGAACGCGAGCGCGTACCCGGAGATGATCCACGAGAGCGTGGACTCCGACGCCGAGAGGCTGGTGCGGATGGTCGGCAGCGCCACGTTGACGATCGTGGTGTCGAGCAGCGCCATGGCGACGCCCAGCAGCAGCACCGAGAGGGAGAGCCAGGTGCGGCGTGGGACGGTGAACGGGGGTGCCGCGCTCGTGGCGGACGCGGTCGTGTCAGACATGGGAGTCCTTCCGGGAGAGCTCGTCGGCGACGATCTCGGGGACGGCGGCGAGCAGCCGCTCGTGGAACTCGACCTCCGCGTTCAGGCGGTCGGTCGTGTGGGTGAGGGTGAGGCGTTCGGCCACCGTGAGGTGCTGGTCGATCGCGACGAGCTGCGCGCGGTGGGCCGCGACCTGCTCGTGGAGCGCCGCGAGCCGGTCCTTGAGGACCGTCGCGAGGTTGTCGAGGTGGCCCGGCTGGGGCCGGGCGAGGGGGTAGTCGGCGGGGTCGGGCCGCAGCCCGACGACGGCGAGCGCCGACACGTGGAGCTCGTCGAGGGCGGCGCGGCCGGCGTCGGTGACGTCCAGCACGCGGCGCGGCGGGTAGTTGCCCTCACGCTCGGTGCGGACGGCCTCGACCAGGCCTTCCGCCTCGAGGCGCTTGAGGGCGCCGTAGAGGGAGCCGACGGTGATGTCCGTCCACTCGTCGACGTGCTCCTGCTCCGCGAGCGCCCGCATTTGGTGCCCGTGCATGGGGCCGTGGCGGACGAGGGAGTCCAGGATGAAGAGGCGGACCGTGGACACGCGACTACTCTCGCACGAGTAGTCGGGATATGGCAACGGGTCAGGACGACCGGAACCGGGCCAGGAACTCCCGGGTGCGCGCCTCGCGGGGCGCCGCGAGCAGCTCGCGCGCCGGCCCCTGCTCGACGATGCCGCCCTGGTCGAGGAACACGACGCGGTCGGCGACGTCGCGCGCGAACGCCATCTCGTGCGTGGCCATGACGATCGTCGACCCGTTCTCCTTGAGGGAGCGCACCAGGTCCAGCACCTCGCCCACGAGCTCGGGGTCCAGCGCGGAGGTGATCTCGTCGAGCAGCAGCAGCTCGGGGTCGGTGGCGATGGCCCGCACGATCGCGACGCGCTGCTGCTGGCCGCCCGACAGGGTGTCGGGGTAGGCGCGGGCCTTGCCGGCCAGCCCGATGCCCTCCAGGAGCGACAGCGCGCGGGCCTCGGCGTCGCGCCGCGGCACCCGGTGCACGACGCGCGCCGCGAGCGTCACGTTGTCGAGCACCGACAGGTGCGGGAACAGGTTGTACGACTGGAAGACGGTGCCGATGCGGGCACGGACGGCGTCGGCGTCGACGCGCGGGTCGGTGATGTCCTCGCCGCCCAGCAGGATCTGGCCGTCGTCGACGTGCTCCAGCAGCGACGCGGTGCGCAGCAGCGTCGACTTGCCCGAGCCGCTCGCGCCGATGAGGGCGACCACCTCGTGCCGCTCGACGTCGAGGTCGACGCCGCGCAGCACCTCGTGGTCGCCGAACGCACACCACACCCCGCGCAGAGACAGGACGGTCACACGATCGCCCCCGCCTGCTCGCGCCGGCGCAGCCGCGCCGTGTACCAGTCGGTCAGCCGGATCACGGGCAGGGCGAGCAGCACGAACAGCAGCCCGGCCACCACGTACGGCGTGAAGTTGAAGTCGCGCGACGTCTCGATCTGGGCCGCGCGCACGGCATCGATCGCGCCGAGCACGGAGATGAGGCCGACGTCCTTCTGCATGGCCACCAGGTCGTTGAGCAGCGCGGGCGCCACCTTGCGCACGGCCTGCGGCAGCACCACGCGCCGCAGCGTCTGCCCGTGCGTGAGCCCGAGCCCGCGGGCGGCGAGCCGCTGCGACGGGTGCACGGACTCGATGCCGGCGCGCCACACCTCGGCCACGTACGCCGAGTACACGAGCACCAGCGCGATGGTGCCCCACACGGAGGCGTCGAGGCGGGGGAAGATCCGCAGCCCCGGCACGCCGAACCCCACGAGGTACAGCACGATGATCAGCGGCATCCCGCGGAACAGGTCGGTGTACCCGGCGGCGAGCGCCCGCAGCGGGAAGAACACGGGCCCACGGAGAGTACGCAGCGTGGCCACGACCAGGGACAGCAGCAGCGTCCCGACGGCGGCCACCACCAGCACGCGCACGTTGAGCCACAGGCCGGACAGCACCACGGGGAAGGACCGCCGGGCGGCGTCGAGGTCGAAGAACGAGTGGACGACGCGAGGCCAGCCGGGCGCCGCGCGCAGCGCCAGCACCACCACCGCGGCGAACACCACCGTGCTCACCAGCGAGACGAGCACCGACCGGTACCCCTGCCGCTTGCGGAAGGCGCGACGCTCGAGCTCGAGCTCGCTGGGCTGGTGGGGCACGCGCCCAGCATGACAGTTGTCATGCCCGGACGGTGACGCCCGGAGGTGCCCCTCATCACGGCGCGGCGGGAGGCTCGAGCCATGAACAACGCATCGGTTCCCGCGCTCGAACTGCGCGCGCTCGTCAAGGAGTTCCGCTCGCCCGGCACCGTCGTCCGCGCGGTCGACGGCCTGGACCTGACCATCGAGCCGGGCGAGGTCGTCGCCTTTCTCGGCCCGAACGGCGCCGGCAAGACCACCACGATCGACATGGTGCTGGGCCTGGCCGAGCCGACGTCGGGCTCCGTGCACGTGCTCGGCGGGACGCCCGCCGACGCCGTCGCCGCCGGCCGCGTCGCCGCCGTCATGCAGACCGGAGGCCTGCTGCGCGACCTCTCGGTCGCCGAGACCGTCGCGCTCACCGGCGCGCTCTACGGCAGCGACGTCGACCCGCTGCCGTACCTGCGGCGCGCCGGCATCGCCGACATCGCCGACCGCCCCGTCGGCAAGTGCTCCGGCGGCCAGCAGCAGCGCCTGCGCTTCGCGATGGCCCTGGTGCCCGACCCGGACCTGCTGCTGCTCGACGAGCCCACCACCGGCATGGACGTGGAGGGCCGCCGCGAGTTCTGGGCCGCCATCCGCGCCGACGCCGCCCGCGGCCGCACCGTCGTCTTCGCCACGCACTACCTGGAGGAGGCCGACGCGTACGCCGACCGGATCGTCATGGTCAGCCACGGCCGCGTCGTCGCCGACGGCACCTCGGCCGAGGTCAAGGCGCTCTCGTCCGGCCGCATGGTCTCCGCCGAGATCGACGACGACGACGCCCGCGCCACCGCCGTCGACGTCGTGGCCGCCCTGGCCGGCGTCGACTCCGTCGAGGAGCGCGGCACCCGCCTGCTGGTGCGCGCCTCCGACTCCGACGCCGTGCTGCGCGTCCTGCTCAACCGCACCTCGGCGCACGACGTCGAGGTCACCGCCCACAACCTCGAGGACGCCTTCCTGGCCCTCACCACCGAAGGGAACGCGCGATGAGCGCCGTCACCGCGACCACCGCCGGCACCACCACGAGCACCATCGCGCTCGCAGGGCGCCCCGTCAGCCGCAGCCTCGTCAACCGCCGGTACATCCGCATCGAGCTCAAGCGCGTGGCCCGCAACCGCCGCGCCCTGATCTTCGGGCTGATCATGCCCGTCGCGTTCCTGCTGATCTTCGGCACGGACGCCAGCTACCGCACCACCATGATCTCCGCGCACACCAACGTCACCGCCTGGATCACCATCTCGATGGCGCTGTACGGGGCCATGGTCGCCGCCGTCTCGGGCGGAGCGAGCGTGTCCGTCGAGCGCGCCCAGGGGTGGACGCGGCACCTGCGCCTGACGCCCCTGCGGCCGGCGGCGTACATCCTCACCAAGCTCACCGGGGCGCTCGCCCTGGGCGGCGTGTCCGTCGCCGTGACGCTCGCCGTCGGCGCCGGGATGCACGCCCGGATGACGGCCGCCGCCTGGGTGGGCGGTGCGCTGCTCGCCTGGCTCGGCTCCACCGTGTTCGCCGCGTTCGGGCTGTTCATGGGGTACCTGCTGCCCACCGAGAACATCATGCAGATCCTCGGCCCCGTCACCGCGCTGCTCTCCTTCGCCGGCGGCCTGTTCGTGCCGCTGACGCAGGGGTCGGTGTTCTACCACATCGCCCAGTTCACGCCCGTGTACGGCATGGCCGAGCTGGTGCGCTGGCCCCTCGGCGGGGACTTCTCCTGGGTCGCCGTGGTCAACGTGGTGGCCTGGGGCGCCCTGTTCGGGCTCGGCGCCGCCTGGCGGTTCCGCCGAGACACGGCGCGCGTCTGACCGTTGCTGTGGGACGGTGTGCATCGTGACGACACCGCAGCCGCAAGGGTCGCGAGGGCTGCCTCGGCCCGTCGTGAGCGACACCACCTGGTGGGGTGCCCCCCTGGTCCGCGGACCGGGGCGGGCACCCTTCGGGCGCTCCGACGTGTGGCGGCGGTTCGGGCCCGCGTTCGGGCTCGTGTGGCTCGTGTTCCTCTCGGAGCCGCTCACCGCCGCGTTCGAGGCACCGCACGTCTGGATGCGGGTGGTGGGCGTCGTCGGGACGGTCGGCGTCGCCGCCATCTTCGGCGTCTCGACGTACTCCTTCCGGTTCCGGGAGGTGCCCAACCGGGTGGTCGTCACGGTGCTCGGGGTGCAGACGGGGTTCGTCGCGCTCGCCTGCGTGGCCGGGCAGCAGCGCGGGCTCGTCACGGGGACGTTCGTGGGCGTCACAGCCGTGTTCCTGCTGCAGCGGCCGTCGTCGCTCGTCGTGGCCGCGGCGTTCTCCCTCCTGTCCTTCGGGCTGCCGCGCGTGATCCCCGGCTGGGTGCCCGAGGACTCGACCGTGGTGTCCGGCCTGCTCGCCGCCCTGGCGGTCTACGGGTTCACCCAGCTCATCGTCCGCAACCGCCAGCTGTTCCGCGCCCAGGAGGAGGTCGGCGCCCTCGCCGCCACCCAGGAGCGCGAGCGCCTCGCCCGCGACGTGCACGACGTCGTCGGGCACTCGCTCACCGTCGTGTCCGTCAAGGCCGAGCTCGCCGCCCGCCTGGTGCACGACGACCCCGACCGCGCCGCCGCCGAGCTCGCCGACATCCAGCGGCTCACGCGGTCGGCGCTCGCCGACGTGCGCGGCATGGTCTCGGGGGAGCGCTCCGTGACGCTGGCGGGCGAGCTCGCGGCCGCGCGTTTCGCGTACGACGCCGCGGGCGTCGAGGCGCGGCTGCCCGGCGCGGTCGACGACGTCGCTCCCGACCGCCAGGAGCTGTTCGCGTGGGTGCTGCGCGAGGCCACCACCAACGTGCTGCGGCATGCCGCCGCCACGCGCGTGGTCGTCACGCTCGACGGGCACCAGATCGCCGTGGACGACGACGGCCGCGGCACCGACGCGGCCACGACGCTCGGCGGCAACGGGCTGCGCGGCCTCGCGGAGCGTGCCCGGACGGCGGGCGCGACGCTCATCACCAGCCGCGGCTCGCTGGGCGGGTTCGGCGTCGCCGTGAGGTTCCCGTCGTGATCCGGCTGCTGCTCGCCGACGACCAGGCGCTCGTGCGCGGCGCCCTCGCCGCCCTGCTGGACCTCGAGGCCGACCTCACCGTGGTGGCCCAGGTGGGCCGCGGCGACGAGGTGGTCCCCGCCGCCCGCGCGGCGGACGCCGACGTCGCGCTGCTCGACGTCGAGATGCCCGGCATGGACGGCATCGCCGCGGCGGCCGCCCTGCGCGCCGACGTGCCCCGCTGCCGGTCGCTCATCGTCACCACCTTCGGGCGGCCGGGCTACCTGCGGCGGGCCCTGGATGCCGGAGCCAGCGGGTTCGTGGTCAAGGACACCCCGGCCGAACAGCTCGCCGACGCCGTGCGGCGCGTGCACAACGGCCTGCGCGTGGTCGACCCGGAGCTGGCCGTGGCGACCCTCGCCGTGGGGGACAGCCCGCTGACCGACCGGGAGCGCGAGGTGCTCGCTCTCGCGGAGCGCGGCGGCACCGTCGCGCAGATCGCCCGGGCTGCCTACCTGTCCGAGGGGACGGTGCGCAACTACCTCTCCGCGGCCATCGGGAAGACGGGCGCGCGCACCCGGGCGGAGGCCGTCCACCTCGCACGCGAGAACGGCTGGCTGTAGGGGTCCGCGGGGCCGGTGGGAGAATGGCGGCCATGACGACCTCCACCCTCGACACCGCGCAGCGCGTGCTCCCCCCGCTGCAGATCGGCCCGATCACGGTGGACACCCCCGTGGTGCTGGCGCCCATGGCGGGGGTCACCAACACCGCGTTCCGCACGCTGTGCCGGGAGGCGGGCGCGTCCGCCGGGCACCACCCGGGGCTCTACGTCGCGGAGATGGTGACGTCGCGCGCGCTGGTCGAGCGCAACACCGAGGCCCTGCGCATCGTCACGTTCGGCCCGGAGGAGACGCCCCGCTCGGCGCAGGTCTACGGCGTCGACCCGGCCACGGTGGGCGAGGCCGTGCGGATCATCGCCGCCGAGGAACGCGCCGACCACGTCGACCTCAACTTCGGCTGCCCCGTGCCCAAGGTGACGCGCAAGGGCGGCGGCGGCGCGCTGCCGTGGAAGCGGCAGCTCTTCACCGACATCGTCCGGGCCGCCGTGCAGGCCGCCGAGCCGTACGGGGTGCCGGTCACCATCAAGATGCGCGAGGGCATCGACGAGGACCACCTGACGTACCTCGAGGCCGGCACCATCGCCGAGAGCCTCGGCGTCGCCGCCGTCGCCCTGCACGCCCGCACCGTCGCGCAGCACTACTCGGGCGAGGCGCGCTGGGCTTCGATCGCGCGCCTCAAGGAGGCCGTCACGTCGATCCCCGTGCTGGGCAACGGCGACATCTGGTCCGCCGAGGACGCCCTGCGCATGGTTGACGAGACCGGGGCCGACGGCGTCGTCGTCGGGCGCGGGTGCCAGGGGCGGCCGTGGCTGTTCGCCGACCTCGCGGCGGCGTTCCACGGGCAGACCGTGCGCGTGCGGCCCACGCTCTCCCAGGTGGCCGACACCGTCTACCGCCACGGCGAGCTGATGATCGACTACTACGACGGCGACGAGGGCAAGGGCGTCCGCGACCTGCGCAAGCACATGGCCTGGTACCTCAAGGGCTACGCCGTGGGCGGGGAGGCGCGGCACGCGCTCGCGCTCGTGTCGTCGCTCGCCGAGCTGCGCTCGCTGCTCGACGCCCTGGGCGACGCGCCGTACCCGGGCAAGGACGCCGAGGGCCAGCGCGGCCGGGCCGGCACGCCCAAGACGCCGCACCTGCCGTACGGCTGGCTCGACTCGCGCGACCTCTCCCCGGAGTGGGAGGAGAAGCTCCGCGAGGCGGAGCTGAGCGTGAGCGGGGGCTGAGTCCGGGCCGTCAGGTCGGCAGATGTGGATCAGGTCGGCGGGTCCGAGCCGCCGACCTGATCCCGTCTCACCGACCTGATCGGGTCACACGGCCAGCCAGGCCGTCGTGTTACCCGGGAGCGTCCCTTCCTGCGCTTCGTCCGACGACGTCAGCAGCAGCGAACCCTCCGGCAGGCGCACCGGCTCCGACCCCAGGTTCGCCACGACGACGACGCTGCCCGCCTCCGTGAACGAGCGGAACGCCACGACGTCCGCCCCCAGCCCCTCGACCCACTCGATCCCGGCCCCGCCGAACCCGTGCTCGCGGCGCAGGCGCAGCGCGGCCCGGTAGAGCTCGAGCGTCGACCCCTTCACGCCGTCCTGCGCGTCCGCGGCGTACGCGGCCCAGGCGGCGGGCTGCGGCAGCCACGTCTTGCCCGTCGGCGAGAACCCGAACCCGGGCTTCGCGGCCTCCCACGGGATCGGCACGCGGCACCCGTCGCGCCCCGCCTCCAGGTGCTCGGTGCGGAAGTACGACGGGTCCTCGCGCACCTCGTCGGGCAGGGTGGTGTGCTCGGGCAGGCCCAGCTCCTCGCCCTGGTACACGTACGCCGACCCGGGCAGCGCCAGCATCAGCAGGGTCGCCGCGCGGGCGCGCTGCAGGCCCAGGGCCTCGTCGGGCTGCGGGTCGGTGGCGAAGATGCCGTTGGGGCGCACGCCCGGCTCGGGCAGCCCGAACCGCGACGGGTGCCGCACCACGTCGTGGTTCGACAGCACCCACGTGGCCGGGGCGCCGACGGCGTCGAGCGCCTCGAGCGACTCCGTGATGACGGCCCGGTACGCGGCGGCGTCCCACCGCGCGGTGAGGAACGAGAAGTTGAAGGCCTGCTGCATCTCGTCGTCGCGCACGTAGCGCGCCAGCCGCGAGAGGGGCTCGACCCAGGCCTCGGCGACCAGGGCGCGGGAGCGGTGCTCGCCGTCGGCGTCGAACTCGTCGAGCACGCGCCGCCACGAGCGGTAGATGTCGTGCACGCCGTCCTGGTCGAACATCGGGCCGCTGCCGAACGCCGGGGACTGGCCGTCCTCGGGGGCGCCGGCGTCGGAGCCGTCCACCATGGTGACGGTGCCGTGCCAGTCGGGCAGGCCGGCCTCCTTGACCAGCCCGTGCGCGACGTCGATGCGGAACCCGTCGACGCCCCGCCGCAGCCAGAACCGCAGCACGTCCTCGATCTCGGCCCGCACCTCGGGGTTGGACCAGTCGAGGTCGGGCTGGGAGGAGTCGAACAGGTGCAGGTACCACTGCCCGCCCGGAACCCGGGTCCAGGCCGGGCCCCCGAACACCGACGTCCAGTTGTTGGGCGGCAGCTCCCCGCCCGAGCCGCGCCCGTCGCGGAACAGGTACCGGCCCCGCTCGGGCGAGCCCGGGTCGGCGGCGAGCGCCGCCTTGAACCAGGCGTGCTCCGACGACGTGTGGTTGGGCACCAGGTCCACGAGCACGCGCAGGCCCAGCTCGTGGGCGCGGGCGATGAGGGCGTCGGCGTCGTCGAGCGTGCCGAACAGCGGGTCGACGTCGCGGTAGTCGGCCACGTCGTACCCGGCGTCGCGCTGGGGCGAGCGGTAGAACGGGCTCAGCCACACGGCGTCGACGCCGAGCGCGGCCAGGTGGCCCAGGCGGGACGTGATGCCGCGCAGGTCCCCGATGCCGTCGCCCCCGAAGTCGGCGAACGACCGCGGGTAGACCTGGTAGATGACGGCGGTGCGCCACCACTCGGTGGTGGCGAAGGGTGCGTGGGCGACAGTCATGGGGACCACCTTCCAGCACGGGGGCGCCTCTCGCCTAGCATGCAGCCGTGCAGACCTTCGAGCAGGGAGCGTTCGACCCCGACGTCGTCGGGGGCGTGCCGCGTCCTGCCGAGGGGGAGCAGGGGCCGGCGTCGTACGGCGACCACGACGTCGAGCGGTACGCGCAGGAGCCGCCCAAGTCGCGGCTGCGCACCCCGTTCGAGCGCGACCGCGCGCGCGTGGTGCACTCCAGCGCGATGCGGCGCCTGGGCGCCAAGACGCAGGTGCTCACGCCGGGCACCGACGACTTCGTGCGCACGCGGCTGACGCACTCGCTGGAGGTCGCGCAGATCGGGCGGGAGATGGGCCGCGCGCTGGGCTGCGACCCCGACCTCGTGGACACCGCCTGCCTCACGCACGACATCGGCCACCCTCCGTTCGGGCACAACGGGGAGCGGGCGCTCGCCGTCGTCGCGCGGAGCATCGGCGGGTTCGAGGGCAACGCGCAGACGCTGCGGCTGCTCACGCGGCTGGAGCCCAAGGTGGACGGCGCGGGGCTCAACCTCACGCGCGCGTCGCTCGACGCGTCCGTGAAGTACCCGTGGGCGCTGGGCGAGGGGCCGCGACGGCCCGACGGCACCGAGACCGCGAAGTTCGGCGTCTACCCCGACGACGCCCCGGTGTTCGCCTGGCTGCGCGAACGCGCCCGCGCGGGCGTCCGCTCCATGGAGGCGCAGGTCATGGACCTGGCCGACGACATCGCCTACTCGGTGCACGACGTCGAGGACGCCGTGGTGGGCGGCCGCCTGGACCTTGGGCTGCTCGAGTCGGCGAGCGAGCGGCAGCGCGTCATCGAGCACGTGCACGCCTGGTACGGCGCCTGGCACCCGGCCGAAGGGCTGGAGGACGCCCTCGGGCGGCTGCGCGCGTCGGGACTGCTCATGACCGAGTTCGACGGGTCGCGCAAGGCGCTGGCCCGGCTCAAGGACCTCACCAGCTCGCTCATCGGCCGGTTCAGCGGCGCCGCCCAGGCCGCCACGCGCGAGCTGTACGGCCCGGGTCCGCACACCCGCTACTCCGCCCGGCTGGTGGTGCCCGAGGAGACCCAGCTCGAGATCCTCGCGCTCAAGGGCGTCGCGGTCGCCTACGTGATGGCCCCCCGCGAGCGCGAGCCCGTGTACCGTGCGCAGCGGGAGATCGTCGCCGACCTGGTCGAGGTGCTGAGCGACCGCGCGCCGCTGGCCCTCGAGCCCATGTTCGCAGCCGACTGGAACGCTGCCGCCGACGACGCCGCCCGGCTGCGCGTCGTGGTGGACCAGGTCGCCTCGCTCACCGACGTGTCGGCCACGCAGTGGCACGCGCGGCTGGTGGGCCGCTGACCGCAACCGGCCCTTCGCCGCCCCGTCCCGGGACCTTGGTCCCGATGCCCGCGGGACCGTGGTCGCTCCGTCCCGTGGCGCACGCCACATTGGCGCCGAAGTGGTCGGACCACTGGCGCGGGCCTGCATAGCGTGCGGGCATGTTGTCAGAAACCTCGAAGCCGATCATCGCCGCCACGCTCCCTGTCGTCGGCGAGAACCTGTCCGCGATCGTCGACGTCTTCTACGACTCGATGCTCGGCGAGAACCCGCAGCTGCTGAACCTGTTCAACCGGTCCGCGCAGGCCTCGGGCGAGCAGCGCCGGTCCCTCGCCGGGTCCGTCGCCCTCTATGCCGCGACACTCGTGGGCCAGGGCCCCGGCGTCGACGTCATGGACCAGATGATCGAGCGCGTCGCCCACCGCCACGCCGCCCTCGGCATCCACCCCGAGCAGTACGCGATCGTCGGCAAGTACCTGCTGGGCGCCGTCGTCACCGTGCTCGGCGAGGCCGTGACCCCCGAGGTCGGGGCGGCCTGGCACGAGGTCTACGGGCTCTTCGAGGCCCGGCTCGTGTCGCGCGAGGCCCGCCTGTACGCCGAGGCCGGCGTCTCCGCCGACGACCCGTGGCGCGCCTACCGCGTCGCCGGGAAGGTCGCCGAGGCCGCCGACACCGTCTCCCTGCTGCTCAAGCCCGTCGACGGCCGCGGCGTCCCCGAGTTCCGCGCCGGCCAGTACGTCTCCGTCACCGTCGAGCTGCCCGGAGGCGGCCAGCAGATCCGCCAGTACTCGCTCTCCCGCGCCGGCGAGACCGACCACCTGCGCATCACCGTCAAGCGCGTGCGCGGCCGCAACGGCGCCCCCGACGGCGTCGTCTCCACGCTGCTGCACGACGCCGTCCAGGTGAACGACGTGCTGCGCGTCTCGCAGCCGTACGGCGACCTGGCGCTCGCTGACGGCGAGTCGCCGATCGTGCTGGTGAGCGCCGGCATCGGCATCACGCCCATGGTCGCGATGCTCGACCACGTCGCCACCGCCCAGCCGGGCCGCGCCGTGACGGTGGTGCACGCCGACCGCAGCCCGTCCAGCCACGCGCTCCAGGCCGACGTCGCCGACAACGCGGTGCGGCTGGAGGAGTTCGAGAGCCTGCTCTGGTACGAGGACCCGGCCGACGCCGACGCCCGCGAGGGTTTCGTCGACCCCGACGCCATCCCCGTGCCCGACGGCGCCGACGTGTACCTGTGCGGCCCGGTGGCCTTCATGACGTCCGTCCGCGAGAACCTCGAGGGACGTGGCGTGCCGTCCGAGCGCATCAAGTGGGAGGTCTTCGGCTCCCAGCAGTACCGCGCCGCATAAACTGCGGGGCGTGGCGGGACTGATCAAGCGCGAGGACGTGGAAGCGGTCCGCGAGCGTGCCCGCATCGAGGAGATCGTCTCCGCCCACGTCACTCTCAAACCCGCCGGCGTCGGGTCGCTCAAGGGGCTGTGCCCGTTCCACGACGAACGGTCACCGTCCTTCCACGTGCGGCCCGGCGTCGGCCGGTACCACTGCTTCGGCTGCGGCGAGTCCGGTGACGTCATCGCGTTCGTCCAGAAGGTCGACGGGATGGGGTTCGCCGAGGCCGTCGAGTACCTGGCCGACCGGGTCGGGATCCAGCTCCGGTACGAGGACTCGCGCGGCAGGGCCGTCGGGCAGGTCAAGCGCGAGGAGCCAGGACGCCGGCAGCGGCTGCTCGAGGCCAACCGCGTGGCCGCCGAGTTCTACTCCGAGCAGCTCTTCGCGCCCGGCGCGCAGGCGGGGCGCAAGTTCCTCGCCGAGCGCAGCTTCGACCGGTCCGACGCCGAGCGGTTCGGCGTCGGGTACGCGCCCACCGGGTGGGACGCGCTGACGCGCCACCTGCAGGGCAAGGGGTACGCGCAGGCCGAGCTCGTGGCCGCCGGTCTCGTGTCCCAGGGGCAGCGCGGCATCTACGACCGGTTCCGTGGGCGGCTCGTGTGGCCCATCCGCGACACGACGGGCGCCGTCGTCGGCTTCGGCGCCCGGCGCCTGTACGACGAGGACCAGGGTCCCAAGTTCCTCAACACCCCCGAGACCACGCTCTACAAGAAGTCGCAGGTGCTCTACGGCATCGACCTGGCGAAGAAGGCGATCGCGCGCGACAAGCGCGTCGTCGTGGTCGAGGGGTACGCCGACGTCATGGCCGCGCAGCTGTCCGGCGTCGAGACGGCGGTGGCCACCTGTGGCACGGCGTTCGGCGCCGACCACGCCCGCGTGGTGCGCCGGCTCATGGGCGACTTCTCGGCCGGGGGAGGGCTCCAGCTCGCGTCCGGCCAGTCGCTCGGCGGCGAGGTGATCTTCACGTTCGACGGCGACGCCGCCGGGCAGAAGGCCGCCGTCCGCGCGTTCGGCGAGGACCAGCGCTTCCACGCCCAGACCTTCGTGGCCGTCGCCGCCGACGGCATGGACCCGTGCGACCTGCGCATCGCCAAGGGCCCGCAGGCGGTCAAGGCGCTGGTCGACGGCCGGGTGCCGCTGTTCGAGTTCGTCATCAGGACGACGCTCGACGGCTTCGACCTCGACACCGTCGAGGGGCGGGTCGGCGCGCTGCGCGAGTCCGCGCCGCTCGTCGCGGGCATCCGCGACCGCTCCATGCAGCTCGGGTACTCGCGCCTGCTGGCGCGGTGGATCGGGATCGACACCGAGGACGTGCGGCGTGAGGTGGCCCGGGCGGCGGACCGTGCGGCAGGGCGCGCCGGTGCTGGTCTCGACAGGCTCGACCACCGAGGCCAGCCGGCGGTCGAGCCGGTCGAGACCTCCCGCCCCGCCTTCCCCCTGCCCGACCCGCGCGACCCCGTCGCCCGGACCGAGCGCATGGCCCTCGTGGCCGTGCTCCAGTACCCGCAGCACGCCCCGGCCGCGTTCGACGAGCTGGGCGAGGACGCGTTCGGCGTCCCGGCCTGGCGGGCCGTGCACGCGGCGATCCGCGCGGCCGGTGGGGTCGCCGTCGGGCGGACGCTCGGTGGGAGCGCCTGGGTGGGCGCCGTCGAGGAGCAGGCCGGGGAGGCCGTCGCGGGGCTGGTCGACGAGCTCGCCGTCGCCCCGCTGCCCGAGGACCGCGAGGACGCGATCGGCCGGTTCGTGGCCGACGTCGTGCGCGCCGTGCAGGACCTGGGGCTGACGCGCGGCATCGCCGACGCCAAGAGCCGCCTGCTGCGGCTCGACCCCGGCGCCCAGCCGGAGGCGTACCGCGAGGCGTTCCAGTCGCTGCTCGCGATGGAGGCGCAGCGCCGCACGCTGCGCGAGACCGCCTGACGCCTCCGGCGGCGCGGGCGGGTTCGCCCGCCGAGACCGGATCGTGACCGCTCCGCCACCCGGAGTTCACCCTCCCGTGGCCCATCCGTCCATACCCCGGGTCTACTGTGGCCGCATCGTCCACAGGAGAGGCAGGGCAGATGCGGCAGCCGACCGTCGTCTTCGACTTCGACGGGACCCTCGCGCTCGGGCGCGGCCCCGTGCTCGCGTACGCGCGGCACGCGGCCCGCGCGCTGCGTGACCCGGGGCTCGTCGACGAGGCGATCGACCTGCTCGACCTGGTCGACGCCGGCGACGCCGCCTTCCTCGACGGGTACGACGCCGTCCGCCGGCTCGCGCTGACCCGCGGCGCCGACGACGAGCTGCTCGAGGCGGCCTACCAGGCCAGCCGCGCGCAGCTCGGCACCGGCGAGGCCCCGGTCGTCGCACCCGACGGCCTGGGGAGCTTCCTCGCCGAGCTCGGCCGCCACGCCGGGCTGGTGCTCGCCACCAACGCCCCCGCGACGGGGGTCGAGGCGGCGCTCGCCCAGCTCGGCGCGGCCGAGCACCTGCTCGAGCGGCACTACGCGATCGGCAAGCCCGCGGGGCTCGCCGTCGTGGTCGAGAAGCACCTCGCCACGGGTCCCGTGCTGTCGGTCGGGGACATCTGGGCCTACGACCTGGCGCCCGCCGCGGCGCTCGGCGCGGACACCGCGCTGGTGGGCCCGGCGTCCACCCGCACCGACCTGCGGCCCACCCTGCGCGGCGCCACGCTCGCCGCCCTGTACGACGACCTCCACGCTTGGGCCGCGACCGCGGCACGAGGACTCACCTCACCCCTTGACCGAAAGGCATGACGGACATGCGCAAGACCCCGCTCGCTGCGTTCGCCATCGCAGCCCTGGCCCTCACCCTGGCCGCGTGCAGCCCGGACGCGAGCGCGTCCGGCGGCTCGTCGGCCGGGTCGTCGAAGGACCGCCCGTCGGAGATCACCCTCGCCCTCATCCCGAACGAGCAGGTCAACGACCTGGTCACCTCGGCCAAGCCGCTCACCGACTACCTGTCCAAGGAGCTCGGGGTCCCGGTCAAGGGCGTCGTCACCAAGGACTACCAGGCCGCCGTCGAGGCCGTCTGCTCCGGCCAGGCGCAGATCGCCATCGCCGACGCCGGCTCGCTCGCCGCCGCGCAGGACGAGTGCGGCGCCTACCCGGTGCTGCAGGACGTGCGCAACGGGGCGTCGTCGTACGCCTCGGAGGCCTTCACCTCGATCAAGAACGCCTCCAAGTACTGCACCGACGCCCCGGTCAAGGCCACCTACGCGGCCGACGGGCGCCAGTACCTGTACTGCAACGGCATCGCCGACGGCGCCAAGAACACCGGCGTCGGGCCGGTCGGGCTCGACGCGCTGAAGAAGATCACCAAGGGCACCAAGGTCGCGTTCGGCAACACCACGTCGCCCGCCGGCTACCAGCTGCCCGTGCTCGACCTCGAGCAGGCCGGGATCAAGGTCGACGACCTCACCCAGGTGCCCGTGACCGGCAACGACAACCTCATCATGGCCGTCTACCACGGCGACGCCGAGGTGGGCTTCGCCTACTGGGACGCCCGCTCGTCCATCAAGCCCACCGAGGCCCCCGACCTCGGCGACAAGGTGGTCGTGTTCGGCCTCTCCGAGATGTACCCGAACGGCGGCGTGGTGCTCGGCACCGACCTGCCCCAGGACATGCGCGACCAGATCACCACGCTCATGGCCGGCTACGACAAGGTCGACCCCGCGACGCTGAAGAACATCTTCAGCCAGACCGGCTGGGTGAAGGCCGACCCGGCCCAGATCGACCTCGCGCGCAAGGTCACGGCGCGGTTCGCCGGCAAGTGAGCGCCACCCCGTCCGTCAGCAGCCCGGAGGCGGCCCTCGCCGCCTCCGGGCCCTGGCCCGTCCGCCTCGACGACGTCTCCGTGCGCTACCCGGACGGCACGGTCGCGCTCCGGAACGTCACGCTGGCCGTCGAGCCGGGCGAGATGGTCGCCGTCGTCGGCCTGTCGGGGTCGGGCAAGTCGACCCTCGTCCGCACGGTCAACGGCCTGGTCCCGGCGACGTCGGGCCGCGTCCAGGTGGGCCCGCACGACGTCGGCGCCCTGCGCGGGCGGCGGCTGCGCGAGCTGCGCGGCGGCGTCGGCATGATCTTCCAGGCCTTCAACCTGGCGGACCGTGCGAGCGTCTACCAGAACGTGCTGGTGGGGCGGTTCGCGCACACGCCCACGTGGAGGACGCTGCTCGGCCTGGCGGGCCACGACGACCGCGAGATCGTCCTGGCCGCCCTCGACTCCGTGGGCATGCTCGAGAAGGTGTGGGGCCGCGCCGGCGCGCTGTCCGGCGGGCAGAAGCAGCGCGTCGCCATCGCGCGGGCGCTCAGCCAGCGGCCGCGCGTCATGCTCGCCGACGAGCCCGTCGCGAGCCTCGACCCGCCCACGGCGCACTCCGTCATGGCCGACCTCGCGCGCATCAACGCCGAGCAGGGGCTCACCGTTCTGGTGAACCTGCACCTCATGGACCTGGCCCGCCAGTACACGACCCGCATGATCGGGCTGCGCGCGGGCGAGCTCGTCTACGACGGCCCCGCGGCCTCGGCCGACGACGCCGTGTTCGAGGAGATCTACGGCCGCCCCCTCCAGGTGCGCGACCGGCTGGGGTCGGCCGGGTGAGCGTCCTCGCCGCGCCGCCGCGCCCCCGCACCTGGCCGCGCACCGTGGCCGTGCTCGTGGTGCTCGCGCTGATCACGGCCGCCACCGTCACGCCGGCGATCGGCGGCATCCGGATCGACCTGGGCACCATCGCCCGGCACTGGCACTTCGGGTGGACCAAGGTCCAGCAGATGTTCGACCCGGACCTCTCGATCCTGCCGCGCACCTGGAAGCCGCTGCTGGAGACGCTCGAGATCGCCGTCGTGGGCGCCGCCGCCTCCGCGCTGCTCGCGCTGCCGCTCTCGCTCTGGGCGGCCCGGCCCACCAACCCCACGTGGGGCCGCAGCGCCGTGCGCGCCGTGCTCAACGCGGTGCGCGCCGTGCCCGACCTGGTCTACGCGACCGTGCTGGTGGCGATGGTGGGCGTCGGGGCGCTGCCCGGCGTGCTCACGCTCGTGCTGTTCGACCTGGGCGTCGTGGTCAAGCTGGTGTCCGAGGCGATCGACTCGGCCGACGCCCGCTACCTGGAGGCCGGCCTCGCCGCCGGCGGCACCCAGGCCCAGGCCAACCGCATGATGGCCGTGCCGCAGACGTGGCCGGCCTACGCCAGCCAGGTGCTCTACTCGCTCGAGCTCAACGTGCGCATCTCGTCCGTGCTCGGGCTCGTGGGCGCGGGCGGCATCGGCCGGCTGATCGACGAGGTCCGCGGGTTCTACCGGTACGGGGCGCTCGGCGTGATCATCGTCGAGATCCTCGTGGTGGTGGTGCTCATCGAGGTGGCGTCCAACGTGCTGCGCAAGAGGCTGCGATGAGCGCCGTCCTTGCCCCCGCGCGGCCCCGGGTCGCCGCCCCGCCGCGGCCCCGGCGGCTCGCCGTCCGCACCGCGCAGCTGGTCACGGGCGCCGTGGTCCTGGCTGCCCTGTGGCACGTGCACCTGGACTGGACCGGGCTGCGGGAGCTGCCGGGCGACGTCGTGCACTACCTGCGGCTCATGTTCGCCCACCCCGACTGGTCCAAGCTGCCGTACGCCCTGCAGCAGACGTGGGTGTCGGTGCAGATGGCGTGGCTGGGGGCGCTGCTCGGCGTCGTCGTGTCGACCGTGCTGGGCATCCCCGCGGCGCAGGGCGTCGGGCCGCTGTGGCTGCGCCTGCCGCTGCGGGCGGTGTTCGCGGTGATCCGCGCGGTGCCCGAGGTGATCATCGCGATCGTCATCCTGACCGTCACGGGGCTCACGCCCTTCACGGGGGCGCTCGCGCTGGCGATCGGCGGCATCGGCACGCACGCCAAGTGGACCTACGAGACGATCGAGGCCGTGCCCGGCGGCACCGCCGAGGCCGTGCGCGCCGCCGGCGGCACGCTGCTCGAGACGGCCCGCTGGGGCCTGTGGCCCGAGGCCGCGCCCGAGCTGCTCTCGCTGGCGCTCTACCGCTTCGAGCTCAACGTCCGCACGTCGGCCATCCTGGGGCTCATCGGCGTCGGAGGTGTCGGCGACCTGCTCACCGGGTACACCCAGTACCGTCAGTGGGACGCCGTCGGCGTGCTGATCGTCGTGGTCGTCGTCGTCACGATGGCGATCGACGCCGTGTCCGGTGCGCTGCGCCGGCGGATCACGAAGGGGGCACGCGCACGTGTCGTGGACGGGACCGAGTGACGCACCGCCGTCGGTGCGGATCGCCGCGCTGGCGTCGTCGCTGCAGCCGAGCGAGCGGCGCGTGGCCGACGTCGTCGCCGCCGACCTGGCCGGCTCCGTCGAGTGCACGGCGCAGCAGCTCGCCGACCTCGCCGGTGTCGGGCGGGCGTCGGTGGTGCGGACCGCGCGGACGCTCGGGTACGAGGGGTACCCGCAGCTGCGGGTGGCCGTGGCGCGCGAGCTCGCGTTCGGCCCCGCGCCCGACGCCCCGGCGGGCGACGGCACGGCAGTCGGGGCGCTGCGGGCCGCGATCGAGGCGTTCGGCCGCAGCCTGCCGCGCATGACGGCGGCGCTCACCGAGGAGGCCGTGGAGGACTTCCTCGTGACGCTCGACCAGGCCGACCGCGTGGTGGTCGCCGCGAGCGGCCTGTCGACGCCGCTGGGCCTCGACGCCGCCATGCGGCTGGGCGCGGCCGGGCGGCCGTGCGAGTTCCTGCCGGACACGCTGGCGCAGCAGATCTCGGCCGCGCAGCTGCGGCCCGGGTCGGTGTGCCTGGCGCTCTCCGGTTCGGGGGCCAGCCGGCCCACGCTCGCCACCGCGCGGGCCGCGCGCGACGCCGGCGCGCACGTGCTGGCGGTCACCTCGTTCGCGGACGCCCCCCTGGTGCGGCTGGCCCACGCGGCGCTCGTGGTGCCGCCCGTCACCGGGACGTTCCGGGACGAGCTGCTGCACACCTCGCGCGCCGCGCTGGGGCTGGTGCTGGAGCAGCTCGTGGAGCTCCTCGTCGAGCGGCGGGGCGGGCGGTCGGCGCAGGCGCGCGCCGCGGTGCTGGCCGTGCTCGGGGAGAGCCTGGGCGAGTAGGGCCGCGGGTCGGGCGCCGCGGGGCTGGCCACTGCCTCGACGCCGTCCCCACCTGGTGCGTCGTTGCTCGTCACGGGTTTGTCTCACCTTGGTGCGAAACCTATGAGAGCGCTCTCACGTGTGGCATCATCGGCGCCGCGACGAGGCGTGTGTGATGACGGCGAGGAGGGCGACATGGCACAGACGATGGTGGACCCCCGTCCACCGGCGTCCCGGGGTGGCTTCGGCGACGGCGCGTTCGTCGTCTGCGACGCCCTGGTGCGCATCTACCAGGCCGAAGGCATCGAGGTGCAGGCCCTCCAGGGGCTCGACCTGATCGTCGACGAGGGTGATCTGCTCGCCGTCGTCGGTGCGTCGGGCTCCGGCAAGTCCACGATGCTGGGCATCCTCTCCGGCCTCGACGTGCCCACCGCCGGCAAGGCGCGCGTGGGCGACTGGGACCTCATGGCGATGACGCGCGCCCAGCGCGTCGAGTACCGCCGCCGGGCGGTCGGGTTCGTCTGGCAGCAGACCACGCGCAACCTGCTCTCGTACCTGACCGCCGAGCAGAACGTCGACTTCCCCCAGGCCATGGCCGGCGTGCCGCGCGCCGAGCGCTCGCGCCGCACGGCCGAGCTGCTCGCGATGCTCGGCGTCGCCGACTGCGCCAAGCGGCGGCCCGTCGGGCTGTCGGGCGGTCAGCAGCAGCGCGTCGCCATCGCCGTCGCGCTGGCCAACGGCCCCCGCCTGCTGCTCGCCGACGAGCCCACGGGCGAGCTCGACACCACCACCTCGGTCGAGGTGCTCGAGGCGCTGCACCAGGTCAACAAGGAGCTCGGCACCACGGTGCTGATCGTCACGCACGACCCCGAGGTCAGCGAGCACGTGGAGCGCACCGTCGCCATCCGCGACGGGCGCACCAGCTCCGAGGTGCTGCGCAGCAAGCGCACGCACGACGACGGCACCGAGCACACGGTGGCCGAGGAGTTCGCCGTGCTCGACCGCGCCGGGCGCGTGCAGGTGCCGCGCGAGTACCGCGAGGCGCTCAGGCTGGCCGGGCGCGTGCGCCTGGCCCTGGAGGAGCACCAGGTGACGGTGCGCCGCGGGAGCGAGGACTGATGGCCGCCACCACGATCACCGAGCCGATCGTGCAGGTCACCGGCCTGCGGCGCGTGTACGGAAGCGGCGACGCCGCCGTGCGGGCGCTCGACGGGGTCTCGTTCGAGGTGTCCCCGGGCGAGCTCGTGGCCGTCGTCGGCCGGTCCGGGTCGGGCAAGACCACCCTGCTCAACCTGGTCGGCGGGCTCGACGCCCTCCAGGAGGGCACCATCACGGTCGCGGGGCGCGACGTCGGCGGGCTCGACGAGGCCGGGCTGGACGCCCTGCGCCGCGACGTGGTCGGGTTCGTGTTCCAGTCGTTCGGGCTGGTGCCCACCCTCTCGGCGTCGGAGAACGTGGGTATCCCGCTGCGGCTGCGCGGCGTGCCGGTGGAGGAGCGCGAGGAGCGCGTGGCGCTGCTGCTCGAGCTCGTGGGCCTGAGCGGGCACGCGGCGCAGCGTCCGGGCGAGATGTCCGGCGGCCAGCAGCAGCGCGTGGCGATCGCCCGCGCGCTGGCCAGCTCGCCGCGCCTGCTCATCGCCGACGAGCCCACGGGCCAGCTCGACTCCGAGACCGGGCTCGCCGTGATGGCGCTGCTGCGCGGCATCGTCGAGGCCGAGGGCATGACGATCCTCGTGGCCACGCACGACCCGACGCTCGTCGCCCTTGCCGACCGGGTGCTGCACCTGCAGGACGGCCAGCTCACGCAGCACGTCGCGTCGTGAGCACCGTCCGCACCGTCGCCCAGCGGGCGTCCGCCCAGCGCGGCGTGCTCGCCGTGGTCGCGGCGCTGGTGGTGCTCACCACCGGCGTGGTCGGCGCGTCCGCGGCCCTGCTCGTGGCGTCCGACGGCGACGCCCCGCGCGCCGCGTTCGCCGCCGCGACGCCCGCGGAGCGCAGCCTCGCCGTCGGCATGAAGGTGGCCGCGCCGTCGGAGACCAACATCGTGATGGAGGCGGCCCCGGCCGAGGACGCCGCGACGGCGGAGCTGAGGCGGCTGGCCGCGCCGGCACGCCTGACGACGTCGCAGTGGCTGGAGTCCCCGCTGCTCACGACGGCCGCGAGCGGGCCGCTGCAGTCGTCGTCGGCCACGGCGTACCTCGCCGCGATCTCGGGCGACGCGCCGGTCACGATGCTCTCCGGGTCGGCGCCCACGGGCACGGTGGGGTCCGACGGCGCCCTGCCGGTGGCCGTCCCGTCGGCGGCACAGCGCGCGCTGGGCTGGAAGGTGGGCGACACGGTGCGCCTGCACGACTTCACCGACGCCACGGTCACGGTGCTGAAGGTCACCGGCGTGTACGAGGCGCACGACGCCATGCACGCGTGGGGCTTCGACCAGCTGGGCGGGGCGGGCGGCGGCACCCTCGGGATGCCGGGCACCCAGGACTCGGCGTCGGTCCCGGCGTACGGGCCGCTCCTGACCAGCACCGACGCGCTCGCCGCCGGGCACGTGCAGGTCGCGCGCGTGCAGGTCACGGGCGCTGTGGACCTCGCCGGCACGACGCCGGCCGACGCGCGCGCCATCGCCGACCGCCTGCCGGACGCGCAGGTGGACATGGTCGCGGCGCTGCAGACCAAGACGCTCTCGGTGGACCCGCTGGACCTGCGGGCGGGCACCCTCATCGACGGCGTGCTGGCCCGCCTCGCCGTGACGCGGACCATCGTGCTCGTGGCCGTGCTGGTGCTGCTGCTCGTGGGCGGCGCGGCGGCGCTGCTGGCGGCGCGCATGCTGGCGGAGCAGCGCACGGGGGAGACGGCGCTCATGATGGCGCGCGGCTCCACGCGCGGCCAGGTGCTGGTGCTCGCGGGGCTCGAGGCGCTCGGCCTGGCCGTGCTGGTCACCGCCGTGTCACCCGTGCTGGCCGCCCTGCTGGTGCGGGCCGTCGGCGCGGCGATCGGCAGCGCGTCGGTGCCGGGCCTCGGGGCCTCGCTGGGCTCGCCGCTGGTGTGGGTGGCGAGCGCGGCGTGCGCCGTGCTCCTGTCGAGCCTGCTGCTCGTGCCGTACCTGCGCCGGGGCGCCGAGGCCG
The DNA here is from genome assembly GCA_009783295.1 of Promicromonosporaceae bacterium. GTDB lineage: Bacteria > Actinomycetota > Actinomycetes > Actinomycetales > Cellulomonadaceae > Xylanimonas. The sequence goes on from WRHK01000004.1 coordinate 72,779, forward strand.
GGCGACCGGTGCAGACGCGCCCGGGCGCGGCGACGCTCGGGAGCGTGCTCGCGCAGTCCGCGGGCGTGGTGGTGCTGGTGGTCCTCGCGGGCGTGGCGACGTGGCAGCTGTGGACGCGGCCCCTGGCGCCGGGCGGCACCACCGACCCGATCCTGGTGGTCGCGCCCGGGCTCATGGTGCTGGCCGGCAGCCTGCTGCTGGTGCGGGCGCTGCCCCTCGTGGCGCGCGCCGGCGACCGGGCGGCGTCGCGGTCGCGCGGGATGGTCGCGCCGCTGGCGCTGTGGGAGACGGGGCGCCGCCCCGAGCGCGCCGCGCAGTCGGTGCTGCTGGTGACGTTCGCCGTCGCGGCCGCCGTGTTCGCGGTGACCACGCTCGACACCTGGCGCACGTCGCAGGTCGACCAGGCCGAGCTCGCCGTCGGCGCGCCCGTGCGGCTGGAGCACACGGTCGCCGACCCGCTGCAGGCGTCGGCCGACGTCGCGGCCTTCGCGGGCCGGCACCACGCCGACCTGCAGCCCGTGACGGTCGGCCACGCGAGCATCGCGCCCGACCAGAGCGAGCTCACGCCCGACCCCACGCGGGTGCTGGCCGTCGACGACGGCGCCGCCCTGCACGGCCGGCTCAGCCTCGTGGCCGGGCTCGGCGGCGTGAGCAGCTGGGGCGACGTCGTGAACGCGCTGGCCCGGCCGGAGCCGATGACCCCGCCGGCGGGGCCCCTGCTGCCCGACGGCACCACCATGCTCACCGCCGTCGCGCAGGTGGACGCGGTGCCCGTCTTCGACTCGGCGAGCGCACCCCAGTTCACGCTGCAGGCCGTGGTCGAGGACGCGCGCGGCGTCCAGTCCGTGCGACCGCTGCTGCTGGACCGCGGGAACCACCCGGTCTCGGGCACGGGGCCGGCCCTCCTCTCGGGCACCCTGCGCGACGACGGCGGGGCGGTCACCGGCGTGCGGCTGGTCGGGTTCCGTGTGCTGCTCGGCGCGGCGGTGGTCCCGAACTCGCAGAACGCGACGCCGCAGGTCACGGCGAAGATCGCCGGCCTCGCCGCCGCCGACGCCGCCGGGAAGGCCACGCCCGTGGACCTCGGGAGCGGCTGGGCCGCGCGCGGCACGCAGTACGCGTTCGAGCCCGAGGGCCTGGTGACCTCCAACTACGCGACGCCGACCATGCTGCAGGGTCTCGCCGACGCGAAGGTCGCCGACGGCACCCTCGTGATCAGCCGCGCCGTCGAGCCGCCGGAGCTGGAGCACTTCGGGGCGAGCATGGTCGCGGCGCCGTCGACCGACGGGACGTTCCCCGGCCTCCAGCTCGTCAAGGGGAGCAAGCTGTACGCCGTCCCGCCGGTGCCGGCCGTCATCACGCAGGACCTCGCCCAGACGTACAAGGCGGTGCCGGGCAGCCGCCTGCAGGTCATCACCGACGACGGCGAGGGCGACGTCGAGGTCATCGTCATGGCCGTGGCGCAGTACCTGCCGGGCGGCTCCGGCCCCGGGGTGCTGGTGCGCCGCGACGAGCTGCAGCGGGCCTCCGGCCCCCTGGGCCTCGCGCCGCTCGCCGTCGACGAGTGGTGGGGCACGGCCGCGGCCGGGTCCGACGTCGCCGCGGCATCGGCCGCCCCGCCCGGCACGGTGCTCACCATCCCGGGCGCGATCTCCGACCTGCGCGACGGGCCCGACCGTGTCGGGGTGCAGGCGGCGCTGCTGCTGCTCGCGGGCTGTGCGCTTCTCCTTGCCGTCACGGGCGCCGCGACCAGCGTCGCCGGCGGGCTGCAGCTGCGGCGGCTCGAGCTCGCGCGGCTGGCGGCCCTCGGGGCGTCGCGCGCGTCGCTGGTGCGGTCGGTGCTCGTGGAGCACGGGTTCCTGCTGGGGCTCGGGATCGTGGCCGGGGCCGCGGTCGGCGGGCTCACGGCCGGGCTGCTCGCGGCGCGGTTCGCCGTGGGCGCCGACGGCGGGCTCCCGATCCCGCAGGCCTTGTTCGAGGCGCCGTGGGCGTGGCTGACGGTGCTCGTCGTCGCGCTGGTCGGGCTCGCGGCCGTGGCCGTGGGCACGACGGCGCAGTCCCTCGTCGGCCGCGCGCGCGCCGACCTGCTGCGGTTGGGAGCGGACCGGTGACCTGGGTGCGCACGACGTTCGCCGGGCTGGGCACGGCATGGCGCCGCGCCGTCGAGCAGCGCGGCATCCTCGCCGCCTACGCGGCGCTCGCGGCGGTGCTGGCGGCCGCCGCGGCGGTGGCCCCGCTGCTCATGGAGCGGGCCTCCGACGCCGGGCTGCGGCACGCGTTGAGCGCGGCAGGCCCGTCGACCGACCTCACGCTCACGTACCAGTACTACTTCGAGGGCGGCACGGCGCCGACCTTCGAGGACCTGGCCGACGTCGGCCACCTGCTGCCCCCGCACCTGGCGCGCGTGGCGGGCAAGCCCGGCCTGGCGGCCGCCGCCGAGAGCACCGGGTTCGCCGCGGGCGGCAAGAGCTTCAGCGTCGAGCGCGTCGAGGTCGCCCACCCGCCCGTGCGCTGGGTCGACGGGTCGGCGCCGGGGAGCTACGACCCCAACAGGTCGGGCACGTACACGGTCGACGTGGGCCTCTCCGTGGCGAACGCGCGGGCGATGGGCGTCGCCGCCGGCGCCGTGCTGCCGCCGTCGGACGGCGTCTCCCTGCACGTCACCGGGCTGTTCGAGCCCCTCGACGCGAACGACCCGGCCTGGCGTGCCGCGCCGTCGCTGCTGGCGTTCGAACCACCGTTCGCGCCGCGGCCCGACGTCGCCGCGCTGCTCGGGCCGGCCGTGCTGCCGAAGTCGGACACGCCGGTCGTGATCACGACGGCCACCCACACGCTGGTGGCCCGCGTGCCGATCCGGCTGGCCGAGGTGCGCTCGCGCGACATCGACGCGCTCCTGGTGGACCTGGCCCGGATCAAGGACCGGCCGGGCGGCCTGAGCACGCCGAACTCGACCATCATGACCACCGACACGAGGCTCGCCGAGGTGCTGACCACCTACCAGGCCCGCGTGACCGTCGCCCGGGCGCAGCTCACCACGGTGCTGGTGGGCCTCACGGTGGGCGCGGGGCTGGTGCTGGCGCTCGCGGCGTCGCTGCTCGTGTCGCGGCGCCGCACGATGCTGGCCCTCGAGCGCGCCCGCGGCGCGTCGGTCGGGTCGGTGGCGGTGCGCGCGCTGGCGGAGTCGGCCGTCGTGACCGTCGTGGCGGCCGGGGTCGGGGTGCTCGCGACGCTCCCGTTCGGCGGGCTCGTCGTGGGCGGCGACCTGGTGCCGGCCGCCGTGGTGCTGGCCTGCGTGCTGCTGCTCCCCGCGTTCTCCGCGGTGCGGACGGCCTGGGCGTCGTGGTCGAGCCGGCGCGTGCCCACCGACCGGGACGCCCGCCGGGAGAAGGAGCGCGTGCGCCGGTCGTGGGGCGTCGCGGCGAAGGTGGGCGTCGTCGCGCTCGCCGCCGCGGCCCTGGCGGCTGCGCGCGTGCGCGGGTTCGACCGGCACGGCGACCTGTTCACGCAGGCGGCGCCCGTGCTGGTGGGGGCCGCGTGCTGCGTGCTGGTGCTGTGGCTGGTGCCGTGGCTGGTGCGCTCGGTGGTGCGGCGGCGCGCGCGGCGGTGGTCGGCGATCACGCTGGTCTCGGCGACGCGCGCGGCGTCCGGGGGAGCGGGGACGACGGCGCTGCTGAGCGTGGCCGTCGTGGCGACGCTGGCCGTGTTCTCCGCGGCGCAGGCCTCCACGGTCGCGGCGGCGCAGCAGCGGTCCACGGACGCCGTGGTCGGTGCCGCCGTCCGCGTCGACAACCCCGACGACGGCTACGTCGACTGGATCAAGGCGCAGTTCCCGGGCATCAAGGTGGCCCCCGCCTCCGTGCTCGCCGACCGCAGCCTCGGCACCGGCACCGGGCTGACCGTCACGGTCCTGGCCGTGGACACGGCGACGTTCCCGCAGCTCGCGGCCCTCGCGCACCATGCCCCGCTGCACCCGGGCGACCGGGTGCCCGCCCTCGTCGACGCCGGCCTGGTGCACCCGATCAAGGCGCTCGACCCGTCGGTGCTGGCCATCGGTGCGTCCATGAAGCTCGACGTGGTCGGCACCGCCGACCTGGCCCGCACCGGGCCGCCGGTGAGCCTCACCGACCCCTCGGCCGAGCCGGTGATCGTCGTCGACCGCGACGCCATGGTCCAGGCGACCGGCACCGACGCCACCAGGGTGGCCACCGACATCGTGTGGCTCGACGGGCCCGGCGCCGAGAAGGCAGCGGCGGTGAACCCGGGGTCCCTCGCGGTGGTCACGGTCCGCTCCGCCCTCGAGGCGAGCCTGCGCACCGACCCGCTGCTCGGCGGCGTGACCGCGCTGCTGCGCCTCGCGGCGCTCGCCCTCGCGGCGCTCGCGGCGGCGGCGGTCGGCCTGACGGTGCTCGCGGGCGGCCCCGAGCGGCTGCGCGTGCTCGCCGTGCTGCGCACGCTGGGCGTCCCCCGGCGGGCCGGCCGGTCGCTGGCCATCGGCGAGCTCGCGCCGCTGCTCGCCGCCGCGGTCGTCTCCGGGGCGCTGGCCGGCGCGCTGGTCGCGTGGCTGCTCACGGGCGTGCAGGGGCTCGAGCTGCTCGCCAACGGCACGGCGGCCGCGCTGGCGTTGCCCTGGTGGCCGTTCGTGCTGGTGCCCGCGGCGGTCGCCGCGGCCCTGGTGGTGGGCGCGTGGCTCGAGGAGCGCGGGCGCCGCCACGCCCGCGTCGGCGAGACGCTCCGGACCTACTGACGTGGCGAGCACCCTCCGGCTCGTGGCGCAGCGGGCCGTCGCGCAGCGCGTGGTGCTCGGCGTCGTCGCGGCGCTCGTCGCGCTCACCACAGCCGCGATCGGGGCGTCCGCGGTGCTGCTCGACGCCGCGGAGCAGCGCGCGCCGGCCGCGGCACTGGCCGTGCTGACGCCCCAGGAGCGGCACCTGGCCCTCGCCGTGGAGCTCCAGGAGGGCACGTCGACGAGCATCGCCTACCCGGCCCCGCCCGCCGTCGACGCCGCCACCCGCGTGCTGCGCTCGCTCGTGGCCCCGGCCCCCCTGACCACGCAGACGTGGGCCGAGTCGGCGCTGCTCACCACGTCGAGCGCGCACCAGACCGTCCAGGACGCGCCGGGCACCTACCTCGCAGCGCTGCCCGACGACGCCCCGCTCGCGCTGGTCTCCGGCGCGCTGCCCGCGGCCGGGGCGGGAGCGGACGCCGACGGCACCATCCCGGTGGCCGTCCCGGCACGGGCCGCCCGCGACCTCGGCTGGACGGTCGGGAAGACGGTCCGCGTCGCCTCCCTCGGCCCGGCCGGGACCGCGACGGTCAAGGTCACGGGGATCTACACGGCCAAGGACCCGTCGCGGTCGTGGACCTTCGACCACCTCGGGGGAGCGGCCTACTCCGAGACCGAGGCGGGGCAGATCGTCTACGGCGAGCCGCTCAAGGTGTGGGGCCCGCTGCTGACCTCGCAGGACGCGCTCGCCGCCAGCCCGTTCGGCGTCGGCCGGCTCGAGGTGGTCGGCACGCCGGACCTGTCCCGGCTGACGGCGGCGCAGGCGCGCGCGGTCGGGGCTCGGATGCCCCAGGCCCAGGAGCGCGCCGCCACGGCGCTCGCCTCCCAGGTCGTCACGGTCGAGCAGGTGGACAACCCCCTGGTCGCGCGGTTCGCCGCCCTCGTCGCGCGGATCGCCGTGACCCGCACGGTCGTGCTCGTGGCGGCGCTCGTGCTGCTGCTCGTGGGCGGGGCCGCGGCGCTGCTCGCGGCCCGCATGGTGGCCGAGCAGCGCGGCGGCGAGGTCGCGCTGATGATCGCGCGCGGCGGGTCGCGGCGGCAGGTGCTCGCCCTGGCAGCGGTCGAGGCGCTGGGGCTCGCCGTCGTCGTGGCTGCCGTCGCCCCGGCCGTGGCCGCAGTGCTGGTGCGGCTGGTCGGTGCGGCCCTCGGCGGGGAGACCGCGGTGCCGGGGATCGCCGGCGCGCTGTCCGGGCCGGTCGCCTGGTGGGTGTGCGGCGCGAGCGCGCTGGCGCTGTCGAGCCTGCTCCTGATGCCCTACCTCCGGCGCGGCGCCGACCGGCACCGGCCCCCGCGTGTCCGCCCCGGCGCGGCGCGAGCCGGGCGGCTCCTCGCCCGGTCGGGGGGCGTCGTCGTGCCGCTCGCCGTCGCGGGGATCGCGGTCTGGCAGCTCGCCGTCCGCCCCCTGCAGCCGAACGGCGCGGCGGACCCCGTGCTCGTGGCGGCCCCGGCGCTGCTGCTGCTCGCGGGCGGCCTGCTGGTGGTGCACCTGCTGCCGCTGCTCGCCCGTGCGGGCGACCGTGCCGCGGCCCGGGCCCGCGGGTTCGTGGTGCCGATGGCGTTCTGGGAGTCGGGGCGCCGGCCCGCGCGGGCCGCCCAGTCGGTCGTGCTGGTCACGCTCGCGGTCGCGGCCGCGGTGTTCGCCGTGTCGGCGCTCGGCACCTGGCGCACGTCCCAGGTGGAGCAGGCCTCGTTCGCCGTAGGTGCGCCGCTGCGCGTCACCCCGGCGTCGAGCGACCCCCTGCAGGCCTCCGCCGACGTCGCCGCGTTCGCCGGCGCGCACGGCGCCGCGCTGCACCCGGTGACGGTCGCGAGCGTCACGGCGGCGAGCACGGGCACCGACCCGGTGGACGCGCGCCTGCTCGCCGCCGACGATGGCGCCGTGCTCCGCGGCCGGCTCGACGCGGTCGCGGGCCCCGGCGGAGCCTCCGGCTGGGCCGACGTGCTCCGGGACCTGCGGCGGCCCGATCTCACGCGGGCCGCGGGACCGGCGCTGCCCGACGGCACCGTCCGGGTGGCGCTGACCATGGACTTCGGCCTCTCCGGCGCGGCCGTCGCGCAGTACGGCTCCGTGCTGCCCGAGGTCGTGCTCGAGGACGCGCACGGCGTCCGCTCCGTCCGGGTGCTGCGCCCGGACGGGGCGACGCAGCAGTACGCGGCGACGGCGCGCGACGACGGCGGCGCCGTCACCGGGACGCGGGTCGTCGCCCTGCAGCTGGTCACCGACCCGATGTACGCAATGGGGTCCGTCGCGGCGCGGGTCGCCTTCTCGGACCTGACCGCCCTCGACACGTCGGGCCGGCGCACCCCCGTCGGGCTCGGGTCCGCCTGGTCGGCGCGCAGCCCGCAGTACGTGGTCGACTCCTCGACCCTGGTCCCGCAGCTCACGCAGGACGACCTGCCCGCCACCGTCACCGACGGAGCCGTCGTCGTGTCGCGCCCGGTCTCCCCGGACGTGCTGGCCACGTCCGGTGCGGGCGTGGTCGTGGCGCCCAGCGCGGACGGGCGCTTCCCCGGGCTCGCGCCGGTGGCGGGGACCAAGGCGTACGCCGTCCCGCCGGTGCCCGCCGTCGTGACGCCGGGGATGGCAGACTCGCTCGGCGTCGGGGTGGGCGGCCGCTTCACCCTCGCCGGGCCGGCCGCCGACGGCGACGTGGACGCCTACGTCTCCGGCGTCGTGCGCGACCTGCCCGGCGGCGCGAGCGTCCTGGTCCGCCGTGACGTGCTGGAGGCGGTCTCCGCGCCCGACGACGTCGCCCCCATGGCCGCCGACGAGTGGTGGGGCACCGCCGCGCCCGGCTCCGACGCGGCGACCACGACCGACCGGCCCGGCGACGTCCAGACGCTCGCCGCCGCGATCATCGACCTGCGCGACGGGCCCGACCGCATCGGCATCCAGGCCGCCCTCCTGCTGCTGGCCGGGTGCGCCCTGCTGCTGGCCGTCGCCGGCGCCGCCACGAGCGTGGCAGGCAGCCTCCAGCTGCGGCGGCTCGAGCTCGCCCGGCTCCAGGCCGTGGGCGCGTCGCGCAGCGCGCTCGTGCGCTCGGCCGTCGCGGAGCACGCGCTGCTGCTCGGCGTCGGGCTGGTGGGCGGCTGCGTGGTGGGCTTCGGCGCGGCCGCGCTGCTCGCGGTGCGGTTCGCCGTCGGGCCCGACGGCGGCACGCCGGTGCCGGCGCCGTGGCTGGTCGTGCCGTGGCCGGCGCTCGCAGGCTGCCTGCTCGCGCTCGTCGCGGGCGCGGCGCTGGCCGTAGGCACGACGTCGCGCACCATGGTCCAGCGCGCGCGTGCGGCGCTGCTGCGGCTGGGGGCCGACTCATGACCGGGTGGAGGAGCACGTTCGCGGGCCTCGCCGCCGCGTGGCGCCGCGCCGTCGAGCAGCGCGGCATGGTCGCGGCCTACGCCGCGCTGTCGGCGCTGCTGCTGACCGCCGCCGCCGTGGCTCCGCTGCTCGTGGACCGGGCTGCCGACGCCGGCCTGCGCCATGAGGTCGCCTCCGCCGGGACGGGCGCCCAGCTCGGCTTCGACGTGCGGGCCACGCTCGGCACGCTGGGCCCCGCCCTCGACGCGATCGCCGGCGCGCCGGTCCCGCTTCCTCCGCACCTCGCCTCCGTGACCGGGCTCCCGGCGGTCGCCGCGACCACGCGGACCGGCGTCGCACGCTCCGGTGCCGGCACGTTCGAGGTCGCGCGCGTCACGACGGTGCACCCGCCCGTGCGCTGGCTCGCGGGAGGCGCACCCGGGCCGTCCGACCCCACCCTGGTCGGCGGTGTCGTCCCGGTGGCGCTGTCCGCCGACAACGCGCGCCTGCTCGGCGTGACCGCCGGCGACGACCTGACCGGCACCGACGACGGCGCCACCCTCCACGTGACGGGCGTCTTCGCGCCCCTCGACGCGCACGACCCCCTGTGGGGCGCCGCCCCCGAGCTGCTGCGCTCGCAGTCGCCCTTCGCCCTCCGGCCCACGGCCGCCGCGCTGCTCGGCCCGGCGACCGTGTCGGACGCCCCCGGCACGGCGGAACGCCACCCGTCGTCGGCGCCCGTCGACGTGAAGGTCACGGTCCCGCTGGAGGCGGACCGGCTCCGGGGGCCGGACACGCCCGCGATCCAGGCCGACCTGGTGCACCTGACCGGCCACCCGGCGCACGTGCAGGTGGGCGGCGACGAGCTCACGTTCGTGCTGTCGACGCACCTGGACGACGTTCTCACCGCCTACCAGGGGCGCGAGCAGGTCGCGCGGTCCCAGCTCACCACGGTGCTCGTGGGGCTCGTGGCGGGGTCGGGCCTGGTGCTCGTGCTGGCCGCGTCGCTGCTCGTGTCGCGACGCCGCCTGGTGCTGGCGCTCGAGCGGGCACGCGGCGCGTCGGTGGCCGGCGTGACGGTGCGCGCCCTGGCGGAGTCGCTCGCGGTGGCGGTGCTCGCCTGCGCGCTGGCGCTGCTCGTCGCGGTGGGCGTCGGGGGCGGGATGCCGGCGAGCGCCGACCTGCTGCCCGCCGGGGCGGTGCTGGCCTGCGCCGTCGCGGTCCCCGCCGTGCTCGCGGCGAGCGTCGCGTGGTCGTCGTGGGCCGGGTCGCGTGTCTCCACGGACCGGGACGACCGCCGCGACGAGGAACGCGAGCGGCGCTCGTGGGCCGTCGCCCTCCAGGCGGGCGTGGTGGTCGTGGCCGCCGGCGCGCTGGCCGCCGCGCGGGTGCGCGGGTTCTCCGTGGGCGGCGACCTGTTCGCGTCGGCGGCCCCCGTGCTGGTCGCCGGCGCGTGCTGCGTCGGGGTCGTGTGGCTGGTGCCGCGCGTGGTGCATGCCGTCGTCCGGCGGCGGTCGCGTCGTTGGTCGGCGGTGCCGCTCGTGGCCGCCACGCGCGGGGCGTCGACGGGCGGGCGCCTCGTCGCCCTCGTGACGCTCGCCGTCGTCGTCACGCTGGCGGTCTTCTCCGGGGCGCAGGCCGCGACGGTCGACGCCGCGCAGCGCGGGGACGACGACGCGGCGGTCGGTGCCGTGGCCCGGGTGCTGCACCCGGGCGACGGGTACGCGCAGTGGGTGGCGAGGCAGGTGCCCGACGCGCGCGTCGAGCAGGCGAGCGTGGTCCCCGGCCGTGCGTGGGGCCAGGGCAGCGGGCTGACCGTGACGCTCCTCATCGTCGACGCCAAGGCGTTCCCGCAGTTCAGGGCGCTGGCGGAGCAGCCCGCTCCCCAGGTGGGCGGGCCGGTGCCGGCGCTGGTCGACCCGTCGCTGGTCGGGCCCGCGCGCGCGATGAAGCCGAGCCTCTCGGCGTTCGCCAGCCCGATGACGATCTCCGTGGCGGGCACCACGCACGGCGTGCCTTCGCTGGACAGCCTGGACACCACGGGCGATCCCGTCGTCGTGGTGGACCGTGACGCGATGCTGCGGTCGACCGGGATCAACCCGGCCCTGCTGCACACCGACGTCGTGTGGTTGGACGGGCCGGGCGCCGCCCGCGCGGCGACGCTGGCCGCGGGCCCGGTCGCGACGGTGGTCACGCGGGCCCAGGCGACGGCCGACCTGCGCGCCGACCCGCTGCTGGGCGGCATGGCGGCGCTGCTGCGCGCGGCCTCGGTGGCGCTCGCGCTGCTGGCCGGGCTGTCGGTCGCGCTGACCGTGCTGGCCGGCGGCCCGGAGCGGCTGCGGGTGCTGGCGGTGCTGCGCACGCTCGGCGTGCCGCGGCGCGCGGGCCGGACGCTGGTCATGGGGGAGCTCGGGCCGGTGCTCGGGGCCGCCGTCGTGTCGGGGGCGCTGGCCGGGGTGCTCGTGGCGGGGCTGCTGACGGGGGTGCAGGGGCTCGACCTGCTCGCCCACGGCGCCCCGATCCGGCTCCACGTCCCGTGGTGGCCGTTCGTGCTGGTCGGAGCGGTGACGGCGGCCGCGCTGCTCACGGGCGCGTGGCTGGAGGAGCGGGGCCGCCGCCACGCCCGGGTGGGGGAGACGCTGCGGACGTACTAGCGGCGGTCCGATCGCTGCCGTCGGAACGTGTTATGCGGATCGGAACGTGCGACGCGCCGCACGTTCCGATCCGCATAGCACGTTTCGATCGGGGCTCACCGGCTCACGCCGCCGCCTCCGCCTTCGTCTCCACCGCAGCCGCAGCAGCCGCCGCCCGGCGTCGCTCGAGCGCCGCCTGCCGGTCCTTCGGCATCGCGGCGGTCGCCCCGAGCAGAGCGACGGCCACGATGGCCAGCGCGATGAACACGTACCGCATGGCCGGCATGATGCCCGGCCCGTGCGGGGCGCCGTCGGGCCCCAGCGTGGTGTTGGCGTTGACGATGGCGCCCAGCACGGCCACGCCGACGGCGGACCCGATGGAGCGGGCGAACATGTTGGTGCCGGTCACCGACCCGCGCTCGGTCGCACCGGCCGAGGCCTGGGCGGCGATCAGCGTGGGCACGGCCGTGAGGCCCATGCCGGCGCCCACGACGAAGCAGAACACCCCGACCAGCACCAGCGACGACCCGGACCCGAGCAGCAGCATGAGCAGGCTGCCCACGAGCACCAGCGACGCACCGACCAGCGACGTCACCCGGAACCCGGCCCGGAGGTACACCTTCCCGGCCTGGGAGGCGGAGATCGGCCAGCCGATGGTGAGGGCCGCGAGCGCGAACCCGGCCAGCAGAGCGCCGAAGCCCAGCACCTCCTGCGCGTAGATGGGCACGTACGTGGAGAGCCCCACGACCACGACGCCCACCAGCAGCGACGCCGCCGTCGAGGCGCCGACCACGCGGCGGCGCAGGATCGTCAGGTCGATGATCGGGTAGCGCGTGGTCCGCGACCGCACCACGAACCCGCCCAGCAGCACCACCGCCCCGGCGTACCAGGGCCACCCGCCCTCGAGCAGGCCCAGCAGCAGCACGGTGGACCCGCCGCTGAGCAGCAGCGCGCCGAGGTAGTCGACGGGCTCGCGCCGGGCGGTCGCCTTCGACTCGTGATACCGGAACGCGAGCATGAGCCCGGCGATCACGGCGAGGGGCAGGTTGACCCAGAAGATCCACCGCCAGGACACGAACTGCGAGAACACGCCACCGAGCGTCGGCCCGACGACGGAGCTGATGCCCCACACGGACGCGAGGTACCCCTGCGTCTGGGCGCGCTCCTCCAGCGTGTAGATGTCGCTGGTGATGGTCATGGACACCGGCATGACGGCGCCGGCGCCGAGGCCCTGGATGGCGCGGCCGGCGATGAGCATGCCCATGTTCACGGACGCGCCGGCGACGGCGGAGCCCACGAAGAACAGCGCGATGCCCACGAGCATCAGGCGCTTGCGCCCCACGATGTCGGCGAGCCGCCCGTACACGGGGGTGCTCACGGCCTGCGCGAGCAGGTAGGTGGAGAACAGCCACGGAAGCTGGTTGAACGAGCCGAGCTCGCGCGCGATAGTGGTGGACGCCGTCGCGATGATGGTCGCGTCGAGGGCGACCAGCGCCGTCGAGAGCATGAGGGACAGCAGGATGGGGCCGCGCTCGGAGCGCAGGCCGACGCCGGTTCGGGTGGCTGGCACGAAGGGTGCAAGCCCCGGGCAACCGTGGGGTATTCCCGGCCGTCCCGGGATGTGAGAGCTCAGGCCTCGGGGATCGGCGTGGCGAAGTGCTCCAGGCGAGCCTCGTCGGGGTCCGCGCCGCTGCGCACGCCGGTGTCGAGGGCGTCGATGCGGGCGAGGTCGTCGTCGGACAGCTCGAAGCCGAGCACGTCGAAGTTCTCGGCGATGCGGCCCGGGTGCGTCGACTTGGGGATGGCCGACCGGCCCTGCTGCAGGTGCCAGCGCAGCAGCACCTGGGCGGGGGTGCGGCCGTGGTCGCGCGCGATCTGCTGCACCGTCGGGTCGTGCAGGACGCCGCCGCCCTGGGCGCCGTCCCAGCCGAACGTGACGCCGCCGATGGGGGACCACGCCTGGTCGAGGATGCCGTGCTCGGCGTCTGCGGCACGGACGGCCGGCTGGGTGAAGTACGGGTGCAGCTCGATCTGGTTGACGGCGGGCACCACCTCGGTCCGCTCGAGCAGCGTGGCCAGGTGGTGCGGCATGAAGTTGCTGACGCCGATGGCGCGCACGCGGCCGTCGGCCAGGAGGGTCTCGAGGGCCTGATAGGCGGCGACGGTCTGGTCGAACCGGTCGGGCGCGGGCTGGTGCAGGATCAGCAGGTCCAGCTGCTCGACGCCGAGCTTGCCGGCGGCCTTCTCGAACGCGTGGAGCGTGCTCTCGTAGCCGTAGTCGCTGACCCAGATCTTGGTCTCGAGGAACACCTCGTCGCGGGGCACCCCGCTGCGGGCGAGACCCTCGCCGACCCCGCGCTCGTTGCGGTACATGGCCGCGGTGTCGAGGTGCCGGTAGCCCACCTCGAGCGCGGACTGCACGGCTGCCGCGGTCTCCTCGGGCGGCGTCCGGAACACGCCGAAGCCGAGGGCCGGCATCGTGACCCCGTTGTTGAGGGTCAGGCGGGGGACCGTCGTCATGGCGCCCACGATAGGCCGCGGCGCAATGGTTGCCTCCCCGGTCCGCAAGCGATACGGTCATCGCCGTGATGCTTTGTAAAGCATCCAAACAAACAGGGCCTTCAGCACGAAGGGAATCGCAATGAAGCGTTCTACCCGCACGATCTTGAGCCTCGCCGCGAGCGCGGCGCTGGTCACGGTCCCCGCCGCGGCGTTCGCCGGCGGCAACCACCCCGGCATCCCGTCCCAGGTGGCGGCGCCGTACATCGACGTCACGGCCGTGGCGAGCATCGCCGACACCTCCGCGGCGTCGGGGGCGAAGTACCTCAGCCTCGCCTTCCTCCAGACGGAGGCTCCCGGGTCCTGCGACCTCTACTGGGCGGGCGACACCACCAAGTCCGTGGCGTCGGGCGCGCTCGGCAGCGACATCGCGCGCATCCAGCGGGCGGGCGGCGATGTCATCCCGTCGTTCGGCGGCTACGCGGCCGACACCACGGGCACCGAGATCGCCCAGAGCTGCACCGACGTCTCCAAGATCGCCGCCGCGTACGAGAAGGTGTTCACCACCTACGGCGTCTCGCGGCTCGACTTCGACATCGAGGCCGACGCCATCAACGACACCGCCGCCAACGACCGCCGCAACGCGGCGATCGTCGAGGTGGAGAGGTGGGCGGACGCCACGGGCCACGACGTCTCGTTCTCGTACACGCTGCCGTCGTTCCCGACGGGGCTGGCGGCTACGGGCGTTTCCGTGCTGCAGTCCGCGGCCGACGCCGGCGCGCGGATCGCCAGCGTGAACGTCATGACGTTCGACTACTGGGACGGCGTCCAGCACGACATGGTCGCCGACGCCGAGCAGGCCGTCTCCGGCCTCGCGGACCAGCTCCACGCGACGCTGTTCCCCGACCTGAGCCGCGCGCAGCTCTACCGCCACGAGGGCGTCGTCCAGATGAACGGCTACGACGACTTCGGCGCCACCGAGGTGTTCACGGTCGCGCAGGCGAAGGCCTTCGAGAAGTGGGCCGCCACGCAGCACCTGGCCTACATCGGCTTCTGGTCGCTGGACCGCGACCACGGCGGCTGCGACGGCGCCCCGCACTGGGGCTGCTCGGGCGTCCCGCAGCAGGACTGGGCCTTCGCGCAGGCGTTCGCGCCGTTCTCGCAGCGGCGCTGACGGCTCCGGCCCGCCGCCGGGTCGAGGGTTTCTGGCCCGGGCCAGGGCAGAAGGCCCCGGCCCCCGCCCCTAGCCCCCACCCCGCGGCGGGGGGGCCCCCCGGGGGGGGGGTTTGGTGGGGGGTGGCTTGGCCGGTTCTGATGTGGGCAGGAGAGGGGGGCCCCCCCGGGGCGCCCCCCCGTTAAGAGTTTTATTTTTTTTTTTGGGGCGCCCGCAGGGGCCGCCCCTACAGTTAAATAATACTACGTCCGATACTCCGCGTTAATTTTCACATAATCATATGTTAAATCACAACCCCATGCGATTGACTGATTGTTTTCCGCGTCCGGTTCGTGCAGGTCAATCATAATTGTAACTTCATCAGCGGATAAAACATTATGCGCTTTTTCTTCAGAATAATCAACGGCAACGCCATCTTCACAAAAAGTCACAATACCGTTTTCTGACATAATTTTAACCGAAACTTTCAGCGGGTCAAATGCCGCGCCCGCGTTCCCCATTGCCATTAAAATCCTGCCCCAGTTCGCGTCTGCCGCGAAAACCGCCGCTTTTACAAGGCTTGACGAAACCACCGATTTTGATATTAAAGCCGCCGCTTCTTCGCTTGGCGCGTTCGCCACCATGCACTCAATTAATTTAGTCGCGCCTTCACCGTCCCGCGCAGTTTCCCGTGCAAGATTGCACATAACCGCACACAGTGCATTTAAAAAGATTTCGTAGTTTTCATTTTCGGCAGTGATTTCTTCGTTTCCTGCCAACCCCGACGCCATTACACATGCCATATCGTTGGTGGAAGTATCACCGTCTATATTTACGCGGCTGTAGGAATTCCGGTTGGCTTCCTGTAAGGCTTTGTTCAGCATTTCTACGGAAATTTTCACATCGGTTGTAATAAATACGAGTAACGTAGCCATTTTAGGGTTAATCATACCGCTTCCTTTTGAAATCCCGCCTATATTACAGGTTTTCCCGTCAAGCGTAAATTCAAACGCGAATTCTTTCACCCTTGTATCTGTCGTCATCATTGCCTTGCAAGCACCGATACTCCCGACTTCGCTTAAAGACACCGCCAAAAGCGGTATATACTTTTGAAAAGGCTGCGGTGAGAGCTTCTGCCCGATAACACCTGTGGAAGCAACAATAACATCTTCTTTATTTACTTTTAAATTTTCCGCTGTAAGTTCGCACATCAATTCGGCAATTTCAATACCGTTAGCATTGCAGGTGTTTGCATTTCCCGAATTTACAATTACCGCTTGTGCTGTGTTATCCTGAAGATGCTTCTGTGTTACGGTTATCGGCGCGCCTTTTACAACATTCTTTGTATAAACTGCCGCCGCCGTGCAGGGTTTCACGCAATAAATCATTGCAAGGTCGTCTTTTTGCGACGATTCTTTTATTCCTGCGCGCAGCGCGCCCGCCGTGAAGCCCCTTGAAGCACAAATCCCGCCGTAAACAGGTTTAAATCCGTCAAATTCAATCATTTTTTATAACCACTCCTCATTAAATCAAAGCATTGCACCGCTGCGCCGCTTGCGCCCTTGCCTAAATTATCAAGCCTTGCTGTCAGTAAAATTCTTTCGCTCTCTGAATCTGCAAATGCGAATAATTCCATATCGTCACAGTTGCTCAGCGTGTTGGCGGCTAAAAAGCCGCTTTCGTATTTTTCCTGTACCTTAACCCGCACTTTTTCCGGTCCGCTTTGTTCGCCGCTTTCCGGATAATGCGCTTTGTATATTTCAATTATTTCAACAGCAGTGTGTTTCTTCGGCAACATTCTCGTCTGCAAAGGTATGCAGATAATCATTCCCCTGTAAAAATCATCAATCATCGGATTGAACATCGGCGGGGAATTAAGACCGCTGTGCTTCTGCATTTCCGGCATGTGCTTGTGCTCCTGCGAAAGCGCGTACAGCCTTGCGCTGTTCAGCTCCGGATTTCGTTCCTCATTTTCATATTCGGTAATCGCCGCTTTCCCCGCGCCGCTGTACCCCGAAATGCCGAAACAAGTAACAGAAAAATCTGCGGGAATCACCCCTGCTTTTACAAGCGGATAAACCAAGGCGACAAACCCGCTTGCGTAGCATCCCGGCACGCTGACACGCTTTGAATTCCTTACCGCTTTCAGATGTTCACCCGATAATTCAGGAAAGCCGTAAGTCCAATCGGGGTGGGTTCTGTGCGCTGTGGAAGCGTCAATCACGCGGACTTGAGGATTTTCAATTAAACTAACCGCTTCCCTTGCCGCGTTATCCGGCAGACACAGGAAAACAAAATCCGCCGCGTTCAGCAGTTTTTTTCGCTCCGCGCTGTCTTTACGCAGTGCTTCATCAATTGTAAGAATTTCCGTGTTTTCTTTTTCTTTGAAGCGTTCGCGGATTTTTAAGCCGGTTGTACCTGCTTCACCGTCAATATAAACTTTAACTTTTTTCATAATGTATACTCATTCCCGCGCCGTACATATCCCCGTAAGGGCGCGTTTTAAACCCGAATTTTTCATAAAAGGATTCCTTCCCCTTCGCGGAAAGCAATGAAATAAAAACGTTTTCGCCTTTTTCCAATGAATCATCAGCAAATTGCAGAAATCCCTCTACTAATTTTCTGCCCAGTCCCTGCCCCTGATAATCGGGGTGAACGATTAAATCCGCTAAAACCCAGTAATAACCCATATCACCGACTGCCTTAATTAAACCGATTGCTGTGTCATTTTCTTTTAAAACCGCAATATAATGCGAATGTTTCAGCCCCGATTCAAACTGCCTTTCAGAAACCTTGCGCCAATTCACCGCCTCACGAAGCGCGCAGTAATCTTTATATGAAATTGTGTTGTTAATCGTGTAGTTCATTTCTAATTATCCTTAATTTCTCTTTTATATTAATAATTTGTTTAGTGACACATTCCGGCGCAGGACCTCCGTAACTTGAACGCTTTTTTAAGCAGGTATCAAGATTAACTGCAACACGGACATCATCGTTGAACAATCTTGATTTTTTTCTATATATCTCAATTGGTAAATCTTCTAAAATATAACCCTCTTCAATGCAATACGCGACAAGTTCGCCCGTGATTTTATAAGCGTCACGGAACGCCATACCTTTTTTTACCAAATAATCCGCGCAGTCGGTTGCGTTAATAAATCCTTTCGCCGCCGCATTTCTCATGTTTTCGTCTTTTACATCCATACTCCAAATCATAGGTGTAAATGTACGAAGACATAAATTAACCGTATCTACTGCGTCAAAAATT
This sequence comes from Promicromonosporaceae bacterium, assembly GCA_009783295.1. Taxonomy (GTDB): domain Bacteria; phylum Actinomycetota; class Actinomycetes; order Actinomycetales; family Cellulomonadaceae; genus Xylanimonas. Next base: position 90,410 of record WRHK01000004.1, read on the forward strand.
GCTTCTTTATCTTCCTGCATATCTTTATTATAAGCTAAAGGAAGCCCTTTCATCGTTACTAAAAGCGTCTGTAAATCCCCGAAAACCCGCGCCGATTTTCCGCGTACAAGCTCCGCGACATCAGGGTTTTTCTTTTGCGGCATAATGCTTGAACCTGTGGCAAAAGCGTCGTCAAGTTCGATAAACTTAAATTCCCACGAGCACCAAAGAATAATTTCCTCTGAAAATCTCGATAAATGCACCATTATAATAGACAACGCACTTGCGATTTCTATGCAAAAGTCGCGGTCGGAAACGCCGTCAAGGGAATTAGCGCAGGGCTTATCAAAACCAAGTTTTATTGCTGTCATTTCTCTGTCAATCGGGTAGGTTGTTCCCGCCAAAGCACAGCTACCAAGGGGACATTCACTCATCATACGGTTTACTGCGTCGTCAATTCTATCAATATCGCGCATAAACATATTCGCGTATGCCATTAAATGATGAGCGAAGGTAATAGGCTGAGCCCTTTGCAAATGCGTATATCCGGGCATTATTGCTCTCGTGTACCTTAAAGATTTCCTACATAATGTTCCTATTAAACTTATTAATCGCTTTCTTGTTGTGTTTGTTTTTCTTTTAAGATACATGCGTAAATCAGTTGTAACTTGGTCATTACGGGAGCGAGCAGTATGAAGGCGTTTTCCTGCTCTGCCAATTCGCTTTGTTAATTCTGCTTCAATAAACATATGAATATCTTCGGATTCGGTATCAATTTCAAATTCGTCATTATTATCAATATCATCAAGAATACTATATAACCCGTCAATTATCGCTTTACTGTCATTTTCCGATATAATTTTTTCTTCACTAAGCATTTCCGCGTGAAATATACTTCCTTTTATATCTTCAAAATACATTCTTTGGTCAAAATCAATCGAAGAATTAAAAGCATTTACCTTACTGTCAGTTTCTTTCTTAAATCTACCCGCCCACATTTTATCCATAATAAAATCCTTTTTGAGCCTGTTCAAGGCTCTTAAATTTAATCAATAAACCTCATTGCCCATGTTACCGCTTCATCCATGACTTCAAACCCGTATTTCTCCCAAAAGCTGTTTCCGCCTGTGTTTTCGTTCAGGCAAAACAGCGCGATTTTCGGTAAACCCTCGTTTTTGAACGCTTCAATAACCTTATCAACTAACATTTTTCCTATTCCTTGATTGCGGTAATTTTCCGCTACTGTCAGATGATAAATATAACCCCGTCTGCCGTCGTTTCCGCCCATAATCGTACCGATGATTTGGTTGTCAGCAGGGGTTCGCCCCTGCAATTCAACTATAAAACAAGTGTTCGGGTTTCTGTCAAGAAATTTGATTATTTCAGCTTCCGAATCGTCATATTTGCGAACCGATACGCCCGGGGTGTTCTGCCATAACGAATATGCGGCGTTATAATCTTGCGAGGTGAATTTACGAATGTTCATTGTTTTTCCTCTTTCGGGCAGACACAAGGTCTGCTCCTACATCGGGCGAACAATGTTCGCCCCTACGTTCTGTTTTTGTCAAGTAACGCTTTTACTTTGAGCGGTAAACCGAACAGGTTTATAAAGCCCTCCGCGTCCTTTTGGTTGTACACGTCTTCTTCGCCGAATGAAGCGAAGTCCTCACTGTACAAGGAATACGGCGATGTAACCCCCGCGTTCATCATATTGCCCTTGTATAATTTTAATTTAACCTCGCCCGTGACGGTTTTCTGCGTTTCGTTACAGAACGCGTCCATGGCTTCACGCAAAGGGGTATACCACTGTCCGTTATAAACTAAGTCGGCGTATTTCTGCGCCATTATTGTTTTATAATGCGCGGTTTCCTTGTCAAGGCAAATTGTTTCAAGCACTTCATGCGCGTGATACAGAATCGTGCCGCCGGGGGTTTCGTAAACGCCGCGGGATTTCATTCCGACAAGGCGGTTTTCCACCACGTCGAATAATCCAATACCGTTTTCACCGCCGATTTTATTTAAAGCTCTGATGATTTTTACACCGTTCATTTTTTCTCCGTCAAGCGACACCGGAATCCCTTTTTCAAAACCTATTGTCACATAAATCGGTTTATCGGGCGCGTTTTCGGGGGAAACTCCAAGTTCAAGGAAACCCTCCTTATTATATGCGGGTTCATTCGCGGGGTCTTCTAAATCCAACCCCTCATGCGATAAGTGCCAAAGGTTCATATCCTTGGAATAATTTGTTTCACGGTTGATTTTAAGCGGAATGTTACGGGCTTCTGCGTATTCTATTTCCTGTTCTCGGCTTTTAATGTCCCAAATTCGCCAAGGCGCGATAATTTCTATTTCGGGCGCTAACGCCTTTACCGTCAGTTCAAAACGCACCTGGTCGTTGCCTTTTCCGGTACAGCCGTGACAGATTGCGTCGGCGTTTTCCTTTTTGGCGATTTCCACAAGTCTTTTGGCGATAACGGGGCGCGCGAACGATGTTCCGAGCAGATAACCCTCATATTTCGCACCCATTTTAAGCGTCGGGAAGATAAAATCGTTTACGAATTCTTCCTGCAAGTCTTCTATATAAAGCTTCGACGCGCCGGTTTGTTTTGCGCGCTCTTCCAAACCATCAAGCTCCGCGTCCTGCCCGACATTCCCCGCCATGCAAATCACTTCGCAGTTATTATAATTCTCTTTCAACCACGGGATTATAATGGAAGTATCCAAGCCGCCCGAATAGGCAAGCACAACTTTTTTTATGGTTTTATACATTGTGAAACGCTCCTTTTATTTATTACCTAATGAATATTATACATTATTTTCCGATAATGTCAAGGAATAATATCGTTTTAACTGCATAATATGCAACTATATTTGCATATTAACTGTATAATATAAATATTTTATAATAAACCTTGACTTTTTTCTTGTTCATGGATATAATAAATTTATGAACGTTTAAAGAGGTTGGTTAAATGAAACTCAGTGAAAAACTTGAAGTTTTAATCCGCAGGGGCGGCATGAAAAAAACCGAATTTGCCGAAAAAATCGGTATTACCTACCGTGCGCTTGCCAATTATATTTCCGGCTCGCGCGAACCGAAGAAGTCGGTTCTTCTGCGAATCGCGGAAACGCTTGACACGGACATCGTTTTTTTGACTGACGACGCGAAAAGCCTTACGCTGACAAGCGAAGAACGGTTTTACTTCGGAGCGACATCGGAGGGGCGCGGGGTTTTGGACGCGATGTTTTACCTTGATAAAACAAGAGAGCTTTTCGCGGGGGAAAAGCTCTCGGAAGATGATAAACAGGCTTTATTCAACTGCGTGACGGAAATTTACTTCGGAGCGAAGAATAAAAATAAATAAACCGTAGGGGACGTCCTATGCGTCCCGTTATACCATACGGCGTTTTATTGCATTTACGGGCGACCGCAAGGGTCGCCCCTACATATGTACAGCTTTAATACGGAACGGATAAATCCGTTCCCTACATTACACATTTAATTCCGTAATAACCGGCTTCATGCCGGTTAAATTTATGCTTCTTTCGTCCGGTTGGCTGAATCCTACGCTTATTTTCCATTTCCCGCCGATTTTATATAAATCGCCGTTTTCATCGCGCCTTGAAAAGGCGTTCCTGTCAAGCGGAACAGAAAAACACTGCGATTCGCCCGCGTCAAGTTCAATTTTCCTGAACCCGATTAAACTGTAAATTTCTTTAAGTTCGGGGTGAGAAGCATAAATCTGTACAGTTTCACACGCTTGTATATTTCCGGTATTTTTTACAGTAAGTATAATTTCGTTTTGGGTTTGGTTTACGGTGACATTGCTTATTTCAAATTTACAGTAACTCAACCCGAACCCGAACGGGTAAAGCGGTTCGCCTTTATAATATCTGTAAGTGCGGTTATCCATGCTGTAATCATGGAAATGCGGTAAATCATCATCGCTTTTGTAAAATGTTACAGGCAGTTTCCCTGACGGGCTGATTTTTCCGAACAGTATATCCGCAATCGCCCGTCCGCCTAATGAGCCGGGGTAAAACCCTTGCAGAACTGCGTTTACGTGTTTATCCGCCCACATTAAGGCAATCGCGCTTCCTGAAATATTCACGAGAATGACCGGCTTTGAACCTGCCGCTTTTGTTACTTTTTCAAGAAGCCTGTGCTGTTGTCCGGGCAGGTTAAGGTTCAGCTTATCCCCGCTTGCGAATTCGTTTCCGGCGTCCCCGTCTTCTCCTTCAATCCCCGCGTCAAGACCCAAGCAAAGAAGAATAATATCACTGTTTTTAACGACGGCTAACGCTTCAGCTTCACGATTATGCGATAAAGGGAGGTCGGAGGTTTTTTCTTTGTAAAGATGACAGCCCTCCGCGTATAAAACCCTGAACCCGTGTTCTTTTCCTTGTTCCGTGATTCCCTCAAGTACGGTTATATATTCGCTTGCCGTACCGTTATAATTTCCGACGAGAGCGGCGCGGCTGTCCGCGTTTGGTCCGATGACGCCGATTGTTTTTATTTTTTCCGGTGCAAGCGGAAGCGTACTGTCGTTTTTCAGCATAACAATGCTGTTTTGTGAAGCTTTTAAATTCAAATCTTTGTGCTTTTGACAATCAATGACTTCATAAGGGATATTCACATATTCCGGCACTTCTTCTCCGCCGAGCAATCCGAGCCTCATTCTTGTTATGAACAATTGTATAACCGCTTCGTCAACCGCTTCTTCACTCAGCAAGCCCTCTTTGACCGCGTTCAGGCAGTTCCCGAAGAAGACACCGCAGTCAAGATTACAGCCGGCGTTCACCGCCAACGCGCAGGATTCAACGATGTTTTCTGTCACCTTATGCTTGTCGTTTAAGTGCCTGATTGCGTAAAAATCCGCAACTGTATAACCGTCAAATTCCCATTTATCACGCAGAATATCCTTTAACAGTCGCTTTGAACCGCAGCACGGGTCGCCGTTAATGCGGTTATACGCACCCATAACCCCCTCAACGCCGGCTTCTTTTACCGCCGCTTCAAACGCGGGCAGGTATGTATTCCAAAAATCGTAATCATTACATTCAGCGTTGAAATCCTGCCGCCCTTTTTCCGGTCCTGAATGTACTGCGAAATGTTTGGCGCAAGCGGCTGTTTTCAACTGCCGATGAGCCGTCGGCGGCAGTTCTTTTTCTTCCCCTTGAAGCCCTTTTATAAAATTCACACCCAGACGCGCCGTTAAATACGGGTCTTCGCCGTAGGTTTCGTGACCTCTGCCCCATCTGGGGTCACGGAAAATGTTTATATTCGGCGACCAGAAAGTCAGCCCCTTATATATATCCCTGTCGCCCTCTTCCTGATAAGCGCGGTATTTTGCTCTGCCCTCATCGGAAACAGCACAGGCAACTTCATACAGAAGCGCGTCGTCAAAGGTTGCCGCTAAGGCGATTGCTTGCGGGAAAACCGTTGCTGTTCCGCTCCGCGCAATACCGTGCAGGGCTTCATTCCACCAGTTGTAGGCGGGGATTCCGAGCCGTTCAACGGGAGCGGCGCTGTGCATCATCTGCGAAACCTTTTCTTCTAAAGTCATCTGCGAAACAAGCTCACGGGCGGCTTTTTTATAGTCCATTCTGTTATTCCTTCCTGTGTAGGGGCAACCCTTGCAGTTGCCCTATATAAAAAAAGTAAAACAAATAATGGGCGACCGCAAGGGTCGCCCCTACTTAATCCCATTTTACCATTAAACGGAATTAAAAGCAATATATTTATTAAGTTTTTGGATTTATCTCCTGCCGAGCAGTCCGCGGAGCGGGATTTGTATAAGATTTATAATTTTATTGTAATACTAATCCCGAGTCTGCTGTATTAAATACGAACCGCCACAATATTGCCGGCGGCGGTTCGCCGCTCGAGGCGACAGGACTTGAACCTGCGGCATCCTGCTCCCAAAGCAGGCACTCTACCAAACTGAGCTACGCCTCGCAATTAAAAATAACTTTATCATTATACACTAAATGCGGGTTTTTGTCAACCCCGCACTTTTTTTCGCTCTGCTATTGCCAAATTAAGGATTTTATAGTATAATAGTATAGTTAAGGACAACATTATTGATGTAAGGGGTTATAAAATATGATAGATACTACAATTTTTGATGCTTTATGTGAAGCGTCGCAGTTATCGTTTTCCGAAAGCGAAAAGGAAAAAATGATTCTAAATTTAAATTCTTTGGTTGAATTTACTGATTCGGTACGGAATTTTGATGATGTTTATGACGATACCAAAGATACGGAGAGCGTTTCGTTTAATGACCTGCGGGACGATGTCTGCCTGCCGTCATATACGCCGGAAAAGTTGCTTGCAAATACAGAATCACTTTTTGAGTGCTATATTATACCGAAAATAATGGAGTAAAATAATAAGTATGGATTTAACTAAAAAAACGATTAAAAATCTGCGGAAACTGCTTGATAAAAAAGAAATAAGCGCACGTGAGCTTTGTGCAGCGCATTTGGAACATATAAAAGAGATGAACTCGCCTTTAAACGCGCTTATAAGCGTTTATGAAGAAAAATCGCTTATTGCGGCTGATGATGTGATTGCTTCCGGAAATCAAACCGTTCTTACCGGAATTCCCTGTGTGATTACAGACAATATAATGACAGAAGAGTCGGAAACAACCTGCGCTTCTGCTATGCTGAAAGGTTTTATCCCGCCGTTTGACGCGGCTGTTGTTGAAAAACTCCGTGACGCGGGTTCGATTCTGCTCGGTAAAGCAAATATGGCTGAATTTTCTATCGGCAGCTCACCGGTTTCCGGCGCGGCTGTCAGCGCGGAATTTGCTCCGTACTCGCTTGTTTCCGATACCGGCGGCGCAGTAAGGTTTTCCGCTTCCTTTAATGGTTTAGCAGGGCTTCGTCCTTCTTACGGGCGTGTGTCACGCTTTGGTTTGGCGGCGTTCGCAAGCTCGCTTGACCAAATCGGTCCGATAGCTAAAACAGCGGAAGATTGTGCGATTATACTTAATACAATTGCCGGTAAAGACCCCCGCGACACGAATACTTTTAATCGTGAGGAAGATTTCACCGCTAAGATTAATAAAGGTGTAAAAGGCTTGAAGATTACCGTTCCCGAAGCATTTTTGAATAACGCTTCCGATGAAGTGAAAAACGCTGTTCAAAGTGCTGTGAAAGAATTTGAAAAAAGCGGCGCGGAAATCCTTGGAATTAAAACAAAAATGCATGAATATGCAGTACAGGCGTATTACATTATTTCAAGCGCGGAAGCGTCAAGCAATTTAGCGCGCTACGACGGCGTGAATTACGGACTGCGGGGAGAGGGCAGAACCTACTTTGAACAGCTTTTAGATTCAAGAACACGCGGTTTCGGCGATGAAGTCAAGCGCAGAATCATGTTCGGTAATTTTGTGCTGTCAAGCGGAAATTACGAGAAATATTATTTGAAAGCACTTGCTTTGCGCCAAAAAATCCGCGCCGAGTACGAAGAAATTTTAAAAACTTCCGATATAATTTTAACACCGACCGTTTCCGGAAATTCCTGCGAAAATGCCTTTCTCGACGACCTCTTTACCGTTCCGTCCGCTTTGGCAGGATTACCGTCAATCACAACAACCTGCGGTTATAACACGGTCGGCGTTCCGATTGGTATGTTACTGACAGGTAATAGATTCGGCGAACAGACAATATTACAAGCGGCGGATTGCTTTGAACGATTATTTAATCCCGCAATTTTTGAAATGTAAGAGGTAAATATGAGTAATATAAAATTGATTCCCACAATGGGGCTTGAAATCCATGCCGAGTTAATGACCAACTCTAAAATATTCTGCTCCTGCTCCGCCGAATACGGCGGCGGTCCGAATACCCGCTGCTGTCCGGGCTGTTCTGCGTTTCCGGGGACTTTACCCGTGCTGAATAAAAAAGCGGTTGAACTCATTATCAAAGCGGGCGCGGTCACGAACTGCGAAATTTCCCGTCTGACCCGCTGGGACAGAAAAAGCTACTTCTACCCCGACCTGCCGGGTGCTTATCAGGTTACACAGCTTTACCGCCCTGTTTGCAAAAACGGGTATGTTGAAATAAAAACGTCCGCAGGTGAGAAAAAAATTAAAATTAAGCAAATCCATCTTGAAGAGGACGCGGGGAAACTAATCCACGACCAGTCCCCGAAATACAGCCTTGCCGATTACAACAGGGGCAGTATGTGTTTAATCGAAACCGTTACAGAGCCTGATTTTCACACGGTTGAGGAAGTCTGCGCGTTTGTGGAGAAGCTACGCTTGATGTACTTGTATGCAGATGTATGCAACGGCAGAATGGAACAGGGAGCTTTGCGGTGCGACGTAAATATTTCGCTTGCGCCCGAAGGCGCACCGCTCGGCGTCCGCGCTGAAATTAAAAACCTTAACTCCGTTAAGTCAATCACAAGAGCAATTGAATTTGAAATATACCGCCATACCGAAGCGATACAAAAAGGCGAACCGCTGTATCAGCAAACCCGCAGATTCTCCGACGCGGACGGCGAAACCTACGCAATGAGAAGTAAGGAAAACGCCCACGATTACCGCTATTTCCCCGACCCGAATATTCCGCCGCTCGTCCTCTCGGAAAGCGAATTGGAAACGATATTTGCTTCCGTGCCGGAAATGCCGGATAAGCGTTTTGCGCGTTACGTAAATGAAATGGGCATTACCAAAAGCGATGCGGAAATTCTCACCGGAAACCGGATTTTAAGCGACTTTTTTGAAGCTGCGCTGAAAGAATACAGCGAAAACCCAAAAGCCGTCTGCGCATTTATCATTACCGAGCTTCTGCGCCGCGTGAATTTGGGGGAAATTGAGCTTGAAAAACTGCCTTTTTCCGCTTCTGATTTCGGAAAACTTGTAAAATACGGTTATACCGATAAGATTAACCGCGGTGACATGAAAGAGGTTTTACGCGATATGGCTTCTTCGGGCAAAAAACCCGAAGAAATATGTGACGAATTAGGATTATGGATTAAAGAAGACTTAGGGCTTGTAGAAAGCGTGATTGACGATGTAATTAAAAATAACCCCGTGCCTGTCGAGCAATACAAAAACGGCGAACAAAAGGTTTTCGGCTTCCTTATGGGAATGGCGAATAAAGCACTGAAAGGCGCGGCAACCCCTGCTGTTATAAAAGAAACTTTAGAAAAGAAATTAAAAGGATAGGTATTTATATAATGCGGGGCTACGCCCCGCCGAACGGGGGACTTGTTCTTTTTGCTTGTGCAAAAAGAACCAAAAACACAGCCCTGCGGGCGGCTCGTCCTCCTATTAACGCCTACCTCTATTAAAGAACTACTCACAGTGAGCGCAACCCGAAAGAATAGCTGACTATGAATAAATTTACAAGCAAGCAATCTGCTTTATAAGAGGACGTAGCCCGCCGC